>CAWHCB010000001.1:0-262893 GCA_963827905.1 Methanomassiliicoccaceae archaeon
CCGGAGGCAGAGGTCCAAGGAACCCTACCTCCCGTTCGACATCGGCGCCACATACAGGTCATTGACGGCCTCCTTCAAGGCCGAGAAGGGCGCGGACAAGGCCCTGACCATCATCCTGGTGGTCAGCATCGTCCTGGCCGTCTCCGCCCTGATCTACGTGGTGGCGGTGCCCCGCCCCGGCGAGGCCTTCACCGAGTTCTACATCCTCGGACCGGACGGCACGGCTAGCGGTTATCCCAACAACCTCACGGTCGGGGAGGAGGGCGAGGTCATCGTGGGGATAGTGAACCACGAGCAGCGGGACGTGAACTATACCGTGGAGGTATGGCTGGTCAACGCCACGCTCATCAACGAGACCCTTGACGTCAACCACATGTACTACGTCGACAGCTTCTTCGTTCAGCTGGAGAGCGTGCCGGTCGACCTGGAGGGCAACTGGACCCCGCAATGGGAGCTCCCCTACCGGTTCTCCTTCAACCTCACCGGCCAGTACAAGCTGTGGTTCCTGCTCTACCAGGACGGGGCGCCCGCATTGCCTACGCCCCCCGAGCACATGGAGGACTATGCCGGCACGACGGCGGAGGAGCGCATCGCCGAGGCGGTCATGAACGAGGTGCAGAGCCTCAACCTCAACCTGCGCATCTCGGCGGTCTAATATTATTAACCTAATTCTTATAATATTTCGTTGGCAGAGGCGATTTTAATATTATATACCATAGTATTATAAAATAAAAAAAGCACTTATCCAGCATCTAGCTCCGTTCCATCCTTCCCTCGAAATATTAATAAGCGAAGATGTGCTTACACGGTGCAATCAGAGGGATGCTCATGCCACTGCTAAAGAAGTCTGCTAGGAAAGGCAAGGATGAAGTGACACCGGTCGAGACGGACCAATATATCGACCTTGGCGCTCTATATGTCCAGGATGAGGGCTCCATGTCCGGATGCAGCGTCAAGATCGCCGAGATCTACCGCTACGAGGACGTGGCCAAGGTGTCCCAGCCTGTTTACAACGGCGACATCGTGCTCATCGATTACACCAACATGGCGAACGACACCAACGACCTGAAGCGCGTCACCAACGAGCTGAAGAACGTGGCCCGCGACACCAACGGGGACGTGGCGGCCATCGGCAACAACCTCATCGTGGTCACGCCCAGCGGCATCCGCGTGGACCGGCACAAGATGAAGGGCGGATACGAGTAAACCCTTCGCTTCGTTCCTACTAATCCAGGCTCGCTGGCCGGGCCTGGTGACATTCATTTTAGCATCTTTGCCGTTCATCTTGACCATCGCGCATCGGATCATCCAACACAACTTGTATTAAATGTGTTTTAAATAATAATAATTCCATTTTGTCATCGTGCCAGATTTCAAGGTCATCCACGACAGCGTGCACGGTTCCGTCAGGGTGGAGGGCGTCTTCGTGGACCTGATGCATCGGCCGGAGCTGCAGAGGCTGCACGGCGTGCACCAGCTCGGCCTGGCCTATCTGGTGTTCCCGGGGGCGCACCATACCCGCTGGGAGCATTCCCTCGGGCGCGTTCTGCGTCGCCGGCAAGATGGCGGACGCCCTGGGCCTCAGCGCGGACGAGAGATCGTTGGTGCTGTCCGCCGCCCTGTTGCACGACATCGGGCACTCCCCTTACTCGCACACCTTGGAGGAGGTGCTGGAGCACCGCACCGGTCTGGACCACACCGAGGTCGGCCGGGCCATGATCCATGGCGACCTGAAGGTGCTCAGCCCCGAGGAGGAGAGGGTGATCGGGACCATGCCGACCATCGGGGAGCGGTTGAGCGACGAAGGCATCGACCCGCATCTGGTCTCGGACATCATCGTCTCCCCGGTGGAGAGCATACCCATCGGCCAGAGCACCCTGAGCCAGGACAACGGCCAGGGGCATTTCAACCAGCGACACTATCTCAGGCAGATCATCCACGGCCCGGTGGACGCGGACCAGATGGACTACCTCCTGCGGGACGCGCATTACACCGGGGTGGCCCATGGCGCCATCGACCTGGACCGGCTCATCGACACCATGACCTTGCATCACGGCGACGTCACCATCCGGAAGAACGGCCTGGTGGCGGTGGAGGGCCTGATGGTGGCCCGGTCGCTCATGTACACCTCGGTCTACTTCCACAAGACGGTGCGCATCGCCGAGATGATGCTCTGCAAGGCGGTGGAGCAGGCCAGCGACCGCACCATCGAGACCATCCATCGGGACACGGACGCGTCGCTGTCGGAGAGGTTGGCGGCCGAGGGCGGCAAGGCGGCGCGCATCATGACCCAGCTCAAGTACCGCCAGCTCTACAAACGTTCCTTCTCGTTGTACATCAACGACCTGGAGGAGGAACAGCTGGAGGACCTGGCCAAGCTGACCGACTACGAAAGGCGCAAGGCGAAGGAGCGGGAGATCGCCGACCGGGCCGGGGTGGACCATGCCGACGTCATCGTGGACATGCCTTCGCGGGAGATGCTGCTCACCGAACCGAGGCCGGGCAAGACCGAGGTGCCGATACTGGACGAGGACCGGGTGCGACCGCTGTCCCGCTACTCGCCCTTGGCCAAGGCCATCCAGAGCCGGGGGGTGCACGATTGGGCGGTGATGGTGTCCGCCCCCGAGCGCCACCGCGAACGGGTGCGCAAGGCCACGGAGCGCGTCCTGTTCCAGTAGACCGTACCTCATCCCTATCGTCAAAAAGGCTCCAATGAGTGAGGCGATCATAGGCCCCCTCGGTAGAACTCGCGGTCGCCTCTCCCAATGCCATGACCTTTGGTGCCAAGGGCGCACGACCTCCAGTCCACATGAAGAAAGGACCTAGCAAAGTTTTATGATGGTTCAGGCAGCTCTTTCACAAAACCTTGAGGGGTGTTTATCCGTGGGGAGGACTTTAGCGTCAATTGTCGTAATAGCGATAATGCTTGCATCGGTGCTTGTGGTTCCGTCCGCGAGCTCCGATTCGACCTTTGAGACCTATGTCGTCGCGACGATCGGTTCTCCGGACACGTTGGACCCGGCCGTCGATTACGACACGGCCGGACAGGAGGTCATCCAGAACGTCTACGAGACCTTGGTATGGTACGATGGGTCCCAGCACCACCGAGCTGATACCGATGCTGGCCACGGAGGTGCCGAGCCATCGAGAACGGGGGGATAAGCCCCGATGGTCTGACCTACACCTTCCATCTTCGGAGCGAGGTCAAGTTCCACAACGGCGAGACCATGACCTCGGAGGATGTGGTCTACTCCATGAAGAGGGTCCTCATGATCAACGATACGAACAGCCCAGCCTGGATGTTGGGTCAGACGCTGATACCCGACTACTACCGCTACGATGGCACCGACCCCTTCACCAGCTACATCCCGGAGGAGAACTGCTCCATGGCCATCTGGGCCCCGGACATCGACACGGTCCAGTTCAACCTGACCGCTCCCTATCCCGGCTTCCTTTCCATACTCGCCTACACGGTGTGCTCAGTGGTCTCCAAGAGCTTCGTGGAAGCGAACGGCGGGATAGTCCTGGGGGAGCAGAACGCCTGGATGAGGATCACTGCTGCGGCACCGGCCCTTATCTGGTTGGAATCCATGGAGCTCAACAATTACGTCAACCTGAGGAGCACATAGTGAGTACTGGGATGGCCCGGCATCGATCGAGAGGGTGTCCATCAAGATGGTCAACGACGTACGGCACGCGGTTGATGATGCTCCAGAACGGGGATGCCGACAGCATCTACCTCCCTGCCTCGGAGGAGGCCCAGGTGTCCTCCGACCCGAACGTGAGGGTGGTGAAGGGACAGCCTGACCTGGAGATCGCCATGCTCGGCCTCAACCAGCAGATCGATATGGCATACAACCCGGGGGCGGGCTCCGACACCATACCGGCCGATTTCTTCTCCTCCCGCGAGGTGCGCCTGGCCTTCGCCTATGCCTACGATGAGCAGAGGTTCATCGACGACTATCTAGCAGGCAACGGCCTGCCATTGAACGGCATCATACCTCAGGGCATGGCATACCACGACCCGACCGCCCCCACCTACCAGAAGGACCTGGTCCTGGCCGCGTCATACCTGAACAGCGCCTCCACCGGTCAGGGCGACACCTGGGGGGAGCGCGGCTTCAGGATCACCCTGGCCTGCAATCAGGGGAGTGTGTCACGGGAGTTGCAATGCACCATACTGAAGGAGAACCTGGAGTCACTAAGCGACCTGGGCCTGGTCCAGGGCGAGATAAACGTCACGGTCCTGGCAATGGAATGGCCCAGTTATCTGGATGCGCAGAGAAATCTACGGCCTCCCCATCTTCTTCCTGGGCTGGGCACCGGACTACGCCGATCCGGACGATTATGTCAGCCCATTCATCGACCAGGACGGCACCTATCGCACAGAAGTGCGGGCTGGCCAACTCCACCCTCACCGACATCTGCCGGGCGGCGGCGCACGAGAGCGACCCGGTGCTTCGGGCCGCCTACTACGACGACATGACCGCCTCGGTCCATGAGAACGCCTATTACATCTGGTCCGGGCAGTTCTGCAACTTCCATGTGGAACGCACCTGGACGTCGGGATACTACTTCAACCCGATGCTCGGCGGGCATATACTTCAGCGCCTTGAGCTTCGACGCTGCCCGTGCCCGGACAGGTGACCGGTTGGAGGGCAAGGTGGAGTCGGGCAAGGTCGCGCTGTTCTGGGACAGGGCCATGGTGGCGGAGAGCTATGCGGTCTATCGCTCCGACTCACCCGGAGGGACCAAGGACCTGGTCGGCACGGTATCGGAACCAGTACTTCCTGGACGACACGGTGGTGGACGGGACCATCTTACTACTACAATGTGACGCGCCATCAACTCCGAGGGGGTGGGTCCGAGCAGCGTCGAGGTGGCGCTCACTCCAGGGTCCGCGAGCCGACGTGCTGCCCCTGCACATCGACAGCGACGGTGAGCTTTTGGCGCTGAAATGGCTCTATGACTGGTCGGGTACGGGGGACATGAACGGTATCTTCGACCCGATAATGATCCAGGACCTGCAAGGGGACCGATCGACGGGACGGACTGCCATCTACATCGCCAACACCACCCTGGGGATCAACATCTGGAACTGCAGCTTCAACGGACGGGGGTCAAGGGTTGGACGCCAAGTTCGTCAACGTCATGATGGGCACGTTCAATCGATCCTCCGTCAGCATCGAAGACGGCGAGAATTGCCACGGTGCGGCAACTGTAGCTTCGAGGCCGGTTCGGTCTTCGTGGAGAGTTCCACCGCTTGCACGGTCAACACCAACACCTTCCTCAACAGCACCAGTGCCCTGTTCTGCATCGATACGGCACGACTCCGATTTCTGGTACAACCAGATCGAGAGCGTGGCCAACGTCACCTTGGGAGATTATCTGACCGCATTCCTCGACTGCGACGACAACCGCATCATGGGCAACCAGATGAAGCGGGGGAAGGACCACCAATTGGGGCTTCGGCTCTCCCTCCTACGGCATGATGTTGCGGGGTGAGAGGAACGAGTTGGACTATAACGCCTTCCAAGGCTGCTCCTTGGTTCTGATGCCCGGTGACGGTGTGGACCTGGGCAGCAACGTCGTCATGGGCGAGAACTACGTCAATGGCGGTCAGCTGCGCTTCTACAGCAACTATGGGTTCGGGTCGGCCATCAGCGGGACCATGGGGCAGCTGATACTGGTGAACGTCCCGAGACGTCCGTCCTGCGCGGGGTGCAGATCTCCAACTGCAGCTTCGCGCGTGCAGGTGATCGATTGTGATGGCATCATCGTGGAGGACTGCTACCTGAACGACAGCGTCGCCGGGCTGGCCCTTTACGGTTGCAGCTACGGTACCATCGACCGGGTGGAGGCCTCGGGTTGTCTGGCCGGGCTGCTCATGCAGAGCGACACCGAGTTGGGTCACGGTGAACGGGTCGTCCTTCCACGACTGCCATTACGGTGTCTTCGCCGGCTCCACCGACATATGCACCTCATCTACAACAATGTCAGCGACAACGACATCGGTCTGGAGATGGCTAGCTGCGAAGGGTTCCTGGTCCACTTCAACCTGTTCGGCAACAACACCGGTCTAGGCATCAACCTGGGCCGGACGCGGCAGGCAACACCGATCTACATGAACCGGTTCATCGGCAACAACGGTTCCAACGAGACCTATGACGCCGCGCAGGGCGCAGGCCTACGATGACGAGTACGATTCGGTCTAACCGAACCTGTGGTACGGTGGCTGGGGCGCAGACCACGGTCGGGAACCTATGGTCCGACTGGCTCAGGCCCGGACGCCGAACCTGGATGGTTACGTCGACCAGCCCTATCCGCTGGCCGGGAGCTCCATCGACCCATACCCATTGGCCTATCTGCGTCGGCCCGCCCGGTCCGCCTCAATATCCTGGCCCAGATCCGGGGGAGAGCTCCATGGTCCTTAGCTGGAGCCCCCCGCTCAACCGGGACGCTGGTCGGGGTCGACGGCTATAACGTCTACCGTTGGAACGGCATCGGCGGGCTGGGAGCTGATCGCCACCGTCTGGGAGACGACATACGTCGACGCAGGACTGAGCGTCGGGGTGGAGTACACCTACCAGGTCTCCGCCTTCAATCCATACGGGGAAGGACCACGGAGCGAGAACGCCACCTCGACGGTCTTCACCGTCCCAGGCGCCCCCTCGGGCCTGCAGGGGCAACATGAGCGGAGGCATGGCCGACCTGAGCTGGGACGCGCCAGCTCGGACGGTGGTGCGCGCCATCGACTATTACGTGGTCTACCACAACGGAGTCGAGGCGCCAGACCGTCTACTCCGACACCTATGCCGATGTCACCGGGCTCTCGCTGGGGGTCACTTACATCTTCACGGTGCAGGGCGCACAACGCGGCCGGCCTGAGCGATGAGAGCGAAGGTCTCACCCTGATCGAGCGCACCGCACCCGGCGCCCCGGTCCTTAAGGCGGAGTGGGGCGACGACCGGGTCGACCTGACCTGGTCCACGCCCTACAACGGCGGATCGCCGGTCACTGGTTACATACTTTACAAGCAGTGGCCCGGGCTGAGCAACTGGACCGAGATCGGGAAGTTGAAGGTCAACAGCTACGCGGACCTGACCGTCCTGAACGGCCAGACTTATGCGTACAAGGTCCGTGCCATCAACGCCGTGGGCGATGGCAAGATGTCGAACGTGGTGCGGGGCTCGCCCCTCACCCTGCCTTCCGCCCCGGAGGTCTACATCCTCAACCCCGGCGACCACCGGCTCTACGCGGCCTGGGCGGCGCCGGACGATGACGGCGGGAGCGCGGTCATCGATTACATCGTCTACCTGGACGGGGTGCAGTACGCCACCACCACCGGGCTGGACCTGAACATCACCGGGCTCACCAACGGCATCGCCTACTCCGTGACGGTCAAGGCGAGGACCGCCGCCGGCATCGGTCCGGTCAGCGGTCCGATGACGGCCACGCCGGTCGGGCTGCCCGGGGCGCCGAGCGACCTGGTGGCGACGGTCGAGCCGAACTCCATCACATTGAGCTGGCAGGCGGCGCTGGAGACCGGAGGCGCTGGACCGGTGCAATATCGGGTCTATGTCACCTACTCGGATGGCAGCCCCATGCTCCTGATCACCACCTCCAGCACGAGCTACCTCATGCCCATGGGCCTCGACGACGTTGACTTGACAAGGGTGTACAAGGTGCAATCCTTCAACGCCCAGGGCATCGGCGGGAACGCCACGACGCAGGACGTGGAGCCATTGGTGCTGTACGTCTCTGGCATGGTGGTGGACGAGAACGGGGAGCGGAAACCAGGGGTGATCGGTGAGGTCGCAGGACGGTGGACAGACCATGACCGACACCGAAGGACTGTTCACTTTGCAAGTGGAGCCGGGATCGGTCACATTGACCTTCGAGAGCCCGGTTACGACAAGACGCTCCGCCAGGTGGAGGTGGGCGAGGAGCCGGTGGACATCGGGGTTGTGTCGATACCTCCGGCCCAGATGGACGAACCTGAGACCGGGTTCGACCCTCTTTGGATCGTCGCCATCCTTGGGGTGGTCGTGATAACGTTAGGTGCGGTACTATTCCTGCGGAGGAAGCGATGATGGATGGAGATCGGGGAGCTAACGGTCTGCGCAGAAAATATGATATCCCACTTGTGCTAACTACGCCCTGTGCTCTGGGAAGCCATCTGGTCCTACTGGTCGGTCTGTGCGATCATCTATGTCGGGGGACGGCTTCTCATATCCGGCGCCTCAAGCGCCGCCACAGAGCTGGGCCTCACCCCGCTGGTGGTCGGCGCCACCATCGTCGCCTTCGGCACCTCCGCCCCCGAGCTCTTCCTCGCGGTCTTCTCGGCATTGGAAGGTGAGGCTCAGGTTTCCATCGGGAACGTCATCGGGGCGAACATCAACAACCTGACCTTGGTGCTGGGCGTGTTCGCCGTCATCCTTCCGATCGTATGCGGTTTCGACACGGTGAAGAGGGAGGCCTATGCCGCGCTCCTCGCCATCGGTCTCATGGCCATCTTCGCCTCGGATGGAGAGCTGGAGCGATGGGAGGGGGTGGTGATGCTGGTCGCCTTCATCGGGTATCTGGTATATTTGCGGCGCTGTTTCCGCGGTTGCGCCTATGTGGAGGAGAAGGAGCGCGGAAGGTGGACCGGCGCGTGCTGCTCAAGGGTGTCGCATTCATCGTGATCAGCATCGGAGCCCTGGCACTGGGGGCGGAGCTGACCGTGAGCTCGGCCGTGGACCTGGCCACCCAACTGGGCGTCAGCACCCTGGTGATCGGCATCACCGTCGTATCGGTGGGCACTGTGCTCCCGGAGTTAACCGTGAGCATAATCGCCGCCCGGGAGAAGCAGCAGGACATCGCCATCGGCAACCTGCTCGGAACGCTTATTTTCAACACCTTGGTGGTGGCGGGGACGGCGGCGGCGATATCCGGGTGTGGCCTTCGCCCTGTTCGACGTGTACTTTGGGCTGGCAATGATATTCGGCCTGCTGGTGGCGGTGTTGGCCGCGTTGCGCTACCGGGGAGCGATATCGAGGGTCGGGGGAGCGGCGCTGCTGGCCGTCTACGTCGTCTTCTCCCTGGTCATCGTGGTATTGGGCTGATCAGCCCTTCATGACCCCGATCGGGGTGAGCTTGACCACCGGACGGGCCAGGCCCAGCACCGTGGACGACCTTGACGACCTCGTCCACGTCCTTGTACGCGCCGGGCGCCTCCTCGAGTATGCCGTCCCTGGTGGAGGCCTTGACATAGATGCCGCGGGACTCCAGGTCCTGACGGATGCCGTTGACGGTGTACTTGCGGATGGCCGCCTCGCGGGACATGACCCTGCCCGCACCATGGCAGGCCGAGCCGAACGCCTCCTTCATGACCTGTTCCTGGCCCACCAGGACGTAGGAGCCAGCGCCCATGTCGCCGGGGATGATGACCGGCTGCCCTACGGCACGATACTGCTCCGGCACCTCCCGCCGGTCCTTGGGGAAGGCCCTGGTCGCGCCCTTGCGGTGCACATAGACCTTGCGGCGCTTGCCGTCGACGTCGTACTCCTCCACCTTGGCGATGTTGTGCGCCACGTCGTATACGTGGTGCATGTCCATGTCCTCGGCCTTGCGGCGGAACACGGTCTCGAAGCCCTGCCTGACCCAGTGCATGATCATCTGCCGGTTCGCCCAGGCATAGTTGGCGCCGCACTGCATGGCGGCGAAATAGTCCTCGCCCTCCTTGGAGTGGGTGGGCGCGCAGGCCAACTGCCGGTCCGGCAGCAGCATGTTGTTGTTCTTCACCGCCCGCTCCATGACCTGCAGGTAGTCGGTGGCGATCTGGTGCCCGCAGCCGCGCGAGCCGCAATGGATGGTCACGGTGACCTGGCCCTCGAACAGGCCGAAGGCCTTCGCCGCCTCCTGGTCGTACACCTTCTCCACCCGGTCCACCTCCAGGAAATGGTTGCCAGAGCCCAATGAGCCGACCTGGGGCACGCCGCGCTGCTTCGCCTTGGCGGAGACCTTGCTCGGGTCGGCCCCTTCCATGCGCCCGCCTTCCTCGGTGGTGCGCAGGTCCTCCTGCCATCCGTAACCGTTCCGGACCGCCCATTCCGCGCCGTCCCTCAGGATCTCATCGATCTGGCGAGCGGCCACGTCCACCACGCCCTCGGAGCCCACCCCCGCGGGGACGTTCTTGAAGATAACGTCCACGAGCTCCTTGATCCTCGGCCGGACGTCGGCCTCGGTCAGGTTGGTGCGGATCAGCCGCACGCCGCAGTTGATGTCGAAACCGATGCCGCCGGGAGAGATCACGCCCTCCTCGGCGTCCATGGCCGCCACGCCGCCGATCGGGAATCCGTAGCCCCAATGGATGTCCGGCATGGCCAAGGACTTCCCGACTATGCCCTGGAAGGCAGGCGACGTTGGCCGCCTGCTCGGGGGAGTTGTCCTGGCAGATCATCTCCATCATGTGCTGGTCCGCGTAGATGACGGCGCTGGTGCGCATACCGTCCTTGTAGCTCTGGGGGATCTCCCAGCGATAATCATCGACCTTGTGAATGGGGCCCTTCCAAACCATTTTCGCACTTCCGTCCTATCATTAAATGCCGGTCGTAGATAAACCTTTCAAGTCCAGACCAAGTTATCCTTTTTGATTCTCAGAGGCCAAGCGGTATAAGTGCCATCCTCCCTCCAAAGGGTCAGATGTGGCTCAGCCTGAGTCCGTATTCGCTGCTCTCGCTTCTAGTGGGGGTCATGGCCCAGATCACTGGGCTTATACGTGTTGAGGCGCAGCCCTGACTCCCGCACCATCCGGATGATATTCTTCATCGCCATCATCTTCACGATCGGGGCCGTGCTCGACTTCCTGCTGCTCATCGCCCCGAACGAGGACATGGCGCTGAGCTTCGGCCGGGCATTGGTCTTCACCCTGGTCCTGGTCTTCGCTGCCTACATGTACCTGGCCATAATGATGTTGCCCCGTCGCTACCAGGAGGCGTTGGAGGCGCGCAAGGTATTGATCTGGGGGTTCATCATCGCCTCCGCCCTCTTCTGCGCCTGGAACGTGGAGGAGGTGCACAAGGACAGCATCGGCTGGGCCATCTCCTTCGAGGGTGGCCTGGGCGTGACCATCGTCTATGGACTGGCCTATACGACTCATAGCGGTGTTCCTTCTGATGTACACCTGCCACCGGAGCAAGGAGCCCGACCTCTGGAGGCAGAACCTGCTGCTGTCCTTGGCCATGATGATGCCCTTCCTCTATGGCCTGGTGCTCGGCATCGTCGACCTTTATGTTCACAACGACTTCCCGCGGGTGCTCTCCCCCGCCTTCCTGGCCAGCATCGCCCTCACCGGCTATGCCTTGCTCCACTACAGGCTGTTCATGGTGGCGCCGCAGCGGGAGGACAACAGCCAGCTCCGGGCGCCCACCGCCCCGAGGACGCAGCTCCGCCCCGGGCAGGGGTACCTTTTCGAGGCCAAGCGCTCCGACAGAGCCTACGAGGTGTTTCTGGACGCACTGCGCGAGGGCAGAGAGGGACTGGTGATATCCAGGGAGCATCCGGACATGGTAAGGCAGAAGTACTCCTTGGCCAAGACCCCGATCGTTTGGCTCTCCAGCCATCCTGGGAGCGAGAGGGTGGACCCCACCAACCTCTCCATACTGCAGCACACGGTCAACGAGTTCCTCAAGCGCAGCAAGGAGGCGGTCATCCTGTTGGACGGGGTGGAATATCTGATCCTCAACAACCGCATGGAGAAGGTGCTGCAGGTGATCCTGACCTTGAAGGACGAGGTGGCCATCAGCGAAGGCATCCTGCTGTTGCCGGTGGACCCAGAGACCTTCGAGACCCGGGCGCTGGCATTGCTGGAGCGCGACTTCGAGATAGTGGGCTGTCCGGCGGGCGAGGCGCCTTACGCGCACAAGACCGTCAGCACGGCGTCGATCAAGGCATGAGAATAAGGGGGCCGCGATCGCGATTTGAACGCGAGTCTAGGGATCCACAGTCCCACAGGATGACCAAGCTACCCCATCGCGGCCGTGATGTTCTCGGCAACTCATTTCGATAGATAAAGGTTACCATTCGAAAAAAGAAGGCGGCCAGTGGCCTGCTTCCCTTCCATTTGTGGACCACAGACCGCTCATAGGAAGTAGGTCTCGTGCCATCAGCGCCAGGGCATAAAGGTTCCAGAAGGCCCTGGGCCTCCTGAGCTTACGGGCCTCGGCCTGGGCTACCCACTTCCTTAGGTTGGACGGGTCGGTGCAGGAACGTATCAGCTCGCTCCCGGCGACCTTCCCCACCGCCGCCTCGCCGATCTCGCCTCGCATCCAATCCGACACCGGCGTGGAGAAGCCCATCTTCTTCCTTTCGAGGATCGACTGGGGAAGGCGGTCCCGTAGGGCCTGGCGCAGTATGTACTTCTCCGTTCCGCCCCTGGAGCTTCATCTTGGAAGGCAGGGTGAAAGCATATTCCGCCAAATACCGGTCCAGCAGCGGCAGGCGCACCTCCACGGAATTGGCCATGTTGGCCTTGTCCGTCTTCATGAGGTAGTTCTCCCCCATCCTGTTCCGGCAATCGTTGTAGAGCATGACGTTGAGGTCGGAATGAAAACCTGGATGGCGCCATCCAACCGACTCCAGGTCCAGGTCCTTTTGGCCAGTGATCCAGGACAGCTCTCGCGGGCTCATCTCCCGGGTGGACAAGGAGAGGCGGCGATCGATATCTCCCTCCTCCAGCATGGTCAGCTCCTTCTCCGCCCAGTCACGCCGCAGGTCCCCTCGGCCAGGAAATTGGTGGGCCAACCATGGCAATATTCTCCCCAGTACTGCCTTCGATCGGACCTTGTGCACATATTTGCATCGGGCATAGTTATCATAACCTGCGAACAGTTCGTCCCCGCCATCGCCGGCCAGCACGACCTTGACATACTTGCGTGCCTCATGTGAGAGCAGATAATTGTTCAGTATCGCCGCATCCCCGACCGGCTCATCGTGATGATATGCCATCTGGTCCATGGCTTGGACGACCTTGCCGTCATCGACTATGATCTCGTGATGATCGGTGCCTAGGTGGTCCGCCACCATTTTGGCGTAAGGAAGCTCGGAAACCGTCGGGAACCCTAAAGAGAACGTATGGAACTCGTAGTCGGCGATGGGGCGACAAAGCGCCACCACCCCTGAGGAATCAATTCCACCGGAAAGGTAAGCGCCGATATGGACATCGGCCACCATGCGCTTCTCGGCCGAGGCATCCAACAGTTTACGGATGTTCTCCACCGCCTCGGTCTCGGACACCTCCTTTATCTCCTCCCTCAGGTCCCAGTATTGTCTGAGCGAGACCTTACCGGATTCGAAGACCAAGGTATGACTGGCCGGGAGCTTCTCGATCGAGTGGAACATGGTCGAGAGGCCCCTCGTGTACTGATAGCCGAGGAAGCTGTAACAGCGATTCCCGGTTCACCTTCTTTGGGACCTCGGCCTGCAGCAATGCCTTGATCTCAGAGGCGAAATACAAGGAACCTTCATGCAGCGCATAATATAGTGGCTTCTTTCCGAACGGGTCCCTGGCCAAGGTCAACCTCTTCCTCCCCTGGTCATAGATGGCCAGGGCGAACATTCCATCCAGGCGCTCAGCGAAATGTACCGGGTCCTCTTCGTAGAGGTGGACTATCACCTCAGTGTCCGAACTGGTGGCGAAGCGGTGCCGGGGAAGGAGCTCCTCGCGCAGCTCCCTATAGTTATATATCTCGCCATTGAAAACGATCCAGATGGTCCCCTCCTCGTTGGACATGGGTTGGTGGCCTGTCCCTAGGTCAATGATGCTGAGGCGGCGGTGCCCAAGGCCAACGCCCTCATCGACGAAGGTACCCGAGTCGTCCGGTCCGCGATGCACCAGACTGTCGTTCATCCGTCTAAGGATCGCGGCGTCCTCTATGCCCATGAAACCACATATGCCGCACAAATCTCCCACCCCCTGTTCCGTCTCGGTCTGGAACGATGGACATGTTCCATTTAGGAGTGCCGATGAACGCTTCAAGTTAATATAGGTTGCAGGAGGAATAATAGAAACGCTGTGATTTTTCCCTTCTATGCCCTTAACAAAATATCATCAAATAATCATTCCGAATTGGCCCTGGCATGCCAAGGGACCGGCCGATTCTCTCCACCCTGTTAATAATCATCATGGCCCTCTATTCCATCATGGGACTAGCAAGCGGGGCGTTGGTCCTCGCCGACACTTCCGGCGCCTCATTGGGCCTGCCCGAGGACGTGATGGACAGCCTTCCGGTGGACGACCTGCTCCTGGTCGGCCTCTGGTTGTTCGTGGTTTGGGGTGTCGTTCCGGCCATCCTATGCTATGGTCTGCTGCGCCGACCCAAGTGGGGATGGACCGAGCGGTTGAACGGATGGACCGGGATGCACTGGTCCTGGAGCGGGACCGCCGGGCTTTTGTTGCTGCTCTACGTTTGGCTCGCGGTGGAGACATATTTCATCGGGTTCGATGCCCCCATCCAATACATCACGCTCATTATCGGTCTGATCATGACATTCCTTAGCCTCGCTCCCGGCGTCCGTCGTTTTTACTCCGAAGGCCCGGGCAGGCTAAGCCCGATCAAGGGGAAGACCTAGTCCGTTGTTCCAATCATAGTGGTCCCAGTGACCCAATTCCATCATCATTCATAGGGGAACACGGCGTACATGACCGCCGTCTTGGCCCGCTCATCCTCGGGGTGTTTCTCGGCCAAGGCGCGTAACTTACCATCCACTTCGACGATGAGCTCCTCCGCCTCCCTCATCGACTCGGGGTTGTTGGGGATGATGACGTAATTGGCCCCAAAAGGATATTTGGGACGTTCACCGACCTTCATGAAGTAGGAGTCTCGCTTCTCGTCCAGGGTGGTGATGCCGTGGTTCAGGATGCCCTTGATGGCACCTAGCGCCGCGAAGACCAGGTTCAATCGTTCCCCGATGTCCACATCCTCCTCGTCCGCTACGACCGAGATCATGCCGGGTTCGAAGGCGGAGCGATAGTACTTCTCCTGGAGGTTGCCCACCATCTCCGTCCTGGTCTGGGAGATGAGCCCAGCCTCAAGAAGTCGTTTTACGTGGTATTGGGCGTTCTGGATGCTCATCTCCAAAAGATGTGACACCTGGGAGGTGGTCATCTCGCGCATGGATAGGAGCGAGAGTATGGCGAGGCGGTTGGGGTCTGAGAGCACCTTGATCTGTTCCACTCCGATTTTTTTCATTTCGCTCAAATCCACCTTTACTGAAACAGTGGCATGGGAATGCTTAAATATTTCTAATATTATCGTACAAATAGCATTTGAGCGATGCAATTACAATTGAAGGTGAAAAAATGTTCATCAAAAAGAAATCCAATCCAACAAAGGTCGATTCCACCACCTCCTTGGCCCCGATGTACACGTTCATTCGGTAAAGGAGGGGTGTGCGTCGAAAACCCTTCAAACCCTCCCTTTTTGAAATATTTTTTATAAAATGTACTGGATGGCCTGTCGATGCGTGACCGGCTCGCCCTCATCCTCCCCACCGCCCTGATCGTCGCGGCGGAGGCGGCCTTCTTCCAATGGCCTACTGATGACCAGCCTGTCCGTCCATCTCTTCAACATCTTCCTGTGCGTGGTCCTGGTCATCGTCACGAAGCGCTCCGAGGACCTCTACGCCTCCTTCATCCTGGTCTCTCTGCTCCGCGTGCTCAACATAAGCATGCCCCGTTTCTTCGAGCTCTCCCTCTACCTCTTCATCTTCATCTACCTGCCCATCATCATCGCCGCCTTCATCTTCTGGTATGTCCTGAAGGTGCCCGAGGGTCGAAAGATAGACGGACCTTTGTTGTGGCGGTTCGTGAACGGCGTGGGTCCGGACGACGCCCCCACCTTCCGCTGGGCGTACGTGCCACTGGCCCTCGGGATCGGCCTGGTCCTGGCGTTCCTGGAGTACTGGGTGCTCAGCCCGGAGGCGTTGGTCCCCAGCATGGGCCTGGGGGACCTGATGCTCTTGATGACGGTCATGGTGGTCTTCGTCGGTCTAGGGGAGGAGCTGGTGTTCCGTGCCGCCCTTCAGGAATCGGTGCGGGAACGTTCCACGCATCATCTTCGCCATTCTGTTCTCATCGTTCATGTTCGCCATCATGCACAGCGGTTACGAGTCGGTCCCCTACCTCTTCTATGTGTTCTTCGTAGGGCTGGTGCTCGGTATAGCCTATTGGAGGACGAGGAACCTGCTGTTCGTGGCGCTCATCCACGGCTTCATCAACTTCTTCCTATTCTCCTTCCTGCCCAACGGTTGGTGGCCTTGGTGAGCTATATCGAATATGAGCATGCTCAGACAAACTTTAATACTCAATAGCATATTTTAGCCAGCTAATGGTAGGGAACACGTGCGATGGGACACTGGCTGTTATTCCTGCCTATAACGAGGAGCTCACCATAGGCAGCGTCATCATTCTGACCAAACCATATCGTTGACCGGGTCATCGTGGTGGACGATGGGTCCTCCGATCGCACTGCCAGCATCGCCATGCAGGCCGGCGCGGAGGTCATGCGCATGGACCGGAACGGTGGCAAGGCCAAGGCGGTCCAGGTCGGTCTGTCCAAGGCCCAGCGCGATTCGCCTCGTTGCGTGGTGCTGCTGGATGGGGATGGCCAGATGAACCCGGCGGAGATCCCGCAGGTGGTCGGTCCCGTCCTCAAGGGCGAGGCGGACCTGGTGATCGGTTCGCGCTTCGTCGAAGGCGGCACCGAGGTCCCGAGGCACAGGCTCATCGGCATAAACGTGCTCAACAAGGTCACCAACATGAGCTCCAATGTCAACCTGACCGATACCCAGTCCGGCTATCGGGCCATGTCCGGGGTGGCGATGGGGTTCCTGGACTTCAACTCTTCCTCATACAACATCGAGTCCGATATGATCGCCCACTTCGCCGCCAACGGGCTGGTCATCAAAGAGGTGCCGGTGCAGGTGCGTTACGATGTGCCCAACGGCCACAAGCAGAACCCCTTCAGGCATGGGCTTTCCGTGCTCTCCAGGGTCATAGGTTTCGTGGGCTACAAGCGGCCATTGCTCACGTTCGGCATACCGGGAGGGATCCTTTTCGTCATCGGGTTCCTCCTCGGCCTCTTGACGTTCATGGAGGTCCAGGTCCTTTTCGATTGGACCCTCTTCGCCCAGTCCATCGCGGCGCTCTCGTTGCTGGGCGTGGGGCTGTTCCTGATATTCGCCGCCCTGATCCTGAACTCGCTCGGCGTCCTGATGGACCAGCGCGGGACGAGGATCGACCCGGACGGTTAGGTCCGGTCCTTTTTTGGTCGATCGGATAAGCATCCAGCGTTACCTATCAGGGACAGCCGAGCCTCGCCTCTGTCCATAGGGAATCATTTCTTTTAATTAGGGCGCATCGTTCTTCTGATTCCTTCAAGACCTCAGGGGTGGCTATCCGTTGACCGGCAAAAAACGCGACATGATCTCGATATTGGACGTGCAGGAGGACCTGCTGGAACTTCTCGACCTGGCCGAGGAGCTGAAGAGCGGTCGATATGACGGCAGGATGCCATTGCAGGGCAAGATACTGGCCATGATCTTCGAGAAGTCGTCCACCCGCACCCGCGTCTCCTTCGAGGTGGGCATGCTGCAGTTGGGGGGACATGCCCTGAACCTGAGCATGAAGGAGCTGCAGCTGGGCAGGGGAGAGACGGTGGCCGACACCGCCAAGGTCTTGTCCCGTTATGTCGACGGCATCATGTACCGCGCCTACCAACACACCATGATGTTGGAGCTGGCGCAGAACGCCACCGTTCCGGTGATCAACGCCCTGGATGACGTGGAGCACCCCTGTCAGACCATGGCCGACCTACTTACCATCAAGGAGCACAAGGGAGACCTGGCCGGACTGAGGCTGGCCTATCTGGGCGACGGCAACAACGTGTGCAATTCCCTCATGCTCGGGGCCGCGGTCTGCGGAATGGACTTCGTGGCCGCCTGCCCCAAGGGTTACGAGCCCAGCGTTGAGCTGACCAAGAAGGCACAGAGCATCGCCAAGAAGAACAAGGGTTCGGTCCAGATCGTCGAGGACCCGCTGAAGGCGGCCAAAGGTGCGGACGCGGTCTACACCGATGTCTGGGTATCCATGGGCCAGGAGGCGGAGGCGAAGGAACGGGAGCGCATCTTCATGCCCTACCAGATCAACCGAGAGGTGATGCGGGCGGCAAAGAAGGACGCCATTGCCATGCACTGCCTTCCGGCGCATCGGGACATGGAGATCGCCGCCGAGATCATGGACGGGCCGCAGAGCGTGGTGTTCGACCAGGCGGAGAACCGCCTGCACACCCAGAAGGCCTTGCTGTACAAACTGCTGGGCGACTGAAGGGCCTAACCACGGCGCAACTGTTCGCCGATGACCAGGTCCGCCTCGTTCAAGAACTGCCACTCGGTATCGGCGGGGATGGTCGCGCCGGCGGCGATGTTGTGCCCTCCCCCGGTCCCTCCCACCTTCTCCGAGGCCAGCTTGATGGCCCGGGCCAGGTCGAGACCTTGTTCCACCAGGTCCCTCGTGCCCCGTCCCGATACCTTCACCTTGCCCTCCGGGGTCTCCGCGAAGGCGAATATCGGGACATCGTTGGCGATCTCCCCGGAACCGAGGATCATGCCTGCCACTATGCCCACCACGGTATCCTCCACCGGAAGGGCGAACGATGTCCCACCTTGGATGTATTGCAGATTCGCCAACCTCTTGGTGCCATATCCCTTGACGATGGTTATGGCCTCGGCCAGGTTCTCCCGGTGCCTGCGCAGGTTGTTCAGCGCCTGCCTCCAGTTCTCGTTCCTATCGCCGATGCAGACCTGCAGGCCGACCTCGGCCTTACCATATCTCCCACAGGAGTTGAGCAGGGTGGCGAACTCCTTGGCGTCGCGGAGCTCGGTGCCCCTCTCCTCTTTGGCGAGGACATAGACCTCCCCCAAGAGACGATGTACCTCTTGCACCTGGTCGTTGTCCAAGAGCAGGTCCACCAGGCCGTTGATGACCACCTTCCTCTCCTCCTCGTCGAGGTCTGTCCAACAACGCCATTTCTCCCGTCTCCTCAACTCCACGCCCAGGTCGGCCAGGAAGCCCATGCACCCCCTCTCGCTGTTGCTTAGGCCGGGGAGGATCGGGTCGGAGGCGTACTGGAGCAGCTTGGCGATCGGTCGGGTCTCCCGGCCGAAGAGACGGAGGTCCAGGTAGCTATCCAGCGTTTCCCCTTCCTTCCCATCGGCCACTAACGCACGGTTGAGACCGATCAGACGACATTGACCCGAGTCTTGGAAATCCCCTACCGCGCCGACTATCGCCACGGGGGCGAGGTCGGCGTTACGTTGGGCCATCGCCTTGGCGACCCAGTAGGTCGTCCCGGAGCCGCTTATCTCGGTGGACCCATCGAACCCGAAGGCATGAGGGTTCAGATGCAGGTCCTCGGACCCATAATCGAACAGGGTCATCCTTCGCTTGGCGCTGGCAGGCGCGTCGGTGTTGATCATGTGGTGGTCCGTGACCACCAGCCCCTTCCTCTTGAAGGTGGAGAGATATCCGGAGCCAAGGTCGACCAGCCAGACCAGCTCGGCCGCGTCCTCGTCCACCTTGACGATCTCATCCGGGTCGATCTTCTTCGCATAGCGCACCTTGTGCTCGATGCCGGCCCTTCGCAGAGCGGACGAGGCGATGGCGGCGGCGGTTATGCCATCGGCATCTATGTGGCCGAGAACGGTGACCGTTCTGGCCTGGAGCAATCGCTCCGCCACTTCCTTGGCCTTCTCATCGAAGCCCCGGCGGTCCCCGGCCACAGCCTCAGCGCCCATGGGCCATGGCCTCCTTGGCGCGGAGCACGAGACCGCGGTGCACGTGCCGGGCCACCTCCTCCAGGTTCCTGGTGTCCTCCACGTTGTAGCGCATGAGCAGCTTCAGGGCGTTCTCGCTGCCCTTCCTCTGCCATAGGTGCCAGAGGTAGACCGCCTCCTCGCCGGTGACGAACTCCACCTCCCTTGGTCTGGCGATACCTAAGCGCTTCTCCACTTCCTTCAGGCCTCCCTTCCAATCCAGCCTGCCACAGCCATGGCGTAGGTCGAAATGAGGCACGCGGGGGACGGTGAAGGGGAACTCCTTATGTAGACGGGGCAGGTCGAACGAGGCTCCATTGTATGTGACCAGCATCTTCGTGCCCTTGAGCGCCTCCGCCAATGCGGTCGAGCTCAGGCCCAGTCCCCGCACCAAGGTGGTGGTGTGTCCATGTCGGTGCACGCTCACCATCGTGACCACCGAATCGCCTCCAAGCCCATCCGTCTCGATGTCCAGGTAGGCGCAGTCCTCCTTGAATGATTCGAAAAGGCGCCAATGTTCCACCGTGGGAAGCAGAGCGGAGAAGTAACCGCTCTCGCCCTTGGCCAGGAACGAATCGGCGGTGTGGAGGCACTGGTCCAGCTCGCTCTTGCGTGCCATGGAGAAACCCTTCATATGACCGCGACCCATGAAATCGTCCCAGTCCAGCACCCCCTCCTGCCACAAGGTGAGCTCCCGGCGCGGGCCGACCTTGGGCAGGATTATGAAGGAGCTACGGATCATCGTCACCTCCCAGCATGCGTCATCGTTATATCATTTTCCCAAGGTGCCGTGAAAGTGACGTGGTAGTTCAAGAGGCCGTTTCGATCGTTTTCATGAACCACTGCGATGGGGTATTATAATGTGGCCATCGATATCGCCTCTGTTCCATGAGCGATGACTGGAAGAATGGTCTCAAGGTGCTTGTGGTCACCCCCGACTACCCGCCGAACCTGGTGGGCGGGTGCGCGCTCAGCTGCCAATTGTTGGTGGAAGGGTTGCGTTCCCGGGGTATCCGCACTGACGTCCTGGCTTTCAATGGCGACCGCCGAACACCGGTGGTGACCGAGCGAGGCACCGTCCGCTATCTCGAGCACAGGGAGACCTTGCTGGGCCTCAACTATTCCGCCTTAGCGGAGATGCTCCACCTCAAGGAACGCTACGACATCGTTCATGTCTATAATTGCCAGCAGATCCCGGCGGCAGTGATCTATGCCCGACGACGTGGTGCCAAGGTGGTGGCCACCCTGAACAACATGGTACCGGTGTGCACCAACCCATCGGACTATGAACCGGTCCGTTGCCAGGACTGCGATCCGCTGGAATCGCTCCGATGTGCGATGCGCAAGCGCACCACGCCATCGGTGAAGGCGTTCATGCCGGTGCATTGGGCCCAATGGCAGGGCCTACGCTCCTATGCTAAGGAGGTGGACGAATACATCGCCCTCTCCGAGGAGACCAAGGCCGCATATGTCGTGGCCGGTTATGACGCCTCGCGCATCCACCTCATCCCCAACATGTTCGATCCCGAAGTAGCCTTGCTTGCACAGGGTTTCTCGGAGAGGCAGAGTGAAGGACCACCAGGCGGTGGTATACATCGGTCGGTTGGAGGTGGAGAAGGGGATCCAGACCCTGATCGGGGCTTTGGCGTCGCTGAAACGGAGCGACGTGAAGCTATATCTCGTGGGCAAAGGGGAGTACGAACCGGAGCTAAGGTCCATGGCGGTCGAGGAGGGGATCGCCGACCGCGTGGTCTTCGTCGGTTTCGTGGGCAAGGAGGAGGTGGCCCGTTATTACCGCCTCGCCGACGTCTTCGTCCATCCCGCCCTCTGGCCCGAACCCTTCCCCCGCACCTTGCTGGAGGCCTTGGCCTTCGATGTCCCGCTCATCGTGTCCGACCGCGGCGCCTCCTCGAACGTGCTAGGCAAGGCGGGTACGACCTTCCCGGCGGGGGACACGGCCCAGCTGGCCGTCTGTCTGGTGAGGTGCTCGGCAGCGCGGAGAGGAGGGCGGAGATGGTTCGGCTCGGCCATCAGGTATTGGAAAAGTACTCGCCGCAAAGGGTCATGGGCGAGATCGTCGAGCTGTACCGCCGCACCCTGTCCCGGTGAAAGACATTATCTAGGCCTTGCTGGTTTTTCACACCCGTTGAGTGCCATGGACTTCGAGAACGTCAACACCCACTACCGCATGTCCCGGAGAGGGCAGGAAGGAGACTATCATCGCCGTTACGAGGCCGAGGTCGCGGCCTTCTCCGATGGAGCTGCGCTCCCCCAGGGAGTTCGGTGCCATCGTGGGCGGGAAGAGGTCGCCGGGCCGGTCCTTCTTCGACGACATATCCCCGATAAGCTCTGAACTGGTGGTGGGGAGGTTCGCCCGGGGCACCAAGGAGGAGGTGGCCCAGGCGGTCGCTGCGGCAGACCTTGCCTTCCAGACCTGGTCCAGGACCGACCTCGCAGAGAGGTTGGGCATATTCGCCAAGGCAGCGGACCTGATGGAGCAGGACCTGTTCCGCCTGGCCGTGGCGCTGACCTTTGACAACGGCAAGGACCGCCACGAGGCCATCGCCGAGGTGGACGAGGCCATCGATTTCATCCGCTTCTATGTCAAGGCGATGCGCGACAACCATGGCTTCGAGCAGGAGACGCTCCGACCCTATCACGACGAGAGGCCCCGCAGCCTGCTCAGGCCCTATGGGGTGTGGGCCGTGGTCTGCCCCTTCAACTTCCCTCTGGCCATCAGCTGCGGCATGGCCACCGGGGCCATGATCACCGGCAACACGGTGGTGGCCAAGCCCGCCTCCCCCGCCCCGTTGTCGGTCTTCCTATTGCACGACATCCTCGAGGCCGCAGGCCTACCACCGGGTGTCTTCAACGTGGTCACCGGTTCCGGCTCCGAGGTGGGGGATACCTTGGTGAACCATGCGAAGGTATCGGGGATCGTCTTCACCGGTTCCAAGGACGTCGGTTACAAGCTCATCCGGGAGTCGCTGGCCCGCTTCCCCCGCCCGGTCATCGCCGAGATGGGGGGCAAGAACCCGGCCATCGTCAGCCAGGCGGCCGACCTGGCCATGGCGGTCAAGGGGGTGGCCCAGGCCGCCTTCGGCTTCAGCGGCCAGAAGTGCTCCGCCTGCTCCCGCGTCTACGTGCACGAACAGGTGTTCGATGTCTTCGTGGAGATGCTCGCCGCCTATGCTGGAAGGTACCGCATCGGAGATCCCCGGGACAGGGACACGTTCATCTGCCCGATCATCCACCCCAAGGCGGTGCAGGACTACGAGCGCTATGTGGCCATGGCCCGCCAGGACGGCAAGGTGGTCCTGGGCGGAAAACGCCTGACCGAGGGCGCGATGGCCTTGGGCAACTATGTGGAGCCGACCATCATCACCGGTCTGCCCGAGGGACCATCATCTGGTCAAGAACGAGATGTTCCTGCCCATATTATGCGCCCAGAGCTATTCCGACCTGGAGGAGGCGGTGCGTAACGCCAACGATGTGGACTTCGGTCTGACGGCGGGCATATACTCCAATCTTTCCCACGAGGTCGAGTACTTCTTCGATCATATCGAGGCGGGGGTGTGCTATGCCAATCGCGCGCGCAGCGCCACCACCGGTGCCATGGTCGGAGCCCAACCGTTCGGGGGCTGGAAGGCCTCGGGCAGCACCGGGAAGGGCAGCGGCACAGCACTGTACCTGACCCAGTTCCTGAGGCAGCAGGCGCGGACCGTCGGGCAGCGATAAGTTGAAGGATATCTGATGCCGCTGTCCGAACCATTCGCATCGTTCGAGAAAGAGAACATCAGCAAGGGACGATCATGACATGGACGTTGGACTTCCGCAGCACCTCATCGGACACGGAACCCAGGGTCATGGAGTGAAGGAGCCCTTTTCCGACGTTGCCCATCACGATCAAGGTGGCATCGAACTCGCGGGCCGCCTCGATGATGTTGTACGCCGGAGAGCCATAATGCAGATGGGTGTCCAGCTCGCATTTCCCCTTATGGGCCTCCTTCCATTCGGACAGGTCCTTCTTCACCGCCTGGAACTTGTCGTTGTCCTCCACGCTGTACTTGTTCGAGGGTACCACGTGGAAAAGCACCGCCCGCTCACAACCGCTCTGGTCCAGCTGCTTGAACGTTTCGAGAACGCTCTTGGTGGCCGAGGTGAGGTCCACCGATACCAGCACGCTCTCGAGAAGGGGGGCGCAATCGGTGCTCGGTTTCTTCTTACCGATGGCGAAGAACTTGCCCACCAGGACAGGGACCTTGGTGCGGCGCACCACCTCCAAGGAGACGCTGCCCACCATCAGCTCGGTGGCCTTGGTCTTCCCGGAGGAGGCCATCACTATCAGCGAGCTCGCTCTCCCTCTTCGCCACCTCGAGGATCTTGTTGGACACCTTTCCCTTCTCCACCACCGTCCGGGCCTTGACGCCCGCTGACTCGGCTTTCTTGAGGAGGTTGTTCAACGCTATGCTCGTCCTCGGGGGGGATTTCCCCCTCCAAGGTCAGGACATAGAGCAGCACCAGCTCCTCCATGCCATAACGCTTCAATTGTAGCGCGCATTCCAACTGGTCGGCGGAGACCTCGCTCAGGTCGATGGGAATGAGCACACGTTTGAACAACATATCGGTCACAATTAGGTACTTTCAGGTATAAAATTTTACTATCGTTGAAGAGAACAATATCTGGAGCCCAGGGATGGCACCCCTGGACCCCTAGGAGGTATTTCTTACTTGGAAGCGATCGGCTCCATGAACACGCTCATGTCCAGGTCGTAGCTGCTGTCGGCCATGGTGCCGTCCACCATCTCGATCCTGGCGCGAAGCTTGTTGCGCTCCACGATGATCTGCGCGTTCTTGACGTTGGACTTGTAGAGGGAGATCCTCTTACCGGCCTGGGTCAGTCGTCTCTCCACGCATTGGATGAAACCCGCCTCTTCCAGCAGCCTTATCTTGCGGTAACAGGCGGCGATGGGTATGCCCATCTTCTCGCTGAGCTCGAAGGCCGTCTTGGGCTTGCCCATGGTGGCCAACAATATTTTCGCAGCGTATTCCTCGGTGATCAATCTCGATGTTTCGAGTGCTTGCATCCTGCACACCTTGAATGATAAAATTTCCTAGGACGATATTTAAAGAAATTGAGGTCAAAATCAATTATGATTCAAGTTTTTTTCAATGGCCAGCATATCACAGTAACGAATTTGTCCGGCCTATTATCGGAACGACAAATCATCATCTGATTCGTCATTATGAAAATTGATCGAGCATACCGTTAAGCCCTATTCGGAGATAGTGAGGACGGAGTGAATTGCGCACCTTCCAAGCCTTCCCCGGGGTCCGGATGACCAGCGATCTGTGCATATGGATGGAGAGCGAGGCCACCATCGCCATCGCCGACCTGCACATCGGCCTGGAAGGGGTCCTGGAAGCGGAAGGGATGCATCTGCCCCGCATCCAGACGGAATCGATGCGGGATTCGCTGATGCGCATCGTGGACCGGTACCAGCCGGAGAGGGTGCTCATATTGGGGGACCTCAAGCATGAGTTCTCCCACAATCTCGGTCAGGAGCTGGCCGAGGTGAGGCAGGTGGTGCGGCAACTGCGGCGACGGCGCCGAGGTCTGGGTGGCCAAGGGGAACCACGATAACTTCCTGACGTCATTGGCGAAACAGCTCGACCTGAGGGTGGAGACGCTCCTTCCGCCTCGGAGGCGTCTCCATGATGCATGGTCACATGGACACCGACGAGCGTCCATTGGTGATAGGGCATGAGCACCCATCGGTCCGGCTCTTCGACAGCATCGGAGCCTATCTCAAGCTGCCTTGCTTCCTGCATTTCGAAAAAGAGCGCGTCCTGGTCCTGCCCGCCTTCTCGCCGCTGGCACCAGGGATGGACTTCACCAATGCCACCAAGGGGAGGGCGTTGTCCCCGGTGCTGCGCGATGCGGACGTGGGGGCGGCGCAGGTGTACGCCTGCAGCGAGATCGGGCTGATGCACCTGGGGCCAGTGTCCGGATTGAAACGGGTCAGTCGTTGATCTGCTGGATCTCCTTCTCGTCCTTCAGCTCCTTCATGAGGAAGACGCTGAGCACGGTCCTGACCACCACGATGAGTATCAACAGTATCACCGTATCGATGTCCGGTGCCATCAGGGTCGATCAGCGCGTCCCCGATGATGAAGAAGTCAAGACCGAACACCAAGGCCTGGATGAGGTTCTTCTTGATGCGTAGGAACTGAAAATCGCCCTTACTGCGATCGATGCCATCCAAAGCTGGTAAAGGCACGGAAACCACCAAAGGAGATGATCACTCGCCCCGACCAGCTGGAAGAATAAGGCGAGGTAGTCTATCCCTGTGATTATGTTCTCTGGCAGTTCCATCATCATCTCCCTCCTTTCCTCAGCCTGCTGACATCCCTTTCGGATGCCGGCATCCTCTCCACCCGGTACTCGAAAGGTGCCATGTCCACTCCGTAGACATGGACCTCCCGCTCGGGACCGGGTTGCGAATAGACGCTCTCCATCTTTATGATATTGACAGGGCACACGTCCACGCAGGTGCGGCAGGCGATGCAGCGGACCCGGGTTATGGTCTGGGTCTTCCTCTCCTTGTCGGTGACGATGGCCTTGGTGGGGCAATTCTTCTCGCACATGCGGCACCAGATGCAACGTTGCATGTCCCAAACCACCCTACCCCGGTTGGTGGCGGGTATCTCCGTTCTCTCCTTCGGATATCTTACCGTATCGGGACGGGAGAACAGGTTTCTCAAGGTCGAGATGAGCATGGACATGGCATCACCGGTCCGTGCAACAGACGCAGGGGTCCACCGAGACCGTTATCACCGCCACATCGGCGAAACGACAGCCAGGCACCATCGCCGTGAGCGCCGGTATGTTGACCAGCGCCGGGGTCCTGAGCTTGACCCGGTCCAGCATCGTCGTTCCATTCGCTCTCACGTAATATAATAGTTCGCCGCGCGGCGCCTCCACCCGGCCATAGGCCTCTCCGTTGGGGATGCCCTTTCACTGGCGCCTGGACCGGCCCGTCCCGGATCGATCCCAGTGCCTGCCTGATCAGGTCCACCGCTTGGAGCACCTCGTCCATGCGCACCATGGTGCGGGCGTAGCAGTCGCCCTCCTCGTAGTAGATGGGGCGGAACTTGATCCCTTCCACGCCGTACCCGCCGTAGGACGTCAGGCGAACATCGTGCGGCAGCCCCGACCCCCTCGAGGTCGGCCCGACCGTGCACCAGTCCATCGCATCCTTCTTGGTGAGAAGGCCTACGCCGCGCAACCTCCTCCGCAGGGTGATGTCCTTGCGCACGATGCGCTGCAGCTCCAGGAACTTCGGCTCCAACCGGTCCATGGTGGCCTCGATGTCCTGAAGCTGCTCATAGGTCACATCCTTGCGCAACCCTCCGATGGCGTTCATGGAGTAATGCACCCTCCCCCCGGAGATGCGGTTCACCAGCTGCATGACCCCCTCCCTTTCCCGGAAGAACTGCATGAAGAGGTTCTCATAACCGATGGTCTCGGCTATGTGGCCCAATGCCAGGAGATGGCTGGTCAGCCGCTGGCACTCCATCATGATCAGCCTCACCAGATTGGCCCGGTCCGAGATGGTGACGCCATACATCGTTTCCATGGTCTGGCAGTAGACCGAGGCGTGATGATAGGAGCAGATGCCGCACACCCTCTCCGCCAGGAACTGCGTCCGTTTGTAATCCTGGGCCAGGGCGTGCTCCATGCCGCGATGGTTGTAACCGAAGTTCAGCTCCGCGCCCACCACCACCTCCTCCTCCACGGTGAGACGGAGGTTGAACGGTTCGAGGAAGGCGGCATGCTGAGGTCCGTACGGGACTATGAAGCCATCAGGCATCGGGCTTCACCTCCTTCGCCGTCTCCACCTTGATGGGCTTGCGCAACGGGGCCCGCGGGCTGTTCTTGTCCAGCAAGAAACCGCCCTCCAACCCCTGGAAGCGGAGCCCGAACATGTCGATGATCTCCCGCTCCATGTAGACGGCCGCCGCATACAGGTCACGGATGGACTCCAGCTCGTCCTCCGCCTTGATGACGAACCTCTCATCCATCAGGGCGTTCTGGTGATGGAAGGTGTAGATGAGGTCGAAGGTGCCGTCCTGTCGGTCCACGGCGATGATGTCGATCAGTCTCGGCATGTCGGCCTTGCGGGTCATCCTCTCCAACCTCTTCCTGATGTCGTTCGGCGGCATCGGCCCGTTCATCTCCTTCCCTCCCGCTCCACCTTATCCTGCCACATCTGGATACCTTGGACCACCGCGTCCATGATCGCTTCCGGGCGACAGGAGCAGCCAGGGACGTAGAGGTCCACCGGGATGACCTTGTCCACGCCCCCACAGACGTTGTAGCAGTCGAAGAAGGGCACCCCGTTGGAGGCGCAGTCGCCGCAGGCGATGACCAATTTGGGGTCGGGGGTCTGGTTGTAAAGGTTCACGAGCCTCTCCTCCGCCTTCTTGGTGACCGGGCCGGTGATGAGCAATATGTCCGCGTGCTTGGGGTTGGCCTTGTTCACCATGCCGAAGCGCTCCACGTCGTAACGGGGCGTCAGCAAGGCCCATATCTCCAGGTCGCAACCGTTGCAGGAGCCGGTATCGAAATGCAGGATCCAGGGGGACCGCCTGGTCCATTTGGCGGAGGTCATGCCATCCCCCCCAGGCCATAGACGGTCAGGATCATCAGGTTCGCCCCCACCAGCGCCATGCCTATGGACATGGTGGTGAGCACCACCGCTCCCCTGGTCAATCGCGCCGTGGTGTTGTCGATGACGGCCACCAACACCACCAGGCCTATGATCAGGAGGAAGCGGCCCATCACGGTCCAGACCGCATCATCGTTCGTATAGAACAGGGAGATGAAACCGAGAAGGATGGCCAGCTCGAACCAGTGGGCCAGCTTGGTGATCCCCAGATAGGGGCCGGAGTATTCCACATACGGTCCGGCCACCAGCTCCTGATGGGCGGTGGCCAGGTCAAGGGGCGATTTCTGCATCTTGATCATCAGCACCGGGACGAGGGCCAGCACCACCAAGGGAAGCACGCCGATGCAGGTTCCCTTCCAGGCTGTCCACCATGAAGGTGCCCTCGTACCATCCCACGGCGATGATGGCCAGGAAGAACACCGGCTCATAGGCGACGATCTGCAGCAGCTCGCGATGGGCCCCCAGGTGGCTGAACGGGGACAGCGCGCTGAAGGCCCCCAGGACCAGCATGAAGCTCCCCGCCCCGGAGAGGAAGAAGATCACCAATAGGTCGCCTCCCATGCACAGCAAGCCCATGGCGCTGGCCTGCAACAGCAGACCCATGAGGGCGAAGACCACCTGGCCCTTGTTCATCAACAGACCCTCCTTGTCGAAGAGCTTGGCCAGGTCGAGAATGGGCTGCCAGATGGGCGGGCCGACCCGGTTCTGCAGTCGGGCGGTGAGCTTGCGGTCGAAACCGAGCAGCAGCCCGATGGCCGGCAAGGTGAGCAGGAACAGGGCCAGACCGAAATACCATTCGATCATGCCAGCACCCCCTCGAAAATGGCCATGGCGATGAGGGACGAGAGCAAAGCGATCCCGATGACGTCGCTGATCACCAGGAGGGCTTTTTCCTTGGACTCGCTGAACAGGTAACTGCCCACCACCTTGAAGCTCCCTCCCTCGCCACAGGTGTAGGCCTGGGAAAGCTCCTCCTTGGTCGGTTTTATGGTAAAGAAGAAGACGAGCAATGGGATAAGGACGATCAGGAACAGGGGGGCCACTGGCAGGGAGCCGAACGGCGTGGTCAGGGCCAACAGGTCGCCCTGAATCGGATCGAGTGGTATAGGTGGTCAGATAGGGTGTGACCAAAGTGTCGATCACATAGGGCAGCCCTAGGGCCATGGCGAAGGCGGCCCCGATCAGGACGAGCAGCGGAAGGGTGAACCAGGGCGACGGTTCCGACCATTTCACGGGAGACCATTTCTCCGTCGGTCCGCTGGCCATGGCCCGGCCCAACCATTTGGCGTAATAGGCCATGGGCACGGCGATGGCGACCGCGAACAGGAAGAGGAACGGCAAGCTCTCCAGCGATGCCTCCGAGAGCATCCATTTGCCAGCGAAGAGGCCGAAGGCGGGAAGGACCATCAGGAACACCCCTGAGTAAAGGGAGATGGCCAGCATGGGCATGCGTTGGCGCAGTTCCGTCATGTTCTCGATATCCTCGCTGCCGGTCTCGTGCTTGACCACCCCTACGGTCAGGAACAAGAGGGCCTTGGAGACGGCGTGATAGATCAAGATGAGCATGCCCGCCGCTATGGCCAGAGGGGTGCCGATGCCCACGCAGACCACGATCAACGCCAGGTTGGCCACGGTGGAATAGGCGAGGACGCGCTTGGCGTTGCTATGACGGAGCGCCAGCACGGAGGTCACCAGGAAGGAGAACCCGCCCACCAGCGTCAAGGCCAGGCCCATGGAGGGAACGGTCGCGACCAGGGGGCTGAAGCGTAAAAGGATGTACACTCCCAGGTTCACCATGGTGGCCGAGTGGAGCAGCGCACTTACCGGGGTAGGTGCCACCATCGCCCCCACCAACCAACGTTGGAACGGCACCTGGGCCGATTTGGTCAACGCCGCGATCATCAACAACCCCATGCCCCACCAGGAACAGTGCGGACAAGGCCTCCCCCTCTAGCAGGGTGGAGATGTCAAGAACCCCCTCCTCCCAATAGATGAGGAGCATGGCGATGCAGAAGGCGGCACCGCCACCAAGGGTGTAAAGCAAGGCCCGGTCGGCCGAGCGGTTCGCCTCCTCCGTGCCCTCATGACCGATGAGGATGAAGGAGCAGAGCGTCGTCACCTCCCAGAAGAAGAACAGCCACAATAAGCTCGTTGCTCATGACCGCCCCGGTCATCGCGCCCAGGAAGAGGAGCATGAACAGGAAGAACCTAGGTTGGGCCTTGTCCTTGTCCATGTACTTCAACGCATAGATGCAGATTATCGAGCCGATAAGGCTGATGATGAGCACCAGGGTCAAGGCCAAACGGTCCAGGACGAGGGCGGGTTCGGTCGACGCCTCTGCCTGCGAGACCAAATAGATGGGCACCACCAGGGTGATCAGCGCGAAACAGAGCAGGACCCAAGATCTCCTTCGGTACGCGACATAGATGAAGAAGGCGCCCGAGCAGGGCGTCGAGCACCGGTATGACGGTCTCCAATCCCTCCAGTTCATCCGATCCGATGTTTACCGTGACCATATCGTTGATGAGCAGGTCGCCCAAGAGGATCAGGGATATGACGGCTACAGAGATGGAGGTCAGGAGCACTATGGCCTTGAGGCCAGCCCCTCGCGTCAGATAGGTCAACAAGCCCCCCAACACTGGCAATACGATCAAGGCCAGCACCAACCCCGCTTCTAGTTCCATATCGCCCCCCCTTTACTGAACGTAACTAATAACATAAAAGATATCGCCCAGAAGCTTACAGAAGGACCGCACTCACGAGAGGCAAATCCGTTCGCCACATCCCTGCAAAACGAATATCTATCTTGAAATCCGTTAATCTACCAGGGGGACATCTGGATTGACGGAATGCATCGTATGCGGTAACGCTCTCAAGAAGAACCAGGGGAAATGTCCTGTCTGCGGGGCCTCGCAGAACGAGGAAGATGACTATTGAATCGGACCGGTGGGCCTTGGCCGGTTGGTGGTCCAAGGAAGGCCTGGACGTCCGTTGCTCCCTATGTCCGCATCGTTGCCTGATCAAACCCGACACCTATGGACGATGTGGGGTCAGGACGGCACGGGATGGGACGTTATGGACGGTTAACTACGGTCAGGTTTGCGTCAGCCAGTGCGACGCCATCGAGAAGAAGCCAATTTTCCATTTCCAGCCTGGGGCGAGGATATATTCCGCCGGCACTTTCGGTTGCAACCTTGATTGTGCGTATTGTCAGAACTCCATGCTATCCCATCCTTCTCGTGCGGTCCCATGTCGGAACGTCTCTCCGGAAGACCTGGTAAAGGAGGCGAGCGACCGTGGTGCGATCGGGATAGCCTTCACGTTCAATGAGCCGATAGTCTGGGCCGAGTACGTCCTCGATGTTGCGCAGGTTGCTCATCGGTCAGGTCTTTTCGTGGCCTTGAACACCAATGGATACATCCTCGAGTCGGGCCGGGGAGGATCTGCTCAGGAACGTCGATGTCGTCAAGATCGACATCAAGGGATTCGATGACGACGTTTATGCTGGAACCTGTGGCGGTTCTTTGGCGCCAGTGCTGGAGCTTTGTGCTCAGGTCAGAAGGTCTGGAAAGCACTTGGAGCTGTCCTATCTGATGATACCAGGGATCACGGACGGTTTGGACATGGTGGCACGGTTCGGAACATGGGTAGTGAATCAATTAGGGCCGGACGTCCCCATCCACCTATACCGTTTCCAACCCTCTGCCCGGATGTCAGACCTAGGCCCAGAGCCTCTATCAAGGATGCTGGAGGCCAGGGACCTGATTATTGGGCCAAGGCGTTCGATATGTCTATCTAGGGGGGGAGACCGAAGGTCGTTTCCGGGATACTTTGTGCCCAAGCTGCTCGACCGATGGTGATATCACGTTCAATGGAGGAGAGCGAACCCGGTTACGTATTGGGCGAGAAAGTGAGCCGGTTCTGTCCTTCATTCTCCAAGATCGAGAACAGATTGATCGGAATTTCGTGCCCGAAATGTGGGGAAAAAATAGCAGTATCATACTGGCCACATCATTGATTAACGATTGTGCCATTGAATATCTGGATGGTACATCCATCCACAAGTAACTTTATAATTAAAAAATGTAATTGGGCCCTAACTTCTTAGGTTATTAAAATAATTAGGAGGAAGCAGGAAATGGCAACACTCGACCAACTGATTGAAGTGGTTGTAAAAGGGAAAATTAAGGAAGCAAAACCCCTCACCGAGGAACTGATGGCGGGTGGAATGACCGCTAAGACCATCATCTTTGACGGCCTGAGCAAGGCCATGGAGATCGTGGGTGCGAAGTACGAGAAGAAAGAGTACTACCTGCCCCAGGTTCTTCTGTCCGCTCAGACCCTCTACCAGGCCCTGGATGTCGCATTGCCCAAGCTGGACAAGACGTCCGCTGGTGCCCAGGGTAAGGTCGTCATGTGCGTCGTCGAGGGTGATGTGCACGACATCGGCAAGAACATTGTGAAGGCAATGCTGACCGGTGCTGGTCTGACCATCTTCGACCTCGGCCGCGATGTGCCCATAAAGAACATCGTCGACAAGGCAATGGCCGAGCACGCCAACATCATCGCCACCTCCACCCTCATGACCCCCACCTTGGCGGGCATGAAGGAGATCGAGAGGATGTTGAAGGAGGCCGGAAAGAAGGGAGCCGTCAAGACCATGGTCGGTGGCGGCGCCGTCTCCAAGGACTTCGCAACCCAGATCGGCGCAGATGGCTTCGGTTACGACGCCAACGAGGCCGTGAAGGTCGCGATGGATCTCCTGAAGTAAAAACCCCTTCAACCCCAATCTTTTTTTATTTTTTATTTATCATATTCTATATCTATCCATTCAGATTTATTTATTCAACACAATCTATTTATGTATGCGCAATCGATATAAGTTCAATATTAAGGGGGGATTCGATAACAGATCCATCTCAGCCAGAAAAAATGGACTATGCATCGGTGCAGAAGGATGTAATGACCGGAGACCTGGTCAAGGACTGGTGGGCGAAGCTTGATCATCGGATTTATCCTGATCGTATGGGGTTTTCTAGCATTCGTCTCACCGGAGCTTTCACTGTTGACGGTCATCATCATCTTCGGGATGATGTGTTTGTTCGCGGGCATTGCGATGATCGCATTCGCCCTTTCGGGCTCGCCAATGGTCAGGAACAAGTGGATGATGGTCATTGAAGGAATATTGCTCTTCACCATCGCGATGATGGCATTCTTCTGGCCAGAGACGACCGCCATTGACGTTGCTCTACTTGTTCGCCGCCTTCGCGATCGTGCTCGGGCTGTTCGAGATCATCTTCGCGATCTCCATGCCCAAGGATGCGTCCGAGGACATTGGTAGCGCCAGCCGTGGCATGATGATCCTGGGCGGTATACTGTCCTTGATCTTCGGCATGTTGCTCTTCATCTACCCTGGGTCGGGCCTGTTAGCCATTCTTTGGATCGCCGGAGCTTTCGCCATCATCATCGGTGGCATCTGGATCGCGACCGGGATCGCTGGTTCCAGGGAAGCCAAGGCCGTACCTGCCAAGAAGTGAGGCGAAAAATAACGTGGCCTTTGGCCACACCTTCTATCTTTTATCTTTTTCAATAACATAATTCCTATGTTTTTCATGCTGGATAATATATTTATCTATTTTCATAATATAAACACACTATTTCGTTATCAATGATGATAAAATGATTATTATGGGTGAAAGATTAATTAATGAAAATACCCTTTAGGAACGTCGCCATTGATTCGTTCAAGGCGGCCTTCAGGTGGGGGGCAAGGGAATGAAGGTGAAATTGAGGCACATCGTAGGGGTCCTCATCGGTTTCATCATCTTCGCGGAAGGGGCGGTGCTTGCATCGGCAGGCCGACCGGTCACCATCGAAGGCGTCGGCACCATCATGGCGAGCACGGTCCTGCTCATCGGGGCTCAGATCGCGATCCTCGGTTTCCTCATCATGTTCTTTTGGCTCCTGGAATGGGCCGATTTCATTCCCAAGAAAGGTCGCATGATGACCGTGTTGGACCTGATCGGCCTATTGGTCGCGGCCATTGTCACGGCGGAAGGGCTGTTCTTCACCACCAACGCCGCGATGATCAGTTTCGAGGATGGAAGGGTCTTCGGCAAGGTGGCGACGGCTCTGATGTCCGCGCAACTGTTTGGCCTTGGCTTACTGTGCCTGATGCTATGGTTAAAGCGCAAGCAGATCGACACCAATTTCTTGGTCTGGTTCGCTGGCGTGGCCTCCGCCGGCGTGGTCGTTGCCTGGGGCGCGGTCCTCATCGGATGCCAGGCGGACATGTTCATCACCGATTTCGGTGGCATCTCAGCCGTATACGTCCTCACGGCTGGAGCGGTGATATTCGCGCTGGGCTTGATACCGCTCGTGGTCTGGACGGTACACGGTACCAAGTACTACGGGGACAAGTTCAAGCGCTTCGGCACCATCGCACTGACCCTTTCCATGCTGACATTGGCCTTTGCCTTCATAGCATTGGCCACCATAGCTAACGATTTTACCATCGGTGACTTCTTCACAGGCAAGAAGATCTGGATGGCAGGCTGGTGCGGCCTGATGTTCTTCTTCGCGGTGCTCGCCTTGGCCGCTTGGTGGAGCCGGAGGGTGCCATTTACAGTTCATCTTCGTACCGCAGATGCTCGGCACCTTGGCGGGCGTGCTCTTAGCAGCGGAGGGGGTGGTCCTGATCGGGTTCGCCGGTGAGACGCAATTGGAAACCTTGGGCGTGTTGTCTGAGACCATGACCATGCTGATCGGGGTCCAGGTCGCCTTGCTCGGTTCCATAGTCCTGGGGGCTTGGCTTCTGAGGGGCTTCCGCTGGTTCAAGGGCAACTTCAACCGCATGCTGTTGGACATGCTCATGCTCATTGTGACCGCGGTCCTTGCCCTTGAGGGAGTGGCCGCCATGGCGCTCGCTGCGGACATAACCATCGATGGGATCGGAACGATGTTGGAATCCACCATGGTCCTTTTCGGCCTCCAATTGGCCGTGGTCTCGATACTGGCCTTGCTGTGTTGGGTCTTCCGGGACGATGGTCCGTTCCCCAGGATGCAGAGGTTCATGTTCGTGGTGCTGATCTTCCTGGCCCTGCTCATTCCTCCGGCCTTGCTATTGTGAAGGTGGGAAGTGACGCTATGGAACATCATGGAAAGATGTTCCCAACCCAACGATTGATAAATCAACTGGCAATCATATGAATATATATAGTCCATCGAAGGAATCATTTAAGTAACACTAAACGGATGCACCGCTCATCAAACCGTTTACGGTTAAAAAAATGAAACTGGAGGAGTAATAGATGTCAACCCACATGACTCCAAGGGAGCGCGTCATGAGCGCTCTTGAGATGAAGAAATTGGACAGGCCCCCCGTGGTGTGCTTCACCCAGGCCGTCACCGTCGACGTCATGGACGTCGCCAAGGTTTACTGGCCCGAGGCTCACACCGACGCCCACAAGATGGCCGATCTATCCTGCGCCATCCCGAAGGCCTTGGGCCTTGAGTGCGTGAGGCTGCCCTACTGCCTTACCGTCGAGGCTGAGATCATGGGCTGCGTCGTGGACCTGGGAAAGCAGGACCGCACCCCGATGATCAAGAAGCACGCCTTCGAGGCCGAGGATTCGATCGAGGTCCCGAAGGACGTAATCAAGGGAAGGGCCAAGACCGTCGTCGATGCCGTCAAGATCTGCAAGGAGAGGGTCGGAAAGGAGTTCCCGATCGTCGTCGGAACCACCGGACCTCTGACCATCGCCGGTCACCTGGTCGGGACCGAGAACCTCCTGCTGTGGATGATCACCGACCCGGACCCGGTCCGCAAGTTCATCACCGCCTCGGCCAAGCTCGAGCGCGCCTACATCAAGGCCCTCGCTGACGCTGGCGCCGATGTCATCGTCATGAGCGACCCGTCCGCCTCCACCGACATGCTGTCCGGTGAGATGTTCGATGAGTTCGCCAAGCCCTACATCAAGGATTCCTTCGCCGACGCTGGCAAGGCCAAGACCGTCCTGCACATCTGCGGCGACACCACCATCCTGCTCGACCACATGATCGCCACTGGCGCCACTGGTCTGAGCATCGAGGAGAAGGTGCAGCCCGAGAAGGCCGTTGAGCTCGTCGCCGGCCGCGCCGCCCTGGTCGGTAACATCGGCGTGGTCAAACCGCTCCTGCAGGGAACCCCCGAGGATTGCATGAAGGAGGCCCAGCGCGTTGCCAGGGCCGGCTTCAACCTCGTCGCCCCTGGTTGCGGACTCGCCGCTCGCGTGCCGTTGGCCAACATCCACGGCATGGTGAAGGGCGTAAAGGGTTAAACAGTAAAACGGGGGTCAACCCCCATCCATTCATTTTTCTTTCTTTTGCGGCTTAGAGCTGAGCTTTTTCCTGAAGAATTAGCAATGGTCCGGATCGTTGGTTGAGTATGATCATGTGCGGTCACAATCCAACCATTCTGGATGATATTTTATCCTTATTGTGATAAATAAATCCTGAATAATGATAAAATATTTAAACCCAAAAGGGAAATTATTACCTGTAAATAAAAGATGGAGAAGGCCCATGGGGGAAAGTCCCCGGGGCAGGGGTCATGCGGGAAGGCTCCTGCCCTAACCTTCCAATAACATACGCTTCGCGGTCGAGGGGTGCTTCCTAGTCAACACTGCTCTCCTAGGGGTAAACACGGCCATTTCCGTCGATCGCGAAGCTCTCAACCTATTACGACCGTACCTTTCCGTCGCTTCCTTCAAGGCCTTGATGTTCTCGACCGGGGTCTTATAGGCAAGCTCACAGCCCCCACTGATCGCCAACCCGGGGGAGTCCCCCCCAACAGCTCATGACCTTTTTCACCTCAGCATCGATCTCCGCTGGCGTTTTCTGGAACAGCAAAACCTGGTGATCGATGCCGGCGAAGACGCAGGTCTTTCCTCTCAACATGTCGAAGGTCTTCACCATGTCGACCGATTTCAGGTGGAAGTGCAGACCTTTGGGTTTTAGCGCCAACTGCATGTCCAGATAAGGTTGGATTGAGTCGTTGTGCAACACCAGATGAAGCCCTTTGGCCCTGAATGAGGCCATCAGCTCGCGCAGGTTGGAATGGTCGAACCTCTCGCAGAACTCGGGCGAGTTCAGCTCCCCGCCCGCCGAGGAGTTGTCCATGAAGATGGTGTCCAACCCGATGCGGCTGGCCTCCTCACCGTATGCCTTGCACGACTCCAAGATCTTCCGCACCAGCCCTAGCACCAGGTCCGGGGAGTTGTATTCCGCCATCAAGGCCTGTTCCATCCCGATCAGTTCGGATGCTATCAGCAGAGGCGAGTCCAGGCATCCCATCACCTTGACCTCGTCCCCGATCCTCTGCTGCATCAGGGAGGCGGCCTTCAGCGGCACGGACCAGTACCTGTCCTTCATCGGGTCCACTGGCACGACGCCATCCACCTTCCCCAGGTCAAGATATTGGGCGGGGCGGGGATAGAAATCCTTCTCAGGGAACTTCCATTGCATGCCGTGCGCCTGAGCCTCGATGAGCAGGTCACCCCACCCGGCCATGACATTATCGAAGCCGTAGAGGTCGTGGGCCGCGGTCGCCAGCTTCGCAAAGGTCTCTGGGTCGTGGAACCCTTCCCGCATGGTCAGCCCTGTGTGCTGCAGGATCGATTTCGCCGCCCCGAGATGCTGATAGAACAATGGGGGCCGATCGACCGGTCGCATATCCAAGGCGGAATCGAACCTTTCGCGGGGGGTCATGAGCAATCGAATCATACCCATTCTACATAAATTCAATCGAGCATGATATGTGATGGCGGTCCAATCGGACCTCTGAGGTTCTTGCCCACCCATCAGATCGTTTCACCATTCGATACATTTCATGCCAATTTCACACATCCAGCAATGCAATCTGGGCTCGATTTTTTATACGCATGCGACAGTTACCCTCCAGAGTGATACAGCATGGCTTACGGTGTCGCCCTTGACCTCGGAACCAGCGGATACCGGTCCCACCTGGTGGACCTGTCCAATCATGGAAAGATCATATCGACCTCCATCACCATGAGGCACCCCTTACCAGGCGCCAACATCATGGACCATCTCCACTTCTGGCTGGAGAACGGCAACGAGGTCGGCCATCGCATCATAATGGAGACGGTGGACAAGCTGATCGCCCTGCACGGCGCACCCGCCAATGAGATCGTCCGGGTCAGCTGCTGCGGCAACCCCGCCCAGCTGAGCATGTTCGAGAACATCGAGATCCGTGACCTGGCCTTCGCCGGCCAGTCCCTCTTGAAGAGGTTGAACGTCAAGGTGCCGGAGCGCAAGGCCCACAGTCTTAAGGCCGACGAACTCGGCTTCTGCAATGTCCGCAAGGACGCCGAGGTGCGCATCCCGCCGTCCATCCGCCATGAGATAGGCGCGGACGCCCTGGCCATGATCATGAAGACCGGAATGATGGACAAGAAGGAGACCTGCATGGTCACCGACTACGGCACGAACGCGGAGATGGGCCTGCTCTACAAGGGCGAGCTCTACACCGGCTCCGCCGCCGCGGGACCGGCCATGGAGGGGCAGTCCATCGAGTTCGGGATGCTCGCCGCCCCCGAGGCCATATCCGACGTGTCCATCGGACCGGATGGCAAGTGGTACAACTATGTCCTCGATTCGAAGTTGAAGCCGATCAAGACCGCCCTCATCGACCCCAGGACCGGCAAGGGCGACCTCCTGGAGAGCGTCCCCGCCCGGGGCATCACCGGCACCGGTTGCGTGGCCTGCGTGGCCATGGGCTTGGAGAGCGGCATCATCCAGTTGCCCGACGTGGCGACCGCGGACAAGAAGATGCACCTCATGAACGGCATATCCTTCACCGAGTCGGACCTGCACGAGGCCGGCAAGGCCATGGGCGCCATCCGAGCCGGTCACCGCACCTTGATCGAGGAGGTCGGCATCGACGACGATGATGTCAAGACCATGTACTTGGCGGGAGCGTCCGGCACCTATGTCGACCCCCTCAAGGCGCAGACCGTCGGTCTGGTGCCGCGGAGGATCGACAAGACGGTGCAGGCGGGCAACACCTCGCTGATGATGGCCTACGACATCTTGGTCGACGACAACGGACTGGACCAGATGCAGGACGTGGCCAACGCCATCAGCTCCAAGCACATCATGTTCGCCACCTCGAAGGCCTTCGAGGACATATACGTCAACGAGATCGCCTACTGGGACGAGGGCATGCCCATGGAGATGTTCAACAAGTACCTCAAGGACGGAGGTTACCGCCCCTTGCCGCCCATCAAACGACCCAAGGAGACCATCAGGATCGTCTCGTCCGACATTCCGATCCTGGGGGACCGGGGCCTCAAGGTGCTGGACCAGGTCGGCGTGTACCTCATCGGGAACTTCGAAGGATGCACTGGATGCAAGTCCTGCGAGAAGCGGTGCCCGGAACGCGCCCTGAAGGTGCAGGAACAAGGTAAGGGCGATTACAGGATACAGGTGGAGACGGAGCTCTGCCTGGGCACTGCCTGCAAGAACTGCGAGTCCGCCTGCCCGGTGAAGTGCTACAATTTCAGCCAGCTCAAGGTCGTGAACCGGGGCTAGGGGTATGAGGATATTCTGTGTGGTGGACAACCACATCAGCAATTCCTTCGATTCATCGAAATGGGTCAGGCTCGATGACACCCCCTCCAATCATTTCCTCGCCGAGCACGGCCTATCGTTGCTCATCGAGACCGATGAGGGGAGGAAGGTGTTATTCGACACCGGGGCGTCGCAGCTGGTCTTGGACCACAATCTGGGCCTGCTCGGGCTGGACCATGATGACATAGATCTCGTCTACATATCCCATGGTCATTACGATCACGTGGGCGGGCTCCCTGGGCTGATAAAGGCAGGGGTACCTGTTTACACCCACCCCCTCACCTTCAAAGGGAGGAGGTATGCGACACGGCCTGACGGATCCCGCCGGGAGCTGACCGCCCCTCCCGTTGTAATGGAGGTCTTTGGCCGGAGCGGAGGTGCACCACATATCCACGAGCACCGAGCTGATACCAGGGGTCAAGGTGAGCGGGGAGGTGCCCCGCAACTTTGCCTTCGAGGTGGAGACCAAGTTCATCAAAGAGGTCGATGGACACATCAGCCCCGACACCATGCAGGATGAGCAGGCCCTGTTCGTAAACACAAAGAGAGGTCTCCTGGTGGTCACTGGATGTGGTCATCCTGGACCATGTAACATCGTGCATCTGGCTCGAAAACAGACCAATCGCGCCCCATACATGCTGTTAGGAGGGCTCCATCTGGGAGGGGTATCCCAGTGGCAACGACCGTATCCTCCGCACCATGGAGAACCTGAAGAACCTGGGGTTGGAGAGGGTGGCCCCCATGCATTGCACCGGTTTCAATGCCACCAAGCAGCTATCGGACCGCTTCGTTCATGTGGACAACATCGGCTCCGGGGCGATGATCGAGATCCGTTAGAGGCTAGGGGACCAGACAGTCACGATTATATCGGAGCGATGGCAATTGCCTAACGAGGACATATGAATCCGGAGAGCGAATCCACGATATCCAGATTGAAGGGACGATGGGGGTTGGTGGTGGTCATCATCATCGTGGCCATTGTGGTCGTGGCGTTCGTGATATCGGCCCTCACCTATTCCGCGGGCCCAGACATCACGGCGACCGGCAAGATGTATGTCAGCTCATCAGGTGAGTGGAACGGCACGGAGACGGCCGAGTACGAGGTGTCCTTGGAGTTCAAGGACGGCGAGGGCATGCTGACGATCGACCTGCTTAACGGCAACTTCGATCCGGTGGAGAACAAGACCATGAAGGTCTTCAGCATCACCAAGATGGGGGACGATTACAATCTGCAGACCGAGGCTGGCCTGTTGCAGTTCGTCAAGTACCGGATCGAGGACTCAGACGTATTCAACGGCACGGCCATCGAAGCCTATGTGGCCCTGTGGTCCGAGGGGAAGAACATCGGAGAGATCAATCCCAACCTATTCGGGATGCCAGAGAGCTATTTTGTGGCGATGGCGTTGGAAGAGCGATGAAGCATTGGGACCAATTAACTACCAGGCGGGTTATTGGGTCCGCTAAGGAGAACCGATGAACTGGAACGATGAGGGAGGCGCCTATGATCACCAGATCTGGGAGCTCAACAACAGCTATTCCCAGCTGAAGGCAGAGGGCGACCTGGCCGGGGCCGCCCGGGCCATGGAGAGGCTGGTGACCATCTATTCCAACATGGAAGGCTCCGAGGTCCTCCATTCCGTCTCCTTGGAACTTTTGGCCCGCGACCTGCTGGAGCTGGGCGAGCTGCAGGAGGCGAAGTTAGCGGCCAAGCAGGCGCTCGAGGTCGATCGCCAGTACATTGGCATGGACCTGCCCTACTATCCATTGCACCTGATATTGTTCGCCGACGTACTGGACAAGGAGGGGAACCAGAGCAAGGCCTCCAACTTCCGCCGGGACGCCTTGAACCACATGGTCTCCATCCTCAAGGGGGACGTGGCCGAGTCCACCAATCGCAGCACTGGACGTTATTATGACCCGCAGCAGGACCGGGAGCACATGGTGCGGATGTGCGCCGCCGCGGTGGACCTGAGCATGCGCACGTTCGGCGAGGGTTCCCCGGAGCACATCGAGGTGATGATCCATGTGGCCCACTTCTACGAGAACGAGTACAACCCCGAGCTGGCCAAGGCCTTCTACCTGGAGGCAGTGGCGGCAGCGGAGAGGGCCAGGCGGGTCTACACCCCGGAGTTCATGTACCTGCTCGAATCGACCGCCGAGATATACCTCATGAACGACGAGGAGAAGGAGGCGGAGGACATCTACAAGCGGGAGATAGCGGTGGCCAAGACGCTATACGGCGAGGAGAGCGCCGAGGTCTCCATGTCCATGGGCAACCTTGCCTCGGTGTACCTGACCAGAGGGGAGAGCAAGAAGGCCGAGGAGGTCTTGTCGGCCTCCATCGCGCTGGATGAAAAGCGTGACGAGGAGGGGGGCAAGGACCAGATGCGGCGGATGAGGATGCTGGCTCTGGCCTATTCGAACCGAAAGGAGTACGCCAAGGCGCTGAAGTACTACTCCATCGTGGAGGAGCACCTCCAACCGGACGGGGAGGACGACCCCATGTTGGCCGCGGTGCTCAACCAGATGGGTCACATGCACCGGCTACTGGGCCGCCCGGACCGGGCCGTCCGGGAGTACGAGAAGCAGCTGGCCGCCGTCGAACGCTACTATGGCGACCAAAGCATCTACTACACCGGGGTGTTGCAGAACCTGGCCGAGGCGCATGCCGCCATGGGGGACCAGGAAGAGGCCAAGGCATACCTGGACCAGATCAACAAGCTCTGCCAGCGCTACGGCTACAGCCGGAACCCGTGGGTCTGAACCCCATACTAATGTTTTCCAGGGGCCTCGCGGTCGTACCTGAGCTCCTCGGTGGACTGGCGCAGGAGGTCGTCCGCGAAGGCGGCGGCATGCATGTTCCTTCTGGCGGACTCGATCGGCCCGAACATCACGAAGTCAGCGCCTGCCATGATAGGGATGACCGTTGATGCCGTGTCCACATGGCGATAGATGCCCGGTTCCTGGGCCTTGACCCTCTGTACCATGGGCCAGGATTCCACCGCGTTGTGCAGGGCGCAACCGCAGGGCAGCCCCCATTTGGATTTCGAGACGGTCAGGGCGCGAAGGGCGTTCCCGGCCGACTGCTCCGAGGCCAGCACGGCCATGTCCAGCAGCAGGTTCTTCACACCGGCCGCCCTCGCCATGTCGATCAGTCCTTGGGACAATATGCCGCCACCGTTCTCCAACAGGTAGATCTTCCCCTTGGTGCCCAGGTCGGCAGGGTTGAAGGCCAGGAGCACGGCGTTGCGCACTCCTGCCTCGGCCATGCCCTCAAGCTCCTCTTTCGTGACCCCGGCATTAAGGGTGTTGTACACCACCCGGTCCGCGATGCCCATCTCCGCGGCCCTCCTTGCGCCGGCCAACCGCACCTCCCGAGAGGGCGAGTCGAGGAACAACGGGGCATGGCTGCGGTCCGCCATGAGCTCCAGGTACGATGCCATGGCCTCGCCCGTCTCGGCGAAGAGCATCAGTCCGAAGGGGCATTCCGTCTCCATGGCCGCGACGGACAGTTGCGCCAGGGCCTTTTCCAGCTTTGCATGGTCCACCTTCCCCGTCACCCGGTCCAGGACCATGGTGTGCCGCGGATAGAACAAGGACCCGAGCAAAGCCGTCCTTCTCTTGCCTGGCTGGCCCCCGAAGTTCACATCCCCTATCCGTACCGTCTCTTGTCTGCATTGGAACCTGAACACGCTCATTCCCCCATGAAATAGCTGCGCATCCTTCTTGCCAGCTCGATGTTGGAAACTTGGAATATGATGCCGCTCACCGGGTCCATCGCCGTGCCCATCTCATCCGAGACGACCGCCATCTCCGCCTCGGTCTTCAATCGTTCCGATGGCATGCACAGCATGTTCTCTATGATCACATCCGCGGTCTTGTGCAGGTCGTGACCCAGACGGTCCGAGCCGCCCATCAGCCCGGGGACACTGATGACAAGCGGTTCGGAAGGGAAGCGTTCCGCCCCCCTGCGGTTCAGGGCCGTCGCCACCTCGATCAGCTCGTCCCGGCGTTCCGCCTCGAACTGATAGATGGGGTCCATGGCCACGATCTCGATGGCGTCCTTAGGTCGCACCAGGTCCACCACCTCCACCTGGGCCCGGAACCGGTCCACCGCCTCGCTCGGCAAGGAGCAAAGGAAAGGGATGGCGCTCTGCGCTCCGACGATCCTCCTCTCGCCGTCAGTGCCATTGCGGGCCAGCTTGAGCAGCGCGTCCGCGGGGAAATGTCCGAACTCCTCCTTGCCGCAGACGATGAGGAAGCGCACCATCGGGTTGGAGATGATGTTGAGCACCACCTTCTCCAGGCCGACGTTCTCGGTCTTCATTATCCCCTTGATGCAAAACAGGTCTAGGTGGAAGGTCCACCGCCCCCCTGCCGACGATCAGGATGGCCACATGTGAGGCGGGATCGCCGATGACATAATCGCCCGGATAGAGCGGCCAGCCCCTGATCTCGGGGTCCATGCCCTCTCATTCCCGTGCGCGGTGAAATAGGTTTGCCTCGCCTCTCCAGATATCCGTTCAAAGCCTCCAGCGCCTCGGGCATGTTCCTCCTCCCGAACCCGATGCGGAAACGACCGGTGAGGTCCTCGTAAACGGATCCAGGGAAGCAAGAGCACCCCCGATCGTCTCCACCAGGTCCTCACAGAACGCGTCCACGTCGCCCATGGTCCATCGCGGATAGGCGATCGGTCCGGCCCTGGGCCTGCTCCATTCGAACTGGTCCCTCCGCGCCTCGAAGAACCGGTCCAGCAATGAGAGGTTACCTTTGATGATGCGCAGGTTCCTTTCCTCGATCTGTTCCCGGTGATGCAACGCCACCTCCGCCAGCAGCTCGCTCGGGGCGCTGTTGCAGATGGTGGTGTAATCCTTCAGACGTTCCATGGCGTCCTTGACCGCCTGATTGCGTGTCGCCACCCAGCCGATGCGCAGTCCCGCCAGCCCATAGGTCTTGGACATCACTCCCAAGGACACGGCGCTCTCGGACAGGTCGCAGGCCGCGGGGAGCCGGTCCGTCGCATCATGCTCCGAGCCTCTATAGACCTCGTCGGAGAGGAGCACCGCTCCCCGTTCATCGGCGATCTGGCACAGTCCTTTGAAATCGGACCGAGGCATCAGGTGACCAGTGGGGTTGTGAGGCGTGTTGACCACCACCGCCTTGGTGCGCGGTCCGATGAGCCCCTCGAGCTCCCCGATGTCCAGCGACCAATCCCCTGGTCTTGCCTTCCATCGCAATACCTTGCACCCGATGCCCCGTGCCACCTCCTCCAGCGACTGGTAGCAGGGGGAGTGCACCACCACCTCATCACCAGGTCGGAGCGCGGCGTGCATGAACAGGAATATCGCCTCCTCCGCCCCGCTATGGACCACGACCTCCTCCGGGCCTATGGCCCCATACATCGAGGCTATGGCCTGGCGGAGCGAGGGCGAACCGGGCGGTTCGGTGTAGCCCAAGCGCAGGGAGGCAGAGCCTATGTCTCGCCTCTGGCTCCAGGGATAGAAGTTCATCGACGCTCATGGTCTCGCAGTCGGAACTGCACAAAAGGTATCTGGCTTTGAACTCGTACTGGGCGAAGTAACGTTCCAATCTGAAAGGTTCCAGCTTCATGGCACCACCGCGATGAGGGAGACGGGTCGTCTCCCCCGATCGACCTTGCGGACCAAGATGGTCAGGTCACAGATAATCATTGTCCTGAGCTGAGGTCGGACAACTGGAAAACGATATCAGACCGTCCGCCCATCATTTCATGGGTAGGACATGGACCAGACCGAGACCATGAGATGGACCATCTTCTTGAACATCCCTCTGCTGTTGGGCATCGGTCTGCGCCTGAGCGCCCTCTAAGGATCGACCACTAGCTTTGCTCCATGGTCAGAGCGAGGCCTTCTTCCACGGTGAATCGGGGTTGGTAACCGAGGACATCCTTGGCCCGCCCGATGTCGGCCAGGGAGTCCTTGATCTCACCCGGTCGGGCGGGAAGATAGGCGACGTTGCCCTCCGTCCCCTTTCCGAAGGCCTTGAGGACGATCTCCGCCAAGCGATTCACGGATATGCTCTCGCCCCGGGCCACGTTCATGACCACGCCATCCGCCCGCGGGCATTTGGCGGCGAGCAGGCATCCCTGCACCACGTCCAGGACAAAGGTGAAGTCCCGACTCTGCTCCCCATCCCCGAAAATGGTGAGCTTCTCGCCATGTCGGGCCTGGGCGATGAACTTGGGGACCACGGCGGCATATTGAGAACTAGGGTCCTGCCGCGGACCGAAGACGTTGAAGAAACGCAGCGGCACCGCCCCCAGTCCATAGAGGCGATGGAACACCTGACAGTAGTATTCCCCGGCCAGTTTCGCCACCGCATAGGGCGACATGGGCGCGGGGAGCATGTCCTCTCGCTTGGGCTGCTCGGGGGCGTCCCCATAGACGGATGAGGACGAAGCGTACACCACCCTCTCCACCTGGGCCTCCTTGGCGGCCATCAGCAGGTTCAGGGTGCCGTTCTGATTGGCGAGGTTCGATCCCACCGGGTCCTCCACGCTGCGGGGCACCGACGGCAGGGCGCCGAGATGGAAGATGAGGTCCATGCCCTTGACCGTGCGGTAGAGCAGGTCCTGGTCCAGGAGGCTTCCCACCACCAGCTCCGCGTCGAGGTCGTCGAGGTTGCGCAATGCGCCGGTGGACAGGTCGTCGTAGACGAAGACCTTGTTTCGTTCCGAAAGGGCCTCCACCAGATGGGACCCGATGAATCCCGCCCCTCCCGTCACCATCACCCTCCGGTCCTGGACCAGGCGGGCCAGGTCCAACTTCGCCTCCGGACCGTCCGACGTGGCCCTCACCGCCCTTCCTTGAGCAATTGCTCCATATGGGCACGCAAGGGCGCCGCGTATGCGGGGTTGGCCAGGGCGAGCTCGCATTGGGTCTTGAGCCAACCCAGCATGTCCCCGATGTCGTACCGTTTGCCCTCGAAGCGCCAACCGTAGATCTCCTCCCTCTTCCGCAGAAGTCGGAGGGCGTCCGTGAGCTGGACCTCACCGTTCAGTCCGGGGGTGGTGTGATCGATGCAATCGAATATGGCGGGCGTGAGGACATAGGTCCCGGCGATGGCAAGGTTGGACGGGGCAAGTTCCGGGTGCGGTTTCTCCACCAGGTCGTCGATGAGCACCAGGTCGGGCTCGATCTGCTGCCCCTTCACGATCCCATAGTCCTTGACCTTCTCCCTGGGCACAGGCTCGATGGCGATCACGGAGCGACCAGTGCGTTCATGCACGTTCATGAGCTGCTTCACCACTGGCACCTTGGACCTGTAGATGGTGTCCCCCAGCATCACGGCGAACGGCTCGTCCCCGATGTGTTGGCGCGCCATGCGAACGGCGTCGCCGAGCCCCCTCTGCTCCTTCTGCCTGATGAAATGGATGTCCGCCATGCTGGAGATCTCCCGCACCTGGCGAAGGTATTCGGTCTTGTTCCCCCTTTCCAGGATGGACTCGAGCTCATAGGAGCGGTCGAAGTGGTCCTCGATGCCCCTCTTGTGCCGGCCAGTGATGATGACGATGTCGGTTATGCCAGAGTCCAAGGCCTCCTCCACGACATATTGGATGGTGGGCTTGTCCACGACGGGCAGCATCTCCTTGGGCTGTTCCTTGGTCAGCGGCAGGAAGCGCAGACCCCAACCGGCGGCGGGAATTACGGCTTTCATTTTGATCACCAACAGATACCTTCGTAGTTCTTGGTTCGCACGACGCCCCTCCCATCCACCACCAGCTTGTCGCCGTAGAGGGACGGGTCCTCGAACTCCTTCCATTCCGTGAGCAGAAGCACGGCATCGGACGCATCCACACACTCGCGGGCCGTGCGACAATAGGTCACATCGGGATGCTCCCGTCGGAAATTCTCCATGGCCTTGGGGTCGTAGACGAAGACATTCGCTCCCTTCTTCTTCAATCGCAGCACCACTCGGTGCGAGGAAGCCTCCCTCACATCATCCGTGTCCGGTTTGAACGCCAGGCCTAGGACGGCTATGTTCCTGCCCCGGGGATCGATGTGCCGCTCGAGGAGCGAGAGCATGCGGTCAGGTTGGACCTGGTTCACCCTCTGGACCGCCTCCAACAACACCGGCCTTATCTTCTGCCTCTTGGAAACGGCGATCAGTCCTTTCAGGTCCTTGGGGAAGCATGAGCCGCCGAAACCACAGCCGGCGCGAAGGAAGTGCCTCCCCACCCTGGGATCGAGGCCCATCCCTTCCGCCACCTTGCGGAAGTCGATGCCCAAGGACTTGCAGACGTTCCCCACCTCGTTGACGAACGAGATCCTGGTGGCGAGGAAGGCGTTCGATGCCACCTTGATCATTTCCGCCGTTGCGGTGTCCACACGCAGCTTGGGGCAGTCGAAGCCCAGGTACAGCTCGGATAGGACCTTGGCCGCATCATCGTCCTCGGCGCCGATCACTATCCGGTCCGGGTGCATGAAATCATGGACCGCCATGCCCTCCTTGAGGAACTCAGGGTTCATGGCCACGCCGAAATCCGTCCCCGATCGGCGTCCAGAGGTCCTCTCCAGGATGGGAAGGACCGCATCCCGGGTGGTGCCTGGCATGACGGTGCTCTTGACCACCACCGTATGGCGTCGGTCCATCAGGGCCAACCTCTCCCCCACGGCGCGGGCGGCGGAGCGGACATACTTCAGGTCCAGGGAGCCATCCTTACGTGAGGGTGTGCCCACGCAGAGGAAGGAGACCTCGGCGCCCAGCATGGCGTCCATGTCGGTGGTGGCGCGAAGGCGGCCCGCGGCCAGTTGCTTCCTGAGAAGTCCTTCCAGTCCAGGCTCGTAGATGGGGACCTTTCCCTCATTGATGGCCCTCACCTTATCCTCGATAACGTCGATGCATACCACATCGTTGCCGAGATCGGCGAAGCAAGCCCCGGTGACCAGTCCAACATAACCTGTGCCAATGATGGCGATGCGCATGAGTCCGCCCCTTATGGAAAACGGCATCGGGGACTGATTATTTATGTTGATGGCACGGGCGGCACGCACCAAAAGAATTATATTAAATTCCCGACTTATTTTTCATCAAGGGCGTTCCCGATCGCTAGGGCGGAGTGGTCATGGTAAGGAAGACCATAGAGTGCGTCAACTGCAGCAATAGCAATGACATCGACAGTCTGGCCGATTGCATCATTGTGAACGGCAAGGTGGCCCGCATCCCAGGGTTGGAGGGGATCATGGACCGGGTCATGAAGATGAGATTGGACACCCGGACCAAGGTGGCCAACGAACTGTTGCGCCTGGTCAGGGAGGATTACATCGTTCCCGACCAGCGAGGTCGAGGCCTACCGCCAGGCCCTTCTCGATGATTACGAGCAGAGGATGGTGGATTTCGCCTGACCATGGAACGCCAATAGCAAATCTATTTTAGAGTCCCGTCAGTTCACCGGGGGAGCATCATGATGACCAGCGACCTCTTTGGCCTGGACGACCTGTTCTTCATCGAACCGTCCTACGACCGCCTCATCGACCAACGTTTCACCGACGAGCTGGTGGCCTTGGGGGCCACGGAGGGGAGGGTGCTCCTGGATGAGGAGGAAAGACCTTTGGCCATGGCCGTGAAGCAGGACACATGGTATGGCATCAATATGATCCACAGGGAACCGACGGATGGCCTGATCGCCATGATAGAGGACATGGACCTTGGCGTCTTCCAGACCAGGCGGCGGGATTACATCGGAGCGGTCCGGGAGTATTACTCGGTCCTCATCGCTCACAACGTGACCCCTGCCGGGGACGACCTGTCCATGGACCGCCTGGCCAAGGTCAAGGACCTATTGAAGGAAAGCTTCGGGAAGCATAAGGGCAAGACCTGTCTGGACGTGGGTTGCGGCTCGGGACTGGGGTCGCTGGCCTTGCACGAGCTGGGCATGAACGCGGTCGCCTACGATATGGACCTGGCCTTGATATCCCTCGGCCTGCAGAAGGGCCGACTCTATTACCACGAGGTCATGCAGATCGACGCCACGCGCGCCGACGCTCTATGTCGAACCGGAGCCATTCGGCATGGTGCTCATGGCGGGCAAGATCGCGGAGTTCAACTCGTTCTTGTGGAAGCAGATAATCGAGAAGACCCTGCGATTGTCCAGGACGACGCTGATCACAGTGGAGACGGAGATGGAGGCTCGCGCCATCGTCCCTTGGTGCGTCGGGCGAAAGGTCGAGGTCTTCGAGAACGAGAGGGATCCCTTCTATGACCGATGGGTGGTCATCGCCAAGTGAGAGGACATCACTATAGTTAATCATAGACCAGCTCACTGGCCGCCTGCAGGGAAATCCGTCATTTATTAATAATGAGCGAGCCCGTCCCTTGGATTAATGGGTGTTTACTCATGACCAACTACGCAGATCTATCTCAACGTCTCATCAACGCTTTGGGTCTTCGGACCGAACCAGTGGCCGTTACTTTGATCAAGAAGGGGCAGAGCATTCCATCAGACTATCCCGCCGTGGAAAGCGCCACCAGGCACTGCCAGTCGATCATGAAGGCCAGAAAGGGAGAGAAGCTATGTTTACCGGCGGAGAAGAACGCCTGCCCGGTGGGCGCCTCCGCCTTGGGTGAGGTGGCCTTGCCAGATAAGGTCAAGGCAGGGGAGTTCCACCACAACATGGGTCTCTATGAGGACACGGCGGCAGCGGCCAAGACCATGGAGATGCGCACCACCCTCCCGGAAGGGAGCACCATCGCCACCGTCGTCTCTCCGTTGAGCAAGGCGACGGTCAAGCCCGACGTCGTGATCGTGGTCGGCATCCCGGAACAGATGTTCTGGATCATACCGGCGGCCCAGACCTTCCAGAAGGGGGGCCGGGTCCATGTGGACATGGCGGCGGTACAGGCCTCCTGCGTCGATTCCACCGTCATTCCGCTGATGACCGACCGGGTCAACATCTCCCTGGGCTGCTTCGGATGCCGTAAGACCTCCGACATCCTGCCAGAGGAGATGCTGGTGGGAATACCGTGGACTCACTTCGAGGAGACGGTGGCGGCGGTCGAGAAGATGGCTCAGGGCGCCATACCGAAGTCCAGGCAGAAGGCCTGAAAACCCCTTCATCCCATTCTTTTTTTACCAAATCCCTATATACTTACCTTGTAGATTATTGCAAAAAAGCATCAGTTAAAGGAACGTTCAACACAATATGATGCAAAATAAATTTCATGGGGGGAGCAGGACGGACGAGATCGACCTCAAGATACTACGCATGTTGAGGGATAATTCCAGGGAGAGCCTTTCAGTCATCGCCGAGAAAGTCGGCACCTCCAAGGCCACCGTTTCCCGTCGCATCACCAAGATGGAGCAGGACGGTTTCATCTCGAGCTACACCCTCACCACCAACTCCATCAAGCTAGGTTTGATGCGAGCCATGCTCGGCATCGAGCTATCTGGCACTTCGCTCGACCAGGTCATCGAGGAACTGGGCAAGTTCGAGGAGGTCCATTCCATTTACAAGGTCTTCGGGGACCACAATCTGCTGTGCGAGATCTACGCGCGGAGCGTCGACTCGCTCTACGAGCTCATACAGAACAAGATCCTGAAGATCCCCGGGATCCACAACGTCGAGGTGGACATCTACATCGAGAAGATATTGCTCAACTCCGACGCAGAGCTGGATATTTTGTCCAAGAAACAATGAGGCAACAAGGGTTTTAGTCAAGGAAAGGCCCTACCCGTCCTCCATGCGGTTGACCAGCCGACCCAAGGTCGATGATGGCGATGGACAAAGGTCCACGACGACCGAGGGAACGCTGAGGCGGGTCGAACCCCTGACCAGGAAGGCGGGCATAACCAGGGTGGCCGACATAACCCGTTTGGACCGCATCGGTATACCGGTTTTCTCCAGCATCCGTCCCGAGGCTGGTACGGGCGCCATCTCCGTCTATAACGGGAAGGGCCTGACCGAAACGCAGGCCCGGGTGTCCGCCATCATGGAGGGCATCGAACGTTACAGCGCCGAACTGAGGGACGACGTGGTGGAACGCAAGCTCATAATGCGAGCGAAGGGTGCCTTGGACCCACACGAGCTCATTCTGCCCAGGCAGGTACTTGCGGCCCTGAGCAGCCGTCCTGTGGCGTTCGTCAAAGGCTATGACATCGCCAATGGTCATGACGTCCTCGTCCCGTGCAGCGCCGTCTTCCACCCTTACTTCTCCGAACAGGACCTCATGCTCTTCCGCACGAACACCAACGGTCTTGCCTCTGGCAACAACCTGGAGGAGGCGGTCCTGCATGGGATCTGTGAGGTGGTGGAGCGGGACGCCTGGTCCCTATGCGAGGCGAGGCGGGCGGTGCTATCGGACTTGGACCTATCCGATTGCGGGCCGGTCCTACGAAAATGCATGGATATGTTCGAGTCCAAGGGGGTGGAGCTCCACTTCAAGGACCTCACCAGCGATGTAGGGTTGCCCGTGATAGGGGTGGCCGCGGACGATGTGGCCAGCAAGGACCCGGGCCTACTTACGCTGGGCATCGGGGCGCATCCGGTGCCGGAGGTGGCGGCGATCAAGGGTCTGGTGGAGGTGGCGCAGAGCCGCCTGACCCAGATCCACGGGGCCCGGGAGGATACCACACGGGCGGGGGCGAGCAGGCAGCTCGGCTACGAACGCATGAAGGAGATGAACCGCATGTGGTTCCATCCATCGGCCGGGGGGAGGGCGTTAGGTGCCATGCCCGACCTATCCACCGACGACATAAAGGATGATATCATGGAGATAATCGACCGCTTGCGCCAGGTGGGGTTGGGCAAGGTCATCGTCTACGACCTCACGCGGAAAGAGCTAGGCGTGCCCGTGGTCCGGGTCATCGTCCCGGGGTTGGAGGTATATGCATTGGACCAGGACCGGGTGGGACGCCGGTTCATGGAGGCGGCCCGGCAATGACCACGGTGGTCTATCTGGGCATGAGCCTATCCCAAGAGGAGGCCAAAGGGCTGCTCAAGGCTCGATATCTACCACCGGTGCGAAGGGGCGACCTTCCCAAGCTCCCCGATTCCGTCAGGATGGTGGGCATCATCGATGGGGTGTTCTTGAACGAGAGCGCCGTCGGACATAGGGAGATAATCGATCTTCTAAAACGTGGAGTGACGGTGGTCGGAGGGGGCAGCATGGGAGCGCTTCGGGCCGCTGAGCTGCAGGACCTGGGTATGATCGGGGTGGGCAGGATATTCGAGATGTATCGCGATGGGGACATCGAAGGCGACGACGAGGTGGCGTTGGTCTTCGACCCCGAAACGTTCGAGCCCTTGTCCGAGCCTCTGGTCAATATCAGACATTTCCTATCCGAGGCGGTGCACCGGGGGGTCCTGGAAGCGGCCATCGCCGAGTCGTACCTGGAGAGGGTGAGGGAAGTGTACTATCCCCGTCGTTCCTTCGACCTCCTGCTCAAGATGGTCCAGGAGGATGACGAGGACCTTTACGACGAGCTCGATGCGATGCTGATGAGCTCTTCCTTCGACCTGAAACGAAGTGACACCTTAAAGGTATTAAATACAATGACAGAGTTAATGTCCTCGCGTTAGGGATGCGGGAAAATTTGGTTTTAAGACCGTTAACCCTATACTCGTTTAACGCTGGTTAAGTGCATCCTATGTTATTCAAGTCGATAAAAACGAATAACATGCTGGATGCATCATTGTAGTTATCTATTGTTTATGATGGATGGTTGGACCATCCAAGCACAAGTTTATATTGAAAAAAATGTAATTCCCTGTCCGCAAGGGGAGCCAATTTTCATTGAGGAGTTTTTGGTCTTCAATGGAAATTGAGTTAGAAAAAGGAGGTATAAAATGGCAAAATACAAGGACAAAATAGACTTGTACGACGACAGGGGCAAGCTCATCGATAAGGGCGTTCCTCTGGAGGCAATCAGCCCGTTGTACAACCCGGCCATTAAGCGGACCGTGTCTCTTGCCAAGAGGACCAACGCGGTCGACCTAGGAGCACTTGAGGCAGGCCTCAAGAAGGCAAAGGTCGGCGGCGGTCAGCTGAAGGGAAGAGAGATGGACCTCGCCGTTGTGGCCAACGCCGAGAAGATCGCAAAGAGAGTCAAGGAGATTCTGAAGACCACCAAGGACGACGACACCGAGGTCACTGTGATGGCCGACGGTAAGAAGATGATCGTCGTTACCCCGACCACCCGCATGGACGCTGGGGCCGAGTATACCACTGGCTTCACCGCATGCCGCCGCCGCACTTACCCAGGCCGTCCTGGACCAGTTCGACGTGAACATGTTCGAGGCAAGCATGGTCAAGGCAGCCATCTGGGGCAGGTACCCACAGACCCTTAACATGCATGGGAGCCATCGTGAAGTGCATCCTGGAGATACCGCAGTTGAACGAGGGCGCCGGTTACGCCCTAAGGAACATCATGGCCAACCACATCGTCATGTTGTCCGGCAAGAACGCCATGAACGCCGCCGCTCTGTCCTCGATATTCGAGCAGGCCGCCGCCTTCGAGATGGGAGACGCCATCGGTCCGTTCGAGCGCCAGCAGCTGCTGGGCCTGGCCTATCAGGGCCTGAACGCGAACAACATCGTTTGCGACATAATCAAGAAGAACGGAAAGACCGGGACCGTCGGTACCGTCGTCGAGAGCATCGTCGACCGCGCCCTCGAAGACAAAGTGATCAAGAAGGGAAAGAAGTACCCGTCCGGATTCGTGGAGATGTCCACCACCGACTTCCCGTTGTGGAACGCCTACGCCGCCGCCGGTATGTTGGCCGCCATATGCGTCAACATCGGTGCTGCCCGTGCTTCCCAGGGTATCCCCTCCACCATCCTGTACTACAACGACCTGCTGGAGCACGAGACCTCCCTGCCAGGCTGTGACTACGGCCGGTGCATGGGTACGTCCGTCGGTATGTCCTTCTTCAGCCACTCCATCTATGGTGGCGGTGGCCCAGGACTGTTCCACGGAAACCACGTCGTTACCAAGCACGCCAAGGGATTCGTCATCCCGGTCATCGCCGCTGGATGCGCTCTGGATGCTGGTACCCAGTACTTCTCTCCGGAGAACACCTCGAGCCTGATGAAGGAAGTATTCGGTGACATCCCCGAGTTCAAGACCCCGATAAAGGTCGTTGGCAAGGAGGCCAAGAAGATAAAGGATGACTTCTGAGGTGTAGAATGGCGAAGAAACCCCCCCAAGAACAAGTCCCATTGCCTGAGGTCCTCATATTCCCCGCCCGATTGTTGAAGGCGGAGACCACTGAGAAGCTGCTGAACCAGATCTACGACGACGTTCCCCATGTTCGTCACATCACGGTCAGCGGCGAATCGCTCCCCGCAACGCTCAACGCGGGTCCCGGTAAGGGCATGCCCGCGGAGCACCCAGAGAGGAGGACCATCAAGGTTAAGGGACAGGAAGTCGAGCTGAGACTGTTGGTCGGCAGAGTGTTCGTTGAGATCGATGACATCGATAACGTCGACGATGCGTTGGCGAGGATCGAGTCAATATGCAATGAGCTACTCCCCTTCGGTTTCAGCCTAGAGGTGGGGCGGTATTCGAAATTCAAGCCGACAGTCACCGATTACAAGAAATGCAGGTGAATCACATGGCATACAAGAGACAGTTCTACCCCGGAACTTCGCTACCTGCGAAGAACAGGCGCAAGTTCTACGACCCGAACTACAAGCTGGAAAAGCTCCGTGACGTCGCGATGGATGACGTCGTCCGCATCATGGGCCACAGAAAGCCCGGTGAGGACTACAAGTCCATCCACCCGCCACTGGACGAGGGCAATGAGCCCGACTGCCCGGTAAGGCAGATGGTTGTCCCAATCGAGGGTGCCAAGAAAGGAGACAGGATCAGGTACGTACAGTTCACTGACTCCGTCTACTGGGCCCCCGCGATCCCCTACATCCGCGCTAACATGTACATGTCGCGCATCAGGGGTATCGACACCGGTACCTTGTCCGGCAGGCAGATCATCGAGATGAGAGAGAGGGACCTCGAAAAGGTCGCCAAGGAGTACATCGACAATGAGACCTTCGACCCGGCCAGGACCGGAATCAGGGGCGCCACCGTGCACGGGCACGCTTGCCGCCTCGACGAGAACGGCCTGATGTTCGACGCCTGGCAGAGATACAGGTGGAACGCCAAGAAGGGAGAGGTCGAGTATGTGAAGGACCAGGTCGCCATTCCCTTGGACAAGCCGATCTCCGTCGGCAAGCCAATGGACGACAAGTGGCTGAAGGCCCACACCACCATGTTCCGCGCCGATGGCGTTGACATGAGGGATGACGCCGAGGTCATGGCCCAGAACCTGAGGATCCACAGGCTGAGGACGCTGTGCGGATACCAGTCCTTCGCCCAAAAGGAGTGATCAAGATGGCAGGAAAAGAGAAGGACAAGCTGTTCCTCGCAGCGATGAAGAAGAAGTTCAAGGAGGCCCCTACCGAGGTCAACACCAACTACTACACCTTCGGTGGATGGAAGCAGTCCAAGAGGAAGCGCGAGTGGGTCGAGCAGGCCAACAAGATCGCAAAGCAGCGCGGCATCCCCATGATGAACCAGGACATTGGTGTCCCGCTCGGACAGCGTGTGCTCATGCCCTACCAGCTGAGCCACACCGACATATATGTCGAGGCGGACGACCTCCACTTCGTCAACAACGCCGCTATGCAGCAGGCTTGGGACGACATCAGGAGGACCGTAGTCAGCGGTCTGGACACTGCCCACGCAGTCATTGAGAAGAGGCTCGGCAAGGAAGTCACGCCTGAGACCATCAACCACTATCTGGAGACCGTCAACCACGCTATGCCTGGTGGCGCCGTCGTGCAGGAGCACATGGCTGAGTGCAGCCCCGCCCTGACCGCCGACTGCTACGTCAAGGTGTTCTCCGGTGACGACGAGCTCATCGACGAGATCGACAAGCCCTACGTCATCAACATCAACAAGGAGTTCCCCGCGGACCAGGCCAAGCAGCTGAAGGAGGCCATCGGTAAGAGCCTCTGGCAGGCCATTCGCTGCCCGACCATCGTCGGACGCGTTTGCGACGGTGGTACGATGTCCAGGTGGTCTGCGATGCAGATCTCGATGTCCTTCATCAGCAGCTACAAGTTGGCTGCCGGTGAGGCCGCCATCGCCGACTTCGCCTTCGCCGCCAAGCACGCCTCGGTGCTAGAGATGGGTACCATGATGCCCGCTCGCCGCGCCCGTGGCCCCAACGAGCCCGGTGGAATTCCATTCGGGTTCCTGGCTGACATGGTGCAGTCCCAGCGCAAGTACCCCGACGACCCAGTCCGCGCCTCCCTTGAGACCGTGGCCTTGGGCGCCGTGATCTTCGACCAGATCTACCTCGGCAGCTACATGTCCGGCGGTGTCGGCTTCACGCAGTACGCCACTGCGGCCTACACCGACAACATCCTCGAGGACTACTGCTACTGGGCCGCTGACCTGGTGAAGACCAAGTACGGTGGCTTCTGCAAGACCAAGCCGACCATGGAGCTCGTCGAGAAGCTGGGCACGGAGATCAACTCCTATGCCCTGGAGATGTACGAGAAGTACCCGGCCGCGATGGAGGCCCACTTCGGTGGTTCCCAGCGTGCGACCGTGGCCGCAGCCGCCACCGGTATCGGTGTCGCCATGGCCACCGCCAACGCCAACGCCGGTGTCAACGCCTGGTACCTTTCCATGCTGCAGCACCGTGAGCGCATGGGCCGCCTAGGCTTCTACGGCTATGACCTGCAGGACATGTGCGGAGCGTCCAACTCGCTCTCGTACAGGTCCGACGAGGGTCTGCCGCACGAGCTCCGTGGACCCAACTACCCGAACTACGCGATGAACGTGGGTCACCTATCTGGATACGCTGGTATCGCCTGCGCCCCGCACGCCGCTCGCGGCGATGCGTTCGCATGCAACCCGCTGATCAAGGTGGCCTTCGCGGACAAGAACCTACCGTTCGACTTCGCGAACATCACCAAGGAGTTCGGTCGTGGCGGTCTGCGCGAGTTCATGCCAGCCGGTGAGAGGACAGTTATCATCCCCGCGAAGTGATCCTGAATGCAAAACGGAGAATACGCCAGATACAAGAACACCGGGACCGTCGGAAAGGTGGTCAGCTCTCATATCGAGGGCGAGGTGGAGTGGGTCGAGCTTGACAACAAGCTCGTCTACGACGCCAGCTACCTGGAGCCGGCCTCGGCGGACGAGTATCGCGTGTCCTCCGTCAAGGATCGCGTGGAAGGGCTCGACCTGGAGCAGATCGAGAAGCTCAAGGAGGAGCTCTTCAAGGCGGAGCGGCATCAATACGTCACCGGTGGCGGTGGCGGCTGACCTCTAACAAACCCTTTCCATTTATCCCATTTTTTCTTTTGTACTGTTATTTTGCATCGACCTTCCTTATGCGATCCCGCCATCGATCGGCAGAGCATGGCTTTCGCTAGGTCGAAAATAAATGAAAAAAGATGGCCGAACCTTCAGTCCGAGGCGTTGAAGCCCACCAGGATGGTGGCGTTCTGCGGGTCGTCATCGAGGCCATAGCGGTTCTTGATGATGATGTCGCCAAGAGGCGAGGGGGAGCATGACACGATCGCGTCCACACCATGGATGGCCTTCAGCTCAGGGAAGCTCACCGGGGGCATGAGGAAGAACTCCTTGTGCTTGGGTTGCCGGTCCATGAAGACGACGAAATCCTCGCAGAGCCAGAGCACATCGTCCCGTCCTTTGTACTTCTCGTGTTGGCCAGGCAGGACCTCGGTCCCTATCACGATGCCCTCGTCGGCTATGAGCTGCACGGTCGGTTCCGGTGGTGGGCGGAACGACTTGTTCTTGAGGATGCATAGAACATACCGACGGGCCAGACATTGCTCCAACCCCTCGTTCTTGACCTCCATCCCCATCTGGGATTTGATGTTCTTCTCCACGTTCAGGATGCCTTCCCGGGTCTCCTCGTCCAATGGGAAGACCTGCAGTGTGCCGCGCATTCCTTCGATTATCCCTATGGCCTGATCAAGGGAGGTCATGCCCCCTAAATCCCGAGAACCGATATAATGGATTCCCTCGCTCTCCATGAATGGAAAGTGGTCCGACCCGTCAGACCCGGGCCACTGGTTTGTTCTGCAGATAGTCCTTGACGCTATCGAGGTCTATCTTCAGCATGATCATGTCCCCCACGTTCATGATGTCAGCGGTGCGCATACGTATCACCGATTTGGACACCATCATGCTCTTCTTCAGGTCCAGGTCCTTGCGGGTGGCCTTGTCGAGCTTCACGTCGAAGCTAGGCACGGACCATTCGGTCTGGGCGTCGACCTTGAAGTCGGTGAGCACCCCGATCTCCCTGCCCTTCCGGCATATGACCCTCTTCCCGATCACATCGCCCACGCTGACCGGGACCTCTGACTCATCCAGGACTGCCTGAGATATCTGGTCCATGGTAAGGTTCAGGGTCACCAGATCGGAGATGTGGTGGACGGCCTCTATCCTGATGTGGGCATGGGAGGCGCCCAAGACCCTCTTCTTCTTGTTAAGCTGGGCCTCCAGGCCCTTGTTGATGGTGATCCGCAGGGATGGCACCTTCCACTTATCGCGGTCCAGGTCCACACCCTCCACATATCCGACCACCTTGGCGTCCGAGCTGACCATTTCCTTGCCTAAAATATCCTCAATGTCTAGCATATCCCGATCCCTGCCCGGTATAAGCGATTCTCATTATTTCATGATTGCCGAAAGCCCGCCAATTCCAAACGGGCGAATCATTATATCGCTCCGAGACCGCTCCCTTCGCCATGGTCCTGGACACTATCATGAAGGAGCAGCCAGAGGTCATCAACGCCCTGTACCGTTACAAGAACACGGTCTTCAAGGAGGGGCATCATCTCCTTCAAGGAAAAGGAGCTGATCGCCATCGGCATCATCTGCGTGCTCAAATGCGAGGAATGCTTGGACACCCACGTTCAGAAGGCCATGGAGCTGGGGGCGACCAGGGACGAGATCCGGGAGGCGGTGCTGGTCGCGATGTACCTGGCCGGACCTCATGCCGTGGTCTGGTCCAAAAAGGTGGACAGCTACATTTCGGACGATTTCAACGCTGGAACTCCGCCTTGATGTCCCGTTTGATGCCTAGGCCGGACACCACCTCGCCGCACTTCAGGATGGCCATCGGGACCGGGCACACGGAATGCTTCAGCACTTTGCCGGAGATGATGTACACCTTGTTCTCGCAGAATGGCATGGTCATGATGTCCATCATAGGGATGGGACCTAGCTCCTTCTCCAATCTCTTGACGTAGGGGCAATTGCTCTCCAGATGGAAGCTCAAAACTCCGTCGACCATCACGCCCCGCACCTTGGTGGGGAAACGGCAAGCACCAGGGTCGAGGTTCACGACGACCTCCTCTTCGGCCATGAGCCCTATCATTCAAGCTTCGCCTAAATTATCTTTGCGCCGGACCGACCAGGTCAACGCCTGACCTCAACCTTTGTCCTTCTTCCCTTTGGACGCCATCTCGTACATGGGCGCCCTGCTGATGTCGATGGCCCCGATGGCCGCCACTGGCTCCTTCTTCCTCATTATCGGCACGACCACCACGGGAAGTCCCCGGAACGGTCCGGTGGAGGCGATCCTCCGCACGATCTGGCCTTTTTTAAGGACCTCCTCCAGCATCGGGCCGGTGTAGTTCGTGTCCACCACCTCGCCCTCCTCGCAGCGCACCCCATTGTGATTGCGGCTACGCATCGTGACCGGCGAGCGGTTCAGCAGCTCGTGGATGGCCAGGCAGAGGCACTTCAGGTCCTCCGCCTCCGTGTCCTGGGTGATCAGGGTGGTGCCTTCGGTCCAGCATCTTCTCGACGCCGTGCCCAGGGCCAAGGCGGCGGTGACCGCGCCCTTCTCCGCGGCGTCATAGCTGAACGCCGAGCCGACTATGATCACATCCCCCTCCTCGATCTTGAAAACGCTGCGCAAGGGCGCCACCTGGGACTGCTCCGGGAAGTCCTCGTCGCCGGGGAAGACCATCTTATCGTCCCTCACGATCAGGGTGGTCGCCCCGACCGCCCCCGCCCGGACCGCCTCGTCCCTCTGCTCGCAACCCATCTTCACCTTGAAGCCCATGGCCTTGATGAGCACGGCACAATTGTGCTTGCCCAGGGTAAGGTTCTGGAGATCGACCTGGGCCACCTCTATGCCGGAGTTCTCCAGCTTGCGGCGGCCCTTGTCGGTGATGACCGTTCCCATCCTGGTGTTCTCTATGCTCCCTTCCCTGGCCATCTTCTCGAGGATGGTCCGGATGGAACCTTCCCCGATCTGCAGGGCCTCTGCCAGGGCCTTTCTGCCGATCGGCCCTTGCTTCTCGATCACCTGATAGGCCTTCCATATGTGGTACATGGAGAACTTCGGTGTGGGACCACCCGAAAAAAACGATGTGAAAGCCATTGCCATATATTGGATGGATATATAATCCAACCATATAAACATTGTGAAGGCGCATTTAACAATACTTGACCATCTGGAATAGCTATCTTAACGGGGGAAAGTATATCTAGATAGCGTCTGCGTTCAACCCCTCATATGGCCGATGAGTCAGAGTTTTTTCTCATCATAGATAATGTTTCCAAGAGCTTCAACGGCGAGGTGGTCTTGAGGGACATCACCGCCACGCTGAAACCGGGAGAGTCTTGGGACTTATCGGCCGAAGCGGCGCTGGAAAATCCGTCCTGATCCACATCCTGCGCGGAACCCAGGAGTACAAGCCAGACAAGGGCAAGATCATCTATCGTGTCAACTATTGCGAGAAATGCAAGCGGGTGGAGATGCCCAAGAAGGGGGAGCCCTGCAAGAAGTGCGGGGGCAAGACCTCTCTACAGGAGGTCGATTTCTGGGGTTTGAACGAGAGGGACCCTTTGAGCATGGCCATGCGCGACCGCATCGCCATCATGTTGCAGCGCACCTTCGCCCTCTTCGGCGAATCGAGCGTCATCGAGAACATCTTCGAGGCCTTGGGGCCGATGAACGAGAAGCAAAGGGTGGAAAAGGCCCTGGCCTTGCTCAAGGCGGTTGGTCTGGAGCACCGCACCATGCACATCGCCCGAGACCTTTCCGGGGGCGAGAAGCAGCGTTGCGTCCTGGCCCGCCAGTTGGCCAAGGAACCCTTGATGTTCCTCGCGGACGAACCGACCGGCACACTGGACCCCAGCACCGCGGACATGGTGCATCGGGCCCTGGTGGAATCGGTGAAGAACAAGGGCATGGCCATGGTGGTCTCCTCCCACTGGCCCAAGGCCATCAACCGTCTGTCGGACAAGGCCATGTGGTTGGAGTCCGGGGAGGTGGTCAAGCTAGGGGACCCCCAGGACGTCACAAAGGAGTTCGAGGTCTGTTTCCAAAAGACCGAGGACATGATGGGCGTCGAGGTCGGGCAACCCGGTGGTCAAGGTCGACAACGCCAAGAAGTACTTCTATTCGATCGTGCGCGGCGTGGTCAAGGCCGTGGACGATGTCACCTTCGAGGTCAAGGAAAGAGAGATATTCGGACTGGTCGGTCTCAGCGGAGCAGGAAAGACCACCGTCTCCCGCATGATCGCAGGCATCACCCCGGCCACCGGCGGTTCGGTGATGGTGCGCATCGGGGATGACTGGATCAACATGTCCGAGATGGGCGAGTTCGGCAGGGGTCGGGCCACACCCTATATCGGATTACTGCACCAGGAGTATTCGCTGTACCCGTTCAACACCGTGCTGCAGAACCTGACCATCTGCATCGGCATGAAGCTGCCGGCAGAGCTGGCCAAGATCAAGGCCATCCAGGTCCTGGCATCGGTCGGTTTCACAACCAGGGAGATAGAGCGGATCCTTTACGCCATGCCGGACAATCTGAGCGTGGGCGAGAAGCAAAGGGTGGCCTTGGCCCGCGTGCTCATCGAGGAGCCGAGATTGGTCATATTGGACGAGCCTACCGGCACCATGGACCCCATAACCAAGAACTCGGTCGCCAAATCGGTCCTCATCGCTAGGAAGGAGATAGGGGAGACCTTCCTGATCGTATCGCACGATATGGACTTCGTCCTGGACTGCTGCGACCGGGTGGTGATGATGAAAGGGGGGAAGATCGTCGCCATCGGCGACCCGAAGGAGATCGTCACCTCCATGACCGAGGGCGAGCTTGCCGAGTTCACATCCTGCGATCAGACGAGCGGTGACGCTGAGGTGTCTAAGTGAGCCCACAGAGCATCGGGCGGAAGACCCGCTTCGTCGAGTGCCGGGAGGCGAGAGGCATGGGGGTGGGAGGTTCTTTGGCACAGCGTGCCACCATTTCCGAGAGCGGGAGGCAGGTGGTGGCGGTGGCGATGGGACCAGGAAAGCGTCACATCACCAAGCCGGTCTGCGAGATCACCTATGAACTCAGGGAGCAGGGCATCGAGACCTCGGTCATAGTCATCAATGCCGGATCGGGGGTCCCAGCGGACGCGCCGGATGCCGTGACCAGTTCGCAATTCGGTCTGGACCAGATCGAGATCGATCGTATCCAGCAGTTCAAGGTGGCCTTGATCCACCTGGGCAATGTAAAGAACCATATCGTCTACAAGGCACGCCTCATCCTGCGCAACGTCGACATGCCCGCGGTCATCGTCTGCCAGGCCCCGGTCGATTTCGAGGATTTCGCCCGTGTCGGGGTGAAGACCCGGGTGGTCATGCCGATAAAGGAGAACATCGGCACCAAGGGCACCATCATGGAGATCATCAATGGAGTGGTCCGAGGCCAGACCATATCCCAGGCCAAGCTGGACGAGATCGTCTCGAAGATCAAGAAATGGAGCTGATGTCGCCCCTTCTCCTCAATCCTTCTTCATGCAGGAGGGAGGATCTGGACGAAATCGCTGCGATCGCTATCCAATTAGAATCTGTTGGAATGGGGACATCATTATTTATCCAGCACGCCGTTCCTGCGTCGGATGAAGGGTCCGGCCCTCGAGCTTCTTTATGTCGATGACGAAACGCTCCTCCTAGAGCTAATCAAGGACGTCCTGGAATCGAACGACCAGGTACATGTGGACACCTTCCCTAGCGTCAAGGAGGCGGAGCTGGCGCTGAAGAGCAATCGCTACGACGCCATAATCTCCGACTACCAGATGCCGGAGATCGATGGTATAACCTTCCTCAAACGTCTTCGCACGGCCGGCAACGACATGCCCGTTCGTGCTGTTCACCGGGCGAGGCAGGGAGGAGGTGGTCATCGAGGCCCTCAACGAAGGGGCGGATTTCTATCTCCAGAAAGGCCCGGACGTCAAGGACATGACCTTCGAGCTCATGCACAAGGTGAGGGTGGCGGTAGAGCGTAAGAGCTCGCAGCGGGTGCTCAGGGAGAGCGAGAGGACCGCCTGGACCTTGTTGAACGTGGGCGAGAGCCCAAGCCTTCTCTTCGACCGCGACGGTAGGATCATCGCCGCCAATCAGTTCATGGCCGACCTCATGAGCTGCCCCCCGGAGAAGATGGTGGGACGGAGCGCCTTGGACGTTATCTCCCCCGGTTCTCTGGAGAGGGCCTCCCATCTGGTGGAACGGGTGGCCAGGACCAGGAAGGCCATCACCTTCGTGGGCGAGAGCTACCTGAAACATTTCGAATTCACCCTCTATCCTGTCATCGAAGCGGAGGACGAGGTAAAGCGACTGGCATTGGTGTCCTATGACACCTCGACCCACATGCGTACCGAGACTGAGCTAAGAAAGAGATTGGCCATGGAGGAACTGGTCTCCGAGGTGACCTCATCCCTGCTCCTCGCATCCACCGCTGAACTGGGCGATCGGATCGTGGACACATTGGTATCCGTGGGCCATGCGATGGAATTGGACGCACTGACAATATTCAATTTCGACGGCGAGGCCCTGGTGCACCGTTACGGCGTGTCGATGCTGGAAGGAAAGGACCCTCGCACCGACGAGATAAGGGAGTGGCAATGGCCCTGGTCCTTTGCGAGAATGCGCTCCGGCAACATGATCGGTATCGATGATGTGCAGGACCTTCCCAATGAGGCCTGGAGCGACCAGGAGCATTATCAGAGCTCCCATTATAGCGCCCTGTTGTTGGTACCGATGTCCGTCGGAGGGGCGTTCACCGGATGCCTCATGCTCGGCATGGTCCGGGGGACGAGACGTTGGTCCGATGAGGACCAAAGATTGGCAAGGGTGCTGGGGAACATCTATGCGAGCACGCTCTCGCGGCGCCGGGCGGAGGAAGAGCTATCCGAGACGAGCAGGCGCCTGTTGGAGGCGCAAGGTGGCCCGGTCGAGACTGGGACGACTGAGAATCTGGTTGAGGCGGCATTGCGCACCGCCAACCGAAAGCTCACCCTGCTCAGCAGCATCACCAGGCATGACATCCTCAATCAGGTCAGCGTCCTAGCCGGATACTTGGAATTGACGCGAATGGCCAACCGAAACCCAGACCTCGGGCAGAACCTGGACCGGATGGAGATCGCGATAAAGAGGGTCCAGGAGAGCATATCGTTCACCAAGGAATATGAGCAGCTTGGGGCACTGGGGCCTAGCTGGCAATCGTTGGAAAAGGTGGTAAGGGACTCCAGTGTCGGATTGGAGCTGAAAGGGATCGAGCTCGTCAGCGATGTGAAAGGTTTCGAGGTTTTCGCAGATAAAATGCTCGATCGGGTCTTCATGAACCTCATCGACAACAGCATGAGGCACGGGGAAGGGGTCAAGCACATCAAGGTCTGTGGCGAAGAGAAGGGAGATGAGCTCAGCATCATCTACGAGGACGATGGTGCTGGGATTTCTCAGGACATGAGGGGGAAGTTGTTCCGGCGGGGCGCCGGCAGGAACACAGGCTTCGGGCTCTTCCTGTGCAAGGAGATACTAGACCTGACCCGGATCACGATAACCGAGATAGGTGAGCCAGGTGAGGGGGCCAAGTTCCTCATGAAGGTACCTAAGGGCATTTATCGTTACACGAAATAATAATTGGTATCACTGGCCAATTCTTATTTTCATTTTTGATAATTAGATAAAAGGAGGTTTTATAAAGAGGTAAACGGTTATTAACTCGTCTCCGGGCGAGTGAAAGGACGTTCAAGGTGTTTGGCAGCTTTCTTGAATAGTCTTCTCCTCCCCCCAATTTTTTTCCGAAGGTTCGTAATTGTTATTATTATCAATAAATAAAATAGCTGGGTTATATTTTGTGTAAATAATAAAACTAGGGCCCAGACGTTTATAAAACGATACTGGCCTCTGTTTTTTATCTTGTTAAATAATATCTAAATGGAGATTATTATATATCGAGAGCATGATTCACTTCTCGAGCAGGTCGTCTGGCATGGCTTTTTAATGGTTGTAAAAAGTGAGCCTAGTCACCACGACCTCGGGGAGGAAAGGAAATGGACAAGAAAGCTGCCATCAAAGCATATGCTATCGTAGCGATATTGTTGGTCAGCGTTTCTGGAGTCGCATTGGCCCCCTTCTTGGCGTCTGCTGTCTACAGCAACCCGAGCGGGGACAATAATTCCGTAACGACAGAATGCTTCGATCGCCAGGGCACATCACTATCTGCCTGCAAGGACCGCCACTGGCTATTATGAGCAAAACGTCAGTTACAACTGGGGCATCGAAAAGTCGGTGATCCAGGACAAGGCCGAGATCGACGAAGGAAAAACTGCAATCATTCCAATATACGCTTACGATCACTCGCGATGAATCGAACGAAAAGAAGTACGGTGTGCGCGGATACATCTGGGTTAAGAACATCGGAGAGCACGACACCGTTAAGCTGAAGATCGTTGACTGGGTGCAGACCAAGAAGGCAGGTGAATGGAGCCTACAAGAACTATGTAATGGTCGATGTCGACACCAGCGCCAAGCCGGTCCTCCAGCCCGGTGAGGAGTACAAGTACTACTATGATATCCAATTCACCCCAGTGCAGGGCGCATTATACCGTAACTCTGCATTGGTAACGATCGAAAACCATGGGAACAACATGGGTTGCCCGACCGGCCCGAACCCGAAGGCCGACTTCCAGCTGCCCGCGTCCCCAAGCACCACCTATTGGGACGAGACCGCCACCATAGTTGACGACCTCGTCGTTCCAGCCCATTACAAGCTGGTATCCAATGACGCCCCGGCGAAGTGGAACATGAACGGACCTGGTGTGTTGAAGTTCAACGTCACCATCCAGAACTTCGACGCCACCCCTGGTGACGTCGCTTACATGGACAACGTGGCCAAGCTGACCGAGGGTGATTCCAAGGTCTGCCGCGAGGACAACGCCCGCGTCACCCTCACCGGTGGCGACGAGTACATCCCACCTGTCCCCAAGATATCCGTTGACAAGGAGAGCGATGGATGCGTCATGCCCGGTGAGGTCATCACCTGGACGATTACCATCAAGAACACTGGCAATGTCGATTTGGACACGGTCTATGTGGAAGACTACTTGATCGATTTCAAGGACACGATAAGTCTACCCGTTGGAGGACAGATGGTTTACACCAAGACATACCAGGTGCCCCTGTCCTACACTGGTAAGTACGTCGTGAACGTTGTGAATGTTACCGCTGAGCTGGAGGAAGATGACCTGTTCGTTCAGGACTCCGACAGCGTGCCGGTATGCTACCCACGCCTCACCGTTGAGAAGGTGGCGATGATGGACATGACCGCTCCAGGGCACTATGCCAACTGGACAATCTATGTGAACAACACCGGCGATGTCGACATGAAGAATGTCGCCGTGTATGATAGTATGTTCGCTCAAAGCCCGATGTACGTCGATGTGATGGCGGGCCAGAGCGTCATGATCCACGTCAGCACCACCATTCCAGCGGACAGCAAGCTGAACGAGATCTGCAACACCGTCGAAGTCAAGTGGTCCTATTCGATCCCTGACGGGGACGGAAAGAAAGACATAGTGTTGGACGACAAAGCCTCCAGCTGCATACCAGTCATTCGCCCCTCGATCGAGATTACCAAAGTGGCGAACATGACCTGGGCCTGTGTTGGTGACGAAATCGGATACACGATTGTTGTAACGAACACCGGTAACTATGATCTCAAGGGCATCGTTTTGTCTGACGAGATGCTACACATCTATGAGACCTTCGGGTTGAGCCCTGGAATGTCAAAGACATTCACTGACTCCTACATAGTGGAGCAGGGCGACAAGAAGATCGAGAACAACGCCAGTGTCTTCGTCGATGTGTTCAATGACAAGCACTGCGTACTAGAGGACTATGCCATTGCATGCGTGAACGTTGGGTACCCCGCCGTTGACGTCTACAAGGTCGGTCCGTCCCAAGCCCTATACCCTGGTGACAAGTTCACCTACACCATCTACGTCAAGAACATCGGCAACGTGCCTCTGGAGGACGTGAAGGTGGTCGACAGCCTTATCGGTCTGGACATCCAGGTCGACCTGGCCGTCGGTGAGAACAAGTCCATCAGTGTGCCCTGGGAGATCCCAGCCAATTTCATGGGTGACAAATACTGCAACAAGGTATTCGTCGAGGGCTCCTGGTGCCATTGCGCCGTGAAGGACACCTCTGAGTGGTGCATCGATGTGCTGCACATGCCGGGCCAACCCTGCATCAGCATAGAGAAGCACGGACCATGCCGCGCCATGGCCGGTGAGACCGTACCATACTTCATCGTCGTCAAGAACACCGGTGGTGTCCCTCTGAACAACGTGAATGTCAGCGATGACATCGGTGCCGACGGCATCGATGTGAAGTGGTTCTACTACGATGGCATCTTGATGCCTGGCGCATATTGGAACATCACCACATCCGCCACCATCCCGATGGACTTCAAGGGACCATACTTCGTGAACGTGGTCGAGGTAAACGGCCAATATGATGGAAAGAACGTCTGGTGCATCGACTCCCATGCGATCGATATCATCCACCCGTCCTTCACCATCGTGAAGTCCGCCCCGAAGCTATCCGCTCTGGGCCATGACATAACCTACACCCTCTGGGTCAACAACACCGGTGATGTGGACCTGATCAACATCGTCATCACCGATGAGAAGGCCCCTATGGGTCAGTTCAAAATCGATTACTTGGCCATGGGCGCTTCCGCCGAACTGACATACATGTGGAACGTGCCGATGAACTATCAGCCTGATGAGGTCTGCAACGACGCTTGCGGCTCCGCGTTCCCTGGCCCGTCCGCCTACTGGTGCGGATGCGGTGAGAGCTGCCCCTGGTTCGAAAAGACGAACTTCGGGCGCGAGGTGAAGGCCGAGTCAAACAAGGTTTGCACCTTCATCGTGAAGCCTGGCATCGATGTGGAGAAGACCGGACCTGAGATGGCCAAGATCGGAGAGACCATCCAGTACAACATAACCGTGAAGAACACGGGTAACTACAAGATCGAGAACGTCACAGTATCCGACCCGTTGATCAACTTCAAGCAGAAGGTAAGTCTCGCCTCCGGCGAGTCAACCTACTTCTTGGTCAACTGGTTAGTGACCGAGGACTGGGTCACGCAGAACATCAGACAAAAAATTCAACGTCTGCAACCTGGTCAACGCCACTGGCGACACGTTCGACGACAAGCACTGCATGGTCTATGACGAGGACGTCCATTGCGTCTTCATCGGAGCCCCGAGCATTGAAATCATAAAGAAGGGCCCGGCTGAAGCGTTCCCCGGTGAGGTCATCGAGTTCAACTTCACCGTGACCAACAACGGCAACTTGCCGCTGTTCAATGTGAACGTCACCGACGCGTTGCTCGGTGCCGACTGGTACCACTACATCGGCAAAATGTCCGTTGGAGCGGTGGTCCAGTTCAACGCCAGCTACACGATCCCAAAACCGTTCGAGGGCAACTCCTTCAAGAACGTGGCGATCGTGACCGGCGATGATGTCACCGACACCACCGTGAACGACACCGACAACACCACCGTGTTCGTGGCCAAGCCCGGCATAGAGGTCTACAAAGGCTGGGACTTCCCCATGACCGCGGTTGGGACACTGGGTAAACTGGACCATCCAGGTGAAGAACACTGGCAATGTGAACCTGACCGGCGTGGTCATCGATGACCCGCTGACCAAGGAGAGCTGGACCGTGGAGTTCCTCGAAATCGGCGAGTCCAAGTATTTCACCGCCCATTATCAGGTGACCATGGACAGCCCATGGGACAAGACCTACATGCTCTGCAACATTGTGTTCGCTGAGGGATACTACAAGACCGTCAAGGTCTCCGACAGCGACCAGGATTGCGTGTTCGTGGCCTTGCCCAGCTTCGAGGTTACCAAGACCGGCCCAGAGTACGTCTGCTACGGTGACGACATCGTATGGACCATCACCGTGAGGAACACCGGTAACGTCGACCTGAAGAACGTGACCATCACTGACCCGTTGACGGGCAATGAGTGGGAGAAGGTCTGCATCGAGGTTGAAAAGGTATGGTCTAAGACCGTCTCTTACGACACCGATGGAACCGAATCCGACAGGATCGCTGTCCCAAGCGACACGGTCTGCAACACCGTCTACGTGGTTGCTGACACGTTCGACGACGGGCACTGCATCTTGGAGGGTAATGCCCAGAGCTGCGTCTTCGTGGCGAAGCCCGATGTCGAGGTCGAGAAGTCTGGACCAAGGGTCGCCGTTGGTGGCGAGAAGATCACCTACACCATCACCATCAAGAACGTCGGCAATGTGGACCTCAACGTCCACGTACAGGATGTCTTGCTGAAGGTGGATGAGACGGTCTTCGTGGCCAAGGGCGCCACCGTGGTCAAGACCTACGATTACTGCGTGCCACTGTGCAACGCTGGGTCCGTGATCTACAACACCGTCATACGTCAACGGTACCTGGACCGTGTGCAACAAGTGCTACGACCTGGACGAGGCGACTTGGAACGTCGAGATCCTGGACCGATCGATCAAGATCCTGAAGACCGGTCCGGAGAGCGCCAAGGTCGGCGAGACCATCACCTTCACCTTCAATGTGTGGAATGATGGCGATGTCGCCCTGGAGAACGTCTACGTCTATGACCCACTCTTCGAGAAGTTCGTATGCAGCACACCGGTTCTACCTGGCGAGTGATGAAGAACGAGGAGAACGATGTCCTGGATGTCGGTGAGCACTGGGTGTTCTCTGTCCAGTTCACCATACCGGCGGATTACCTGTATGGGTGCCTCCTGTGGTGAGCTGAACAACTACGCCTGCGCGCACGGCTCCTACAATGGTGTCTCGACCACTTGGGGCGATGGATGGGCGGTCTATGTCTATGACCCCACCTGCCAGCCCCCAGTTCCGGTATGAAGGGACTAAACACTAACAAACGGAAGGGCCTCGCGCCCTTCCCATTTCCTCTATTTTTTATTTTTTTAAAAGACAGACCGGGTCATCTCGACACTATCCTTTTCATAATTTATCCGAGCGATCAAGACAGAAGGCCACATCTTCCTAGGATACTCGATGGGGAGCAGATTCCCTGGGTCTCAAGATCAAAGGCGTTACCTCAAGGGTTTGCGATAGGGATGACCATTCAAGGAGGTTTATGGAATAATGTTCCAATTGCGAAAATAGAAAGGAGGGCTATGACTGGAAGTTTGGAGTCAATCATGATCGAACAATCTATCGATGTCCTTCTTATCGGTCCCATAGGAGCAGAATCCGATGCTCAGCGTGAACCGCCCTTGGTAACTGCTCAATCCGATGATGAGCATAGGTGGGAAAGCGAGAGGCACGGTCAAGTAGCAATCGCTAGGGACGATCTCACCGAAGTGCAATCTCCCAGCCTCAAGAACGCCCACATTAGAGAACAATGGGGGCAAAGACCTTCTCTTGACCATTTCCTCATAGCTTTCCTCGACCTTCGTCTTCGTCAGTCCGAATGGTAAAAGGCCATAGGTCATTTCGATGTAAGGGACGCTCACCAAGGCCGAATCGTTCTGCTTCTGTGTGTCCATGAATTGGTGGACCTTCAATAGGAACCTCTCATGGTCCGATGCATCATCCACTGAAAAGCGAGGGAAAACGCCCCACCGAGGTTGGCCACTTTCTGTCCTGCCTCAGGAGCGAAACGCCTCAGGTCGACCGCCACTTGGATAGGAACCGGAACCCCCTGTTTCGGTCTTATGATCTCAAAAAGCGACTCGAAAAGCACGGCCAAGAAAAGGTCGTTGACCGTCACCTTATTGGAATGGCAATGGTCGAATATGGACTTAGAACGGTCGGAATCGAACCTCTTAAGCAACATCCGTCTGTTTTTCGTCTCTCTGCTGGTGAAGGGAAGGCACCATTGACTGGTTGGCCTCTACCGGCTTTCTTATCGCTTTCAGGGCTGTGCGGCGCATTCTCCATCGTTTGCTCAGGTTCAATCTTTCTCCAGATAGGCCTCATGGATCGATCCTGGGGTCGCTTCGAAGGTCCGGACGGCGTCTCATTCCGCAGCAACCGGTCGTACGCCTCGGACAGATGGTAAGCGATCTCCTTGGCCCCGATCCCGTCACAGACGACATGATTGACCTTCAGAGCGAGGATGTCGTCCTTTCCACGGAACAGTCTGACCTGAATCAACGGGTCGGCCCCAGGGTCAGATGGCGTGGTGAGGAAAACGCCCAGCTCCTCCTGAGGGTCCGTTGATTCGACCAACATGAACAACGGCAATGAATCCAAGTTCTGTCTGGTCCTCCAACCCGGTCTAGGCATCTCGACCCATCTCCAACCCAGTTCCGGTTCGGAGAGCAAGATGTGCCTCACCGCCCTTTCCAGGACCTTCTCGTCCAACCTAGCCTGGAATTCCATGACGACATGTAGCTGCTGGTCGCAAACATGTCGCAATATGGCGTTCATCCGGTCCTGAGGCGTGGCAGGGAAACGGGCTGCTCTCATCCACTGGCCCGATAAGCCCTGGACGATAAAATACTATCAAGGGAAAATTCACCGCTCTGAGGAAGGTCTCACTCGGACAGCAACGTCCTTACCTTGATCGAGCCGGTCTGATACCAGACCTGGAAGGAGTTCATATCCCAGGCCGGGGATATGCCAAGGACCTCGGAGTGATAGATGAGGATGTAGCTGGTTATCAGCAAGGCCACAGCTGCAGATGAGCCAAGACCTACCTTGATCAACAGTTTGCTTGCCACGACATCCTCCCCCTAGCGCATGACCGATGTCAATTGCGTTAAATTAATAATAATTGGTCCTAACATAAAAGGCTTTGCAACAACTACGGCTTGCGATCACGACCAAATCATCATTCATTTTGGTAAAGCCCCCGTCAGTCCTCGCCCTCGATGTTGAACCCTACCAGGTGCGTCCAATGCTTGGTCTTGGAATATCCAAGCCGTTCCCTGACCATATCGTCCGCCAGGGTGGAGATGGAACCAGAGGTCACTTCCTTGACACCCGGGATGTCATCGAGGAATTGGAATGGGATGGGAGGGAGCACGAAGTATGGCTCCCCTTTCGGGACCACGTTCAGGTAGAAGATGAAGTCCTCGCTCAGGAAACATACATCGTCCCGGTCCTGCATCTCCCCACGGCGCGACGGGGTTAGGTACTCACCGACTATCTGCCCCTCCTGGTCCGCGATGTAGACCACATCCCTGGTCGGCGATAGGATCATCATCGATGAGTCGACCACCAGCACGAAACCGTGCCTCCGGTCCAATGCCTTCCAGACTCCCGTGTTGACGAAAGGCATGAGCCCTCCGCAGGCACCGTTGTCCTCGGCCGATCGCTCCAGGGCGATGAGGTCGTCCTTGAACCCCTTATCAAGGTAACGGAAATCGATCACGCCTGGAAGCTCCCGAGACCTTTGTTCCACTGCCCTGAGCACCTTGTCACGGTCCAAGGTCATCCTCCCTTACTGTCCATCGAGCCGAAGGTCGCCGGGTCACCACGGACCTTTCAGCAGGTCACGTGGATCAAGGCCACGAACTTTTCCTTCGTCGCCAACATCTCCTCGATCACATCGGGGGTGGGCTTGACCACAGCATTCATTTCCTCGAGCATCTTGCTCGCCTTGGGCGTTATGGGCATGCCTCCGCTCTGACCTGTTCCGATGAACACCAGTTTGACATTGTCGTCCAAAAGCGTCTTGAGCTCCTTCCTGGTCAGGGGTACGTGGCCGTACTTGTCCTTCTTGTCCTTTGACAACGACTTGTCGCGGCGTTCCACGGTACCATCTGCTTTCACGATGAGGTCATGTTCATGCCTTATCCCGTTTATCTCGCACCAGCCGAAACGGGAACGGGCCTGGGTCACAACGCTCTTGACCGCCTTCTTGCGACCTCCCCGTCTCTTGACCGTCGGCTCCACCGCGACAGGCTCCTCTAGCTCGGGCTCCTCGCGCGGGGATGGGATGACCTCGACCGGGATGGACAGTTCGACCTCTTGGGTGATCGGTTCCTTCTTCTTCCGCGGGGCGCGCTTGCGGGTCTTGGGCTTTTCGACCTCTGGCTCCGCCACGACCTCTTCCGCGACAGGTTCAGGTTCTACCGCAGTCTCAACCACAGACGCCTGATCTGGCGAAGCCTCCTCGACGCTATCCGTCTCCATGGGGGCGCTCTCCACGATCTCGACCATCGCCTCCTGTTCGTTCACCACATCGGCCATTCCCTCGGTTGGGGAGGGTTCCTTCTTGGCCTTTCTAGAAGTCCTTGCACCCGTTGTCTTTCTCGGCATAGAAATGTCACCAGACGAACCTGATATGGAAACGGCCTTTTATTAATGGTTTGCCAGCCACTCATATCTTTTTTAAGGTGGAGGTCAACCAAAAACCGTGGCCATGATACAAGAATTCGCCCTTCCAGATGATGCAAAACCTTTTTTATCACCCCCTGCCATCCCACCCCGACCAGATGAGGATCAACGTAAATGGCAAACCCATCGAGGTGGGGGACGGGGCCAAGCTGGCCGATGTCTTAGAAGGACAACCTTATGTTCCTGGCACCTATTTGGCGATCATCCGTTCCCTGGAACAGGTGGTGAAGGAGACCAGCGAGTTCGAGGTCGTCACCGAGAAGGGTTCCTTCATAGTTCAAGTGCAAGAGGGGGCTTGGAAGCAGATATGGCTCGACCTCTACAAAGGATTGGAGGGGCGCAGTGTGCGCTGGCGCACCAGCAAGATCGATGCCATCGGTTCGTTCCCTTCATCCATACCTTCCTCAAGGGACCCTGCCAAGCTCGTTCGCTACGATTGCTTCTTCGCCTTGGGCGGTTATGATAGCCAGACCACATACATCATGATCGCCCGCCAGGACCATGAGGCCGCGTACGGTGTGGCCGCCCCGGTCTTCGGAAGGGTGACGAGCGGCAGGCATGTGGTAGATGCCCTTGACGAGGCGGACAAGGTCCTGGAAGTGAGACCGGTCATCATCGAGCTGCGGTCCAAGGATGCATTGGCCACCAACGATCTGGAGACCAGATTGGAACCGGGCATGTCGGTGGAGACCTTCGTGCAGGTCGACCTCGACCCCCGTTCTCCCGTGTCGGTGGAGCATTTCCTGGTGGCCGTCGATGGAGGGACCATCAAGGTCACCGAGAAGACCGAGTCGTTCACTGCCAACTCCTCCAGGATGGATGTCAATCTGATCGAGGAGTCCCACTCCATCCGCGAGCCGGACCTGGTAACGGTCCGACACCAAGGGGACGGCATGGGTCGGATATACTTCTACAAGACCAGGAGACAGGTCTCCAACAGCCACAACATCGTCGGCAAGGTGTCGATCGGCCACCAATTGATACATCTAGTTCCGGAGGGAGGGGCCGTGACCATCGTCCCCAAACCGGGGAGGGTCATGGTCATTGGCATGACCCAGGCCGAAGGGCAGAGATTCCTGGAATCACATGGACTGAAGCAGGTGCGGACCGGGATCACCGACGATTCTGCCATCATCGTAGAGCAGGAACCGGAGCTCACCATGCATGTCATGGAGGAGGGTTCGGTCGACACCTTCGGCACGACCTCCGATCGGATCCATGATTGGTACCTGTTCCGGTCCGAGGCACCAACCTCGGTCCGCTACATCGAGAAGCTCACCGGTCTGGACCACAAGCCCATTGGCACGGTCAAGGTGCACTTCACCTTCGAGGGCATGTCCATGGTCACCTTCGATGGGGACGACCAATTGGGTGCGAGCCTCTATCCTGAGCCGTCCTGGAAGGACATGAGCCGTCGCGGTGACATCGGTGTCACCAACATGTCCCGGCCGAATCGGGGACTGATCGGCATCAGGCTGCAGGAGAGCCCCGAGTTCGGTCCCACCGGGGAGGAACAGCACGGAACCAACCTCATCGGTCGCTTCGCAGGCGACCTGGCGAGCATGATGGTCGGCCTGAAGGACGGGGACATCGTGTACCTTCGCGAGACGGATGTCAGCCCTGACAAGGTTTCCAAACCCCGGCGCAAACCAGCAAGCGATGATGCTGAGGTCCAAGCCCAAGAAGGCGGCGGCGAAGAAGAAGACCTCGTCGTCCAAGCCCAAGAAGGCGGTAAAGAAATGACGCTCGACCATGAGACAAGATACATTGTTCTGGCCCCGGACTGCACCATGACACCGGACCAGCTAGTGCGCACCATACACACCATCGATGCTGACGTCATCGTCAAGGAGACATGTTTCGGGGCGGTCATCTCCGGCAAGACCGAGGCGGTGAGGAAGGTCCTCACCGAGGTGCGGAAGATGGACCCCACCCGTGTCTATTCCAAGGTGCGGGGCTTCCCCGTGGGCGACCAGAGGAGGTGCCGGGCCCATCATGGCTCGAGACCTGGGTTCGCCCAGCTGGAGAAGGAATGGAAGGACCTGACCATGGTGGAGAAGGGCCTGCAATGCCTGGAGCGAGGGGAGAAGGTCCCTCCCATCAAGAAGAAGGGCAAGATGCCCGTCAAGGATCTGAAGACCGTATGCGAGGAGGCCTGTCCATGAAGGTGCTCATCGTCCCGCCCAACAGCCTGATACTTTTCGACCTGGTAGAGCGATTCGGCCATGAGCCATTGAGCGTCATGGCCGTGCTCCAGGAGAAGATCGAGTCCAAGGAGATCGAGTCGCCGCCCATCAACGTCACGGTGGACGATGTGAAGAAGGGCCTGAAGTACGCGGCCATCGAGGTGCCCTCGGGAATAAGGGGCCGTCTGGCCATATACGGACCCTTGGTCGACATAGCCGAGGCGGCGATCATCATGGAGGACGCCCCGTTCATGTTCGGTTGCGTGGGCTGCGCCCGGACCAACGAGATGATGAAGCTCCTCATCCGCAAGCGGAAGATACCCTTGCTGGAACTGGACTACCCGGCGAACGAGGACGAGGCCAAGGCCATGGTGGCCCAGATAAAGACCTTCCTGGAGGGATTGGTAAGATGATCAAGATCGCACAGTTGTCCTGCGGCACCGAGTACTCTGCCGTGCAATCGGAGATCGAGGCCGCCGCCACCGCAGTCGGCGCGAAGATGGTGTACCCGGACGTGGACATGGAGAAGATCAATTCGGCCGTGGACCGGTTCGGCTTCAACCCGGTGAGCCCGCAACTGAAGCTCATGATCGCCCGCGCCATGTCCCTGGCCGACAAGAGCTATGAGGCCGACGCCGTGTTCATCTCCTCTTGCTTCCGTTGCGCCGAGGCGGCGCTGGTGCGCACCGAGCTGAGGAAGTTCATCCAGAACAACACCCGCATGCCAGTGGTCACATATTCCTTCACGGAGAGGACCAAGTCCGGACAGCTTCTGACCAGGATGGAGGCATTGGTCACCATCGTGGAGAGGAAGGAGCTGCTCGCCCGGGAGAGGCAGGTCGGGCTGACCGCAGGCCTGGACTCCGGTTCCAGCACGACGAAGGCGGTCATCATGCGGGACAATGTGATCATCGGCAAGAGCTGGACCCCCACCGCGGACATATTCTCGTCGGCGGAGACGGCCCTCCAGGAGGCCCTGGCCCAGGCCGGAGTCACCATCGGCCAACTGGAGGCCATCGGCACCACTGGCTACGGACGTTTCACCTTGGGCAAGAAGTTCAAGGCCAAGCTGGTCCAGGAGGAGCTCACCACCAATTCCAAGGGGGCGGTATGGCTGGCCGACCGGCAGAAGGGGGAGGCCACCATCATCGACATCGGGGGCATGGACAACAAGGCCATCACCGTTCGCGACGGCATCCCGGACAACTTCACCATGGGCGGCATATGCGCTGGCGCCTCCGGACGTTTCCTGGAGCTGACGGCAAAGAGGCTCAGGGTGGAGATAACCGACCTGGGGGCGATGGCGGACCGGGGCGACCACACCAAGGTGCCCATGAACTCCTATTGCTCCATATTCGGCATCCAGGACCTGGTCACATCGCTGGCCGCAGGCCACACCGTCGAGGACGTGGCCGCCGCCGCCTGCCATTCCGTGGCCGAACAGATCTACGAACAGCAGCTCCAGGAGATCGAGGTCAGAAAACCCATCATCCAGGTGGGCGGGACCTCATTGATATCTGGCCTGGTCACGGCCATGGAGCACACCCTGGGCGAGAGGCCGATAGTGCCTCCCCACTCCCAATACATCGGGGCGGTGGGCGGGGCATTGCTCTCCTCGGGATTCCTTGAGGGGCATTGAGATGGAGATCGAGGTGCAGGGCACGGACCAGAAGGGCGCGGAGGACTATGCCCTGCTGTTCGAGCACATCCTGCTGGAGATGGGCCTGACCAACGTGCTTGACAAGGTCCTGCTCCTGGTCCAGCCTGCCGACCCGTTGTTCGTGGTCTCGGTGCGCATGCGGCCCACCGCCGGTGCCCGTCCCATCTACGACGTGGTGCAGCTCGATGATAAGGAGGGCGGGGTGATGCTCTCCATAACCGACGAGACGTTCGCCCCCCGCGTGCTCGCCCTGCTCTGGAAGACCTTCGGCCGGGACCGGGTGGAGCAGCTGACCCGTTATGAGATCTTCGTGGCGGGTAAGAACCGTTCCGACCTATGGGACCTGAAGATAGACCCGGAGGAGGAGCTGCGGGCCCAAGTGCTTGACGCCATCTGGAAGCTCGTCCCCGAGGGTCTGAAGATCCGCCATTCCTTCAATTCCGAAAACGTTATGACCATAGCCAACACCGAGCACGGATTCCAGCCGGACTGGTTGGATGCGGCGGAGAAAGTGCATCATTCCATGGAGGCGTCCTGATGTACCAGGTGCTGATGTACGACGGAGGGGTGTACCGGGTCAAGGAGCTTTACGAGCTCATCGAGGACATCGGGGGCTTCGTGATCCAGAAGACCCAGATCCAGGTCCAGATAATCATCACCTTTGCCATCCCGGAGGAGGACCGGCCCATCATCGAACGCAAGACCCGGGAGCTGGGCGGCAAGTTGTCCGAGGTCCCCTTGGCCGGCACGGAGATAGTGGTGGTCGGACCCACCCTGGGCAGGCACCACATGCCCCACCCCATCTGCGACATCGCGGAGAACCTGCGTCGTTACGGCGCCATCACCGTGGTCATGGGCTTGGCGAGGGGAAGGGGCAAGCATACCGCGCAGATCAGCGCCGATGAGAAGGCCATCATCGAGGAGTATGACGCGGCGGTCTTCGTGGTCGGCAACTTCCGGGAGTGCGTGGAGAAGCACAAATTCAAGCTCTGGCAGGACATCCAGATACCGGTGGTCGCCACCTGTGGACCGGAGTTCGACTCGCTGCCCGCCTGCGACGCGCTGGTGTGCGGCATCGGGCGAAAGGTGGAGCGCATGCGCCGGGCCGAGGAGATCCAGAAGCTGGACGAGGTGGCGGAAAAGGTGCAAGGCCTCATCGAGCTGAAGCGCAAGGACACGGACGACGACCCGCTCTTCGTGCACCCGGCCGAGATCAAGGACCGCCTGGATTCGATGCAGGCCATCCAGGACAACCTGCGCCCGGCGCCTGTGGTCCTGCACGTCAACGGTGTGAGGGCCAAGCTGCCATTCGAGCAATATGCCGCTGCCATCGCCGACCTTGAGGTCTACGGACGAAAGTTGGGCGAGGTGACGACGATATCGCCGAGCCGCATGCCAGGCAGCATCCTCATCCGCATCAAGACCCGCAGCCAGGTGGAATCAGAGGACCGGACCAGGCAATCACAGTCCGCTACCGCCAAGACCTGAACGATGATCGGGAACTTCTCTCATAGCGAAGCTTTAAACCGTCTCAGCCTGATTTTGTCGGTGGTTCACATGAAAGTGCTGGGAATTTCAGGAAGTCCGAGAAAGGACGGTAACACCGAGATCTTGATCATGGAGGCGTTGGAAGGGGCCAAGGCCAAGGGCGCTGAGGTCGAGTTCGTCTCCCTGGCCGGGAAGGACATCAAAGGTTGCGTGGCCCACCCCACCTGCGGGCAGGGGGGCAAGTGCCTTATCGATGACGACATGACCGACATCTACCCCAAGATGATGCAGGCCGACGCCATCATCATCGGCACGCCGATCTACTTCGGCAATATGACCTCCCAGACCAAGGCGCTGTTGGACCGGACCTATCTCCTATCGAAGATGGGCCGAAAGCTGGAGGGAAAGGTCGGGGGCGTGATCGCGGTGGGCGGTCGGGCCGGGCACGAGCTGACCACGGCCTGCCTGATGGATTTCATGACCTTGCAGGGGTTCGTGCTGCCTGCAGGCGCGTTCGCCCACTCCATGGTGAGGGAGATCGGGGCGGCACGCTACCGACGAGAAGAGCATGAAGGCGGCCCGGGCCTTGGGCGAAAGGGTAGCCATTCTCGCCACCAAGGTGAGGACCTAGGGCGATTCGACGATGTCCCCTGCCTCGGTGCCAAAAGGTTCCTATCTTCTCCTTCTCCACCTGGGAGAAGAGGTCGAACTGGACGTGGGCGCCCCGGGCATATGCACCTTCCCCAGAGGGACCTACGTTTACGCTGGATCGGCCCAGTCATCCCTTTTCGCACGGGTGGGGAGGCATTTCTTAACCGAAAAGAAGGTGCACTGGCACATCGACCGCTTGCTATTGCATGCCAAACCGGTCTCGGCGATAATGATCGAGGGGGACGACAGGGAGTGCGAGATCAACCGGTTGGTCGCCGGGACGGAGGGCTCGCGCATGGTGTGCGAGGGCTTCGGTTCGTCAGATTGCGACTGTCCCACCCATCTGCATCTCATCGAGGAGGACATGCTGCCGACCATCATCAACGAGATGCGCTGGCTCGACGGAGCTTAGGGAGAGCGAGGTCCCGACCACATTTTATATCCCAGCTACCACGATACTGTAGTGCCTGGAGAGGTCGATATCTTGGACAAGGTCAAGAGGCTTGAGGAGAAGATAAAGGAGCTGAACGCGCTCAAGGCGGACTACCGCAAGGAGCTGGACGAGGCCCAGTTCAAGCTAAGCAAGAAGGAGATGGACAAGGAGCACTTCGACAAGGTCAAAGATAAGGTCCACAAGAAAGAGGCCAAGATCAATGCCAAGATCATCGATCTGCGACAGAAGGTGGAAGCGTTAAAGAAAGGTGGCGCTTGATCCCTTTTATAATAACTTTCCTTTCATCCGCTCGAAGTGAAAATCTCTTTGCGCGTCTCCTTCGATCACATCGTCCTTTGCCGATGTTGGCTCGGTCAAATTCTTAAACGAAGCGAGCCCCGAAATTTCGTCTGCGAAGGTTAGAAATACTTGCCTCTGCCTAGTAATCAATCGGTCCGGGGGCCGTATGCCCTCTGGGGAAAACGGATTGATATCAGCGTCATTTGAGGATGGCGCCCCAGGTACCCGCCCCGATTCGAAGCCCTTGCTTCGGTTCGCCTGCGCCCTATGGTAAATCCATAGAAGGCAAAAGCGAATTCCCAACGCGGCCTACACCATTGAGGTGAAAAAGCCCAGTGAGGAGATTGGGCGACGCAGGTCCTACGACCAAGGTGATCTGCAGATACCCTTGGCGGAACCAAGCGCCGAAGTACCCAGAAGCCCGGTAAGCCCCGGACCTACCATATTGTTGAGTTTTTATACATACCAGATGCGCCAGATTACAATACATTTAAAATAGAGCGAATTGTTTCCGGTACAATTCGTTCGTTCCCATTGTTAGAGGGTTTCAGATGGATGCCAATGATGACAAGAATGCCAACCCGCAGCTGGTCGCCAGGCTGAGGGACGCGATCGGTCAAGAGAACGTCAAGACGAGCATGATGGAGCGGGTGCTTTACAGCCACGACCTCGCACCGTTGCCCAATCTGACCCAGATCGCCTTTAAGAACATCCCGGACATCGTGGTGCGCCCCCACTCCAGCGAGGACGTGGTCAAGATCGTCCGCATCTGCGCCGACGAAGGCGTCCCCATCACCCCGCGCGGTTCCTCCACCTGGGGGCTCGGCGGTTCCATACCGATCTATGGCGGCGTGCTCATCGATTTCACCGGGGGCATGAACAAGATCCTGGACATCGACCCGGTCGGCCTAACCGTCACCGCCCAGCCTGGCTGCACCTGGAAGCAGGTGTACGAGGCATGCATGGAGAAGGGACTGTTGCTCTGCTCCTACCCTTCCAGCTTCCCCAGCGCCACCTTGGCCGGATGGATATCCACCGGGGGCATCGGCGTCGGCTCCTACAAGTACGGCTCGGCCGGACAGAACCTGCGCAACCTCGAGGTCGTCATGCCCGACGGCACGCTGGTGAACACCGGATTCGATAAGGTGGTGGACAACCAGTCCGCCTACAATCTCACCTGGCTCATCGTCGGGGCGGAGGGCACCTTGGGCGTGATCAGCAAGGTCACCCTGAAGCTCATGCCCGGCCCCGAGGTAATGAAAGCCCTATCCTACGATTTCGAAAACCTGATGGCGATGGGCAAGCCCTTGATGGAGATGTGCCGCAAGCGCATCGATCCGCTGCACATCGGTTTCAGCGACGGCAAGCACTTCGAGATGCTCCGCAAGGCCGGAAAGCACGCCCCCGAGGTCGGCTCCATGCTCAACATAATGCTGGAGGGCGACAAGACCATCGTGGAATACGAGGAGAAGGTCATCGACGAGATCATGGCCAAGCATGGGGGCAAGAGGCTGGAGCAGAGCATCGCCGAGCACGAGTGGGACGAGCGCTGCTATGAGTTCCGCGCCCGCGAGATCGGCATCGGCCACATCCCCGGCGAGGCCGTGGTCCCGCTGAAGGACTTCGAGGTCTTCGCCCAGCGCACCTACAAGCTCATGGAGGACATGAACATGACCGGCGCCATCATCGGCATACTCGCCGACCGCAACACCGTGATGTTCATGCCCTACTACTTCGCCGACTTCGACGACCTGACCAACCTGACCTCATTCGGTTTCAACAAGAAGTTCGCCGACATGTCCTATGACTATGGCGGTCGCCCATTGGGCTTCGGGGCGTTCTTCGCCTCCAACCTGGACAAGATCCGCGGGCCGGGCGCCAAGTACGTCCGGGCCATCAAGACCACCTTCGACCCCGATGACATCATGAACCCTGGGAAATTGGTCGGAACGAGCCTGAGGGGCAACATCCGCATCCCGCCCGCCTTGTTCGAGTTCGCCATGGACGCCATGGCCACGGTGAAGAAGGTATTGCCCAAGGACGGCACCTTCGAACAGAGGGCCGAGGTTCTGGCACAGCAGCAGGCCAAGAAGGAGCGCGACGAAGCGGTGCACGGCCATCCCAAGGAAGGCGGGAAGCACTAAAAAACCTTTTTTCAATTCTTAACGCGCAGCGCCTCGATGGAGGTCTGCGCCACCTCATGTTTTATCAATTCCCTCAGACGGAACAGCGCCAGCGATTCGCATATCTGTTTCCAGAAGGTCCGCAGCACCTCCCGCCTCTCATATGGTATCAGCTCTTCCCTGGTGGAGGCCAAGGCCATGATGCCATAGGGTTTGGCGCCGTTGGTCAATGGGAATGCCACGAATGACTCGACGCCCCAGGTCTTGGCCCAATCGTTCCGGTCCATGACCTTCTCTCCCCAGATCGGCTCATGGCTGTTCATATACTGGACCAATTGGGGATAATTTCCGTTCATCCCTTCCAGGACTTGTAAGCCCTCACTCGGTATGCCATGATGGGCCACCAGCTTCAAACCGCCAATGCCGTTGTTGAAGAAGACCGCTCCGGCATCAAAACGGTTACGGTCGATAAGGAGCTTCAGAGCCTCCCCGAGCATCTCCTCCTCGGCGACACAATCCTCGGACAGGTTGGCCAGACCCGCGGCGGTCAGGAAGTCCTCCCTCTTCTCCTCGATCTTGCTCGCCAGAGCGTTGGAATGGCTGACATCTCGGGAGAAGGCGACGATGGCCACATCGTCCTCCCATGGCATAGCCATCGTGGACGTCTCCACATCCATGAGGGTGCGGTCCTTGCGGCGATGCTTCCCCTCCACCCGTGACCGACTCACCGGCGATGACCTTGTCCCTCAGGGCGGCCAGGTCGTCCCGGTTCCAACCCTCCACGATCAAGGAGAGATGGTTTCCGACCATCTCCTCCCGACTATATCCCAGGTCGGAACAGCTCCTCGGGTTGGCCTCTAGGATGGTGCCATTGTAAGGATGGATGACCAGGACGCTCTCCATCACCGTATTGAGGAAACAGAGGTTGCGCGCCTCGCTCCTTCTTAGACTCACTTCGAGCCGCTTCTCCTCGGTGATGTCCTTGGCGATGCCGAGTATGCCCACGGACTCGCCGCTGTCACGGCGGATCAACATCATCTTCTGTTCGCTCCAGAAGAACGTGCCGTCCTTGCGCAGGACCTTGGTCTCTACCTTCAGCACCGGGTTCTCTTTGCCCTGATGTTGTTTGGCCAGGTTCTTAAGGGTCTTGTAGGCCTCTTCTAGCTTCTCAATGGACTCTTGGTCGAGGCACCGTTTCATCATTTCGAAATCGATCGGTCCCCCGTTCAGTCCCAAGGACCTTCTCATGTTGCTGCTGACATAAAGGAATTGGAAGTCGAGGTCGGTTATCCAGATATCCTCGGAGATGTTCTGCATTATTGTCTCGAGCTTCTGTTGCTCCAGTTTGAGGGCTATCTCCTTCTCGACCCGGTCGGTCACGTTCCGCACCAGCGCCCGGTAGCCTCGGAACATGTTGTCATCGTCGAAGAAGGGTATGCCGTTCATCTCGAAATGCAGGACCTTCTCGTCGGAACGACGGGCGCGGTAGCGCACGGAGAAGAAGGGCTGCATGCGGCTCAACAACGGTTCCATCTCCTCCACCAGGCTCAACCGGTCCTCCTCCTCCATCAGGTCGAAGGGGGCCTTGCCTATCACCTCCCGGACCGGGATGCCGGTGATGGTCTCGAAGTTGGAGCTCAGGTAACGGATGCTCAGGTCCTGGTCTATCTCCGCGAAGATGTCCTGCGAGTGGAGGTTGAGGTGGGGGTGATGCACACTGTTGGTCTGGAACTCGTAGGCGATGCGGTTGCGCATCGAGGCATCATGCAAAATGGCGATGATGCAGGACGGCTTCCCGGTCGATTCCAGTAGCACTGCCGCGCTGATCTCCATCAACAGGCTCGTCCCGTTGTCCCTCTGAAAGATGAACTCGGACTGGAAATGCTCATGGTTACGCAACAGCTCTTGGAAGTAGTTGTTGGCCCGGTTCCTCTCCCCTTCCGCGATGAAAGAGTAGAAGTTCCTGCCTATCAGCTCGTTGGCCTTGGTGGCCCCAAGCAAACTGACCCCTGCCAAGTTCACGGACTCCATGCGCCCTCCCGGGCTTAGGGTGATGATCGGGTCAGGTGACGATTCGAAGAGAATGCTATAGCGGTCCTCCGCTATCATCAGGTCCTCCACCGCCTTCTTGTGGGTGGTCACGTCCCTGCAGGCGGCGATCATGCCCATATAAGCGCCGTCCACATCGAAAAGAGGCATGGCCAAGCCCTCCAGGTGAACCACGGTGCCGGATTTTGATATGATCACGAACTGGAGCGCAGAGGGCTCCTGAGCATTCTGCTTGACCTCTTCCAATTGGGAGTGGAACCTAGGCATCTCGATGGTGGGCGTCAACCTCCAGAGCACCTTGCCCTTGAGGTCGGTGTGCGTATAGCCCAGGATCTTGCGCACGCTCTCGCTCGAGAAGGTTATCTGCCCCTTCTCGTCGATGCGCCAGACCCAATCGGCCAAGTTCTCCATCTTGTCCAACAAGCTCATCTCGGTCGGCTCGTTGTGGTCCCCGTTGTAACCGCCCCCAAGTCTTTCCACGTCGGTGGTGAGGCGGCGGAACATATCGTCCACGTCCATGTCCAGGGGATAGATGAGATCGGCCCCGTTGTTGGCCAGTTCAGTGACGCCGACGATATCCACATTTTGGAAAAGGACCACCACCGGGGTCGTCACCATCTGCTGGTTGATATGGTTCAGAACTGGGATGACATTGCATCGGGGGTCGTGCAGCATGATCAGCGCTCTGCGCGTAACCGCTGATCTGGTCATCGAGGAAGGCATCGATGTCGGCCACCAGGCCGGCGCAGTAGCCCCGGCTCACCAGGTCCTCCCTCAGCGAGTCAACATAAGGTTGACCGTTGTCCAGGACCCAGAATATCGACTGCATGTGCTGCCCCCAAGAAGGGATTTAATCGCTGTGGGATATTAAAAAGAATGCTATGGTATTTCCCACCCTTAGCACGAAAGGGATAGTCACCCCCAATTCAGGCCTTAATGTACTTCTCCGGGGTCGCATCGAACTTCTTCTTGCATCCAGGCGCGCAGAAGTAATAGGTCTTGCCCTTGTATTCGGATTTCCACTTGGCGGTCTTCTCGTCCACTTCCATCATGCATATCGGATCGATAGCCATTTCACACCCTCTCCTTGATGATCTCAGGCACATAGGTCCGCAACAGTGCGGCATTGGTGACGACTGTGACTGAGCTCAGAGCCATCGCCCCTGCCGCCAGCGCAGGCGGTAGCAACAATTGGAAACTGGGATATAGAATACCTGCGGCCACCGGTATGCCGATGGTGTTGAAAGCGAAGGCCCAGAACAGGTTCTGCCGGATCTTCACCGAGGTCCTTGCGCTCAGCTGGATCGCGGCCACGACGTCCCTTAGGTCGTTCCTTATGAGGACGATGTCGCCCGTCTCGATGGCCACATCGGTGCCGGAGCCCACCGCGATGCCCAGGTCGGCCTGGGCCAGGGCAGGGGCGTCGTTGACCCCGTCCCCGACCATGGCCACCACCTTGCCTTCCTTCTGGAGGGCGGCCACCTGCTCCGCCTTCTGGCCGGGAAGCACCTCGGCCAACACGCGGTCTATGCCGAGCTGTTTGGCGATGACATCGGCGGTCCGCCGGTTGTCACCGGTCATCATGACCACCTCCACCCCCATGCGCTTCAGCTCGTTCAACGCCACCAGGGCGGAATCCTTCACCACATCTGAGACCCCGAGCACGCCGACCGCCATTCCGTCCCGCGCCACCACCAGGGTGGTACGCCCCAGGTCCTCCAAACGGGCGATGTGCGATTCGACCGGAGCGAGGTCCACCGAGTTGTCCTGCATGATCCTCCTCGACCCTACCAGTACCGACCTGCCCTCGATATTGGCCGAGATGCCTTTGCCAGGCACGTTCTCGAACTGACCGACCTCTGGCAGTTCGGACCTTTCCTCGGCCCTCCTGACGATGGCCTTGGCTATGGGATGCTCGGACCCTCTCTCGGCCGCACCTGCGGTTCGCAGCAGGTCCTCCTCGGCGATCCCGATGGCGACGACATCGGTCACCTCAAGTCTGCCCTGGGTCAAGGTACCGGTCTTGTCGAAGACCATGACTCCGACCTTACCCGCTATCTCCAACGCCTCCCCGTTCTTGATCAAAATGCCCAGTTCCGCGCCCTTCCCGGTCCCGACCATGATGGCGGTCGGTGTGGCCAGGCCAAGGGCGCAGGGGCAGGCGATGACCAGCACGGCGATGAATACCGACAGGGAGAACGGGAAGACCTGGTCCACCTCATAGTACGAAGCCCCAAAAAAGTACCAGAAGAGGAAGGCGGAGACGGCTATGGTGATGACGATGGGAACGAAGACCGAGGCCACCCGGTCGGCCATGCGTTGGATGGGGGCCTTGGACACCTGGGCCTCCTCCACGAGACGGATGATCTGGGCCAGCGCGGTGTCGGCCCCCACCCGGGTGGCCCTGACCTTGAGCAATCCATTGCTGTTGATGGAACCCCCTACCACGGAAGAGCCCTCAGCCTTGTGCACCGGTAGGCTCTCTCCGGTGATCAGGGACTCGTCCACCTCCGATTCGCCCTCGACCACCAGGCCATCGGTGGGGACCTTCTCCCCTGGTCGGACCACCATGACATCATTGACATCAAGCTCATCGACAGGAACGGTCACCTCCTTGCCCTCACGCATTATGGTGGCGCTCTTCGCCTGCAGGTCGATCAGCTTTCGTATGGAATCGGAGGTGCGGGACTTGGCCCTGGCCTCGATGTACTTGCCCAACAGCACTATCGCGATGATGAGGGCGGCGCTGTCATAGTAGACATCAGTGAAGGGGAAGGCGTCAGGAAAGAAGGTCACTGCCACCGAGTAGAAATAGGCCGCCGAGGTGCCGACCGCCACCAACACGTCCATGTTGGCCACGCCATTGCGCAAGGATTTGTAGCCGCCGATATAGAATCTGTAACCGGCGACGAACTGGATCGGCGTGGTGAGTAGGAACAGGATGTAATTGCCATAGTCCATCAGGAAGGGCTCATCGCCCAATGGGGTGAACATCATCAGCATCATGATGACGAATACTGGCAACGCGAGCGTCCAAGCGAAGACCAGAAATCGTCTCTGGCGAGCCGTCTCCTCGGCCCTAAGCTCCCTCTCCGCATCCACCGTCTGTGCCTCAAGCACGTCGTATCCAGCGTCCCTGATGGCCTGCTTGATCTGTTGCAGGCGAACCTGTTGCGGATCGTATCTCACCGTCACCTTCTCGGTGGCAAGGTTGACCGAGGCGGACAGAACGCCAGGTAACGACAGCAACGATTCCTCCACCGAAAGCACGCAGGAGGAACAGGTCATGCCCCCGACGGCGATGGTGACCTGGTTCAATATGACCCCATATCCGGCCTGGTCTATGGCGGAGGCCATCTTTTCCATGGTCACCTTCTCGGGGTCGTAGACCACGGTGGCCTTCTCGGTGGCAAGGTTGACGCTCGCCTCTTCCACCCCCTCCAATCCCTGCAGCGATTCGGTGATGGTCTGAGCACAAGTGGCACAGGTCATACCGGTGACCCCGAAGCTTGCCGTCCTCTTTCCTTTGGACCCCAGTTCCGGTCGGTCTGACCCGCCGTCCTTAGCGTCGCTCATCTACACCCAATCGAAGCTCTTGGTTCATCTACATGTCTATCAACGAATGCAAAGAATTGTTACGAGTTATTTTGCATTCTTAATTTCAGTATAACCTCTACTAGTTTGTTCGTTTAACGGATATCTTTATTAATGATTGTTTAATTCCCCTTTTCCATATGAAACTGGACAATACCGACGTTAGGATCCTGAAGGTCCTTCAGGAGAACGGTCGCCTATCCTTCCGTCAGATCGCGGACAGGGTGAAGGTCAGCGTTCCCACGGTCAGCAGCAAGGTCGGCTCCATGGAGAACATGGGCATCATAAAGGGTTACACGGCTACCCTCGACCCAGAGAAACTGGGCGGGATCAGCGTGGTCCTGAGCATCAAGACCAAGCCAGTTGACATCAAGAAGGTGGCCGAGCAGTTCCAGGAGAACGAGAGCGTGAGGCAGATCTTCATGCTCAGCAGCGGCAAGCTGATGCTCATGTGCACCTTCCACCACCAGCACCTCATCAACGAGTTCCTTTCCAAGATGGCCGACATCCATGAGATCATCGAGTTCGACATAGCGAACATCGTCACCGTGGTCAAGGAGAACCAGAGGGCCACCGTCACCCCAGAGTCCTCTGTGGTGCTGACGTGCGACTACTGTAAGAAGGAGATCCACGACAACGCCTACAAGGTCAAGAAGGACGACCGCGAGTATTACGTCTGTTGTCCCGTTTGCCAAAAGGGGTTCGAGGTCAAGTACGACGGCATAAAGGCCGATTCTGTGAATGCCAAGGCTTGATCAGGACAGGGACGCGATCGCATCGATCTCCACCTTAGCCCCTCTGGGCAAGGCGGCCACTTGAATGGTGGTCCTGGCAGGTGGCGACGCCGAGAAGAACTCCGCATAGACCGAGTTCACGGCCTGGAAGTCCATAAGGTCGGTCATGAAGATGGTGCATCGCAGCACTTTCGTTAGGTCCGTCCCCGCCTGCTTCCAGTATGGCTTTGAGGTTTTCGAGGCAACGTCGGGCCTCCGCGGCCGTCCCGCCATCGACCATCCTTCCAGTTCGAGGGTCGATACCTAACTGGCCTGAGCAGAACACCAGTTGGTCCGAGATGACCGCCTGGGAATAGGGACCGATCGGTTCCGGCGCATCCTTGCTCTTCACAATGGACCTCATGGTTCCCGAATCCTGCGTCAGCGGGATATAGTTGGTGGAGCGACGACGATCTTCATCTCATCTCCTCGAGATATCTAGGCAGTTGGGCGATGGATGGGATTATCCTTTCCACGCCCAGATCCTCCCAACCCTTCCGACCATTATGTCCGCTCAGGACCGCCACGAACATCGAGCCGGCCGAACGGGCGCATTCCAGGTCCATCAAATGATCCCCGATCAGGACGCATTGTTCCGGTCGAAGGTTCAGGGCGGCGGCGGCCCGACGCATGGCCTCCGGGTGAGGTTTCGCTTCCGAGACGTCGTGATCGTCCCGGCAGATGATGGCGTCCAGCATCCCTGTCAGATGCGATGCGCGAAGAGCTTCCGTGGCATAATGCCGGGACCCTCGGGTCAACAAAGCCAGCGGATACCCCATAGCGCGAAGTGTTCTCAATGCATCGCCTGCCCCAGGCACTTCCTTCGTGCGATCGCACGGACATCATTTCCACCTCGACGCAGATGGCCTCGACCCTCGTTTCGATGGTCTCGAGGTCTAGATTCAATTCGCGGATCTCTTACCGCACCCTGTCCATGTTCTTGGCGATAGTGTCCGATCGTTCCAGAACATATCCCAAACCGATTTCGATCAGATATCTGAAGACACGATCTCTCATGAGCCCGAAGTCGATCGTGCTTTCGATCAAGGTCCCGTCTAGATCGAAAACGATTCCAAGCTTCTTCGGACCTTCCCTTCTTTCACTCATTTGATAACGTGAGGAACGTTCGAATTAATAAAAAATCATAGACGGGACGATTTTTATCGATTCGGATAGTATTTCATTATAAATACCATGATTATCAAATCTGATAAATCATTTAAACTGGACATGATTATCATAGAATAAAAATCATTCAATAATATAGAAAGATTTTTATCATTACTGATATTTAATGTTTAGTGTAGCATGCTCAAAGACGCTTTTAATATCAACAATGATAAACAGGTTTGCATAATAATTTGGTGCAGGTGAAGTTGATGCAGAAGGCAACAAAGACAATCTTGGCCGTATTGGTCGGCGTAGTCGCCGTGCTTGCGTGCCTTGCGATGGTGGGCTCCTTCCTAGGTGTGGCAGCCCTCGCCATCCCGGGCGTAGACCCGCATGCGATCCCTGGTGTTGACCCACACGTCATCCCCGGTGTCGATCCACATGTCATACCTGGCGTGGACCCTCATGCGATCCCTGGTGTTGACCCACATGTCATCCCTGGTGTCGATCCGCATGTCATACCTGGCGTGGACCCTCATGTGATTCCCGGTGTTGATCCGCATGCCATCCCGGGTGTCGATCCACATGTGATACCTGGCGTGGACCCTCATGTGATCCCTGGTGTTGACCCCCACATCATACCTGGAACTGACCCCCACTAAGGGTTGAAGATCTTTCCTTCCCAAACTATTTTCAAACACCTTACTTATTTTTCCTAAAAAAGATCAGGCCATGATCTTAGCCATGCTGTCCTTCGCATCCCGCATGATCCTCTCGTGACCGATGCGCGAAGCCACGGAGTAGGCCTCCTCGTAAAGTTTCATGGCCTCTTCCTTCTCGTTGTTCTCCATATAGACCGAGGCGATCTCAAGCAGCCATAGCGCCAACCTCGAGGGGATGTCGAAACCTCTTAAGGTGTCCAGGCTGAGCTTGAACTCCTCCTTGGCCCATTCCCAGTCGCCCCTCATATTGTAGAGGAAGCCACGATAGAAGTGCATGTTCGATATCATCACCTGGTCGTTGAGCTTGATGAAGAGCTTGGTGGCCTCATGCAATAGCTCGTCCGCTTTGGCCAGGTCGTTCCTCGCCAGGTACTCTGCCGCTTGGTTCGATAGCGCATAGGCCAATGTGTTGATGTCGCCGACCGAGGTGGCCAGGTCGACCGCCCTTTCCAGGTATTTCAGGCCTTCATCGCCCTGTTTGATGGAACGCATGTCATTGCCGATACCTATGCAGACCTTGGAGGTCATGTTCACATCGCCAGTGCGCTCGAGGATGTTAAGGGACTCCTTCTTCAATCGCACCGCTTCGGAATATTCCAAAAGGCTTGCCTTGACCCTGCCCAGACCATAGAGGGACCTTCCTAAGCGCTATCTTATCCCCAACGCCGCGAGCGAAGTCTCCGGCCGCCTCGAAGTTCTGTACCGCCTCGTCGAACTTACCGCGGCGCTCCAGCAAACCCCCGGTGTCATAATATATGTCCGCCAGGGTCTGTGAGTCCCGGATGTCATTGGCTATGCTGGACGCATCTGCCAAATGTTGAGATGAGCTATCGTACAGGTTGCGCTTCATCTCCAGCACTCCCAGCCTCCGGTGCACCTCGGCCTTGAGACGGGAGCCCTTGTCGACAGGCAGGTCCTCTAGCATCTCGGTGAGCTCTTCCACCGCCCTTTCATACTCTCCATGCAGCTCCAGGATCTGGGCGTGCAACATGAGGAGCTCCATACGGTCCCGGTTCGCCTGACCCTTGGTCTCCACCAGCAAGCGGCTGAGCAAGGGGTCGAACTGCATGGCGTAACCTTTGGAGATGATCTCCTGGCCACTCCCCGCCGCCACCTCCACCGCCTTCTCCAGGTCCTTTGCCATGATGCAATGGTACAACGCCTCCACCTTGGATGAGTGCGAGGAGTCCTGGATATAGAACTTGGAAGCGGCCCGATGGTAGATCATCCTCTGCCTCGGCGTCAATCGCGAATAGGTGAACTCACGAAGCAGGTCGTGCATGCCGATCATGCGCCCGATGGACTCATGGAGGATGGATTTGGAAATCAGAGAGTCGACCGTTTCGTACGAGACGGTGTAATCGATGTCCTGGAGCTCGATCTCCTTTCCGTTGAGGTCCTTGCGGATCTCCTCCTCGGTGATGAAAAAGGCGTCCATGATCACCGGGTAACGGAACACCGATGCCACGTTCATGATGCGCTTCTCCGCCACATCCAGTTTGGAGACCACCTCCTGATCGATGAACATGCGGATGTTCTTCCCCAATGCCGATTGAGGCTCCTCGATGAGCTCGAGGAACAGAGGATGCCCCTTCGTGATCTGGATGACCTGCTCTATGTCTCCCTCGGGCATGGAGCGGGCCCTCAGCATCCTCAGGCTGCTCTCCCGGTCCAATCCCTCCATCTGCATCTCCCTGATCAGGTTTCGTATGACCAGGCTTCGAGAATAGAAGGCGGGGACCTCGCGGGTGGCACAGACCACCCTGATCTTGGGCAGCTCCTCGATCATGTTGATAAGCGCGTTGAGGAAATCGAGCACCAGGCGTTCGCCCTTGTGCACATCGTCGAATATGAGCAGGACCGGGATGTCTCCCATGTCCGTGATAAGGATCTGCAAGACCTCACCAGTGTGAGGGGTCTCGTTCTGATTGAGGTACCATTCCAGGTTCTTCTTTCCCAGTTGGGAGAGGAACTCCGCCAGAGGTCGCAGCAGGCCTCGCACATTGACCCATTCATGTATCTTGAGCCAGAACACGTTGGTCTGTTCTCGGACATCCTGGGCGAACTTCGCTAGTAATGTGGTCTTACCTATCCCTGGGATTCCATATATTATGATGGCCCTGGTGCTCTCACCGTTGATCAGGTCCATCAGCTGACGGTATTCCTTCTCTCTGCCGAAGAAGGACCGGACCGCCGGCTTTTTGTCGGTAAAGTCGACGAAACGCCTCTCCTCTTTGGTCTTGGACTCATGGAAGGACCGGCAATCGAACTTACCCCTGGCAACCCCCATGATTATCTCCAGGAAGGTATAGTTGCCGGGCATGTAGACGGAAAGACGGCCCACTTCGTCCTGGTGCAGGTCTCCCTTAAGGTCGATGACCTCGACCTTCATCGCCTCGAGGTCCTCCTTGAGATGCTTGGCCTCATCGAAGCCTTTGGTGGAAAGGAAATAGACCCGGCGGACGCTCGGAAGGCCCTTTACGTGCTTGGAAAGGATATCGACGATGCGCTCGTTGGCCATCTCGTTCAAGATTTTGGCTACGTTGTTGCGACCGACCTCCACCGCATCCGCTATGCCCTCTTGAATGACGGCTTTGGGGGCATCAGCGTCCTGACTGTACCTCTGGTAGGCAAGTAGGTGCAGTAGCACCCTCTCCCGGGCAGTCAATAATGACTTCCGGGCGGCTCGGTTCACGGACTAAGATTGTTTTCTTGAATAAAAATAATTCCCTTCAAATTATTATCTTTGAGGATAAGATAGACTCTCATTTCAAAATGAGCATGCTCAAAATCAGTTTTTATATCACGAAAATGAAAGGGTATGTGCTAGCAGAGTGTACGTTATGTCTCCTGAGGATGCCAATATGAACGTGGTCATGCTGGTCGAGGGTTTTCCTCGGCTCGGTTTCAGTTCCTTTGCCAGCATGATCGCCGATGGCACCCCCGGTGTCTGCATAACCCGGTTGCATCCAGAGTACGTGATGGAGAAGTTCGGTCTTTTATCGCCCAAGTACTACTGGCTCAGCGGAAGCAAAGGGGACAACGTGATCTCTCCCAAGACCTTGACCGCTCTTACGAAGGCGGTCAAGCAGGAGGCGAAGGACCGGAAGGTGATATTCTTCCTGGACGGTCTGGAGTACCTCCTGCTTTGGAACGACATGCGCAAGTTGCTCGCCACCCTCGAGGAGATCAACCAGGCCTTGAAGGTGAACGGTGGGGTGATGTACATCGGCATTGACCCACTCACCCTGGAGCAGAAGGACCTGGACCGGTTATGGGCGGTGTTCCCCAAGATGCAGCTGGACGAGAGCACGGTCAAGGAAGCCCAGCGATCCGGACAGGGCGAGGCAGTGTCGCAAGGTCAGATAACTGGAGGGCAGCATCCCGGCCGCCCTTTGACCGCATCGATGTGACAGACCGAGAAAAAAGGTCATGATCGATGAAGGGATAGTGGTGAGCTTGCCTATTGTGAAGATGGTCGAATGGTGTCAGGATCAGATGATCGCTCTCATCCGCCCTTTCTTATCGGTATAGGCCACCGCCATCCTTGGAGTGTTGTGGGCATATGATATCTCCCCCTTCCGGTCGATGAGGATAACACCTCCGTGTCCCTCCACCCGATTTTCTAAGAACGCTATCGCCTCATTGGCAGCCGACCTTGCGCTCTTACCCGCCTCGATGCTCTGACATACTCTTCGTGCGACGCATATCTTCATCAATGCCTCGCCATAACCCGTGGCGGACACCCCGGCCGAATTATTGTCAGCATATGTGCCGCAACCCACCAAGGGGCTGTCGCCTACCCTTCCGGACATCTTGTTGGGAGTTCCGCCGGTGGAGGTTGCGACAGCGATGTCGCCCTCATCATCGATCGCGACCGCCCCCACCGTCCCCATCGGGGCAGGTGCCTTTCCGCTGAAGGCATCTCTCTGGTGGAATCCTTTGATGCGCTGGATGTCCTTCCATCTTGCAAGCTCCCTCTCGGAGACCAAGCAGTGGTCCTCCAACATCTCAAAGCCCATCTCCTTGGCGAATCGGGTCGCCCCTTCGCCCACCAGCATGCAGTGTTTGGTCCTCTCCTTGACCGACCTCGCCACCTGGATGGGGTGCCTCACGTTGCCGATGGCCGCCACCGCGCCGAAGGCCAAGGTTGCGCCCGTCCATGATGATGGCGTCCATCTCCACCTTTCCTTTCTCGTTCAGGAAGGAACCGCATCCGGCATCGAACACGCAATCCTCCTCCATCGAGACCACGGCCGCCTCCACCGCGTCCATCGCTTACCTCCGGACTCAAGCAGATCCTGTCCCAGACCCAGGGCTCGCAGGCAACCCTTCTTGTGGTCCTCGTGAAGCTCCTGGGGTATGTCCCAGGCCCCACCATGCACGATCATGCGTCTCAATCACAACACCTGGCCGGATGGAGAACATGCTAGATGGATATGAGATTTGTTAGAAAAAGAAAAAGAAAAAAAAGGAAAGATGGGAGCTAAGCTCCCTGTTTAGGTTTCGTCCGCTCAGCAGCAGCCGCACACGATCATTATGCTCCAGGAGGCCTCCTCATGCACGCAGCAGCACGGTATCTGAGATCATCCGACTAGGAAGCCGTCTGGCATCCATTCGCAGTCCCAGCACTCGCAGCAGCAACCGACGATGTTGACGCACCCGTTCACATAGTGGGTCACACCATCGCAAGCCGGTATCACTACCGTGCCTGGTGAAGGTGATGGACTCACATGGGGCGAGGCACCAGATCATCTCGTTCAGACCGAGCCTGGCATCGTACACCTTAAGGCCGCAGGCCATGCTAGAACCCTCATTGGTCACCGTTACGGTGACAGTGACGGTCTCGCCGGACTTGGCGGTCTGCGGGTAGTCGATGTCGATGCGGACATCGCAGGCATCGCTCACGTAGACATAGTTGCTGTAGCTGACTGTCTGAGAGACTCCGCACTGCCATCCCTTAGCGGTGACCGTGTTGACGATGACGTTACCATCATCGCAATACGACCAGTCCGCGGGACCTGGTAGCTCGAAGACGGCCTGTTGCAGCGTACACTTGGTCTCATGGTTGCAGTGGTGCAGGCATCAGGCAGTCGATCCTGGCGTGCAGTCCGATCAGGTCATCATCAACGTATACGTTGGTGATGGCGCAGGTACCAGCGTTCATCACGACGACCGTGTAGTAGATCACAGTCGCCAGGCATCGCGCACTTGAGACCGAAGTTGTTGATCTTCATGACCTCAAGGTGGAACTCGTTGTGCACGTACAGCTTGTTCTCAGCACAGGCCAGCTCGATCCACGGGTTGTAGCCGCAGTCGCGTCACCTTCTCGCAGCAATCGATGTCGTTGACCAAGCCCCATGCGATTACCTTGTCGTACAGGTAGTCGCCATAGATGCAGTACCACTCGGGCACGGTGTACTCGAAGGTCCACACGTACTCGGTCGCACGGCGCCAGGCAACAGATCATGTCAGACGGAAGTCGACTGGCATGCCATCCGATCCATATCGATGTCCATGAGGTATATGCAGGAGACGGAGTGCTCACCGACGTTCTTCACGGTGATCTCGTAGGTCACGACATCACCGGGCCAAACCTCGGTAACCAGCTTGCCATCGACATAGGCCATCTTGGTCATCAGCAGCTGCGGGCCGCAGACCTCAAGGCAGATGCACTCGCTGTCCATGATCGTAACCCTGCCCAACACTGGGCAGAGCTCACAGGCCATGGCAGTGAAGCAGTCCTCAAGGTACTTACCGTCGTCGCAGAAGGTCCAGTCGCTCGGGATGGTGTACTCGTACTCGTAGTACGCGCTCTCTCCCGGAGTCAGGGCGGACACGTTGACCTCGTGAACGTTCATGAGGGTGTCCACCAGCTCGAACCCGTTGATGGTGTACTTACCGACGTTGGTTACTGCAACGCTGAAGTAGATAACATCTCCAGGCTCTGGGCAGCACATCTGCGAGCACCTCTCGCCGTGCCGTTCGCACATCCAGTAGGCAATTATGGTGACATCAAGGTCAAACACTGGCCTGACCTCAACCTCACCCCTGACCTCCCTGGACAGCACGCAGCAGTCATCGTTGTTCCCGTCGAGGCAGCACTTCGCGGTAACGGCGGCATCGTTGTAGACCATGGTTATGGACCCGTTGCATGGCACTGGCATGGACTTGTCGAAGACCTTTGTGGACTTCGACGCGCCCGCGGCCAGCTCACCCACGTACCAGTAACCACCCAGCTAGGAGGTTATCGGTCACGTTGACGCAGTACAGCTTTTGCACTCCGGTGTTGTGTCACCGTGATGCTCCAGCCGATCACTTCATCGGACCAGTACCACTCCTTCAGCGGGGTCTTGGTTATCTCGATGTCGCAGTCGCCCTCTACCATGACGCATCTCAGTGTCCGACCAGGACACGAAGACATCCTCCGCCCAGGCGGTGGCGGTCACGCTGTTGGTCAGCATGAAGTCGCCGCAGCATTCCTGGGGCACGATGAAGTCGATCATGATCTCCTTGGTCTCGCATGGAGCGAGGCAGCATGTCAGGCTCTTGTCGTACAACACCCACTCGCCACCCTGGCACGATGTCATCACATCGGTGACGTTGATGCAGCTCAGGGCGATCTTGCCGGTGTTCTTCACGACGACCTTCCAGGTCAGCTTGTCACCTGGGTTGATCTCGATCGTCGCCAGGCGAAGGTGTCATCGTTGACCATGACCAGTTCCTTCCAGACCCGGATGCTCTCATCGATTCCGACGACCTTGACGCTTACATCGTCGCAGGCCATGTCCATTCCGAGTCCATCAACAGCGGGCAACCTATCGCCCATGCCACTGACCGTGTTGTTGATCCACTCGCCGTCGCAGCAGTAGGTCCAGTCCTCGGGCACAGTGTAGGTCACGGTGTAGGTCTCGCTGTCGCAGGGCATCAGGCACTCGATGGTCTCGCAGAAGTTCAGCATCTCGTCGACGATCATGACGGAGCTCAGCATCTTCGAGCCAGCGTTCCACACCGTTATGGTGTAGGTGATGGTCTCGCCAGGCATTGCCTCGTCAGGCTTGTCGGCGGTCTTGCTTATCCTCAGGTCCATCGGGTCCCAGATCATCAAGGACGTGCTGTCGGAGTCGCTGACGCGCTTGGTGCACGCCCACGCGGATACCTCCACCTGTTCTCGATACACTCTCCATCCTCGCAGTAGACCAGTCCGCCGGGACGGTGAACGGTACCCGGATGCAGATCGTCTCGAACGGCTTGCATGCAGGGTATGACTAGTAGAAGTCGAGCATCTCGTCCTCTACCTCGACGCAACCAAGGGCCTTGCAGTTGGGGTTGGTGACTGAACTTGTACCAGAACCGTCTGGCCCGGCACAGCGAACTCGATCGCATCCGCACTGCTACAGTAGACGTTCTTCTCCACCTCGATGGTGGGTTGGATGTCCACGATCTTGGTCATCGTGTAGTCATAACCATGCATCATCTCGCACGGCCAGCAGGCCTTGCCCATGACATAGACGCCAGTTGTACAGCCATTCGCCGTTCATGCACGTCCAGTCTGCAGGCACGGTGTACTCAACCGTGAAGTTGTACCATTCGCACGGGTCCAGGCAGGGGATCTCGCGGTAGTCCAGCATCTAGTAGAACGGCCTCATGGAACATTGCCAATGTTGCTGATGTAGTCAGATACCTTCAGGCAGCACAGGGGCTGCTTTCCGCGTTGTACACGCTGATCTGATAGCTGATGGTCTCACCGGGCGAGGCCTCGGATGGTCCGCTCTTGTACACCTGAACGATATGGTCCACGTTCACTCAATACGGTCTCAGAGTCGTCTGCGCTCACGGCAACGTCGCAGGCATAGCCGGCAGCGTGTAGCGGTGTTCACAAGGTACTCGCCATTCTCGCAGTAGGTCCAGTCACACGGTATCTGATAGCGATACCTCGAATCGCCTTCTGCTCGCAGGGGAGCAAGCACGGGATGCATCCAACGTATCCGATAAGACTGTCGGTGACTTCGATGCAGCTCAGTGGCAGGCAACCCTTGTTGTAGACAACGATCTTGTAGTAGACCGTCTGTCCCGGTTTTGGCCTCGAATCGACAGTGTTATCGGTGACGAAGCCTCGATTGGAATCCCCGGGTCGTTGCGTTCCAAGGTATATCTTGTCGACGATCAGGGTGATCGGGTCGTATAGGCCGACAGTCATGCGAGCCTTGTCTTGGCCCAAGCGTTCGCTTCTCGCAGCTGAGGAGCACTCGCAGCACAATGCCTTGGCATACACGTCGACGAACAATTTATCCTTGTCGTCGCAGTGGTTCCAGTCGGCAGGGTATGGTGTAATGTACCACTCCCAGCTCATGGTCTGTCCAGGCATCAGGCCATCGAGCTCCTGGTAGAAGCCGATCGCTTTGCGTCTCCACCGACACGCAACAAACCGCTGTCACTCCAGGGTTGGTCGCAGTGATGGTGAAGATCACGGTCTCACCAGGCTCGGCGCATTCTGGTCCGGTGATCTCGACGTCGATGGCGCAGCAGGGCCTGATCCATCACGCTACCCTATGTCGCCGTCCCAGATCTCCTTCTCAGAGCAACCGCACTCGCCCTCGACCAGGCAGAGTAGGACAACCAGTATCCAGACTGGCAGCACTCCTCGCAGGTGGGGACGGTGTAGTTGAAGGTGAACTCCTTCGACTCACCGGGGTTCAGGTAGACTGATGCATCCGAGCTTGTACCACTCGAAGTCGTGGCACTTGCAGGACTTGACCATGGCGACCACACGTCCATCTGAACGATGGTCATGTTGCCGTCGTTGGTGACGGTGACCGTGAACTCCACGGTCTCGACCGGGCACGGCTCACTCCTGGGCCCATCGACCTCGATGTCCAGGCTGCACGGGCACATGACCATAGAGTACATGTGGTCTTCAGCGAACACTTCGGTGGTGCGCACCCAGGCGGTCGCCTAGACATCAGTTGCCACAGCTTGTAGTCCTGTCTTGCAGCATTCCTTCGGCACCGTGTACTGGAAGGTCAGCGGGACCTCCTGGCACGGGTGTCAGGCATTCGATGGTGGACTGGAAGTCGATCGTCCCCATCCTTGTCGACGTCATCAACGACATCGATGTAGGACAGGATCTTGCTACCAGCGTTGCGGACCAATATCTCGTAGGTAATGGTCTGGCCCTGGTACACTACCTCAGGCGCGGACTTCTCGATCTCCAGGTGGTACTCGTCCTTTATCTCGATGCTCACGCTGGAGCTGTCGCTCACTGGGATGCCACAGGCGTAACCGGAGGCAGTCGCGGTGTTGACTAGGTAGTCACCGTCGTCGCACCAGGCCCAATCTGCGGGCACGGTGGTCTTGATCTCCTTAGGTCCACTGAGTTCATCATTCCGGCCTGGCAGGATGGGCAGTCGCAATCCTCGCCGCCAGTCATCGATGGTCCTCGCATCGGCCATGTCAGCCACCTCGCAGGGCAACCGGCATGGCATCAGGCAGCAGATCCACTCGTCCACGTCCGAGCTCTCGTCCACGACGTGCACGCAGGTGATCGGGTATGGTCCGATGTTCCTGACCGTCAGGGTGTAGGTCGATCTGTTGTTACCGTACAACGGGTTGGCGTAGGCCACGGAGACGTTCGCGGTCTTTATTATCTCGATCTGCGGCGGGTAGATTATCTCTACGTCGATGCAGTCCTCGTCCTTGACCCACTTGCCGCACTCGCAGCAGTAGGCACAGGCTCCAGCCTCGTTCTCGACCATGTGTCGGGTCGTCGCACCAGTTCCAGTCGGCACGGTACGGTGTACACGAAGGTGTAGGTGACGCTCTCGCAGGGGTCAAGGTCGCAGCCGAGGTCGATCATACCTTCTGCGCACGGCCATCTGCTCCCATACCTTCAGGGCGCAGAGGCTGTTCATTCCGGTGTTGGTTATGACCAAGGTGTACTCGATGGTGTCACCAGGGGCGGCCTCGTCCACGTTGGAGTACTTCTGTACGTCTGATGGAGCAGCAGTCCAGTGATGTGTGTGCTCCAGGAGGCCTCTCCGCGGGCGATAGCCGCCGGCGCAACAGGCCTGGGCTTTGAAGGTGTTGTTCATCCATTCTCCGTCATTCACAGTAGGTCCAGTCTGCGGGGATCTTCAGTTCCACCGTGAAGTTGAACCACTGTCCCGGCATCAAGGGTCCACGGCACCATTGGCGTTCCAACGGCGCACGGGATCACTTCACCGGAGTACGAGTCGAATATCGCGACGACGGTGCCATCGCCGAGGGTTATCTCATCGTGCAGCCAGAAGTTGGTCATGCACGGGTACTGGCCAGGGATAGGCGCAGTTGTACAGGCTGTACTCCCAAACTATCGTGTCACCGGGCTTGGCCTCGGTTGAGCCGGTCTTGGTGACCAGCAGGCAGTCGCAGTCGCAGGGCGACTCCACCTCTACGGTGTGGTCGTCATCGTCCCTGACCTGTATGCCGCAGCTTCCGAGCGCGGTCACATAGGCGTAGTTGTCGACATCTCCGCTCTCCGGGGCGACGGTGGTGTAGGTGAACTCCCACTTGGCACCGACGGCCAGGACGCCACCGTTATCGGTGTAGGTCAACGTCACGCCGACCGGCGGGTCGTTGAATACCACGTTGCTCAACGGGGTGTCTCCGGTGTTCATTATGGAGAATGTCCAAACGATGTCCGCACCAGGCTCTACGTTGTCAGGACCGCCCTTCTCGATGCTGATCTTCGGGTTAACTACGCTAACCGAGACAGAATCGCTGCTGTCGCTGACGTCGCCGAACTGTGAGCTAGCGACTACGGAACCGACGTTGGTCACGGTGCCGGAGGTCATCGGGGCGTTGGATGTCTTGGTGCCACGAATAGGCTCGCTCCAACGACCAGGTCAGGCAAGGCCTTGTTCGTTGATGCCCAACAGCGGGTCGTCTGAACAGAACGTTGGTCAGGTTGATGTTACCGATGTTGTTGACAGTGAACTGCCACACGATCGGCGCTCCCACCTGAACGCACTGGGGGCGCTTCTTTATTATCTCAATTCCTGGGCTGTCCAGAACGACCTCGACCACAAATGCCGATGAATCGGATACGTCGGTCACATCGCCACATTGGGACTGAAGCGGTGACGGTGGCCACGTTCGTCACAGTTCCGGGCTCCGTTAGGCGCGATGGACTTCAAGGTGAAGTTCCAGTACGCACCGACCGCAAGGACTCCTCCGTTGTCGGTGTAGGTCTTGCTCACGGCGAGCAATGGGTCATCAAAGATGACGTTGATCAACGGGGCGTCTCCGATGTTCTTGATGGAGAAGGTCCAAACGATCTCGCTACCGGCTCCGACCTCGCTGTTCGGTCCACCCTTGACGATATCGATCGCGGGGTTGATCACCAGTGACGGAGTGGTCGTCGGTAACGTTCAACTGCGCTCCACAGGGGGCGTCAGCGGTCACATAGGCGTAGTTGACTGCAGATCCAGTGGCTCCCGGGGTCGTCACATAGGTGAAGGTCCAAGAGGCTCCTGGGGCCAGGCTGGCCAAGGGCACAGTCACGCCGGCGGGCGGGTCGACGAGCACGAGGTTGGTCAGCGCCACATCGCCGGTGTTCGTGATGTTGAACGTCCAGGTGATGGAGTCGCCGAGCCTGATGCAGTCAGGGCCGCCCTTCTACGAAGGTCATGGACGGGTTGACGATGGTAACGGTCGCATCATCCATGGCCTCTACGTCATTCCACAGGAGGCGGTCGCGGTTACGGACGCCTCGTTCTTAACAGAGCCGCTCATCGGCGCAAGGCTGGTCTTGGTGAACACGAAGCTGGCACCTGGGGCAAGGTTACCAAGGTTCTGGTTCGATATTGCCAGCGCGGCATCGCTGAACAGCACGTTGTTCAATTGGACATCGCCAGTGTTGGTGATGTTGAAGGACCATGTGATGGTCGCTCCGCCTCCGACGCACTCCGGTCCGGTCTTCACGAGGCTTATGCTCGGGTTGACCACGTTGACCGTGGTGGTGGAGGAGTTAGACAACGGCATGCAAGCGAACTTGCCGTATACCGTCGCGGTGTTCACGAGCTTGCTCGGCGTGGTCTCATCGGTCTGGTATTCCACGGTGAAGGTCACTTCGCTGCCGGCGGCCATGTCGCCGATGTAGTGGTTCAAGGAGTCAGGGAACATCGGGTCGAGCACGGTCACGTTGTTGAGGTAGGCATCACCGATGTTGTACACCGTGAAGGTGTAGGTGATCATGTCTCCCCTCTTGACGCACTCCGGTGCGGATTTCACGATCTTGATACCAGGCTCGAAGTTGGTGGACAGCTTAACAGTCTCGCTGGCCATCTGGGTCGCGCCCGAGTCGCTCTCAGTGAGCGTCGCGGTGTTGGTCAGATCGACCTCCTGGAAGAAGCTCGCGAAGACGTTGGTGACCTTTAACGTGTAAGATACCGTTTGGTTATCGGTAAGGGTCCACGGCCCAACGGTGGTAGGTGATGTCACCCATCCAGAGGGGGCGGTCCAAACGTCTGTCAAGGTAGCGTTGGCGTCCTCTCCGTCCGCCTGCAAGGGCGTGGAGGTTGCCTTAACGCTCATGACGGCTTCCGCGGCCATCGATTGACCGGTCCGGTCGATCAGGTTGCTGATCGACACACGCTCAATGTTCTGGTACGTTGCACCCTCTACATGCTTGAAATAGACGGTGAACGGGTACGAGAACTCTTCTCCCGCTGCCAACACCGGCTTCTTGCTGGTGTCGACGGCGATCGAGGCAACGTCAACGAAACCGTTTCCAACGTTGGCCTGCACCACATCTGTGATCATCAAGTTCTTGGTCGCGGCGGAGCCCACGTTCTTAACGTGGACGCTGCCTTTGACAGCCATCACAGAAGCAGAGTCAGAAGCCGTACGGGACGCGGTAATCGTATAAGTCACGTCAGCTGATTCTCCTGGCGCCAATAGCAAAAAGTCAGGAGTGGCGGTTTTACTCAAGGTCCAATCATACGCTTGAGTAGTTGCTATAGTTGGTTGCGCATCCTGGTCGACGCTGACCTGTGTACTAGTCTGAGATGATCCAGAGGCATTTCCGAACCAATCTGGATTCATACTTCCGACCAATAACAGGACGCCTACCGTACATAGTGCTAGCACTACGATGATGGCTACCACTTTCTGGGCACCTGATTTATTCATTTAATCCTCCCCATTATCCTGTTCTCATCTGCGTTTTCAATGATGTTTCGCAGCCCCTATACTGTTTAAGATGGGAACAGAATCTGTATCGATATCGATAGTTGTAAAGTAGGCTATTTATAACTTGGCGATTTTTTCAAGAATGAAAATTAACATTTGTTAATACTAAAAATAGACTAGGTCCAGAATGTTTTATCGAAGATGATACGAAAATATACATCGGATGGTCAAAACTTATTATCATTAATGAAAAATATTTTACAACACCGGCTAGAAATGTGCATTGAGATTCCTAGTGCTGTTCGAAACAATGAGCTTATTCTCATCGGGTTTATATGCTCTCTCTTTGACCCTAGATATAATTTCAAAAAATGAAGAAAATGAAGGTAAAGGGTTTGCGAAGATCGGTTCAATTGCCGTTCATCTTGCCCGATATGTAGGAGGCATAACCGCCCATGTCGAGCAACCCATGCCCAGAGAGGTTGAAGACGATGGTCTTCTTCTCGTTCTTCCTCTTCGCCTCGAGGGCCAGGTCGATCGCCGCTCGGATGGCATGGGTCGACTCCGGCGCGGGGATGATGCCTTCGGACCGGGCGAACAGGACCCCGGCCGCGAAGGTGTCCTTCTGCTCGTAGGCCATGCCTTTGACCAGGCCCAGATGGGCCATCAGGCTGACGGTGGGGGCCATGCCGTGGTAGCGCAAGCCGCCCGCATGGATGGCCGATGGCATGAAGTCTGCGCCCAAGGTGTACATCTTGAAGAGCGGGGTCATTCCAGCGGTATCGCCGAAGTCGTAACGGTACTCGCCACCGGTGATGGAAGGGACGGACTTCGGTTCGGCCGCTATGAAGACAGTGTCTGTCTTCTTTCGGATCTTCTCCCCAAGCATCGGGAATGAGAAACCAGCGAAATTGCTACCGCCGCCCACGCAGGCGATCATATAGTCCGCCTTCTCATCCACCTTGTCCAACTGGGCCATGACCTCCTGTCCGATGCAGGTCTGGTGAAGCATGACATGGTTGGCGACCGAGCCCAATGAGTATTTGGTGTTCTTTGCCTTGACGCAGGTCTCTATCGCCTCGGATATGGCGATCCCCAGGGAACCGGTGTTGTTGGGGTTCTGCTTCAGCAACATCCTTCCGAACTCCGTCTCCGGGCTGGGTGAAGGGAACACCTTCGCACCGTAGGTCTCCATTATGTAGCGACGATAGGGCTTCTGGTCGTAGCTGACCCGCACCATGAAGACGGTGCATTTCATCTTGAAATGGGCACAGGCCAATGCCAACGAGGACCCCCATTGCCCAGCACCGGTCTCGGTGGTGAGGTTCTCGATGCCCTCCTTGATGTTGTAGTACGCTTGGGGGATGGCAGTGTTAGGTTTGTGGCTCCCGCAAGGGGAGAGGTCCTCTCTTTTGAAGTAGATGTGGGCCGGTGTGTTCAGTGCCTTCTCCAGACGGATGGCGCGCTGCAATGGCGACGGTCGGCCTAAAAGGACATAGGCCTCCCGGACCTCCTCTGGAATGTCGATGTATCGGTCGGTGGACATCTCCTGTCTTATTATGGCCTTAGGGAATATCGCCTCCAAAGCCTCTGGCGGGGCTGGCTCCTTCGTGGCCGGATTGAGCGGTGGCGGGATGGGCTCGGGGGAATCGGCAGCGATGTTGTACCATTTCTTCGGGATCTCATCGACGTCGAGGTTGATGCGGATATGATCGAACTTTAAGCTCATGAGATTAAGGAATGCTTATGCAATATATAACAATTTAGGACTACAATGTATACATATATACATTATTAAATGATCTAGAATCTTAAAATGCAAGATATCGTTGCCTATTCCAATCGTCTTTATTTGAGATATCCACACCCTTGAAGTAAAAATATCATACTTATCAAACACAAATCCTTAATATAGCGTCCATAAGATAGCGCGCTCTCAGACAAAGGGGCTGATTCTTATTCCCATCATAAAATGCCAGAACGTAAAAAAGACCTATGTGACTGGTGATGTCGTGGTAGATGCCCTAAGGGGCATCAGCTTGGAGATCGAGAAGGGGGAGATGGTGGCGGTCATGGGCCCATCGGGATGTGGTAAGACCACCTTACTGAACTGTCTGTCTGGAATCGATGAGCCCACATCCGGCAGTGTTTACATCGAGGACTCTGAGATGACGACCATGGCAGACGACCAGAAGACCAATTTCAGGGCTCGTCGCATGGGGTTCATCTTCCAGTTCTATAATCTGTTGCCAGTACTAACGGCGGTGGAGAATGTGGAGCTCCCTTTGCTCTTATGTGGGGAGAAGCCTGATGTCGCCACCAAGAGGGCCATGGACCTCCTTACTGTGGTTGGTCTCAAGGAAAGAGCCATGTTAAGGCCTTCAGCCCTGTCCGGGGGGGAGCGTCAAAGGGTGACCATCGCCCGAGCCCTGGCCAACGAACCTGCCCTGGTTTGGGCGGATGAGCCCACCGGTGACCTTGATAAGAAGACCGCGGAAGACATCGTGGCATTGATGAGGAAGCTGAACAAGGAAAACAAGGAGACCTTCGTCATCGTGACGCACGATCCCGAGGTCGGCGCCCAGTGCGACCGTATCATCCATATGAGAGATGGGGACATCATATCCCTGAATGGTAAGATCCAATCCATTAAAAAGGACATCTGCGAGCTTGGGTGAGCACCTTGAAGCTGACCAAGGGATATTTCGCCTCTGCGGCCATTCTCATTGTCCTATTAGTGCTCTCGATATTGCTGCTTCCGCTCACCTATGCGTTGGTGGCCGTCGTGGTCCTGATATCGGCCTTCATCCTCCTGGATGCCAGCCATCATAAGGTATTGTTCACGATGGCCCGGCGTAACTTCATCAGACGCAAGAGCACGACCGCCTTGGTCATCGGTGGTCTGATGGTGGGAACGGCCATCATAGCGGCCTCGTTCGTGGTCGGGGACACATTGGACAACATGATAGTTAATGAGGTCACGAAGGGCGCAGGTGATGTGGACTTCGTTGTCGCTTCGATCAATGAGCAGGGAGGTTACGATTTTTACAACCAGACCTTCTCGGACAACCTCACAGCACAGTTCCAGTCGATACCCAATGTGGTCGCTGTGGCCCCTTTGGTAATGGACTCCTTCAGTATCCAGAACCTAGACAACGGTCTCTCCACACCCAATATCATGGCGACCGGTGTGAACGAGTCCCTTTGGACGGCATTCGGTGGGTTCCAAGACGATGATGGAAGGACATTCTACACCGCTCCGTCCGCGACAGGATGCTATCTATTTGTCGACGCTGCCAAGGACCTTGGGGCTAACGTGGGGGACTCGGTGGTGATAGCTCAAGGTGAGACCTTCCTGGTTCTCACCGTAGAAGAGATTGTTAGGAACAATGAGCCCGGGCAGGGCGGTCTGAACAGCGCGGTCTGGGTGGACATCCAGACCCTCCAGGTAGGCTTTAATCGGACCGGGGAGATAAACACCTGGTTCATCCACAACAGCGATATCAATGGCGAGATCTATGGCAACAACGACCAGGTGAGGGACGATATAAATGCCATATTGGCCCCGATAGAGCCCAGCACTGGCCTTGAGATCGTCTTCGATGTTAAGCAGATATTGGTGGATGGACAGGCCCAACTAGAGATCTTCACCCAATTGTTCCTGGTATTCGGTTCGTTCTCTGTCATCGCCGGCATTGCTCTCGTTATAAACATCTTCACCATGCTCGGTGAGGAGCGCAAGAGCGAGATGGGCATGGCCCGGGCTCTTGGGATGCGTAGGGCCGACCTGCGCAGATTGCTCACCTATGAGGGTCTACTTTACGCCGTGGCGGCCTCCGCCGTAGGTTCGTTGTTCGGTCTGGCGATAGCCTATGGATTGATCTATTTCGTCGATACTGCATTTCAGTTCGCCAGTGTGCCACTGACCACATATTTCTCCTTCACAGGGTTCTCATTGGCGATCTCCTTCTTGGCCGGGTTCCTGCTGACGATCGCGACCGTCTACATCACCACCAGGAGGATATCCAATCTGAACATCGTCCGGGCCGTACGTAACATACCCGAGCCACCGGTGGAGAGAAAGGACCGGCGCGCGTTCCTAATGGGAATTGCAGGAATATCGGTGGGGCTACTGTTCATTCTCGTGGGCATCTTAACGAAGAAATGCCGGTCCAGCATATGCAGGCCTTTCCACGATGATTCTGTCCTCTGGATTCATCCTCCGTCGCATAATGGGAGATAGATTGGCATGGAGCATTGCCAGTCTGGCGACCTTGATATTATGGTTACCCCTCCCGGAACAGATAACACCGTTCAACGACTACGAATTCGGCATCGAGATGTTCATCATAAGCGGTCTCTTCATGGTGGCGTCCTCCCTGATATTGGTCATATTCAACTCGTCCTCGATCGTCTGGTTCATGACAAAGCTCTTCAGGACCCGTGGCAGCTATAGAGCGGTGGCTATCACCGCGGTCTCCTATCCACTCAGGGCCAGGTTCCGTACCGGGCTAAGTATATTCATCTTCGGCCTGGTGATATTCACCGTAACCGTCCTGACGATACTCTCGGGGTTGATCGGAGCAGGTGTCGCTACAATGGTAGAGGAATCCTCGGGCGGTTTCGATGTGATCGCCTTCAAGTCTTTGCCCGTCCCCATGCCGAACGACCCCTGGCAGTACATCAACGAGTCAGGAGGGCCGCTCCAACCTGGGAACGTATCTAATATGATCGCGCTGCCGGCCATGCCTGCGACCGCCAATTACACCGGCGTCACATCCACAGGTTCCGTTGTACTTGCTGATAAAGGAACGAGTGTGATCGGATTCGATCAAAGGTTCTTCACTGAAGGCAACTTCCCCTTGTCGCAGTTCAACAGTTCCATCTATGGAAGTGCAGAAGAGGTATACCAGGCAGTGCTTTCCGATCCAGGTCTTGTGATCGTGGACGGTAGCTTCGTAGTTATGGATGGGGGAAATTTCGGTGGGCAGCCAGGAGTGGAGCAGAGCCCAGGGGTCACATTGGGACAGACTATCCGTCTGGAATCCGTGTTCGGTACTTTCCAGAACGTAACTGTGGTCGGGGTCATGAAACAACAGTTCCTGAGCGGAGTGTATATGGCCACTGATGTCGTGACCACTGCATATGGTGCAGAAGGCCCCTCCATCATGCTCATCAACTTCGCGACCGGGTTGGATGTGGCAGAGCAGGCGGCGCTATTGGAAATCGAGTTCCTCCCCTGGGGTGTGCTCACCATCAACGTCGAGCAGCTGGCCCAGGAGATCACCGGGGCCATCAATAGCATCTTCACCTTGTTCCGCGCCTTTCTGGCCATCGGTCTGATAATCGGGATAGTGGGTCTAGGGATCATCACCATCCGTTCCATAAACGAACGTAAATTGGAGATAGGCATGATGCGCGCCATAGGTTTCAGAAGAAGGATGGTGGTCGTCAATTTCGCCATCGAATCAGCTTTCGTTTCGGCCTTGGGCATCATGATCGGGACGGTCATGGGATATATCGTCGGGTATAATCTCTGGAAGACATCCTTCAGCGGTTCGGATTTCGCCTTTGTGGTGGATTGGTGGCCGATAATATTCGTTGGTCTGATAGCGTTCATCGCGACGATACTATGTGTCTATCCAGCGGCTCGCGGAGCGAGCAAAGTGTCCCCCGCAGAGGTGTTGCGCTTCGACTGAGAAGTGGGACAATCCCGGCCTTACCCTGGAATCTAGGGGAGGAAAGCCAATGTTGCGAGCAGCGACAGAGGGTAAGGCCGGTCGATCCTTTTTATCGGACCGTTTCGATCCACGCCGTGCTTCGCGGGGCTTGATATCTAGTTGGCGAACATGCCTTATAAACCCCGGCATCAAGGTATCATCGCTGATATCAATGACGGCCGATATTTTTTCCAAGTTTTCAGTGCTGGATGGAATTTGCGATCGCCCCGAGGCGGCCGCAGGCCGGGCATTCCTGGCGACCGGAAGCGGTGAGCACCTGTCCCGCCTTGGACCCCTCCCTATAGACCGTGATGCCCTTGCACTTTAGACCATGGGCCATGGTGAGGGCCTCCTCCACTTCGGTGATGGAAGCGTCCGCCCTCAGGTTGATGGTCTTGGAGACCGCGTTGTCCACATGCTCCTGGAACGCCGCCTGCACCCGCACCTGGTCAAGGGGATGGACGTCGTGGGCGCTTACGAATATCCGCTTCATGTCGTCTGGCAAAATGTCCAGACCCTGCACCGAGGTATGGCCCGTCATGGCCGAAAGGACCTGCCCCACATCCAAGTGGTGTCGGGCCAAGGCCTGGAGGAACTGGGGGTCGGTCTCCCGCAGCTCCTCCCCCTCGAGCACATGGCGTTCCATGTGGAAGGCGTAATGGGGCTCGATCCCGCTGGAGCACCCAGCGATGATGCTGATGGTGCCGGTGGGGGCGATGCTGAGCAGCGTGGCGTTCCTTCGCGCCTCTTTGACACTGCTTCCCTCCAGGTTCGGGAAGGCCCCTCGAGAGTCGGCGATGGCCTGGGACGCCTCCTTGGACTTCAGATCGATCCTGGCCATGACCTTGTCGATGAGTCTCAAACAGTCCCTCGTCCCATATCTGATGTCCATCATGATCAGGACATCGGCGAAGCCCATCACTCCCAGTCCGATCTTGCGGTTCCCTCTCACCATGGCCTCTATTTGAGGCAGGGGGTAATGGCCGGCGTCAATGACATTGTCCAGGAAGCGTACCGCCACGTCGACTACAGCATCCAGGTGGTCCAGGTCCAGCTCGGGGCCGTTCGCTCCGGGCCTGACCATCTTGGCCAGGTTGATCGACCCTAGGTTGCAGGCCTCGAAAGGCAACAAAGGCACCTCGCCACATGGGTTGGTGGATTCGATCGTCCCAAGTTGAGGCGTCGGATTTTTGCGGTTCATTTCGTCGATGAAGATCACTCCTGGGTCGCCGTAGGCCCAGGCAGTGGAGCAGATGTCGGAGAACAAGGCATTGGCATCGAGCCTGGCGCGCTCCCGCTGGGTACGGGGGTCCCGCAGGGTTAGGTCGCCACCCTCCCTGACCGCGTCCATGAAGTCATCGGTGATCGCCACCGATAGGTTGAAGTTAGCCAGCTCTTCCCCGGGGTCCTTGGCATGTATGAAGCTAACAATGTCAGGATGGTCCACGCGTAGCACTCCCATGGATGCCCCCCTCCTCTTTCCCCCCTGCCTGACCGCCTCGGTGGCGACGTCGAACACCCGCATGAACGATAGAGGGCCGGAGGCCAACCCCCCCGTTGACACCACCCTATCCCCCGAAGGTCTTAGTCTGGAGAAGGAGAACCCTGTACCGCCCCCGCTCTGATGCACCACCGCCGCCCATTTCACCGCGTCGAAAATGGCCTCGATGGAATCCTCCACCGGCAGAACGAAACAGGCGGCCAACTGTTGCATCTGGGTTCCAGCGTTCATCAACGTCGGGGAGTTGGGCAGGAAGGCGAGGGACGTCATCGCGGCATAGAACTCCTCCTCCTCGGCCTGCGCGTCCCGGTCCCGATAATCACGATCGACACCGGCGATGCACCGGGCCACCCTTCTGAACATCCCTTCCGGCGTCTCCAACGACCTTCCTCGGGGATCGCGTAAAAGGTAGCGTCTCTGCAGCACGGTCAACGCATTCTGGCTAAGCTCTATGGGCCCCACTCCTCCCTTTGCTATTCCAACGGACGGTATATAATTGACTCGCAAAGTATGAACCGCGTTCAGCGCACGATGAAATATGGCCTAAGGCGATATCCGGGAGATGTCCATGAGATATAGCTGCAGGACGAGGTTGAACCCTGCTGAGGTCCTAGGGCAGGCCAAGGTACGCTTTGACGGCCTGGGCCTGCGACCTACTGACGAGACCGCGTCCCGCTTGGTGCTGGAGAGCGAGAAAGGTTTCATCGCGGTGCAGGTCCGAGGGGGCGAGAGGGGAGAGGTCGACATCATCACCGAAGGGTTCGACCGGCAAGCGAAGGAGTTCCTGAAGAGGTTGGGCTGAGGAGGTTCGGATATGAAGTTCAAGAAGTACGAGGCGCCGCAGCACAAGGCGACGGTGCGAGAGGGCGAGATCTACCACGTCAGCATAAGGGACATGGGTAAGCAGGGAGACGGTATGGCCAGGGTGGAGGGCATGGTGGTCTTCGTGCGGGGAGCGAAGGTCGGCGAGGAACTGGAGGTCAGGATAACCAAGGTCTCCGGTAACTCGGCCTTCGCGGAAAAGGTGGAGCCCAGCTAACGTCTCAGTTCGCGCTGGAATCCAGAGCATTGCACCTTGACCAGGGGTATATGCCTTACCAGCTCATCCCCGAGGTCCAACATCTCCTCGACCGATGGGGAGGCCACCTCAATGCCGTTCCAAGGGACGTCGTTCATCGGATTCCCCAAGAACTGGTTCAGGATCGCCTCGTCGGCGTACGGTGCCAGCTGCTCCCCTATCCTCCGCACTTTGTCCTTATCGATGTAACGGGGGATGGCGCGGGTCATGATACGCAATGGCCTTCCTTTTATCGTCTCCAAGCTTTCCCTCAATCTGGGGAGGAATGTCTCCACCCACTCGTCGCCCTGACCAGAGAGCGAGGACCAGCAACCCCTGTCGTCCAGTGGGCATTTGATCTCGATGGCGAACCGGTCAACAAACGGTAAAAGCTCTCGGATCGTGGCCGGGTCGTTGCCAGAGGTCTTAAGGGTTACCTCCTTCCCCCTCTGTTTGAGCGTCTTGACGAAGGGCACGACCTCCTTCCTCTGTATCAGCGGGTCCATCCCCCCGATGTACACTCTCTTGACCGCATCGATGCTGACCTCCCCCACCACCTTCTCCAAGGTCATATCCCTTCGATCCTGGCGACCGTGGGCGCAATAGCCGCATTTCATAGGACAACCGGAGAGAGCGATGCTCGCCATGTCCCCAGATTTCACAATGGAGATGACCTTCATGCACAATGGATGGTAATATTGAAAAGAAGTATTTTTCGTCCTACTTCCAGCTCAGCGATCTCGGGTTGATGCTCCTCTTGTCGGTATATATCATATCGACGAGGTCCAAGGGGGTGAGCTCGAATGTCTGGGTCAGCTCATGCAGTCCGTCGGCCTCGAGCTTCTTCCTTCCGAAGTCGACATGCTCCAAGGGCGCGATCTTAAGCTCGCTGCACAGCACGTTGAAAGGCTTCCCTGCGGTCATGGCCACGGTGGATAGGGCCCTGGTCCCGACCTTGTTGAACACACCCATGGGGGTTATGGCATCGGCGCCTACCAAGCAACAGTCAACCTCATCGATCACCGCACCGACCAGCGAATCTGGGATGACCCTGACCTTGACCCCGTTCTTCATCAGCTTCTTGGCGGTGATGCGGCCCTCGCCCATTGGTAGGGATTCTGTCACCATGACATCGATCTCCCTCTCGCTCTTCAGCATGAGCAGTGAGGCCATGATGGTGCTCGAATAGGACATGGTGAGGAACCTCTCCCCTTGCACCAGGTTGACGAAGTTGGAGGCGATGCGACTTGGGGCGTTGATCTCTTGGTCGGTGCACTGTTCGACCATCATCGTGATCGCGCCGTTCCAGTTCTGAACGGACTGGTTGCCAGCGATCCTCTCAATATCCTTTGCGATGTTGTGAAAAGATGCGATGCCCGGTCTGGCCATCCTGACATCTGTGGCGAACTCCACCCATTCCGCTCTAGGCACGGTCTGGTTGTTGCTCAGGAAAGCCCTTAGGTCCTGTAATAGTCTGGAGGTCATCTCGGACGCGCCGGAGATCGAATCGCCCATGATGGCGGTGATCATGACCTGCAAGGCCGGTCTCATGACCCGAAAGATGACGCTCCTTAATTAAGGAATTTGCACTTATATTATAAAAATGGATAATGAGGAGGTCATGCCTCCACGTTGCTGACCACGACCTCGTCGGAGATCGCCTCAAGCTCGGCCAGCTGTTTGTCATAATGGTTCTTCGGGTCGAGGCTTATGATGAAGTTATGTCCGCAACCGTCGCTGACCTGGTTATGGGTCCGCTTCAATATCTTGAGCACTGGCTTGAAACCGTTCCACATCTCCAGCACATCCAGTCCGTTGAGGACCACTATGCCGTTCTCGTTCTCCCGCAAGAACTTCTCCAGATAGTTCTCGAACATCCTGAGGTTCATGGGCGGGATGCACTCCTCATCGGGGCGCGGGGACAGCCATTTGGTGGTCAGAGGCTCATGGAGGTTGGTGAACTGTCCCTTGATCTGGTTCGGGGAATGCTTCGATATGTATAATGCAGGACGCCCCCGGGCAAGCTCCTTCCTCAGGAGCTGGTGGGTTCGCAAAGGCACTCTTTCCTCTATGAGGTACATCTTCCCGTTATCTAGTTTCATACAAATCCTCCCCAACTGTTGACCGATGCTTGCCCGTCTGAGGTTATACCAATTCTACGCATTAACAATGGAAAAGAGGGTCGGGGTCCGCCTTTCAAGCGGAATAACGAGGTTTTTGTCACAACCACTGTTAACTTCAAGGCTCTTTATTTGTGGGAAACTGATTGAATTCATAGAGAAATAATTCGTCCAGCAAGATCCACATCAATACGAGTACTTACGGTGTTGGGAGCGATGACCGCCTTCCTGGATAATCCGTCTTTATAGCGTGTTTATCTTAAAGGATAAAAATGGGTCAATGCACCTCGGCCGATTCAAGCAACGGCACACCACTCGCTTTTAGGCTCTTGACCGCGTCCTCCACCTTGTCCACCCTCAGGATGAGGACCGCCCCGTGCTTCGAGCTGTAGGCGTAGCTGTAATCTATGTTGATCTCCGCCCGCCCCAGCACCTCCGCTACCTCCCTAAGGCCCCCCGGCCGGTCCTTCATTCCCACTGCTATCACTTCCGTGATCTTCACCATGAGGCCCAGATCGGAGAGCCGCTTGCAGGCCTTGGTCGGATCGGACACCAAGGCCCGGATGACCCCGAAGCCATCGGCCTCGGCGATGCTGAAGGCATAGATGTCTATGCCCGCCTCCTCCATCGCTTGCGCGAACGCGGCCAGACGTCCGGGTCGGTTCTCGGTGAACATCGAGACCTGCTGTATGAGATGCTTCTTGACCATCAGATCCTCCTCCTATCGATCACGCGTTTTGCCTTGCCCTCGAACCGGGGCAGGGAGTCGGGATTGGCCAATTCCACATCCACGCTGACGTTCAACGCCGCGCGGAGGGTGTGGGTGACCTTCTTCTTGATGCGCATCAGGTCGTCGATGCGGTCACTGAAGAACTCCCGCTTCAGCTCCACCCGCACCAACATGTCGTCCAACTCGCCCTTCCTGTCCACCTCGATCATGAAATGGCTCCCCACCTCAGGGATGGACATGAGGGCGTACTCCACCTGTGACGGGAAAACATTGATGCCGCGGATGATAAGCATGTCGTCCACCCTTCCTTGGATCCTTCCAATGCGTGGGATGGGTGCGACCGCAGGCGCACACCTCCTCATCCATGGTGGTGATGTCCCCCACCTTGTAACGGATGATGGGCAGCGCCTCCTTCTGCAGCATGGTCACCACCAGTTCGCCTCGCTCCCCCGGGGAGACGGGCTCATGGGTGTCAGGGTCCAATATCTCGACCAGCGCCAAATCGCCCCAGATATGGATGCCCTTCTGCTCCTCGCACTCCGTGAACAATGGACCGGATAGCTCGCTCGTGCCGTAGATGTCGTAGGCCTTGATGCCCAGGTCTTCCTCGATCCTGTTCCTCATGCGCTCTGACCATGGTTCCGCCCCAAGTATCGCCCGGCGCAGTTTGGTGTCCCGTAGGAAGTTCACTCCCATCTTCTGGGCCACCTCGCCCATGTGGAGGAGGTAGGACGGGGTGCAGGCGATGGCCGTGACGTGCATGTCCATCATCAGCTCGATCTGTCTCTCTGTGTTCCCCACACTGGCAGGAAGCACCGCCGCGCCGATACGCTCTGCGCCGTAGTGCAATCCCAGACCGCCGGTGAAGAGGCCATAGCCATATGAGACCTGGATGGTGTCCGCCCGTCCCAGACCGCATGACGTGAGCGCCCGCGCCAATGATGTGGTCCAACCGTCGAGATCGTGCTGGGTGTAACCGACCACAGTGGATTTGCCAGTGGTCCCGGAGGAGGCATGGAACCGCACCACCTCGTCCCTGGGGGTGACGAACAGTTTGTCCGGATAATTGTCCCGGAGATCGCCCTTGACCATGAAAGGCAATTTGCAGACATCCTCCAAGCATTGGATGTCGTCCGGGTGGACCTTGGCCGCCTTCATGCGTCGGCGGTAGAACTCGGAAAAGCTGTAGAGCTTGTAGACCAGGGTCTTCATCGATTTGAACTGGAGCGACCTGAGCTCCTCGCGGGGCATCTGTTCCATCCTTGGGTTCCAGTAACTGATGTTCTCACCATCCACCAGAGGTAACGGTGGGCGAACGCTTTGGTCCCATATAACATTGACTAAAAATGTCATGGCGAAGGTTGACACGGTTAAGGTAGTTGTGCCAGGTGAGGGTAGTAGTCCCCCTTCTGTTTCAGGCAGCATTCAACTAAGCACCCTACCCGCCGGTCCTGAGATCGTCATCCCAGCTGTTTGGGCTTGCTCCGGTGGGGAGTCACCGTTTCACCAGATCCCCAGGGAACGTCATCGCCAGACGAATCATCCTGCCCCCGGGGCTGTGTCGTTTCTGCGTCCTTGCCTTGGCTCTCACCAAACCGCTACTGCGGTCCACCTTTCTCATGGAGGAGGGAACTTCCTCAGCTGGGCTTGCGCCCTACCGTCGGCCGCCCTCCCTCTCCTGGCAATCACAACCATGATAGAGGCGGTATATAACCATAACCGGTTGGGTCAGAAGTTGAAGGGCGGTTCAAGATCGGCACCTTGCTCGATGTCTTTGAAGAACTCGACCGTTTCCGGTTGGGTGATGTACCATAAAATGGCCGTATTGATAGCCAAACCGATAACCGATGAGACGATATTGGGGAAATTAATTGTTCCATTCAAATAAATGAAGAACGATAGGACTATGCTCGCATAGATCGAAATGATCACCACGAACGCCACCAGTCTGGCTGACTCTCTTCCATAGTAGAACCCATAGGAGATGTATAGATATGATGCGGCATACACCACGAATTGAATTAGCCCGATAAGCATTATCGACCGGCTGTTATCGATGGCCCACTGCGGCACTCCGGCGTTCACAAAGGCCTCGATCACATCGGGGTCGCTCAGACGAGGCAAGATAGAGATGATGACCAATGCTATTATCGAATAGCCCAACACCATCAGGAACGCTCCGGCGGACAGCAAAGTAAGGCCCGTCGGTCTTTTCACTTTTAACGGCTCAAAATCCATCCGTTGGATGCCGTCGGCACCGGAACCAACCCGGCTGTCGAACACTTCACCTTTCCCCCTGCTAATATTAAGCACCGTCATATTTAATCATGTTCGGACCAGATGATGAGGCCCCGACATATGATTAAAAATTGAATGCCCCTGAGATGGCTGGAACGCTGTTGCTGTCCGTGCAAAGGTTGATAAAGGGTCGGGGCATTCCGAGTCGACAGGCAGGGGTAGCCAAGCCTGGCCAACGGCGCTAGATTGAGGGTCTAGTCCTTAGTGGTCCTTGGGTTCAAATCCCAACCCCTGCACCATCCTCTTCTCAATACGTTCTGTTCTTGAGTCTTCGCAACCGATCAAGGAAATCTCACATCATCGCGCCGATCATGTTCTGAACATCTACGGTCTGGAGCGATGTGCCGCAATACTCGCAGACGAAGAAACTGTTAGCGTCCCGCTGTCCATTCAATTTGATGGTCCCATGACAGGAAGGGCATTTGTAGGGAATGGTGAAGTTGCTCTCCTTTAGGAAATCAAGCATCTTGTTCACATCGATGGTGATATGGTGCACCACTTGGTTCTTGTTCTTGATCCTCAGCTGCCTGGCCTTGTCCAAGAGCCCGGCCTTCTCATAGTGGTTGGCGGCATCCTCGATGCGTTCCACGCTCTCAGCCAGCTTGGCCTGAGAGTAATTGTACCATCTTTCATCGTTCCAGTTGGATGAGGTCTCGCAGCTGGCGCCATTGGCCCAGATGAATTGTTTCGAATAATTCTTGGAACATTTTGGGCAAAAGGCCTTGAGGCAAAGCATTGTAACTGATGTCGTTGGCTTCCCGTTCAATTTAAATGCGGCCCCTTCTCGATCGAGCCAGAATCTCGTGGGCGAGGAGTCGTAACCGCAGGCAGGGCACGCCCCATAAGGGTTGGCCTTCGTCGCATCCCCCACCATCCTGACCTCCATGGCCTTGATGCAAGGGATGCACAACTTCTGTTTGAGGATGAACTGTTCAGTGAAGGGTTTGTTCTCGTTATCGTAACTGGTCCTCTCAGCTATCCCGTCCCCCAGATCACAACCGCAATCGTGGCAATATTTCGTGGCGCACCTCTTGCAGTTGGTCTTTATCAACACCCCTATCTTCTTATCGCAGTTGGGACACTGGGCCATATTTGAAGGAACAACCTCTTTTGTAATAAACGATTACGGCTAAAATGCCCCAATTTGATATTTACTAAGACCGAGAACGATGTCACCATCAGAGTGAAAGAAGGCGATCCTGAATGTGCCGCAAGATCGATCGGATAAGCCCCGAAATCGTTTCCTAATCGGGTCCACCGTCCCAGGATAAGCCAGGATATTATTCAACAAGTTTTCATCTTCCCGATGGCAATGTTTGAAAGGGAGGAGGCGATGAGCGCTTGGGGTCCAGATTTCCGGTTCGGCAAGGAATTCGGGAAATAGATCATCAGATCGGCCATAGTTGGGGACAAGCACTGGGGGCAACGGCTTGCCGGCCTGGCCGCTTCTTTTTGGGTTAAGGAGGCGAAGTATTTCCCCGCATCGAAATCAAACGAGGCCTGGGGTTGGCTGAGAGGTATCCTCTCACCATCATTTCTTCGGCAGCTGTCCCATCTGTTGCTGACCCGGGGGCACGGTCTTGGCCTGGCCCTGCGGGGCGCCCATCTGCCTTTGTGGCTTCTTCGCGCCGCGTAACCTCGCCTTGCGGCGTTTCCGGCGCCTCATGATGAACCATACCGCCAAAGCGCATGCCGCAAGGACCAGTCCGATGTAGAAGAACATGCTACCGAGGACCTGCCATATGAGGTCGGGCTCTTGCACCGGCGGGGGTGGAAGGGCGGTCGTTCCGTTGACGACACTGGTAGCCTGACCTGCTCCAATATCGTTCACCGCCGCGACCTTATAGTAGTAGGTTAGACCGGTTCCGAGACCGGAGTTGTTGAAGCTCGTCGTCTCCACCGTGCGGTAGTAGGCCATGACGTCAGGCATGAACCCCCGATAGATGACATACCCATTGATCGGCTGTCCTCCGTCCTTGGTGGGCGGGTCCCAGCTAAGGTATATCGAATCGGTGCCGTTGACCACCATCAGGTTCATAGGAGCGCTGGGCACGGTTCCATTGAGGTGAGGCTGGGCGCTGACCGTCGGCGTGGTCGGGCTGAAACCGATGGAGTTCTTCGCCATCACATAGTAATGATAGGTATCACCGTTCACCACATCGGTATCGGAATAGGCGATGCCAGTGATATTGGCTATAAGATCGAATCCAGTTGTCGCGGAGACATTGGACCGGAATATGGAGTAAAGTTGAACGGAACTAGTGCCGCTGTCGCTGGGGGCTTTCCATATCAATTGCACTTGACCTTGCCAACCGAGGGCCTGTAGGTCCCTTGGGACGGTGGGTGTGCGACCGGATTTCAAAGCAAGTTCGGGGCTGAGATGCCCTTCACCGGCCCGATTGACCGCGCTCACTCGATAGTAATAGGTTTGGCCGATCTCCAGTCCAGCGCTTACGTACCAGGTTCGGTTCGTGGAGCCTAGGTAGCTCTCGGAACCGGAGCTATCGCCCTTGTAGATGTTATAGGCCAAAATGGGAGCCCCACCGATGTCGGACGGAGCGCTCCAGTTCAAAATCACATGATAGTCCTGGGATTCGCCAGTGACAGCGACGGGAGCGGTAGGGGTCGTGCAGGGGGTGCAGTTCAGAACCTGTGACAATCCCACTCCAACGGCGTTCTCGCCCGCCACCCGGTAGAAATAGGCAACACCATTCTCCGCCTGTCGGTCCACATAGCTCAGTACGTTGTCAAGCGTGGCATAGAGGGTGGGGTTGGTCTCGTTGCTGCCACGGTATATCCAGTAACGGATGACCGGGGTCCCGCCATCATCCACCGGGTACCAGAAAAGTTCCACGCTTTGGTTCCCACCTTTAATCACGTTGAGGGTGATAATTGGGGCACCGAAGGTGGCGCTGTAGACGATGTAGCTCTTCGGCCCGTCGCCGACACGGTTGAAGGCCACCACTTGGTAGTAGTAGGTGAGGTTGTCCTCCAATCCGAGGTCAAGGTATGAGCTGACATGCCCTACAGCGGTCAGGTAGCTAAGGTTGGTGGAGGTGTTGCCCCGGAAAATCTTGTAACCAAGGATCGAGGAGCCGCCATTTGGTGCAGGGTCGCTCCATACCAGGGTGACGTTCCTCACCCCTTCGAGCACCGCCAGGTCTCGAGCTGAGCCCGGGACGATATCGGGTGCACCTTGCTTGGATAGGCTGAGCGCCCCTTCTCCGGCCAGATTGAAGGCGGACACGAAATAGGTATAGGAATGTCCGATGATCAGCAGGGAATCGATGAAGTAGGTCTGGTTGATGACCCGGCCCACTTCGGTCCTGACATTCGATTCGGAACGATATATGACATAACCGATGACCGGTGAACCACCATCGAAATCAGGCATCGCCCAGGTGACGTTGATGAACATGTTGCCCGGGATCAGCGTCACCTCCCTTGGACGGTTAGGCACGGTCATAGGTGTGGCGTTGAGCAGATCGGACCTAGGCCCTTCTCCGGCCGAATTCACCGCTGACACCGAGTAGAAGTAGGTCTTGCCGTTGACCAGGCCCACGTCCTCATAGCCAGTGACATTGTTGAGGGTGACCACCAGTTCCAAGGTGATATTGGTCTCGCCCCTGTAGACGCGGTACTCAGTGACGGCCGAGGCGTTGGAATAGGCGGGCATGGTCCAGGCCAGGTCCATCGTTCCATTGCCCGGGGTCAGGCCCACTAGCACTGGTGCGGTGGGGGCGTCGGGATCGAAGGCCTGTGCTCCCAATGGGATCACAGTGAAAACCATGGCTAGCGCCACGATAAGGGCTAAGACCGCCCTCTTGCCGATGATCGGGTGCCGTCCTGATAGCATAGGGTATTACTCCGCTAGCTTTCTACGGATTATGCAGCCCGGAGCGGGATTATTAAGGTAGTTCGCAAATTATCATTGCTGATATCGAGCTTTTTCCCTTACCCAGCACATGGAATCACACATGCGACATATCATCCATCGTCATCGTTGAAATGATGTTGTTCAGGACCTAGATGTGGCATGACGCCCGACCATGTTTCTCCAGGTACCTCTGGTGATATTCCTCCGCCCTCCAGAAGGTGGAGGCCGGTACGATCTGCGTGACCACGGGCCTGGAGAATCGGCCAGAACGTCCCAAACTGGCCTTGGAATCCTCGGCGGCCAGTCGCTGACCCTCATCATGGTAGAATATGGCGGATCGATACTGGCTCCCCACATCGACCCCTTGTCGGTTCATCTGGGTAGGGTTATGGATGTTCCAGAATACGTCAAGAAGACGTTCGAACGAAACGACTTTGGGATCGTACAACAGCTCGACCGCCTCAGCGTGGCCGGTGTTGCCGTTGCACACCATCTTATAGGTGGGATGGTCCACTGACCCCCCGGTATAACCTACCTGGGCATCTATGACCCCTGGCACCTTGCGGAACTCTGCCTCGACGCCCCAGAAGCAACCGGCGGCGAATACCGCCTTGCTCATCTCATCGCTCATTTGCTCACCACAGCGGTTTGGAAGTCGCATGTATATCTTAGCTTTCAACCATTGACGCGGCGCGAACGCGTTAAAACCGTCGCTAATGTTGTTTTAGCGTTCCAGATTCGCTAGCACGGTCTCTGTGAACCTCTCCGTCGAGGCATCCCCACCTGCATCACGCGTCAACGTGCCCTGGGCCAAGGTGGATTCGACCGCCCCCCGTAATTCGTCCCCGAGGCGTTTTATGCCGAGATGGTCGAGCATCATCGCCGCCGACAATATCGCCCCGCTGGGATTGGCGATGCCCTGGCCCGCGATGTCTGGTGCTGATCCATGCACCGGTTCGAACAAGGCATACCTTTCACCTATGTTGCCAGAGGGAGCAAAGCCCATCCCTCCCACCAGCGCCGCCGCCTCGTCCGAAAGGATGTCACCATATAGGTTCAGGGTGACCATGCAATGCAGGTCCTTCGGCTTGGACACAAGGGCGGCCGCGGCCGCATCCACCAAGATGTCGTTGGCCTCCAGTCCCGAACCCTCCAATTCCTCGTAGAATATGCGCTTGAACAGACCGTCTGACCGGCGAAGCACGTTGGCCTTATGCACACAGGTGATGCTTCTGATCCCTTTCTTTTTGCAGAGGTCGATGGAGAATCTCACCAGGCGACGGCAGGCCTTCTCGGTGACGATCCTTTGAAGCGACACACCACCTTCGATATCGCTCTCCAGACCGGTGTACATGCCCTCCGTGTTCTCCCTGACGATGACCAGGTCAAGGTCCACCAGACCTATGCGGGGGTTCAACCTCTTCGACGGTCGGACGTTGGCGTAAAGATCGAACCGTTTCCGTACCTCCAACAATGGGGAGCGATAGCCCGGAATGGCGGTGGTAGGGGAGGTGATGGCCCCGAATAGACAGCAGTCGGTCGCCTCCATGGTCTGGATGGTCCCTTCAGGAAGATAGGAGCCATGGACGGAGTTACAGCGTAGCCCCATCTCCGCCGGGACGAGCTCCAACGGGGCTCCGACCGCCTCCAAGGTCCTTATCGCAGAGCCTATGACCTCAGGGCCGATGCCGTCCCCACCTATGACCGCGACCCTTCTCACTTCCGCATCCTCTCCACCAGGCTCGCCACCGTCATGGGCAGGGTGATGGTGGCGTCACCCTCGACCGTGACATGGTCCGCCGTCTCCTTGACCTTGCCCCAGGAGACCGCCTCCCTCACCTGTGCCCCGGACAGGGAGCCGTCGTACTCAGGGGCGGTGGTCATGTAGACCGCGTAATCAAGACCGCCGCGGAACTGGTTCCACCAGATCACATGGTGTTTGGAGATCCCTCCGCCCACGATGACCGCGCCGGTCTCCTTGGCATGGAATATGATGTCGGAGAGGTCCTGCTCGTCCTGGAAGAGGTCGATATGGAGCTTGCGATGCGTCTGCCAGTACATCCATATCTGACTACCGAACGATCCATCGGTGATACCAGGTACGAAGATGGGCACTTGGTTGCGGTGGCACCAGTGCAGCAATGAGCTTTCGTCATCGATGCGGGAGCCGACCTGGTCTATGAGCTCGCGGGTGGATATGGAGTTCTTCCCTTCCAATATCTCCTCGAACATGGGGATCAGCCTCTCCTCCAACACCAGTCCGTAGCTCTCATCCGGGACCAGTATGTTGCCCAATCGGTTGATGCCTTCGCGCCGCAGCTCCGCGTCGTCCATGTAGAAATCGCCATGGTAATAGTCGCGCCAGGTGCGCGCCAGGTCGTGGTCGAGGGTGCCGCAGGTGGTGATGATCACGTCCACCAGCTTGCGCTTGACCAGCTCCACGATGACCCCCCTGGTGCCGGTGGCCATGATGCATGCGGGGAAGGAGAGGAACTTGACGCAGCCTTCGCTGCGGGCCATCTTCTCCATGATGTCCACTGCGTCCGCCACCTTTCTGCCGGTGAAGCCCCCTGAGCCCTTGAGCTCGCGCATGAGCTCGTCCACGCTCATGCATTCTCGAACCTTGATGTCCTCAACCTTGCGGCCGGTCATTTATCCCAATCCTCATTTTGGTCAGCCCGATAGGTCTAGAAATATGTTGCTGAGATCGCCTATCCGCCTCCCAGAAAGATAATATCCATCGGCGATGATTCGGCCTGGATGGTCAACTACGCCCGTCTGGCAGTGTTCATCGGAGCTTTCTCCGGACCGCTCGCCGGCAACGCCGTCCTGGCCGTGGTCCCCATCCTCGAACAGGAGTTCTCGCTCTCCGCCGCGGAGGTGCTCATCTCCATCAGCTTCTACATGTTCCCCTTTGCGATATTCAGCTTTTTTCTCCGGCTCGATCTCGGACATATATGGACGCCGCAAGGTGGTGACCTTCGGGTTCATGGTCTATGCCGCGGGGGCGGTGCTTTGCGCCCTCAGCCAAGACGCTGGGGTGTTCTATCTTTCTCGAGCGGTGCAGGGGTTCGGATATGCCTTCGTGAACCCGGTGCTCGTGGCGATACTGGCAGAGGTCGTGCCTCCGGAGTCCCGAGGCCGGAACATGGGGTTCCTGGCTGCCGCCACCACCGCAGGCGTGGCATGTGGCCCGCTCATCGCCGGGATCATGAGCCAATGGGACTGGCGCTACACCTTCGTTCTCATAGCGGTGCTTTGCATCATCTGCAACGCTGCCATTCTGGCGACCTACAAGGGACAGGGATTCCTTTCCTCCGGAGCGTCAATGCGTTCGATGCGGCCCAATCTCACCCGGACGCTGAAGGACCATGGCGTGATCCTCATCTCCGCCATAGGGTTCCTCAATTTCTTCTGCTATATCGGAGCGCTCTCCTATGTATCCGACATACTGGCCAAGCCCCCATTGGACCTCACGGGGGGAGAGATAGGGGCGATGGTGGCGTTGACCGGCATGGCCGGCATCTTCGCCGCCCCCTTCGGCGGCTTCTTGGTGGAGAGGATCGGCAGAGCCACCACCGCCTCTCTGGGCCTATATGGTGGTCCTGGCATCCATGATCGCTTTGTACAGCTCGTCCAGCGTGATATGGTACGGTGTATCGTTGGCAATGCTCGGAACCGGGTCCCAGATATTGTGGGCATCGCTGTTCACCATGACGGTCGAGTTCATTCCAGACATCAAAGGCACGGTCTCATCGGTGTTCAATAGCTCGCGCTTCCTTGGTTATGCGATCTCTCCCCTCATCCTAGGCTCTGTCTACTTGGAACAGGGGTACGACGCCGTGCTGGTCATCACTGCCATCACCATCACTGTCGCCATTGGTCTGTCCATACTGTTGCGGACCAAGGTGACTAGGACGACTCCCAGCGGTCCATGATGACCTTCAGTTCCGCCCTGGTCGCCTCTGCCGGTCCCGAGTTGTCGAGCACCAACCATCCATCCTGGGCCAGGATCAAGGTCTTCCGTCTCGATTCCCTCAGTCCCTCGATGTTCTCGAACATCTCCCTTTCGTGGTCCCTCTGCTCGATCCGAGCCAAGGCCACCTCCGGGAGTACGTCCACCAGCATCCGGGTCGGTGGAAGGTCAATGATGCGCTTGAAAAGTTCATATCCGGTGCCCATCAGACCTTCTGGCAAGTATGCCGCCCCCATTAGGTATCGGACGAATATCACACGGTCCTTCGAACCCACTACCTTGCGTTTCCTACGGATCGAGACCAACACATCGGCGATGAAGAACATCGTGGCGATGGCGTGCATGATGCTGCCCTTCGACTGCAATGCCGCCTTGGAGATGCGCCCCAAAAAACGCTCCGAGGGGTGTACGAACAGGTGCACCGTGAAACCATCCTCTTTGTACCGGTCCGCCATCCAATGGGCCACCGTGCTCTTGCCCGAGCCATCGATGCCGTCCACGACGATCCAGCGCATTCTCAGATCCCCGCCGCCGCCAGGATGAGCACCGTGGTTATGGGTATGACCAGGTTGTCATACTCTCCCGGGAGTGTATAGTTCCACCACCGCCACATAGGCGGCTATGCCGGCGCTTATCGGAAGGACCCAAATGGCCTCCACCTGATGGTCGCCATAGATGCCATTGATGCTGAGGTAGCTGTAGAAGGCGAAGACCACGACGCAGGCGATCATGGCGAATATGAAAACGGAGATGGCTCCCCTCCAATGTCTTGCCTCCGTGTATCTTTCGCTTCCCATACCTCTTGCCGATAAGTCCGCCCATGCCATCTCCGTAGGCCATGCAGACTATGCCGATGGAAGCTATCATCAGGTTGTCGAAGAAAACGAACGCCAGCATCGTCCAGGATATGGCATAGAAGACCAGACCGAGCTTGTGCCCATTGATCGAGGCCTCGGCCAGATATGGACCCTTTGAGCTCCTTCTCCATCTTTGACCTGGGCTCATCGGTCCTGGAGCCTTCCTTGGAGAGAAGGTAACAGAAGAAGATGAAAGGGGCTGCGGCGAGCAGGGCCATGGCCCACGCGTGGTCGAACACCCACCAGAAGAAGACGATGTTACCGATCATGATATGGATGAACTTGCGATGCATCTTGGTGCGCTTCAGATAAGCGGATTTGCTGGCGATGAGCACCACTGCTCCGATGTACGAATACACCAGCAACAGCCCCCAAAGGTCTCCCTGGCTCAAGTTATCAGCATTGGAAAGCGATGAATATATAAAATGGCTTGTCCCATGGGTCGGACCGAGGTCCATCCAGCATATCGATATTTTATCATTCTACATACCGATTTTCTGACGTGTCGATGATAATTTGCCGAGTGATTTTAAATATCCTCGGGCCAATCGAATAGAAAGTGGCGGAATGAACGAGAAGGACCTGTATCTGATGGCTTATCTCAAGGACAACTTGAGCGCCTTCGACAATGGCCCGGTGCTCTTGGACGTCAAATCCACTCAGTTCGTCAGGGTCAACCTGCTCCTTCTCAAGGCGTTCTCATCCATGCCTGGACGTCCAGGGATGTTCATCGCGGTGGACAGGCCGCACCATTACATGTTGCATCTGATGGGCATGCATCAGATAGACCCGCAGGGCCTGATATTCATCGACGCCATCAGTCGGTTCGCGGCGGACACCAAGAACAGCCACAATCCCGCCAACCGTCTGAACGCCCCATCGAACATCGACTCCCTGCCATCGGTCATTAGGGACTGGGCAGGCAATTCGCCTCAGCCAGCGCCGATGGACCTGCAACGGTGCCGGTTCGCCATGATCGATAACATATCCTCGTTGTTGCTCTACAACAGCTTCAACAACGTGGAGGTCTTCCTTCAGGATTTCATTGATGTCCTCACTTCCCATGCCCGGGTGCAGATCCCGTTGCTCGTGGACAGGGAGAGGAACTGCATGCTCTACGAGGCGGCGCGGTCGCTCTGCCCCCATGAGATAAGCGTCAACGATGGCATCCTGGCCTCGATGTCGCTGACCAGCAAGCGGAATGGAATAGCCAGGATAGTGGATTCTAACGAGGTTTGAAGAAAATGAGCGCTCCCGATACATGTGTAAGGCCCCGGGCGGAGATCGTCCGCCTTACCAGCGGCATCAACGGTTTAGATGATTCCATCGAGGGGGGCTTCCCATTCCCATCCGTGATACTGGTGGCCGGCAGCGCTGGCACTGGAAAGACCACCTTCGCGATGAAATACCTCTGCGAAGGGGCCAAGAAAGGGGAGCAGTGCTTGTACATCACCACATTGAGCGAACCGACCCAGTGGATGATGCGCTATGCCATGCAGTTCGACTTCATGGACCCTTCCTACTTCGACGACCAGATCGTCTATATGGACCTGGGCGACAAGCTCCGCACCATGAAGCCAGAGGAGATCCTGAACGTGATCGATCAGAAGATCGCCGAGGTCATGCCCACGCGCATCGTCATCGATCCGTTGACCGTGATCGGCAACATGATGGGGGGCGACTACCGTCAGTTCCTGTTCGACCTTACGAACCGTCTCAAGAACTGGAACGCCGTGACCGTGGTCACGGGAGAGGTCAAACCCAACGAGCTCTACCCATCTGAGATAGCCTATGCCGTCGATGGCATCATCCTGCTCTTGCTCTCCGACGAGGTGGTAACGCGAAGGAAATACGTGGAGGTGCTCAAGATGAGAGGGCACCAATCATGGCACTGGACGTCAGCCCATCGACATCTCCAGGCGCGAGGGCATCATAGTCCTCAAGGCCAGGTTCTGAGCGCCATCATAGCACCAGGCTGATGATGAAGAGGGCCACGGTGTTCACGACCGCCACCGCGGTGACCGATATCAATCGGTTCTTGGCCGCGGAGGCCAGGTCCTTATCGATCGACCGGGTTATTATGATCTTGTTGATGCAGCTGAAGACGCAGGCGAGCATGATGGTCTGCGCCGCGATGAGGGGGTCCAACCCACTGGTGTAGACCAAGGTTCCCAAAGATGCCGCTACCGCCGCCGAGGATACGAAACCGCCGATGGCGGAAACGTACACGCCGTAGTCTCCCAGGTATTCGTTGGCGGCGTAGGATATCACCGATATGACCAGGATCAGGAGCGCGAACTTCAGGGCGGGCATGATGGCGAAGGGGGACTTGACCTCGAGCTTCTGCTGCGAGACCTCTCCCGACTTGATCATCAGCCCGAGCAGGAAGGCGACCGCGGTGGAGATCGCCGCTGGGAGCAACAGGATCAGAGCGGTATCCATGGTGGGGTCGGAGAGGGCCACCACGATGAGGTTCCGCACGAACATCACACCAGTGGCGAAAAGTATGCCGGACATCGCTGTCTTGAGCAGGTCCTTGCGCTCCTTCACCATGTTGCTTATGGAGGCGGTGGTGGCCTCGGAGTTGATCATGCCACCGAGCAGACCGGAGAACTCCAGCCCTCTCTTCGGCCCCTCCTTACGGATGATGATATAGGAAACGAAGCTGATGGCGCTCACAAAGACCACCAACAGCAGGATGAAGTTCAGGGCCAGGATGCCGCCGGGGTTGAACACGTCCCAAGGGCTCCTGCAGCTCCAGCTCAAGTTGGTCAGAGGATAGAGGATCACGGCCAGGGTGAGGAACTGCAGAGCCCCGATGATCTCATCGTCCTCCAGGATGGCGGCCAACTTGTGGAGCCTCCGCCTCGACACCAATAGGAAGGTCGCCACCAGGGTCACCACCGCCGCGGCGAAGAGCAGGTTCAATCCCACCAAGGCGCCGGCGAAGAAGGTCACCATCATGGCCATGGGCGTGGTCAGTCCGGGGAATCCCTTCACATACTTGATGTAGGCCAGGAATATCGCGAATGCGCCTACCAACAGTACCCCGATCATCAGCACCCAGGCGAAATCCGGGTCCTGAGTGGTCAGATAGGCGGTGATGAATCCGAATAACGATACCAGAGCGAACGTCCTCACTCCAGCATAGGAGGAGACCTCGTCACGATGGTGCTCCCTCTCCAGCCCGACCAAGGCACCAACTCCTACGGCTATCAGGGCATTGATCAGAAAATCCGGGTCCGTGAGGGCGGCCACGTTCCTAATATTATATTTTCACATATATATTTAATCCCTCTTCCTCATGGCTGAGGACCAATACCTCTCAGCTGATAATTGATAGAAAGCGAAGGTCGGCCGATTGATTATCACTTTCTATTTAAACGGCTAATGCGTAATCGAAGCCAGTATTCGAAAAACGTGGTTCTCAAAAGAACAAATGACTTATACAAGAATCCTTATTTGCCCTTAAACTCGCATTGGAGAATATCCTATGATTGACGTGGAATTGGATCCAATACTGTATGTGATTCCTATTGCGGGTCTTGTCGGTCTGCTCTTCGTTTGGCTTCTGACGCGCTGGGTGTTCAAGAAGGACACCGGTACACCTGAAATGAGGGTGGTCAGCGACGCCATAAAAGAAGGGGCCATGGCCTACTTGGCTCGACAATATAAGACGATTGCCATTATCAGCGTTGTACTGGGCGTCCTCATCATGGTCGCCATCGATCCGCTGACCGGTGCTGCGTTCTTGATCGGCGCCTTCTGTTCTGCCCTCTCGGGTTACATTGGGATGATCGTTTCCGTGAACGCCAACATCAGGACCGCCAGCGCCGCACGGCGCACTCTCCCCGAGGCCCTGCAGGTCTCCTTCAGAGGCGGTGCGGTCTCTGGTATCGCCGTCGTCACCCTGAGCTTGCTCGGTGTGGCCGGTGTGGTCTTCCTGTTCTGGTTCCTGCAGGGGTCCACATTCAACGCTAATGGCGTGGACACGGGCTTGCAGGACGCCCTCCTCCTCTCGGTCGGTTACGCTTTCGGTGCATCCTTCGCCGCGTTGTTCGCGCAACTTGGCGGCGGTATCTATACCAAGGCCGCCGATGTCGGTGCGGACCTTGTGGGTAAGGTCGAGGCAGGCATACCTGAGGACAGCCCCAAGAACCCCGCGGTCATCGCTGACCTGGTCGGGGACAACGTGGGCGATTGCGCCGGACGTGGCGCTGACCTGTTCGAATCCACCGCGGCTGAGAACATCGGTGCCATGATACTCGGTTTCGTCATCTACGGGATCACTGGAAACATCGGATTCGTATTCTTCCCCCTGGTCGCTCGTGGCCTAGGAATATTCGCCGGTATCGTCGGCATTTACATGGTCAAGATGAGGAGCGAGGACGAAGAGCCGATGAAGGCATTGAATCGCGGCTATTACATCGCTTGTGTCCTTGCCATCATCTTGTTCGGCATCGCTGCCAGCCAGATGCTTGGTGACAACTGGATTTACTTCTTGGCTTGCGGGATAGTGGGAGTCATACTCAGCATAGTCATTGTGTACATCACCCAATACTATACATCCGGTTCCTACCGTCCAGTGCGTGACATCGCCAAAGCCTCTGAGACCGGAGCGGCGACCAACATCATCAGCGGTTTCGCCATCGGTCTGGAGACCGTGTTCATGCCGGTCATTGCCATATCCGTCTCGTTGCTAAGTGCTTATTATCTGGGTCAGCTCGCAGCCCCATCCGGATCATCTTCCGGGGAACTGTTCTCATATGGTCTATACGGCACAGCCGTGGCCACCATGGGCATGCTGGCCACTGCTGCGTTCGTGCTGGCCGAGGATACCTTCGGTCCGATCACTGACAACGCCGGTGGCATAGTGGAGATGTCCCAGCAGCCGGAGGAGATCCGCCACCGCACTGACAAGCTAGACTCTGTTGGCAACACCACCAAGGCCCTGACCAAGGGATATGCCATGGGATCGGCTGCCTTGGCCGCGTATCTGCTCTTCGGAGCCTACTTCGATGCGGTCGCATCCATCCGTGGTTTGGAAGGAACGGAGATCTTCACGGTCTACGAGGTGGACATCGCTCAACCCCCGGTGTTCGTCGGGGCGCTCATCGGTGCGATGCTCGTGTTCCTGTTCGCCTCCTTGGCCATACGCGCGGTCGGTAAGGCCGCTGGAGATATGATCTCTGAGGTTCGCCGCCAGTTCAAGGAGAACCCCAACATATTGGCCGGGAACGACAAGCCCGATTACGCCCGTTGCGTGGACATATCCACCAAGGGTGCCCTGAAGGCCATGATCCTGCCGGGCATACTGCCGGTCATCGTACCGGTGACCTTAGGTCTCGTCATGAGGTATGCCTATCCAGATGACTGGACGATCGCATACCAGTCTGTGGGTGCCTTGCTCATGGTCGGAACCATCGCAGGTTTGATGATGGCCCTGACCCTGAACAACAGCGGTGGCGCGTGGGACAACGCAAAGAAGTACGTCGAGTCCACCGGTCAGAAGAAGACCCCGCTCCACGCCGCGGCTGTGGTCGGAGACACCGTCGGTGACCCGTTCAAGGACACCGCCGGACCTTCGCTGCACGTGCTGATCAAGCTCCTGGCCACCATCACCCTGGTGTTCGCGGGCCTGTTCGTGGTCGCGGTTTGAAACCCCTTCCCCCATCTTTTCTTTTTTTGTCCAGATACCAGATGACATTCGGTTTTTATAGTCAATCTTTAAATAACGGTTACCATATCGCTGGTTAGTTACAGGGGTCTATCAATGTACTTGTTGACACAACGTGAGAACGTTGTTCGTATTCCTCCGGAGCGACTGGGCGATGACCTAGAAGTGGTGATCGACAGACTCGCAAGGGAATCTTACGAGGGTAAGATCGAAGGGGAGTCCCTCACCGTGCTCATCCGGAACATCGAGGCCATCGGCCCAGGGCGCATCGTCCACGGCGACGGTGCGGTGTACCAGACGGTGAAGTACGATGCTCTGATCTTCAAGCCCATGCAGCAGGAGATCGTGGAAGGGGCCATCGTCGAGGTGCTCAAGTTCGGCGCCTTCGTGCGCTTCGGACCGCTTGACGGACTGCTCCACATCAGCCAGGTTATGGACGACCGCATCGACATCGATGACGTCAACCAACGCCTCATCGGCAAGGACACCAAGCGGGACCTGAGGGTGGGCGACAAGGTGCGCGCCCGTATCGTCGCGCTCTCGCTCAACGAGAGGAACCCGCGGGAGAGCAAGATCGGCCTGACCATGAGACAGCCTGGTCTGGGCAAGATGGAATGGCTCGCCGAGGACAAGGCCAAGAAGGCGGAGAAGGGAGCGGCATGACCAAATTGCTCAAGGCCTGCAAGCATTGCAGCTTCATAACCGAGGAGGATGTATGCCCGCTGTGCAGCAACCAGACCTCGAAGGATTGGCAGGGCTATGTGATCATCATCGACCACAGCAAGTCCGAGATAGCCAAAAGGATGGGCATAAATGTCAACGGCAAGTTCGCGCTCAAGGTGCGCTGAACTGCGAGTCCCAAAGAACGGATGGGTGCTGCCTGAACGTCTTTGGCCGCAGATGCGGATGTTGTGGGGTGAGGTTTTGACCGAGTCTGAGATAGTCAAGGAGGCACAAAAGTGCAAGAAGGTCATCTCAGTGGGCGATGTCGTCTCCCTGGCCTTGATCCAGAACCATGTCATCCCTCATCTTACCATCTACGACCGTAGCACCGAGAGGCGACCTATGACCGCCCTAGACCGTTACATCGACGAGATCGAGGGAAGGAACGTGGTGGTCAAGAACGAACCGGGCACGATAGGTCCTAGCCTGGTGGAGGAGGTCGAAAAGGCCTTGCGCATCAAGACGCCCACGAAAATGCTCATAGAGGGCGAGGAGGACCTGGCAGCGCTGGTATGCGCCGCTGTGGCACCGGACCGCTCCTGCCTGATCTACGGCATCCCCAAAAGGGGGATGACCATGGTCCGCATAGACGTCAATGTCCGCGAGAGAGCGAAACGTTTTATAAACGAGATGGAGGAATCGAATTGAACCTGAGGATCGACAACAAGAAACAGAACGCGCTCCAGCACAGATGGGAGCTGACCTTCACAGCCGAGCACAACGGTGTGGCCACCCCCAAGAGGGACGAGCTGCGCCAGAAGGTGGCGGAGGCCATGGGCGCGAAGAAGGAGCTGGTCATCATCGACCGCACCAACACCGAGACCGGCACCGGCGTCAGCCATGGGTATGCCAAGGTCTACGAGTCCGTCGAGGCCGCCAAGAAGACCGAGAAGAACTACATGCTGGTCCGCCACGGTCTGGCTGAGAAGAAGAAGCGTGTCGCTGCCGCACCCGTGGCCAAGGCCGCCAAGAAGATAAAGTAAGGTGATTTGAAATGGCAAAGGACGACAAGAAGAAGGCCCCGGCCGCCAAGACCGTCCGCAAGTCCAAGAAGGACGCCTATGGCGTCGGAAAGGACGGAAAGCTCGAGCGCAAGAAGAAGCACTGCCCGAAGTGCGGTCCCGGAGTGTTCCTGGCCAACCATGAGGACAGGGTGTCTTGTGGTCGGTGCGGATACACCGAGTTCAGCAAGAAGAAGTGAGTCGCGCTCCATCTCTCTCGCCCCGGTCTGAAAAGCTTTAATCGGCCCTCTTCATAGAGGACCGTACACGGGCTCGTAGTGTAGCTTGGATATCACAAAGGCCTCCGGAGCCTTGAACCGGGGTTCAAATCCCCGCGGGCCCGCTCCATTCCTCCTCTTTTTATTCCAATTTTTATTAAACCGAACAACGACCCGGTCGATATTTATCGTGTAAAATGTAAATAACCACAAGGGAATCAAGGTAGGGCGGAGCGGCCGAGCAGGAACACAACTCGACAACGAGGAGGAACGACCGCTCCGTGTTTCATCATATTTTTTAATTGACAGAGTTGGTATGTCAAGCCCTGTCACGCAAAGACAATCACATGGTGGATATGTATTTAAAAAAATCGTAGCTTTTACATCGTTAGCGAATGAATTCGGGATGATGTGGAACAACGTTCCACGTCCCCTGCCTTCTGCTCAATTCCATCAACCTGAGCCGCACATCGAAAATGATGTTCTTTGCTCGAAACATTATTTATCGGGCCTCCTGCGTTACACGGCCCGGACATGTACCTTACCGCTGAAGAGGAGAAGATCCTGTCTGGAGAGCAGGGGCCCGGACCTCAAAGGGCCATGGAGCTCTTGGTGGCCCTGGGCCGGATCTATGATGCCGACCGTCTGGTCCCGATATCCTCGGCACACCTTTCCGGCGTTTCCTATAAGACCATCGGAGAGGGCGGTATCGATTTCTTGAAGGACATGTCCAGGGACGCCAAGGTTCGGGTCCCCACCACCCTGAACCCCATGGGTATGGATGCTGAGCGCTGGAAGGAGATGCGCGTCCCGGAGCGATTCTCGGACCGTCAGCTGGAGATAATGAGATGCTATTCGTCCCTGGGCGTTAGGACGACATGCTCTTGCACACCATACCTAGGTGACAACGTCCCAAAGAAAGGGGACACCATCGCGTGGGCCGAGTCCTCCGCATTGTCATATTCGAATTCCGTCCTCGGTGCCCGTACCAACCGAGAAGGCGGCCCAGGTGCGCTAGCAGCGGCCATATTGGGCAGGACGCCGCATTACGGTATGCATCTGGACGAGAACCGGGCACCCACCGTCGTGATCGAGGTCGAGGAAGTGAAAGGTGTCTTCGAGCACTCACTGTTGGGCCACGCCGTGGGCTTGAGCACCGGCGCCTCCGTGCCTTATTTCAAAGGCATCCGTCCAGACCAGGACGAGCTGAAGATCATGGCGGCGGCCATGGCCGCCTCTGGGAGCGTGGCCATGTTCCATGTCGATAGGTCGACGCCAGAGAGCGGAGGGCACGAACTTAAAGGCCTGGAGGTGGTCCATCTATCCAGGAAGGACCTCGAGGAGGTCAGGGCGAAACTGAGCACTGATGATCGCCCCGACCTTATCGCCTTAGGCTGCCCCCATCTCTCGGTCAGGGAGATAAGGGAACTGGCCAAGTTGATCAAGGGCAAACCCCGTCCCAAGGAGACCGAGGTTTGGTTCTGCAGTTCCAGGAGCACAGTGGCGCAATGTCCCGAGGAGGTCGCATCATTGAATCGCTTCGGAAAGGTCGTGTGCGACACATGTATGATCGTGGCCCCGATAGAGGGCACGCACAAGGTCACTGGCACCAATTCCTGCAAGGCATGCTCCTACCTGCCCGGTCTGTGCTCTCAGAAGGTGGTCTGCCAGTCCGCCCCAAGGTTGCTCGAGGTGATAACTTGATCATCCAGGGAAGGCCGATCTCAAAGGGGAAGGCAAGGGGCTATGCAATTGTGCTGCGTTCCGCGTTCAGCTTCCTGGGCGGGGTGAACCCCCAATCAGGCATTCTCACCGTCTCAAGCGGTAAGGAGGGCGAGTCACTCGATGGCAAGGTCTTCGTCTTCCAGAGGGGGAAAGGGAGCACGGTCGGTTCCTATACCTTATTGGACCTGAGGAAGAACGGGCATCTGCCAGCGGCGATAATCAACGAGCGGGCGGAGACCATCGTGGCGACCGGCGCGGTGATGGCCGGGGTCCCGATGGTGGATGGGATCGACATCTCCTTGATCCAGGATGGGGACCTCGTCGAGGTCGACGGGGACAAGGGCACGGTCGATATCCTGGATGTCACCATCTCCGAGGTCGTGACCTGCGTCCTGAGAAATGATGGCAAGTTCCTGGTCCTCAAGCGCAGTGACAAGGTCTCCACCAACCGCCAGAAATGGGCAGGCGTTAGCGGGTTCGTGGAAACGGGAGAGGAACCATTGGAAACGGCCTACAAGGAGATCGCCGAGGAGACCGGGGTCGAGGAACCCCAATTGGTCCGAATAGGTAAGTTGGTGACGATCCGCTCTGATGGTCGGATTTGGAGGATACACCCTTTCCTTTTCGATGTCGACTCCCCAAATATAACATTGGACTGGGAACACACGGAGTGCCGCTGGATGGCCAAGGGGGAGATGGAAGACCTGGACCTTGTCCCGGGCTTTATTAAATTGCTCTCCGACCTCGACCCATAGGACGCTACTGCATCTGAGTTTGCGTTAATGGGATGGTCTCCTTGCGTTTTTCATCTCCGGCGCCAGTCCTTGGGGTTGCTAGGAAGGTTGGGGCAATAAGGGTTCTCACTGGTCGGAAAATCATATTGGGGGCCGTCCATGTTATTGTGGTAGATTACCGATTAGTCCACAGGAGTCTCGGGTTGGGTGAAGAGCTGAACGACCTGATGGATGGAATAACCGATTAAGAAAGGGAAGGCGAGGATGAGGAACATGGAAAAGATGCTGCCTTGCACCTCTATGCCGATATAGAGAAGTACAACGCTCATTGCCACCAGACCGAACACGAATGCCATTCGTTGGGACGGGCTCATTGGAACACATAAAAAAATTGGCTGATGAGGGTTAATAAATATATTCTATTAATAGGGTAATAATATCACATTTAGATAATTATTAGGTGCCGTTGTCCTTATTCGACCGAAGGACTACGCATTAATTCCATCACTGGTCACTTCTCTCGATATCGTATAGGCTTGACGCGTCGTCTGGACCTATTTCCTCAACCTCATAAAGATAGGAGAGACGGTTCAGTTTCTCCACCTCGCTCTCATTCGCCCTCAATACCGCCCTATCCCTGGCGCTGTTCACTGTGTAAGAGGCGTGACAAAGGACGCAAAGCGTCTTGAGATTGGCAGGGTGGTCGGTGCCGCCCTCGCTCCGAGGGATGATATGGTGCACCTCCAAGCCCTTCCACTTCCCATCCACTAGGGTCCGTCCCTTCCTTCCGCAATCCTGACAGGTGAATCGGTCCCTGCGAAGGACCGTCACCTTGACCTTGGGCCAGAGCTGGCGGCGGAGACCATCGTCGCATTCGATAGAGAACACCTCCTCCTTGCTGCCGTGCAAGTAGAACTTCCGAGCACCGGGCATGGCACTCTGGTTCTCCAAATGGACGGCCTTGAACCGGTGCCACTCCCGACATAGCTTTCGGTTCAACGAGTCGGGGTCGTGCCTAGCTCCGCACCATTCACAGCGCACCCTGCCCTTTTGGTCCAACGGGTCGCCCCTCGCCCCGTGGGCCTTGAAAGGGCAGAAACGAAAGAGCATGGCATCGCAGCGGACCGGGCCGCCGCTATCCGAATGGAAGACAAGGCTCCGACGTCCTTCCCCATCGAAGAGATGCGATTCCAGTAGGCAATGGCCATCGACCTTCCCGTTCAATCTATGCTTGCAGCTCGTCCCATCCCTCGGGACATAAATGGTGAAAGGGAAATAAAAGGTTTGAGTGGGCCGGCTCAGATGGTACCGTCCACTTCCTTCTCCAGAAGGTTCATCTCGTGGGGGTCCAAGGTGGATGGGTTCAGCACCATCAGCAGAATGGAGTGGTTGATCGCCACCTGATCGCGGAGCGATTGCACGAAGCGCAGCACCGTGAGGAAGTTGTTGTTGGTGATCAGATACTCCAAGCCATCCAGGAGCACAATGCCCCCACCATTGGCAAGGAACTGCTCCAGCGAGTAGGACAGCTTCTCCAGGTCCTTCGGCCTCAGTGAGTCCTCCTTGCCGACATTGGACAACCAAACGATGGGCGTCGACCCGATGTTGAACTTCGATTTGATCTTCACGGGGTAGTTCCTGGTGACGCAGTAACCTTTCAGGCCCTTCCCGATCTCCTTCTCGAAGTAGGCGTAGGCACGGTCGGAACGGTCCTCCTTGATGAGGTAGCTGAATGAACGCTCCAGGTCCACCACGGCCTTGTTCTCGACCGCCGAGGGCACCTCATCCTCTGCATCCTCCTCCATCAGCACCGCCATGCCGCAGTTGGGACAGGTCAACATGTCCGGGCCTACGGTCACGCCGCACTTCTTGCACGGAACGCTCTTCTCCAGATTTCCCTCGGCAACATAGGCCAGTATGCTGTCGATCGTCTTGGAGCCCAGACCCTTGACGTTACTCAGGTCGTCCTTGCTGGCGTTCTTCATTTTTTCTGGGTTGAAGTACCCCGCATCGTAGAGCATCTCTGCCTTGAGCTGATTGACCCGGGGAATGCGCATCAGCAACGGCAACATGCGCTCCTTGGGGAGCGGCTCGTTGAAGACTGGGGACTTGCCGCACTTGGGGCAGAGGCCCTTTTCGTCGACGGGACCATTGCATACGACGCAGCGATCGGCAGCGGCGTCCTTTCGCGACAGCGCATGCACGATCTTCTTCGCATCGGGCCTGGTCAGGCCAGGGATGACCGTTAGCTTTTCCTCGTCCATGCCACGCAGTGAATCCACCGAGCGGAAGCCGGCGTCGACCAGGGCCAGCGCGATCTTCTGATTAATCCCGGGCAGGTCCATGAGATCAGAAATGGCATCTCGGATGTGCAGGGAGGTGATGCCCAGGGAGAGCTTCTCCCCCTCGATGTCCCATTGCACCTTATACTCGCCATTGGGCTGGTTCATGAACTGCATGCGACGGCACCTGGTCTCGGACATGATGTGGTCCATCCACACCTTGACGTACTCCTCGATCTTGGCCGGGGCGTTTATCTCGACCGCGATGAACTCCTCCACATCCAGCTTCATGTCCTTGCGCATCTGTTGGATGCGCCGGATGAGCTCGCGGGAGTAACCTTCCGCCTCGATCTCGGCCGTGATCTGGAAATCAAGATAGATCTGTCCACCGCTGTACTTCACGGCCAGAACATCCTGCGGCAGCGCCGCCTCGAAGGAGACCATGTTGGGCTCGATGCTCAGATATTGGCCTTCGATCCCCAGCTGGTAGGAGCCTTTCTCCACCGACTCCTTGATGAGGCGGGCAGGACGGGATTTGAGCAGGACGGCGATCTTGGCGGCCCATTGGCGGTACACCTTGCCGATGGCGTTCGGGTTCGGGACCACTGTGAGAACGGTCTCGTCCCAGTCCTTTCCCGGTTCGACGTATTCGATGCGCTTGACGTTGGCCTGGGGCATCAGGATGTCCTGCAATGATCTTGACCGCCTCCATGGAGTCCGCCGTGTCGGGCAGAACGATCATGCGCTTCAAAGGCCAGCGCAATTTCATGCCGCGGGTCTGGCGTTCCCTCGTCACGATCTCCACCATCTCCTTGACGGTGTTCATCGCCGTTTCCAGGCGCTCGTCCACCTTGGTGAGGTCGGAGGTGGGCCAGTCGAGCATGTGGACCGTGTCCTTGCTCCCGTCCATGGCCCGGTACACCTGCTCCGCGATGTGCGGGCATATCGGCGCTATCATGAGGTTGAGAGAGGTGATGGAATCGAAGAGCACGCGGTAGGCGGAGAGCTTGTCCAGGTCCCCCTCCTCGCTCCACATGCGGTCCCTGATGAGGCGGACGTACCAGCGGGACAGGTCCTCCAGGACGAAGTCCTCCATGTTGCGGGTGGCCTTGTGCAGCTCGTAATTGTTCAGGTCCCGGGTCACCTCGCTCTTCAGCTTCTCCATGCGGGAGATGAGCCATCGGTCCTCAGGACGGAGATGGCCCTCCAACTTCTCCATGGGCCATTCCACCGATTCGAAATTGTCTATGACCATGTAGGTGGTGGCGAAGTTGACCACGTTCCAGTAGACATTGAGCATCTTCCTGGCGCTCTTCACCCCTTCCCATTGGAAACTGGTGTCCTCCCAAGGGGCAGATGCCCGCATGAGGTAGAAGCGCAGCGCGTCAGCGCCATAGTCCTTCACGACCTTCTCCGGCTCGATGACATTTCCCTTGCTCTTGGACATGGGCTGGCCGTCGGGATCGAGCATCCAACCGTGCATGAGCACGCTTTCATAGGGGGCGCGGCCGAAGGCTATCACGCCCGCGGCGAGCTGGGAGTAGAACCATCCACGGGTCTGGTCGTGGGCCTCGCAGATGAACTTGGCGGGCCAGAGCCTCTCGAAGTCCGCCCTCTGCTTGGGGAAGCCCAGCTGGGCCCAGGAGGCCACGGCCGAATCGAACCAGACGTCGAGGACGTCGGGCACGCGGCGCATGGTCTCCCCGCACTTGGCGCACTTCATCGTCACCCCGTCTATCCAGGGACGATGCAGGTCCATGTCGCGGCGGTAACCGTCCGCCTTCTCCAGCTCCTCGGTGGTGCCGATGACCTTCACCTCATTGCACTTGGAGCAGGTCCAGATCGGCATGGGGATGCCCCAGTATCGTTGGCGCGATATGCACCAGTCGCGGGCGTTGGAGACCCAGTCGTACTCGCGGGAGGATCCGGCCCAGTCAGGGGTCCAGCGGATGCGCTCGACCTCCTCCAGCATGTGGTTCCTCACCTGGGACACCTTCAGGAACCACTGGTTGGTGGTGCGGAAGATGATGGGCGAGTTGCAGCGCCAGCAATGGCCATAACGGTGCAGCAGGGTGGTGCGGTGGAAGAGGCGGTCCTTCTCCTCCAGGTCCTGGAGGATCAGCTCGTTCGCCTTCTTGATGTGCATGCCGGCGTAGCGCTGACCGACGCTATCGGTGTACTTGCCGGTCTCGTTCACGGGGCAGAACGGCTCGATGCCGAACTCCTTGCCCAGCTCGAAGTCCTCGGGACCGAAGCCAGGGGCGATGTGCACCAGGCCGGTGTTGGAGGCCTCGACGGTCTTGGAAGGGATGACGCGGTGCACCCATTTGCCCCGGACATCCTTCTGGTAGGGGACGGTCTCCTCGAATATGGAGACGTACTCCCGGCCCACCAGGTCATCGCCCTCGATCTCCTCCAGTATGTCGTACTTCTCCCAACCCGCCATCTCCCGGATCTGTTCCACCAGGTCCATCATGACGATGACCGTCTCGGTCTCGCCGATGCGGCGGTAGCGCACCTTGACATAACGGAAGTCGGGATGGGCGGCCACGGCCAGGTTCGCCGGCAAGGTCCACGGGGTGGTGGTCCAGATGAGCAGGCTCACCTTGGGGTCGTCGCGCAACGGGAACTTGACATATATGGATGGGTCCTTCTCATCGGAATATTCGATCTCCGCCTCGGCCAGCGCCGTCTCGCAGCGCGGGCAGGAGGGCAATACCCGGTTCGCCGGTGCCAGCAGGCCCTTGTCGTAGGCCCGCTTCAAGGTCCACCAGGCGGCCTCGATATAGTACGGGGCGATGGTGAGGTAAGGGTTCTCCCAATCCATCCAGACGCCCAGGTCGGCGAACTGGAGGTTCATCTTCTGTTGGAACTCCATCGCGAAGTTCTTGCAGGTGGAAACGAAACGGTCTATGCCGTACTCCTCGATCTCCTTCTTGTTCTTCACCCCGATGGACTGCTCCACCTTGACCTCGATGGGCAGGCCGTGCATGTCGTAGCCGGGCTTGTCGAACACGTTGTAGCGCTGCATGCGCCGGAAGCGGATGTAAGTGTCCTTGATGGTCTTGTTCAGGGTGGTCCCTAAGTGAATGGAGCCGGTGGTGTACGGCGGGCCGTCCACGAAGTAGAAGTCGGGACCTCCGGACCGTAACTCCTTGGTCTTGCGATAAGCGTTGGTCTGAGTCCAGTACTCCCGCACTTGCTTCTCCAGCTCGGCGGGGTTGTAGTTGCTTTGGATTGGCTTTATCATCGCCCTTTCCCTTCCTTGCCCAGAATGTGACATGGGCTATTAAACCAACGGTCCTGGATTCCCCCAGGCTCCGTCGGATGGGCCCTCTGGCCGTTCTGTAATCAGAGGCGGCGCATATAACTGCTGCCCTCACAGTTCCGGGGTTGATAATCAGAAGAACGAGTCCAAGGACCTCTGGTTGCCTTTTTCCGGTCTCTTGGGGGCGGGCGGGGACATCTTCAGCAAGGCGTTCTCCACCCGCTGCTGTCCGAAATCATATTGCCCCACCAGCATATCCAGGACCTTCTCCCTCTCCGGGGGGTGGAGGCTCAGGTCATATTCATCGGCGTGCTCGAAATGGAGGAACACCTCCTTGATCTCCTCGTACTCGGGCAGTTCCTTGTCCAGCGAGGCTAACGCCTTAGGCGCCGTACCATGCTCCTTGATGAGCTTCAAGGCCTTCTTCGGTCCGATGCCTCGGATCCCTTCGTTGAAGTCCGTCCCGACCAGTATGCACAGGTCGATGAGCTGCTCCCGGCTCAGGCCGATGGCGGCCAAGGTGGGCTCGAGCTCCGCCATCTCCATCTTGATGTCACGGTACTCGTTGCGCCCGGGCATCTTCCTTCTCCCGGCCAAGGTGAGGTTGCGTACCAGCCGAGGGGCGCCGAAAAGGAACGAATCGAAGTCCTGGCTGGAGGCGGACCAGACATCGCCCTTGGCGGCCATGTATGCGGCCTGGGCCTCTCCCTCCCCTGGCGCCTGGACGATGGGGATGCCGAGATGGACCAGCAGCACCCGGGACGATTCCACGATCTCGTTGGTGAGCTTGGAGGACTGGGTGGCCTTGGTGTATGCCTTCTGCACGTCCCCCTCCTTGACCGCCTCCTTCCATTCCTCCTGCGCCTTGGCCCGCCTCTCGCTCCTCTCCCTTATGGTGGCGGACTTCAACCTGGAGGGGATGCCGTCGAAGACGTAGACCGGGCTCAGGCCCAGCTCGATGAGGTTGGCGTTGCGGTTGAGCAGCCCGGCCAAATGACTGGTGACCCGTCCTTTGCCGTCCATGAGCGGCGCACCGTCCGGACCGCGGATGACGGAGAGGAACTGATAGATGGCATTGTAGGCGTCGATGGCCACGGTCCTGCCTTTCAGCTGTGCGGGGTCCAGCTCGGTGAAGCTCACCAGGTCGCTAAGGTTCACGCCCATGTCGGCACCTTCGTCAGGAGGCATGGGGCACATCCTAGATAGAAAATGCGACAGGCGTATCGTTAATAAGAGAGCGAAAGCGATATTGCGACGATGAAGGACGAGTACGGCTTCAAAGGGACCAAACCGGTCGAGGTGGGCAAGGTATACCAGTTGGCCATCACCGACCTGGGGTCGCAAGGGGATGGCGTCGGTAAGGTGGGGGGCTTCGTGGTCATTGTGCCAGAGACCAGGGTGGGACAGACCTACAAGGTGAGGATCACCCGGGTGGGTAGCAAGATGGCCTTCGGCCAAGTGGTGGACTGATCACTCTTCCTTGAAATATGGAAGGAACACCGCCACCAAGGCCATGCCTACCCACATCAGGATGGACATGACGATGCATATGTTGGAATCGAGGTACAGCGATACCCCTAAAAGGGCCAAGGGTAGCACTACCAGGACCAGCACCAATAATAGAGTTCTTCTCGAAATGTCCAATTTAGCCACTCGCCTCTGAATATCGTGTTCCGTTTATCAACCTTTTGGAGCCCCTAGCGCATCTGGAACGACGGCCCGGCTCACTTTTCCTTGGTCTTCTTCACGAACTTCAGTCCCGACCAAGTGTCATCGATGGAGGAGACCTTGACATCGCTCATGCCGCTGTTGACCCCGGTGTCCCGGACGATCTTGCCGGTGAGGTCGCTCTTCACCCCCGCGGACTCCTTGGGCCAGCAGACCCAGATGACGCCCTCGGGACTGAGGTAGTTGAGCATCTTGGGGTAAACGTCCGCCAGCTCCTTCTTGGCATGCATGAAGATGAGGATGAAATCGGTGTCGGAGATGGGCTTGTCCAGTTCGACCACGTTCTTGGGGAGCCTTCCCAGGACGGTTTGGAAACCAGCCGGGGGATTGTGCATGTATACTTTGAAACCGTCCTTAATCCCCAGTTTGTACACCAGAGACTTCTTGGATCCTATCCTTGTCATGTTGCATCCCCTCCCGGGTAGTATTTATATCATACCCGAAATGCGTTATCCATCATAAAGGCATCTATGCGGAAATGCTCTACAGGGCGCCCCCGCCTCCGACCTTTTCGTAACCCTTCCAGATCGTCATTTCCGCTCCCATGTCGGCGAGTCCGAAGAGGGCGTTCCCCGCCACCAGCACCGATGCTCCCGCCTCCACGCATATTTTCGCCGTGTGCCGGTTGATCCCGCCGTCCACCTCGATCTCGTAGCGATAACCGTTCTCCTCCTTCAATCTCCATGCCTCCCTCACCTTGGCCATGACGTCCGGCATGAACGATTGGCCTCCGAAGCCCGGGCGCACGCTCATGACGAGCAGGAGCTCCAGTTGCTCCAGGTAAGGCATGGCCCTTTCGAAGGCGGTCTCTGGGTTAACGGACAGGCCCGCGCCCTTGCCCAGGACATGGATGGTATCGAGGCTCTGCCGCACTTGGTCGCTCGCTTCCACGTGGACCGTTATCAGGTCGGCGCCTGCTTCGGCGAACTGTTTAAGGTACCTTTCCGGCTTGACTATCATCAGGTGGACGTCGAAGGGAAGCTTGGTATATGGGTCGGACATGTTTTATCACGGTCGGACCGAAGGTCAGGTTCGGGACGAACATGCCATCCATGACGTCCACGTGCACCCAGTCCGCACCGGCGCTCTCTACCCGACGCACCTCCTCGCCTAACCTGGAAAAGTCGGCCGATAGGATGGATGGGGCGATCTTCACCATGGAAGGCACAACCATCACGGCACGACCAGGACCGGGACCCGGGAGTACTGGGTCACCTTCTGGGCCACGCTTCCGAAGAGGAATCTCTGTCCCCCGCTGTCCCCTTTGCTGCCGAGGATGATAAGGTCGTAACCATCCTCTTCCTCACCTTCCGCCTCGGCAAGTATGGCCTCTGCGGGATTGCCAGTGACCACCTTTGGGTCGAAAAGCACCCTGGAGACCTCAAGCATCTTGATGGCCTCGCAAAGCTTGCTGTTCCCCTTTTCCGCTTCCTCGCAGGACGGTTCCTTGCCTTTGCCAGAGTAATACTTCGGGTCGGAGGGGGAGACCACGTGGAGAAGCACGACGCTGGCCCTAAAGGAAAGTGCCATCTCGATGGATTTTTCGACCGCTCTGAGCGAGTTCTCGGACCCGTCCACCGCCACAAGTATCCGCTTTATGGTGCATTGGGTTGGTGCGCATTTCATGTTCTCGAACGGTATTCCACCTGAACTAAAATAAACCTGCCGTAGAACGGGTTGGCCAGCGACAGGATTTTTATAATGCTTGTGCGATTTCAAGGCCATGGCGGAACGAAAGTCCCCAGAGCGCCAGGAAGATCTTTGCACTGTCAAGGCATGTGGTAAGGCTGCGGAACGGTCCATCTCCACCGACGCCGCGACCGAGGCGGGGCTTGACATCATAGAAGGAGCCCGCCGGGCACATCTTTGCAAGGAACATTACAAGGAGTACAAGAAGCGCAGCAAAAAGGACCGTAAGCTGGACAGCTTAGGTCACTGATCGGCCATGAAGGCGTGATCCTTACATGGTCGGAGGGGGAAAGGCCTCATGGGTGCAGATGCTCTCCAGCGCGTCGCTGTCGGGCTCGGCGCTCCTCATACCCAACCTTCTACGGGATGAGTTCGGCGCCAATACCATAGAGATAGGCTTGATCACCGCCTCTTTCAGCGCGGCCCTCTTCTGTTCTTCGTATTATTTCGGGCGTTATTCCGACATCCATGGTCGGAAGATGATCCTCCAGGTCGGCCTGGCCCTGACATCTGTGGCCATATTCATGCTCATCTTCGCCGACGGTGTGACCAGCCTGGCCTTGGTAAGGCTGCTGATAGGCCTGTGCGCAGGCATCTATCCCTCCGCATTGCTCGCCCACGTCTATGATTCGGACAAGAAGGTGGGCAAGTTCTCGGCATACGGTAGCCTGGGCTTCGGGATAGGGGTGTTCCTGGCCGGAGTGATCTCCATCTATTACGAGATCTTCCTGGCCTGCTCCATCCTCATGTTCGGGGCCTTCACGATATCCTTGCTCATGCCCTTTCCGACGGAGAAGCATCACAAGGTCCCATTCTTCCCCAAGGAGATATTGCGACGTAACTATCCGGTATATCTGTCGGTAATGTTCCGTCACACCGGGGCGAACATGATATGGGTCATCTACCCACTGTTCCTCCAGGACCTGGGAGCGGCACCGTGGTTCATAGGAACGATCTATGCGGTGAACGCGGTGGCCCAGTTCGTATTCATGAACATCGTGGACCGTTTCAGCTCCAAGAAGCTGGTGGCGGCAGGCTTCATCTTCTCGATCATCACGTTCCCATCCTATACCCTGGCCACCGAGGCTTGGCAGATCATCCCGGCCCAGATCACCATCGCAGCGGCATGGTCGAGCCTCTATGTGGGGAGCGTCAAGTACGTCATGGAGCGGAACGAGGAGAAAGGGACCAGTGCCGGACTCCTGCAATCGTCGCTAAGCATCTCGGCCATCATCGGGGCGATCTGCGGCGGCGTCGCCGCCTATATCTATGGCTACCATGGGGCCATGTACATCGCCACGGTGCTAGCCATAATCGGACTGATCGTGTTCTACGTTTCCAGCCGCAAGGTCGAGAGGTCGCCTCGGCAAAGGAATTAATCCTGTCTGAACGATGCCGATGTTGTGGAACTACTATTCCTAGGCACAGGGGGGAGCGTCCCCACGCCGGAACGCAACACCACGTCCATCGCCCTCAGGCACGGGCCGGAGGTGTTGCTCTTCGATTGCGGTGAAGGGACCCAGCGTCAGTTCATGCGCTCCTCGTTCTCCTACATGAAGGTCACAAGGATATTCATCACCCACCTCCACGGGGACCATTTCCTGGGACTGCCCGGGCTCATCCAGTCGATGAACTTCAATGGTAGGGGGAGGCAGCTCGTCGTGTACGGTCCGGAGGGGATCAAGGACCTGATGGCGGCCGTGCTAGGCCTAGGGTATTACGATCTAGGCTTCGACGTCCAAGCGGTCGAGCTGGAGGGATGGGGATGCCATCGAGGGTGAGGATTTCACCGTGAGGGCGGTGGAGGTCGAGCATACGGTGCCTGCTTTGGGGTACGTCTTCGAGGAAAACCCTACGCCGGGTAGGTTCATGCCAGAAAGGGCCAAGGAGCTTGGGGTGCCTGAGGGACCTCTGTTCGCGAGGCTTCAGAACGGTGAGGCGGTGACCGTGGGGGGCAAGATGGTGGGACCAGAATCGGTCATGGGCCCTCGGAGGACCGGCCTGAAAATGGCATATTCTGGCGATACGCGACCGTGCCAACGCTTTTTAGAGGCAGCCCGGGGCGCCGACCTGCTGGTGCATGAGGCCACGGTCGCCTCCGATCTGAAGGAAAAGGCGAAGGCGTTCGGGCACTCGACGGCGGAGGAGGCAGGGCGATTCGCGGCCGAGGCCGGGATTAGGAAGCTCTATCTGGTCCATTTCTCCGGAAGGTATGAGGACCCTTCGCCACTGCTAGAGGAGGCAAGGAGGTTTTTCCCGGAGACCTACCTTGGCGTCGACCTAATGACCGTCGAAGTGCGAAGGCAATGACCGCACGTCAGATCAACTTCAGCACGTCCGATCGGGTGATGATGCCCACGATCATCCCCTTCCTGGAGACGAGCACGGCGTCTGATGAGGATAGCAATGAGGTGACCACGTCCACCGGGGTGTCCTCGTTGACGATGGGGAAGGTGGCTGACATTATCGACCCCACCACCAGCTCACTGAGGTCCTCCATGCGCGCCCCGTCCTGGAGCCTGGAAAGGATGTCGTACTCGGTTATGCTCCCCACATGCTGGACGCCATCGAAAACGGGCAGCTGGGAATAGCCGGTCTGCCTCATGATCTCCGATGCGTGCCGGGTGGTGTCCTTGACCTGGATGCTGATCACGTCCTCGGACATCACGTCCTTGGCCTGCCTGGTGCGACTGCGCTTCCCCATCTCCTCCTCCAGCACGGTGAAGATGCGGGTGACCGCTTCGTAACTGCCTCTTGATGGCCCCCCTCTCCATCTTGGCTATGGTGGACTGGGAGACCCCGGATATGGCGGCCAGTTCGGACTGTGTGATGTCCAGGTTCTTGCGCATCCGCTTGATCTCCGTCTCCTCCGGGAATTTCATATCAATAGTGAATATGATTTATTCATATATGAATAATTGAGTCAATCATGCTTAAATCGGGGTAATAAATTACGAGCCATTCATCCCTTTAGAGGGCCATCCAGCTGGGTTTCCCCCAAATGGCCCGAGAGATCCAAGGAGAAATGCACATGGCGAAATCTGTCAAGAAGGCGGCGGCACCGAAGAAGCCGGCGGTCAAGAAAGCAAACAAGAACATCATAGTCGAAGGCGTCAGCCTCACCCCCATCGAGAAGCAGCGCGTCGAGCTGGTGGAGCGTAAGGGCATCGGGCACCCGGACAGCATCTCGGACGGCTTGGCCGAATCCGTGTCCAGAGCCCTGTGCAAGATGTACCTCGACTATTGCGGCGAGATCCTGCACCACAACACCGACCAGAACGAGGTCGTCGGTGGTCAGAGCGCCCCTAAGTTCGGTGGCGGTTGCATGCTCGAGCCCATCTACATAGTCCTGGTGGGAAGGGCCATCACCACGGTCAACAACGAGAGACTGCCTTACGCCACCACGGCCATCGGGGCGGCGAAGGACTATCTGAAGCGCTTCCCGAACTTGGACATCAGGAACGATGTCATAGTGGACTGCAAGATCGGCAAGGGGTCGCAGGACCTGATCAAGAACTTCGAGGTGTCTGCAGAACAAGTGCGGGACCGACTTCAGCGGCAACCACTGCCTGCTCGCCAACGACACCTCCTTCGGCTGCAGCTACGCCCCGTTGTCCGAGACCGAGACCGTCTGCCTGGAGACCGAGCGTTATATCAATGGTCCCATGAAGAAGAAGCTCAAGGAGACCGGGGAGGACGTCAAGGTGATGTGCGCCCGCAACGGCGACAAGATCACCATGACCATCGCCTGCGCCATGGTGGACCGCTACATCCCCGACGCCGACCACTACACCAGCGCCTTGGAGCAGATGAAGGGCCTGGTCCTGGACCAGGCCTGCAAGCACACTGACTACGATGTGTCGGTGGACATCAACTACGCCGATGACCCAGAGAACGGCAACTACTACCTGACCGTGACCGGTCTGAGCGCCGAGAACGGCGACGACGGCTCGGTGGGCCGCGGCAACCGGGTCAACGGCCTGATCACGCCCTACCGGCCGATGTCCATGGAGGCCTCGGCAGGCAAGAACCCCATCACCCACGTGGGCAAGATGTACAACATCCTGGCCAATTGGATCGCCGCCGATATCGTGAAGGAGGCGAGGGGCGACGTGCTGGAGGCGCATGTGCGCATACTGTCCCAGATCGGAAGGCCCATCAGCGACCCCCAGACCTGCAGCATCCAGCTGTTCATGGCCCCTGGTGTCAAGCAGGACAAGTGGATTCGCAACGCCCAAGGCGTGGCGGACAACTGGTTCAACAACATCGGCAAGGTGACAGAGAAAGTTGTAAAAGGCGATGTGACGGTATTCTAGGGCAATGAAGCTCATCGACCTATCCCGGTACGGGCCGGTGCACAGGTTCGCTGATTACCATGTCTACAAGGCCCTTGCCGCCCTCTCCGATGGGAGGCGCAAGGGCCGCAAACAGCTCTCCCAGGCTGTGGGCATCGGGGAAGGGAGCATGCGGACCATCATCGAATACCTTCGCGACCACGAGCTCATTGAGGTCAAGCAGACGGGGATCTCGATATCGAACAAGGGCACCGAGTTCTTCAACGGCTTCCCTATCCAGGTGGGCATGCTCTCCAAATCGGACGCCACGCTCGGCACCGAGACCGTGGCGGTCCTGGTGCACGGTCATAAGAACCGAGTCAAGATCGGGGTGGAGCAGAGGGACGCGGCGGTGCGGGCCGGAGCGGACGGCGCCACCACCATCTTGGTTCAGGGCGGGGAGCTCTGGGTGCCTCCCGATTTCTGCCTGGACAAGGAAAGGCCGGACTTCGCCGCGGAGCTGAGGGATATATTCAGCGTGCGCGACGGTGACGTGATAATCATAGGCACCGGTGCGGACTACCACAAGGCTGAGGACGGCGCACTGGCGGCGGCCTTCGAGCTTATCTGAACATCGAACGCTCAGTGATTGGCCAACCAGGCGGTGAGGGCCTCGACAGATGTCATGGGCGGGAGGCAGCGATCGCCCTCGCATATGTGAACGGTCACCTTTCCCTTTCTCCGATCCCTTGGTTTTCAGGTGGGGCAGCTCCTTGCAGCTCGCTTCCGCCCCTGGTCTTCGCATGATGACAACCGCGTCCGGCAGATAGGCGGAGTCGATCGCCCTCTTCATGACCCTGGCAAGCCCATCGTCGCCGCCATCGTTCACTACCACCGTCGCCGGGGGGGACCTCAGTATATCGGCGGCCATGCCGAGGAACGCGTGGGCGCTGGGGACCCTGAGCGCATGCGGCATGCTGGCCTCAAGCGCCGCGATGGCCCTATGGCGATATTGCTCATCATCGGTGATCTGGTAGAGCATGGCCAGGACATAGGTGGCAATGGAGTTGCCGGCAGGGATGGCGCCATCGTAATGCTCCTTCCCCCTCACCAATAGCTCCTCGTTGTCCAGAGCCAGATAGAAATCGCCCGATGGGGAGGCAAATTCGGAACATATCTCATCGGCGATCTGTCTAGCCCGCTTCAGGTAACGCATCTCATGGGAGGCCATATACAGCTCGAGCAAGCCCCAGGCATAGGAGGCGAGGTCGCTGAGGAAGGCTTTGACGGCGGAGCCACCTTCCCTATAGGTGTGGTGCAGCCCATCGAATGGGTCCGACATCCTGGTCTCTATCATATCGACCGCCCCCATGGCCGCCGTCAGATGGGATTCGTCCCCAAAGGCCCGATAGGCCCTGGCCAAGGCGGCGATCATCAGTCCGTTCCAGTCCAAGAGGACCTTGTCGTCCAAGGCTGGACGTACCCTGCCCTCGCGCAATCGGTATAGCGCTTGGAAACCTGAGGACAGTATGTCCGAGAGCTCCGACCGGGGCAGGTCCTGCCGCACAGCCAACGTCTCAAGGTCGTCGGTCATGTGCAGGATGTTCCTGCCCAGATACCGACCCGAGGCCTCCTCCTTGTAGTTGCCCGCCTCCCGAATGTCGCATGCCTCTAGGAACGGTTCAGGTCCATTCTCCCCTAAGGCCTTGACCACCTCCTCGTAGGTGAAGGTGTAGAACTTACCTTCCTCCCCCTCACTATCGGCGTCCTCGGAGGAATAGAAACCACCCTCGGACGAGGTCAGGTCGCGTAGGACATATTGGAGGGTGTCGCACGCCACCTTCTTGAACCAGTCGTCCTTGGTGAGCTGATAGGCCTCGGTGTATGCCATGACCAACAAGGCCTGGTCGTATAGCATCTTCTCGAAATGGGGCACGAACCATCGTCGGTCGGTGGAGTAACGGTGGAACCCGTGGCCCACGTGGTCGTACATGCCGCCGAGGCTCATGTTCCTTAAGGTCCAGAGGGCCATGTCCAATGCTTTTTGGTCCTTCCTCCTGACGCCATAGCGGAGCAACAACATGAGCTTGTGCGGGGTAGGGAACTTAGGGGACACCTCGAAACCACCGAACCGTTCCTCATAGGTGGAGACGAGCTCCTGATACGCGTCTTGGCAAGGTCCTTTTCACCCAGCGACGCGGGGCGCATCTCCGCTCTTCCTTTCAGCGAGGCGGTCACCTGCTCCGCCACCTTCTCCACCTCGCCTCGTCGCTCCTGCCACACCTTGATCACCGTTGGGACGAGGTCCATAAGTCCCATCGTCCCTCCACGGCCACTCTTGGGAATGAAGGTGGCCGCATAGAAGGGCCGACGGTCCGGTCCCATTATTATGGTCAGAGGCCAACCACCCCCTCCGGTCATCATCTGGCACACCTTCATGTACAGGTCGTCGATGTCCGGCCTCTCCTCCCGGTCCACCTTGATGTTGACAAAGGACCGGTTCATCAAGGAGGCCACCTCCTCGTCCTCGAAGCACTCCCGCTCCATCACATGGCACCAATGGCAGGAGGAATAACCTATGGACAGGAAGATCGGTCGGTCCTCCTCCTTGGCCCTTCGGAAGGCCTCCTCCCCCCAGGGATACCAGTCCACCGGATTGTGGGCATGCTGCAGAAGGTACGGGCTCTTCTCATTCGCAAGACGATTTGGTTTGACCAAGGGCACCACTGTTCAGTATGTTGTGAGCGGATGGTAAAAAAAAATATGGGAAAGATAAAGGGGTTTGGGCACCCGCCCTCATTTCTTGCCCATGGTAGCCCTGATGTCCTCCAAGGGATCTCCACTTACGTGCAGATCGAAGTTCTTCACTAGCACGTCCAATATGTCCTTGTTGACCCACGCCGGCACGATAGGCCCGAGATAGATGCCCTTGATGCCGGCGGCCAGTAGACTCCACAGGATCGAACAGGCCTTTTGCTCCATCCAGCTTACGATGAGCGTGAGCGGGAGCTGGTTGACGTCAACCTTCAGGGCGGAGGCCAGGGCACCAGCCACGTCCATTGCCACGATCGCATCGTTGCATTGTCCGATATCTATGAGGCGGGGTATCCCCTCGATGTCGCCCAGGTCCATATCGTTGAAGCGGTACTTACCGCAGGCCAGTGTCAGGACTATCGTGTCCTTGGGCAGGTTCTTCACGAAGGTGGTATAATACTCTCCGGCCTTCCCTGGCCTATCGCAACCCCCGACCAGATAGATCCGGGAGAGCTTGCCGACCTTGACCAGTTCCAGCAGTTTCGGGGCGACGCTCACAAGAGTGCTCAAGCCGAACCCAGTTGTGACCTTGCCCTCAATATGCTCCGGAAGGTCTGGTAGGGAAAGGGCCTTCTTGATGACAGGGGTGAAATCGTATTCGTTGATGTGCTGCACCCCAGGCAATGAGGTGACACCTACCGTGAAGAGGCGGTCCCGGTACTCATCCTTGGGTAGGAGGACGCAATTTGATGTCCCGACCACCGCCACATTCAGACTGGAGAACAGGTTCTTTTGGTCGAACCACGCCTTGCCCACATTACCGACCAGATGCTTGTACTTCTTTAGTCCTGGGTATGCATGGGCAGGAAGCAGTTCTGAATGGGTATAGACGTTGATCCCTTTGCCCTCCGTCTGCTTGAGCAGTTCTTCCAATGCTTTCAGCGAATGGCCCGTGGCAATTATTCCCTTCCCTTTTACTGTTCCGACAGGAACGTTCACCGGGGTCGGTTCGCCATATTTCTCAATATGCGCCTTTTTCAACATCTGCATGGCCTTGGTGTTCATCCGCCCCGCTTCCAGCGCCATGTTCACCAGGCTACCGATGTCAAAACTGACGTTGGTTAAGGTGGTGTACAGCCCTTTTGCCAAGAAAGAATCGATCTCGGGATCATAATATCCCAGCTCTCTCGCATGGTATGCGTAGGCCGAGACTCCTTTCAATGTGAATATGAGATTGTCCTGTAACCTCGCGACTGTGGGGCTCTTCCCGCATACACCATAAGTGGTACAACCGGTACCATGTGCGGTCTGAGAGCATTGATAGCAAAACATGTCCAACGGTTTTTCTTCCGTCATTTGGTTCACAGCAACCCCTTGCTAGGCACAGGTAGGTATAGTTAATCCCGAACAAGGGGAAGATCAAGTTAGAACGTTAACAATGAGATGTATAAGAAAGGGGTTTGTAAAAGGTTTGAGACTCGGCCGGTGGCCCAACCCCTTTCTGCGATTCTCTCCTCCTAAGAAAGTCCCGCGCTCCATCCCCATGGAGCACCGTCCTTATGAACGGATGCTAGTGCAAGCACATGATCATTATAAAAATATTTTTCATCGCCTTATAAATATAAAGATGGGGAAAAGGTTTGTCCATTATCGCTGGAAGGTATTTACTCGTCCCAGAACTCCAAGATGCCTGGCATGACCTTTTCCGCCATCTCGTCGATGGTGGGGATGCCGGTGACCTTGGCGGCGTATGGGGTGAGCGACATGATATCGCCACGGTCCAATACCTCTAAGCTGAACTTCCTCGAGCCGGCCATCATCTGGCGCAGGCCGATGGCGAGGCGGTCGAAGTAGGTGTAGAGACCGACCGCGCCGTAGGGGATGTCCTTGCCCAACTTCTTGCCGGGGTATTCCTTCATCAGGTCCTGAGCCAGAATGAAGAACTGCTCCGGGTCCGCCCCGTACTCGTCGGTGAAGGACTTGGCCAGCTTGCCCTCCGTTGCCTGGCGGGCGAAGTACTGGGACTTCATCGCGGCCAGTATTGGGGCCCGGGCCATGGCTATGCCCTTCACGAGCGGGGCACCGCCGAGGTTGCTCATGGCGATGGACTTGTACATCTGGGTCTCGTTGACGAAACCGCCGGCCATGATCAGGTCGGGGACGAACTTGCCCTTCTTCCTCAGGATGTCAGCGCAAGCAAGCATCTGGGCCTGGAGGTGCACCGTGGGGGTGGACATCTCGTTCATCATGGGCACCGGGCTCATTCCAGTGCCGCCGCCGGCCCCATCGAAGGTGAGCATGTCCACCTTGGCCATGGAGGCGGCCTTCATGGTGAAGGCGACGATCTCCGGGCGGTAGGCGCCGGTCTTCAGGAACACGTACTTGGCGCCCTTCTCGCGCAGCTTCTCGACGTCCTCCACGAAGGAGCGGATGTCGGGGAAGCCCACGCGGCTGTGGCGCTCGAAGGTCTTGAAGGCCCCGGCCTTGAAAGCGGCCTGGACCGCCTTGTCCTCTGGGTCGGGCAGCACGAGATATCCGCGCTTCTTCAGCTCCAAGGCGCGGTCGAGGCTGTTCAACCGCACCTCGCCACCGATGGCCTTGGCGCCCTGGCCCCACTTGCGCTCGATGATGTTGACCTCGAGCTTGGACATGACGTAATCGTCAACGCCGCCCCGGCCGTCCTCGACGTTGGTCTGCACTGCGATGTCGCCGTGCTTGCCGTCCCATAGCTCGCGGTACGAGCTTATGCGGAAGGCCATGTCGGGGCTGTTCTGGACCTTTCCCTTGGCGTAGGTGGCCTCGGAGTCCATGCCGCAGACGTTCTCACCGACGGTCTCGATGATGCCGGCCATGGCCGATCCCTTGGCGAGCGACTCCCAGTTCCTCTTGGCGACGGCGGTCGATCCCAGGCCGGCGATGACGAAGGGCAGCTTCAGTTTTATGGGCTTCTTGTGCCTGGTGGCGACCGTGGTGCTGATGTCCACGTTCTCGAAGAAGGCCTTGTCCGGGGAGGGTTCGATGCCGTAGGCACCGATGAGCTCGGCCATTATCTGGAAGTGGGACCAGTCCAGGAAGAAGTCCTTGTTGGACGAGGCGGTGCTGGTTCCGAAGTACTCGGGGGAAGGGTAAAGGACCTCGCGGCCACGGAAGGCGGACTTGCCGACCTCGCATAGCACATTGCATTCTTCAATACACAAAGGGCACATCCCGCTGGTCGGATTGACGTCCTGAACGCGGGTCTTGGTCCCGGTCGTAGACCGAGAGTTCTCTATTATCTGCACGCTGTTCACTCCCTGCTATAAGATGTTTGAAAACTGGAAGTAATCTCTGTATAAGAAAATATTTGAATTTACGTTAGACGTTTGTCTAAAGACTATAAATATATAATAGATAATAAGTCGAAATTTAAGTATCTGGATTGTTGAATTCCACCCATTTGACTAATGACGGTTATGAATATTTGAACGTGATAGGAATCATCCCGTCATCTAAGGTTCAATTTGCCTTCGGACTTAGATGTATGATAATGGCTTAGTACCCTGCTTTTTGATATTATCCAATCCAGTCCGTTCGATAGTTTTATTATCGGACCCTTGAATATGCACCATCCAGGGGATAAATCATGCCGGACGTAAGGCGTAAGGTGGAGGAGGACCGGGGCCTCCTGAAGAAGATCCAATTGATAATCCCGGGATATCGCGGCTACAGGATCAGGGAGGACCTTAGGGACTCCGATAAGATCATGCGGATTGAGCTGGCGAAACGCCTGGCCTTGCAGAGGGACCAACTGGAGGAATCCAGGGTCGACCTCCTAGCCGCCATGCCCATGGCCAAAGAGGTCACTAGCCTGGGCGGGGTGATCAACCAGTACAAGAAGGTGGAGGGCTTGGTGAAATATTCCGAGAGCGGTTACTCTGGCTTTGTGACCGATGTTCGTTTCGACATAGACGAGCTCAACCGCATCTACGATTACGATTACAGCGTGCTTGAGAACGTCCAGTTCATCGATGAGGCCATAGGTGTCCTGAAGGGGGCATTGGACGAAGAGGACGAGGTCAAGATCAAGCAGAGCATCAAGGACGTCAAGAAAAGACTGACGGGCCTAGAGGACAAGTGGAAGAAGAGGATCGCCATCATACAAGGGACGGAGCTGTGAAAACATGGCCGACAGTCTATTCGGGTCGGGGACATTCTCCTGGGAGGACCAGGACAAGCGCGGCAACATCATGTACCGCCTGCCTCGCAACATCAAGTTGAACGACAACATCGTGGTGAGGGAGGACGAGATCGCCGCCTTCTACAGAGACGGTAAGGTGCTGGCCTATTTCGACCGGCCGGACCGTTACGCCCTTACCAGCCAGAACGCCCCCATCGTGGGCAAGCTGGTCAAGGCCCTTTCAGGCGTGCAACAGTTGGCCGAGGTGATATACCTACAGAAGCGCGCCTTCGATGGCAAGTTCGGTTCCAAGCAGCCCTATCAGTTCCGGGACAAGGAGTTCGGCATGGTCAACCTGCGTGTCTTCGGGGAGTTCCGTTACAAGGTGGGAGCTCCAGAGAACTTCGTGAACCAGTTCGTTGGCACTTTCAATTACGCCACCTCGGCCGAGGTGGAGGAAAGGATCAAGGAACAGATGGTGGTGCTCATCTACAACACCATCGGTGAGATGAAGAACGAAGGCATGGGGGTGCTCGACCTGGGTGCAAGCCTGACCAACATCGAGCAGTCCGTGCTTTCCAAGAGCAACGACCACTTCGAGCTTTACGGTGTCAGCATCGACAAGATCTCCGGTCTGTACATATCCATGCCCGATGAGGTGCAGAAGGCGGTGGACACCAGGGCCTCCATGCAGGCCCTGGGCACCAACTACATCCAGTACCAGAGCGGGCAGGCCATGAGAGAGGCGGCCCAGAACCCCTCCGGCGGTGCGGCAGGGGTGGGGGTGGGAGTAGGTGCAGGCGTCGGCCTGGGATACACCATGGTGGACCAGATGCGCTCGGCCCAGATGGCACCCCCGGCAGGACAGGCCCCCCAATCCATGGTCCTGTGCCCCAAGTGCGGCGGTCAGAACCTGGCAGGGGCCAAGTTCTGCTCCAACTGCGGCGCGAAGATGATGATGGAAACGATAAAGTGCCCCAAATGTGCCAGCCCTGTTTCGGCGGACGCCAAGTTCTGCCCTGAATGTGGCAACGCCATGCAAGCCAAGAAGAAATGCCCCAAGTGTGGGACGGAGTCGGCAGCGAACGCCAAGTTCTGCCCTGAGTGCGGGACGACCTTCTGATCAGAGGTCATAGGATGGCGAAGGTCAGCTGCCCCAAATGCGGGGCTCCCGTGGAGTACGACGTGAAGGACCTGCTGGTCCGATGCAACTATTGCTCCACTGGGATCTATATCGACAGGAGCGGGGCAGGGTTCTACTACATCCTACCTTTCACTTTGGACGAGAACGCGGTCGTCGGGACTTTCCGGCGTTGGGCGGCAGGCTCGACCAAGGCCAAGGACCTGGACCGTCTGGCCCAGGTGCGATCAGTGAAGCGGCATTTCTTCCCCGTCTACATGTTCAAGCGGGACCAAGGCGGGGTGGAAGGGGTCTATGTGGAACCGGCGGCATCGACCACGTTGCCAGGGCTCCATTCCCTCAAGGTGCCGGCCGGGGACATCAGGGTATTCGACAGCACCTTCGACCTGAATGGGGTGGAGATGACCAAGCCCGACATCGAGATGCTCCCTTATCTGAACCGGTTACCAGGGACCGCGAAGGAGCAGGCCCTGGTATATTTCCCCATCTTCACCCTCGAATACAGTTTCAAGGGCAGCGATTGGAAGGTGATCATGTCGGGCACCTCCGGCGAGGTCTTCGCCACCGAGTTCCCCAAGCGATCTTCCGCATTGTACGTCGCAGTGGCAGGGGCCGGTTTCCTCGCATTCATCGCTGAGGGGTTCATCGCTTTGGCGGCGCCGATGCTGGCATTGGGCCTTATGGGCGCTACCGTGGCCGGGGTCTTCGTGGCCTCGTTGATCGTGGCAAGGAGGTACTGATATGGGGATAGAGGTGAGCCTGAACTGCCCGGCATGTGGAGGGGCGGTTAAGGCGCAGGAGGGCCGTACCGCCCTGAACTGTCAATACTGCGGTTCGGCGCTGTTCCTCGAGGGGGACGCGGGAGTGATCACCATCGCCTTCAAGAACAAGATGGACCGGGAGCGGGCCTCGTCACTGTCGCAGGGCTGGTTCCGCAAGGGTTGGAAGGCAAGGGACCTGGCCTCCAAGGGTAAGGTGCTGGAGGCCTATCCAATCTACCTGCCATTCTGGATGACCCGGATGAGGGTCTTAGGATGGATCTGCGGATATGAGGAGAGGCAGCGCAGCGATTCCAAGGGCAACACCCGCACCGAGCGCATCCCCAAGGAGGAGATGGTGCTGCACGACTACCCCCTTTCCGAGATCGCCTGCGACCCGGGGGACCTTGGCATCAAGCGGTTGCGCAACTTCACCGGCGAGAGCGGCCTAGAGGACTTCACCATGATCCCCACCTACGAGGCCACTACGAGCAAGGACCAGGCATTGGACCGTATGAAGGCGGAGGCGGTGAGCAACGCTCGGAGGGACTCCGGGGTGCCGCACATCACATTCGAGAGGTTGCACTTACTTCCCAGGGCGATGAGCATGGTCTACTATCCCATCTGGGTGGTGCGCTATTCCTATAATGAGAACATGTACTTCTACACCATGGACGGGGTGACCGGGGAAGTGATATCGGGACGAGCCCCAGGCGATTATCTATACCAGTCGCTCGCCATCACCGCCGGCACATCGATCGGGGGGATAATGGCCGGTCTCGGCATCGCCTCCGGCGTGCCCGAATTCGCCTTGGGAGGGTTGGTCATCGGAGCGGCCATATTCTTCCTCACCTACACCTTCTTCCGACATGGGTCGGAGATCATACAAGGGGACTTCGACGACAAGAAGTACGGGATTTCGGCCTTGAAAGGCCTGGGGTGGATGTCGGACCTATTCAAGTTCCTCCCTTTCGACATGAGGCGGTGAGCAGGTGAAGGTAGTGCAAGTGAAATGTCCACAGTGCGGTCTCCCCATCCAGACCAAGGTGCTAGACCAGTTGTTCTATTGCGAGAGCTGCCACACCCTGCACAGCCGAAATGGCGGCGTGAACATGGTGCCCTATGAGATCGCCGATGTGAGGCCCGACCTCAAAGGCCAAGCGACGTACTACCCTTTCTGGAGGGTGTTCTGCACCGTGAACGTAACCAGCTCGAACGTGGCGGGAGGCACGTTGTACAAGCTTTCCAAGTACATGCAGGGAGGGGGCAACACCGGTTCCTTCAACATCTTCGTTCCAGCGGCTGAGATGGAGATCGGAACATCGAAACAGCTGGCCATGAGCCTAACATATGAACCACCCCGTTACCGTCCGCGCCCGGACTTCGGCGGAAGGCAGCGCCTGGGCACGAGCATCACCAAGGAAGAGGCTGCCGATGTGGCGGATTTCGTCATAGTGACCATGGAAGCGGAGAAACCGGGGGTGCTGCAGAGCCTCACCTACGACCTGAAGGTGAACGATACCAAGCTCATCTATCTACCATACATCTCCGCACCTGGACTGGTCCCGGCCTGGTAGGGCGGAGAGGGGATTTAGTAACGGAATCCTTCGATTAATATAGCATGGGCAGCTATGGGAATGGCAACATAAATGAGAGCCACTAGGAAAATCGCCCTGGCCATTTCGTCAGTCCTATTGCTGTTGAGTGCACCTCTGGCAGCGTCCTTCCTTTCCAGCGGCGCCTATGGAGCGGACGTCGATGCTCCCGAGGATGTATGGGGCCGTATAGAGACGCTCGACGAGGTCCCGAGCGGCACCTCGCATCATATCGCTGGATTGGACCTGCTCCCCTCCGAAGATACTGACCTAGTGTTCCTCGATGGGAGCCTTTGGGTCATGTTCCGGGGGAACGAGTCTAGGGAGATAGCCCGTTACTCACCATCGGTCCCCCAGACCGGATGGAACATATCCTTCGAGGCATTCGCGCCTCGGGAAGGAAGCGCTTATTATGGGGTGGGCAAGGTCCCTGGCCGATTCTCTCTCATCGCGACCATCGAGGATGGTGCGGGAGATGTATTGGCTGGTATCGACCTCAGGGTCGCCGAGCGAGGTCAAGAGGGCATATATGTGAACCAGGGCGAGGGCACCTGGACAAAGATGGTGGACGATATTGAACCAGCCCTTTCTAGGGACACAGCGACCACTGGTCGGTTCCCAGACCGATACACCGTCGCCTTTGCATATGACGGGCACTCCTTGAACCTGACCGTTCACCAGGAAAGGAAGGGGCCGTTACTATTCATTCAAACCTACCCAGGGGGATCGGTGACGCCGGTCCTTCATATCAGGGATGACATCGTGATTACCCCTCTCCAGACCGTCTTTGGCGATTATGGGAACAACGGCGGTTGGATGATGGACAACCTGGGGGCTAGGCCGGTAGGGACGCCTTACCCCAGAATATCACCATTGCTAGAGACCCTGGACCAATATGCCCCGGTTTGGTTGGAAGTGAGAGAACTTGGAGGGAAGGTGATTACTAATGCCGATGTCAGTATCGGAAACGCCTCTGCCCCATTTGACGCCGATCAGGGCCGATACCTCACACCATTGAGCCGTTTGGCGGGCTGGGCCGTGCCTGAGGTTTACGAGGTACGTTTACCATACCTGAGCGTGCGCGGCACGGTCAAGGTGACAACGACCAGCCAGGACGAGCTACTATCGACCGCCCCTTGGTGGAACGGCTGGGACTGGGTCACGGTCTTTGGCCTGGACGATTGCGTTGGTCCGGGGACTGCTATCGATCACTACTCCGCGTTCGATCATCCGACGACCGCATATGTGATGCACCCTACGGGATACTCGAACATAATCTTAGACACCAACTCCGAGATCGGGATGCATGGTCCTCATGATTACTATACTTGGATGAAGAAGAACTGGTCAGAATCGGTCCAATCGGCAGAACAGAACCAATGGACCTTCCATGAGATTTACGATTATGCAAGTAGGTGGGACGCTCCGGCGAATGGGGGAGAAGGCGATACCTATATTTCGATGGCGAATCCAGGGAACTCCGCAACATATCAGATGATGTTCGCCCAGTACGCCGCTGGGACGAGGATAGAGGGGATCAGCTCAAACCAATATAACGGCGCCCCGGGCAACTCCACCCTGATAGGGAGCTATTGCCTCTATGGCCCATGGAACAAGGATCCATGGGTGAGCTGGGCCCCACTGACCCAGATGGATCTTATGGATACATCTAGGCAATGGTCCACTGACAATCCATCCCAATCATACGAGGAGGTCTCCCATCGATTCGCATTGGTGGCAGACCGTTCTGGTATGCTGCGCATCTATGGTCACCCCGAGTTCCCTATCAGAGGGTACGAATATTCCAACATAACCGCCCTCTTGAACTATCTGGTCGATGTCAAGGTAGATGGGTCGCCAGAGAACTGGAAGGCCACGGATGGTGAGGCAGCCAGCTACATTTACGGCAGCAGGACCACCGGGTACCGGTTGAACACCAGTGAGACTCGTAACGGTATGATCGTCTACGATGTGGAACGCCCAGATCCTAGATCGGCGGGTTACTGGAACGTCCCAATCACTTTGAAGTTCGACGTGGGCGGTGCAAAGGTGCTCGAGGTCAAGGTGGTCGAGGATGGGAAGACCTACAGTTCCCTGGGAGCTGGGCAGGGACAATTGCGCGGATTGGATAGCGCCAGGGAGATGGACTGGGGTTACGATGTCCGGGAAGACCTTTATGTTTCTCACTTTTGGAACGGCACATCCAAATTGATCATCAGGTTGGAGAGCCCTAAGATATTGAACCAGGCCCCGCGAGTGGCATTGCTGGGCGAGCAATACGATTTCACGGCCTTAGCTTCCATGGCCGACTCTGGAGAGAACGTTTGGACCTTGAGCGCCCCTCAATCCCCCTGGTTGGAGATGGGCGCCACGTCTGAGTTGGAATGCCTGCTCGTCGGAACCCCGTCCCAAATAGGCCAGTTCACTGTCTCTTTGCGAGTGGCGGATGCTGACTCTGTTAGTTATTTGAACTGGACCATTAGCGTGGGCGATAGTCCTGATCTCGAACCTCCTCGCTCGACCGTCGAATTGACCGGAAACGCCTCCGCTTGGAACCGGGAAACGATGAAGGTGACCCTGGCATCGGAGGATTCGTGGAGCGGGGTATGGTGGACGGAATACTACCTGGACGGCGAGTCCTGGAGGACATATTCCGAACCGATAGTCGTCAGCGATCAAGGGTGGCACCGCCTGCATTTCCGCTCCATCGACAATTGGGGGAACCAGGAGGCGTTGCGAACGGTAGAGTTCGGGGTCGATGCGGTTGCCCCAGAGCTGCGCATATTGACCGCCAACGGAACCTTGTTCCCCAAAGGGGACGCCATCCTTGCCCTCGAAGGAAGGGACAATGACTCGCTGTTGACCTCTTTGCTGGTCTCGGTGGAGGGAAGTACCGTGTACCAAGGGCCTTTCGTAGAGGCCTTGGAGCTGCCCGACCTGCCGGCCGGTGAACTGGTCGTCACGGTCCAGGTGGTTGATGCCGCTGGAAATGAAGCCTTGGAGACAACCACGATGACGGTAGGGGCGCTCCCCGCAGAACCTGGTGTGAACGGAGTAATCTTCCTGCTCGGCTCCGCGGTTTTCCTCCTTATCATCATCCTCTTCATCCAGATCGCCATGTCAAGAAAACCCAGATGAACGGTCATTTCGGAAGCTGGAAAGAGTAAGTTTGATAAAGGGTTCCTCCATTGATAGCGGTATGGCGGAATCCCGTTCCAACCTCAAGATCGTCATCGTCGTGGCGGTGGTCGTGATCTTGGTGCTGATGATGCTTTGGGTGGTGCTGGCCTATAACAGCACGGTATCTCAGGAACAATCTGTGAATTCCACTTCCTCAGATATCAAGAACAGGTACACAGTGAAGGTCGACACGATGTCAGAACTGGTGCCTCAACTTGATGGGTTCGCCGAGTACGAGTCCTCGCTCCTGACCAATATAACTCAGTTGCGCACTGCGTGGCTGAGCGCCCTGGACAATGGTGACGACGTCCCAGCCTTGGAGAACATCTCTAACCAGATCGACACTCAGTTCGCAGCGTTATATGCTGTCTATGAGAACTACCCGAACCTGCAATATGGAGCCCTGGTCTCACAGTACATGGGAGAGGTGGTGGACCTGAATGAGGCCTTGGCCTTCGCCCGTGGGGAGTACAATGACGCTGTCCAGGAATATAACTCAAGCATCAAGTCCTTCCCCCTGATGCTCTTCGCCTCCTCTTTCGGTTTCGAGGAGAGGGAATACTGGGGTAGTGAAAGGCCCGGTGACGGTAGCAACCTCTGAGAAGGGTGTTGATGAATCGGCGACAGCGTAACGCCGCCATCGTGGCGTTGGTGATAGTCGGAGTGATACTGGCAGCGGCCTTGTTCGTAATCTACGATAGGCCCAGCGATGAATATTCCGGCATCCCGACCATACGACCATACATCAACGATGATACCGGCGTGCTGCTCGATCAGGACTATTACGACCTGGAGGACTTCTGTTACGAGGTGGAGCTGAACAACTCCTGCGAGATCGCCGTCCTCATCGTCGATGATCTGGGCAAGTATGACCTGAACACCTTCGCTCTGAGCACATTCCAGAAGAACGGGATCGGACAGGGGGACAAGGACAACGGCGTGCTGGTGGTCTTCTTCGTCAACGAGACGGTGGTGAGATGGCGCACAGTGACTGGGAAGGGGGTGATGGACATCCTTTCCGGTTTCGTCCTTAAGGGATTCGAGAACGACTATCTGATACCGCAGATGGAGGCGGGGGACCTTTCCTACGGGATCACATTATACGTCTACGCCATCGGACTGGAGTTGGTCGACAATTACGTTTCCGAGGGCAACGACCCTGTGGAGACATATCCCATCTGGTTCATCCCCTTGAACGGATGGCAGCTCACTTTGGCGATCATCGGCATCGTGGCCTTGATGGTGATAACCCGGGGAAGGGCGTTGCTTTGGATATTCTCCCTTTTTTCACGGGGAGGGGGCGGGGGTCGCTGGGGTGGCGGCGGTACCGGGGGCGGCGGTTCACGGGGCCGGTTCTGAACCTCCAAGGTCGTTCATAACCGAAGGGCTCATAACGGACGGGATGCCATCCTTTCACCAGGGGTAACTATGCAGGACGACATCGGACATAGGTTCTGGGCGGAGACGAAGCACCGGCGCGGGAGGATCAGCGGAGGACCGTTGGACTGGGACGCAAAGCCGGAGACGTACAAGACATACCCTGGCCTGCCTCGCACCAAGCTTCCGACGCCTGGCCCTGGAAAGGGAATGAGCTTCGAGGAGGTCCTCCAGGCCAGACATAGCGGGAGGTCCTATGACCGATACCCGATAGGTCTTTCCGAGCTCTCATACCTTATGAAATATAGCACTGGCTTGACAAGGAGGGAAAGGGGGCACGAGTTCCGCGTCGTCCCATCCGCCGGCGCGCTCTACCCCATCGAGACCTACCTATGCGTCAACCGGGTGGAGGGGCTGGACCATGGCGCTTACCATTACGACATCCGTGATCACGCCCTGGAGAGATTGCGGGACGGACATCTGGGAGAAACGATGGCCGCATCGGCTTTGGACCAGGAGATGGTCTCTGATTCGGCCGTGACCTTCGTTTGGACCGCGGTTTTCCCTAGGTCGATCTGGAAGTACGGACAACGCTCTTTTCGTTATGTAGGACTGGACGCGGGCCACATCGCCCAGAATCTGGCACTGGCATGCGCCGCCCAAGGTCTCGCAGCCTGTCACATCGCCGCCTTCTACGATGACGAGGTGAACGCGCTACTTGGTCTGGACGGGGTCGACGAATCCGTCATCTATATGACGTCGGTGGGACGACCGAGATGATTGAATAGGCGTCCTGCATTTCCATGAAAGAGGACTTACAAATGGCCAATTGCCAAGCCTGCGGCATGGAGATTGCCGGGGACATGATGTTCTGCCCCTATTGCGGCACCAAGAGAGCTGTTGACACTTCCGGTCAACCCGTAGAGCTTGCGGAGGAGAGGCTCCTTGGGAGCATTCCCGACGTCGGTTTTTCATCCTTGGTCAGAAGGGAAGGTCGCTATACCCTACTCGTTACTGACAAGAGGTTGGTGTTCGCTAAGATGACCGAACAAGACCTAAGGTCGATGCAACCATCGAAAGGATTGGGGGGGTTAGCGGCCTTCAGCCGCAATGACTCAGGGAGCGGGACGGGCGCCCCGTACGCGGACCGGTACAACGAGATGAGCCCCTCTGAGGCCCTGGATGAGACCGAAGGGAACTTCTTCATACGCAACAAGGACGTGAGATCCATCCAGCTGTCCATCGACGACGAAGGTGAATCCTATACCATGGGCTTTCTCTGCATTTCTGAGCAGTTCACCCTGGTCATGAAGGCCAGTCACGACGATCGGGACCTTTTGATAGCGGTCTTCGGCGACAAGGTCAGATGGTGACGTAATCGGTTCAAAAAAAACGTGATGGGTCAAGCCACCGGCTTGCACCTCATAGCTTGCTCTTCCGCTTCAGGTCGGCCTTGCTGATGAGGTCCTTGATCTCCTCCAAGGAAGGTACTCTGCCCTGTGACACGATCTCGCCGTCGATTATCACCGCTGGATTGGCCATCACCCCGCGCTCCTTAAGTTCGAAGAGGTCTTGCGTCTTCTCGACCTCCACATCAATGTCGGGAAGCTCCGCCACCGCCGTTATTACCACTTGTTCGGCCCGCCGACATTTGGCACAGGAAACCGCGAACACCTCGACCTTGACCGGACCTTTCTCCTCTGTCATGGTCGATATCATGAGCGGAGGGTGTATATTAAATTGATAAAAAATGGGATGAAAGTTGTTTTTTAAATCTCTGATGCACCTTAATCATCGGTCCATTTGGAAATGTAGGCGCCGATGATCACGAAGACCGTCGCCAACAAGGTGATCACCCCTAGGTTGAAAAGGGCCCCCGAGGTGTTCCCGAACACCATGGCGTCCCGCAGTCCATTGTTTACATAGGTGAGTGGGAGCACCTTAGCTATCTGCTGAAGATATTCTGGCATCTGCTCCAAGGGGAAGAATGAACCTGAAAGGAACATCATGGGGAAGGTTATCGCCGATGCTGCCGCGTTGGCGGTCTCCTCGTCCTTAGCGAACCTCGAGATCATCATCCCCAATCCGGTGAACATCACCCCAGCGAAAATTATGATGAGGAGGGAAAGCCAGGTCAAGGTGAGATGGGCATCGAAGAAAGCGATCCCCACGATCAGCATGGCCGCCAATGACATGAAGACCACCACCAACTGCCACATGGACCTCGAGATGAGCCATTCCATCCGGGTCATGGGCGTCGTGGACAGTTTGCGGAATATGCCCGTGGCGAAGTAGTTGCTCTGCACCCCCTGCATGTACAAGGTACAGGTGGTCATCACCGTCAGACCGATCACACCAGGGAGGAAGAAGTCGATTTCGCTCACATTCTCGGCGACTATCGGCGTGTAGACGGTCTGGATGTACTCCTTCCCGCCAGAGAGCTGAAGGTTGTATTGGTTGACGACGGACGTCACCACGCTGGCGACGATGCCTGAGGACCCATAGGTCTGGTCCAACCGCAGTTCCACGTACGCCGTCTGATCGGATGCCAGGTTGGCGGTGAAGTTCGATGGGATTATCATTATCCCGGTAAGGGAGTTGTCCCGAACGTAATCGGATGCTGATATATCGGTCGGGACCATATGCACGTTCAGTACCCCGGTCTGGTTGAGCGAATCGATGAACTGGATCGAGGCCGGCCCTTCGTCCAGGTTCTGTACATAAAGGTCATAATCGCTCTGTCCGGTGGAGCTGAAGATGGCCCCGAATATGAAAATGAGAAGGACCGGGAAGGCCAAGGTCCAGAAGATCGCCCCTTTGTTACGGAAGAACATCTTCGCCGTGGCGACGAAATCGATGAGGATACGGCTCCTCATTTCCTCCACCTCCTCTTCTTTTTGGGGACCTGCTCTGTGACCTCATCCTCACCTATGTGTTTGCCAGTGAGCTTGAGGAACACGTCCTCCAAAGTGGAACGCTTCATCTGGATCTCGGTGTAGTCGAGCTTGTTGTCCTCTAACAGTCGCACCAGCTTCGGGAGGCTGGAACGGTCCTGGATCTTGCATTGAACGTCACCGTCCACCATCTCCGCGTCAAATCCATTGGCGGCCAGGACCTGGATGGCATCCGTCCCAGCCCCTTTTATGATGCAAACGCTCGCTGCGCCATACTGGTGCACGATGGTCTTCGGGTTATCGTAGGCGATGAAACGACCCCCGTCCATGATGGCAAGGCGATCTGAGAGCACCTCTGCCTCCTCCATGTAATGGGTGGTGAGGATGACGGTCTTGCCTCTGGCCTTCAGACCGCGCACTACCTCCCACACCTCCCTCCTGGCCTTAGGGTCCAGACCGGTGGTCGGCTCGTCCAGGAATATGATCTCAGGGTCGTTGACCATGGCGATGGCGACCCCCACCCTCTGCTTCAGCCCTCCGGACAGGTTCCTGAACAGTTCGTCCCGTTTGGGATTTAGATTCACGGCGTCCAGGAGGTCCTGTGTGGGGACCGACCGGTCATAAAGACCCCCAAAATACTCTATGTTCTCCTTGACCGTCAGTCGGTCATAGGTGTTGAAATCCTGAGGCAGGATGCCTACCCGCCTCTTGATCTCCTTGGCCTGATGGTGGACATCGAAACCGAGGACGGTGACAGTCCCAGAGGTGGGCTTTCGCAGACATTCCATGATCTCCACCGTGGTGGTCTTGCCCGCGCCGTTCGGTCCTAGGATGGAGAAGACCTCTCCTCGGTAGACATTGAACTCCACACCGTCGACGGCTTTGAGGCTGCCATAGCTCTTATGCAGGTCCTTGACCTCGATGACCACTTCAGGAATGAACGCACCCCCGAGGGGGAATGGGCTGAGGACATATATGAAAAAATTTCGCCATCTCGATGAGCGGGAAAGAACGGTTGGAAAATGTGACCAGAGGAGGTGAATCAAACCTATCGGATCCTTCGCCCTCCTCCTAATCGCTAATATCCCTGTCAGACCATATCTGAGAACGTGGACGGAGAACGGATGGGCATCGGGCCAGGATGGAGACCTGGGACCGCGAGTACCGAGGCAAGGGCGTCCTTTGGCGAGGAGTACCGGACCTGGAATTCGATCTTGAAAAGGACGACCGGGTGCTGGAGGTCGGCTGCGGCAACGGGAAGACGCTGGCCGTCCTTGCCCAACGCGACGTCGATGTCGTGGGTTTCGATTTTTCCAGGGGGGGTCTGGAGCTATGTAAACGCTCAGGACTACCAAGGACCGAACTGGTCCAAGGGAACGTCTTGGAGCTCCCCTTTGCGGCGGAGTGCTTTGACGCCATCCTATGCCATCACGTCTTGGAGCACCTCTACGGTGAGGAACGGGATATCGCCGCATCGGAATTGACCAGGGTCCTGAGTCAGGGTGGGAAGCTGCATGTCCAGGCATTTACGGTCGAGGATATGAGGTGCGGGGATGGAACTATGGTCGAGCCCATGACCTTCGTACGTGGCCGAGGCATCCCTTACCATTACTTCACCGAGCCGGAGTTGGTCCGGCTCTTCGCATGCTTGAAGCCGATCGCATCGGTACGCAAGACCCTGAACAAACGATATTATGGAAAGGTGACCAAGAGGGACAGATTGCAAATCACTTTTCAGAAAGGACTCACTTCCGGACCTTCTTGAGCTCGGTGCCGGCCACCTTCTTCAGCTTTCCCGACTCCATGGCCCACCGATACTTCTCCAGTTCGCTGGGCGCCACCGCCACCTTGTCCCCGACATTGTACTTGGTCTTGGTGTTCCAGTCCGTGAAACCCGATACGACCTTGTAGACCCCTGCTTGCTCCAATGACACGGTCGATTCCTTGACCTTCTGTCGATATTGAGAGTAGGTGCCTGGAAAGACCGTGATCGACCCGGCGCGCATCTCCCCTACCATGTTGCAAACTGTGTTCAGGAGATACCTGTCGTGGGTGATGATCAACATGGTCCCCTGATAGTCCATCAGTGCGCCCTCCACCGCTTGCCGGGCCTGTATGTCCAGATAGTTGGTGGGCTCGTCAAGCAGGAGCAGGTTGCGCCTCTCTGCGAGAAGCATTGCCAGGGCCACGCGGGCCCGCTCCCCACCAGATAGTGTGGAGATCGGTCTTTGCACCTCGTGCGATCTCAGGTAGAATCGGGCCAACAGCCGCCTGGCCTCCACCCTTGCATCATGTCCCAACGATTCCAGCAGATGGTCCTCCGGGGTCATCTCGGGGTTCAACTGATCGTGCCCTTGACCGAAATAACCGATGACCGCCCCCGGTGCCAACCACATCTCGCCCTGGAACGGCAGCTCGCCGAGTATGGTCTTCATCAAGGTGGTCTTGCCAGAACCATTGGCACCGAAAATGCCGAGCTTGTCGCCCACCTCTATCTCCAGGTCCAGGCCGTCGAGCACTAGTTTGTCGCCTCGTTTGACGCGAAGACCTTTGGCGGTGATCACGTTCTTGCCTGAGCGTTCCTTGGTCTCCACCTTGAAGTTGAACTCTGGCCTCTTCTTCGGTGGTTCCGCTTCCTCCAACCTATCCACCATCTTCATGCGGGTCTTATGCTTGGACTTATACCATTCCTTCTGATGCATCTCCACCGCACTGTCCTCCAAGCGCTGCTTCTCCGTCTCGTACTTCTCGGCGGCGATGCGGCGGCGCTCTATGTCCAAGCGTTTCTTGGCCACATAGTCGGTGTAATTGCCGGTGAACTGCCTGACGACCCCGTCCTCCAGGTCGATGACGTTGGTCACCGTTCGGTCCAGGAAGTAACGGTCGTGCGAGACCACCACGACCGCTCCGGGATATTGGAGCAGATAATCCTCTAGCCATTCTGTGGCGGCCATGTCCAGATGGCTCGTTGGCTCGTCAAGCACCAGCAGGTCCGACTCGTCCGCTTGCATCAGCACCTTGGCCAGCATGACCTTGGTCCGCTCTCCCCCGCTGAGCTCGCTGACCTTCTTCTCCAACCGGTCGTCCGGTAATCCCACCTTGGCTAGGGTCTCCTTGACCTGGGCCATGTCATCGAAGGAGTCAGCGTTGTTGAACTCCTCCTGCAACTGACCGTATTCCATGGCCACTTGGTCCATGTCGACCTCCGGGCCAGGCTGCAACATCATCTGCTCCAGCTCCCTCATCCTCTTCCCGATGGCACCGGAGCTCTGCACGCAACCGCTGACCGAGTCCACCACGCTCTGCTCTGGATCGTACTGAGGAAACTGGGACATATAACAGACATGATTGGTGCGGCGCACCACCTCGCCCACGTCAGGGGTGAGCTCGCCCATCAGCACTCTTAATAGAGTGGATTTGCCCACCCCGTTCGGCCCGACGATGGCCACTCGGGCCTTCTCGTCGATGTTGAAGGTGACCTCCTTGAGGACCTCCTTCGGTCCGAATGATTTGCTGACCGCCCAGGCTCGGATGAGCATGAAGCAGGAATCGAACTCTGGAATAAAGCCTTTGTTCGAAGCAATAGCTTGAATAGATTGCCCGACCGTTCGGAGAGGTCGAGGAGGACGTTCGCATGAGCATGGAAAAAGACCTGAGGGGCAAAGAGCTTGACCGCAAGGTGAAGGATAACCTGGAAAGGATCGAGCACGCCTATGGGGAGGTACCTTTCATCACCGACGACCATCGCGGAAAGGCCTGAGCTCTTCCTGGCCTACTCCGATCTTACCCGTCATGTCCTGTTCGAACCCGAGCACCTCGACCTAAAGACCTTGGAGCTTGCCGCCATCGCCGCCGGTGCAGCGCTGGGATCGGAGCGTTGTCTGGACGTGCACCTGCGTCAAGCTGGAAAGCACGGCGCCACGGAGGGGGAGATATTCGATGCCATAATGGTCGGTTCGGTCATGGCCATGACCAATAGCCAGGCCTCGGGGCTGCGCCGCTTCAAAGCCTATCAGGAAGCAAAAGATAAGAGCTGAGCTCAGAGGTGCATCTGGACCGTCCGGGCCCCTTTCTCCACCGGTCGGATCAGGTCCGGTCCTTCCGCACCAGGGTTTCGGACCAACTTGGCCACCGGATAGGCCGTCAGCTCCTCTGAAGGGCGTGGTGAGAACATCCTCTTTAGGGTCTGAGCGTCCAATAGTTCATGCTCCATCCAGAGGTCCTCGTCCTCCTCCTGCAATATGACGGGCATTCGGTCGTGGATCGGGGCCATCAGGTCGTTCGCCGATGTGGTGAGGATTATGAACGACGAGATGACCAAGCCATCAGGAGAACGCCATCGGTCATATAGTCCAGCGAAGCTCAGATATTCTCCTTTCTTGGAAGATATGAAATAAGGTTGCTTGCCCTCATCGGTCTTCATCCATTCATAAAAACCGGTCGCTGGCACCAGGCAACGATGGCCGACCATGAGGCGTTTGAACATCGATTTTTCCGTGACCGTCTCGGAACGGGCGTTGATGAGCTTCAGTCCGGTGCCCTCGGCCTTGGACCAGGACGGGATGAGGCCCCAGTGCATCATCTCCATGTGGTTCGGGCTCTCCCTTATGATTATTGGGACATCCTGGGTGGGGGCGATGTTGAACCTTGGCTTAACGACCTCACTGGTCTCCTCCACCTTGAATCGAGCGTGAAAGCCGTCGGTGAAGGCGATTACGAATCGGCCGCACATCGATAATCCATCGTTTCAACGAACATTTATCCTTTGCTCAGACCCAGCCGTTTCCGGAAAAAGTTATAGGAGCGAGGGTCGCTACGAATCGATAGGAAGGAAGTCGATGGCGGTCCTGCGAAAGGCGAAGGCGAAAAAGGGTGGCGTGGAAAATGAGGCGGAAAAGGGCTCTGACCGGTCCTTGGCCATCACACCCGATCGATTGGGACCTGGTTGGAGATCGATCGTTCCTGAGAAGGTCAGCATAGCTGATGACCTCAGACCGATCTACCGTGAGATAAAGGCGTACTCGCTGGAGGAGTTCGGCGAGCGCAGGGCCCAACTGCTTACCATCATTTTTCAATTCAATGACAAGGAGGGAGCCGCCCAGGCTTTTGAAAAGGTGGGCGAGGGCTTGGAGTCGGACCTGCCGAAGCGTCCGACCATTGGCGATGGGAGCGTGATCTATGATCTGGACATGCGGCCCATGGTCGTGATGAAGATATTCTCATCGAGGAAGGGAAACTGGGTGACGATCTTCACGCTCTGGCTCTTCAAAGACTTCGACCTTGACGATTCGTGGGTGACCGGAGTGATGACCTCCCAGTTGCAGAAGCTCCCATGATTCCACGTCGTGCCATCGATACGAAAGTGTGATATCGTCCAGGGCGATTGCCGAGCATGGACGATTGGATGGTCTTGGGCTTGGCCGCGGGATTGCTCACCACGATAGGTTTCGTGCCGCAGCTGGTCAAAGGATATCGGACCAAACGAATGGACGACGTCTCTTTGGTGATGCCCATGCTCCTTTCGGCAGGGATGGCGCTATGGCTCGGATATGGGATTATGATCGATAGCCTGCCGATCATCTTCTGGAACATCGTCGCGCTTGGATTGAACTTGATGATGATGGCCCTCAAGATAAAATTCTCGAAGCCTGTCGAATTCAATACATGAAATTACATACACTCAAGTCCCAGATATTACTATAACAATGATCATATATAATTTATGTAAAATCTTAATTACATTTATTAAAATTAACAGTCTTAAAAATACCAACATTATTTTTTTTTAGAAATATTATCGATTTTGAGAAAAGTATTAAATCGTCAATCCACGCCTCTGATTATCTAACCATTCGTTCGTGGGGGTGAACCTTTCCAATAGGTGTGCTTTCTACGAATTGGGGGAGGGGATTGACTGAATAGTAAGTTAGCTGTAAGCATGCGAAAAATTCTATCCATGGCGATCGTCATGGTAATGCTCACGACCAGCTTGGTAGTGTTGGCAGGGAGCACGCTTGGTGTTGAAAAAGATCCTGAGAACGGTTCAGACCTTGGGGTTGGACAGGTCCCGGGGGCGCCGCGCAATCTAGAGGCTGACCAGGGGCCAGGATTTGTCTGGCTGTGGTGGGATCATCCGACCACTAACGGGGATGACCTGATCAAGAAATACTACATTTTCCGAGACACTGTGCCGGTTGAAGAAGGCATCGATCCTTATGATTGGGTCCTCGTGGGTAGCACGACCTTCGAAGATGTAGACCTGAACGGGAAGAACTTCTTCAATGACACAGATGCCACCCCTGGAGAGAATTATTACTATCGATTGAAGGCATGGAGCGATGCTGGCTACAGCAGCTTTTCCAACGAGGTCTTGGTCACACCGAGCATGACCGGTGATGCGCCCGGAGCCCCTGTTGTAACTGGGAATAACCTTGTTTACAGCGCCCAGGTCAATTGGACAAAACCAAGTGATAACGGAACGACACCAGTCAGGTTCTATCGCCTATCTCGCGATCCAGGAATGTCCATCTATGATCCGATAATCGAGCGATGGACTCTTGATACTGGATATGTCGATGATGTTTCTTATTATGAATTTCTGAACATGACCTTTGGCACAAAAATCGGTGAGGATTACAATTATACGGTCACAGCGATAAATAGCTATGGGCAGGGGGCAGTGGGATCTGCCTATGTGACCATCGGCGGCACTGGGGACACGCCATCGGCACCAAGGAACCTAAGCGCCTATGGGTGGTCTAATGGTACCGTATTGTTGGGGTGGGAAAGACCGTCAAATCCCTCGCTGAAGGGTTTTGAGAACTACTCACTTTCCCGCGCGGAGGCCGAGTCTGGGCCATGGGTGCCCATTGCTGATATCAGCACCGCCTCGTTCTTTGGTTATAATGGATTATTCTTTGATGAGAACCTTACCAACGGAGTGAAATATTTTTACAAGGTCAAGGCATCTGAACCTGACGGTGCCTACTCCAACATAGCGAACGCGACTCCCACGGCTTACACCGGGGAGTTCAAGGTGAACGGCCTGGAAGCTCATCCGGGGGACGGAAAGGTCCTGCTCATCTGGGACAGTGCCAGCAATGAGACGAAATCAGCCACCTCGTACAGGATATATCGTTCCGAATCTCCTGGAACGGAGACATTGTTCAAGACCTTAGGTCCGGAAGAATACTACTTCGATACTGAGGTGACCAATGGGAAGATCTACTACTACAAGGTTGAGCCGTTGGTCAACACCTTGGTAGGGGGGACGTCCCCTGAGGCAAGCGCCACACCAAGCACAGGACCGGCGCCAGCAGCCCCGACCGGTTTGGTTGCGACACCAGACTCATATGGGGTCGCGCTCTACCTACCGCCTCAGGACCCGACATCGATATTGATCGGTTATGAGATCTACCGTGGGGATAGCGCTGGCAATCAAGATACAGTTGCCGTCGATGTGGTCGAGGAACTTGATTTTGATGGCAGCATCTTGGATACATCCTCTCTAATGGATGAGAGCGTGAATTACTTCTATACCGTGAAACTGCGCAACATGTATGGGCTGAGCGACGCGTCCAACGAGGCAAGTTCGTTCGCAAGCCCGACCGGGGACGTACCGGATGCGGTAACGGACCTTACCGCCACCGGAGGGGCCGGCAAGGTCACTTTGGACTGGAGCAGCCCGACCTACCAAGGCACGGCCAATCTGCTCTACTACGATGTGCAACGCAATGACACGGATGGAACCTGGGACACATTGGATTATAACCTGGTGGCCAAGGTGGGGGATGTCCAATTCTTAGATGAGACTGGCATACCTGGGGTGGAATATGACTACAGAGTTCTAGCTGCCAATGAGTACGGGGATGGTCTCACGCCCTCCAACGTTGCCAGCGGCACCGCTACCGGGGCCACGTCAGCACCCAGTGCGCCGCGCAACCTTGAGGTTCAAAGCGGGACAGGATACATTCTGTTAAACTGGGATGCCCCAACAAGCAGCGGATCTCCGGCTTTTACGGTATATAGCATATTCCGCTCTACGACCTCTGGGTCATTTGGGACAACCCCATTGTACTCGGTCGCAGCAGGTACCCTGACCTACAATGATACCTCAGCGGTGGCTGGCACACCTTATTTCTATGTGGTCAAGGCCATCGGTTCCGGTGGGGACAGCCCCGCCTCCAACCAGGTCACGGCCACTTCCACCGGATCGACAGGTACTGCACCGACCGCGCCTCAGAGTCTCTCGGCCCAGGGACACAACGGATATGTGATCCTGACCTGGCAGGCCCCTTCCAGCCCGGGAAGTTCTGCCATAACCAGGTACGATATTTTCAGGGGAGCCACGGCGGGTAGCATCGGCTCGACCCCAATAGGCAACGTTGCCGCTGGGGTCCTGACCTACAACGATACCAGCGTGACCAACGGCAACACCTACGCCTATGTGGTCAAGGCGGTGAGCTCGGTGGGCAGCAGCAGTGCATCCAATACAGCGCAGGCGACCCCGTCCGCCGTGGGCGTGCCTCCGGGCATCCCAACGGGTTTGACCGCCGTAGGTAATCCTGGCTCGATAACCTTGAGCTGGAACGAACCGGCGGGAGGCAATGTGGAGAAATACCTGGTGTATCGCGGCACCGCCGCCGGGGCGGAGGGTGCCACCCCGTGGAAGACCGTGAATGGAGCGACCATGTTCACTGACACCAACGTCACGACGGGGACGCCCTACTTCTACAAGGTGAGGGCGAACAACACCTACGGAGATAGCGCTCTCTCCAACGAGGCGAATGCGACAGCGACCGCGATAACCGCGCCGGGAGCCCCACAGAACCTCGTGGCCACACCTGGCAAGGGTAAGGTAACTCTGTCTTGGCAGGCTCCGAGCGACGATGGTGGCTCGGCCATCACCGGATACCAGATCTTGAGGGCTACCGAGGGTGGTTCCGCTTCCTTGCTAGACACGGTCTCAGCCACCACCCTTAGCTTTGAGGACGACTCTGCCAACGCTGGTACCAACTATACCTACACGGTGAAGGCGGTCAACGCCATAGGTACTGGATCTGCGTCCTCGCCTGTTATCACGACCCCGCAGGAAGACTCTGGCGATGGAGGTTCAGACAACACCATGCTATACATCGGCGCTGCAGTGGTGGGTGTGGCCGCGATCGGAGGTATCGCCTACTTCCTGATGCGTAAGAAGAAGTAATCAGGGCCATCGCAAACCCCTTTCAATCCTTTTTTTTCCTTTTTATTAAGCCATACGATCGAATCTTACATCGGACCTCTCATCGACGAAGTCCTGCAGATGGTTCTTATACGGGCGGGTACGAACGGACATAAGCGACCTGTCATGAGACCGTCCGAGGGAATTGAAGGATCTGCTGGGAAAGCGAAGCCATATCCGAGGTTCCTGGAGAGCATGAAGATCGACTTCGACAAATGGCACGATGGCATCGGATACGACCTGGAGGCGTTGGACGAGATGTCGTCTGAGGAAAGGATCTCGATCGAATCGATCATCGTCTCCCGCTCCCCCTGGGGCTGGAGGGACATTGAAGCATTAGCACACCTAGACACCCCGCGTTCAAGGGATTGTTTGAGGGTGGCATCCAAAGGTGGAGATAGGGAGGTCAAGCTGAGCGTCGCACAGTTCGGTGCGGAGGTGCTCACCGAAGGAGAGATCACTGCGATTCTGGTCGAGGCCTTGGAGAACGCCGACCTATCTACAGGTCTATCACATGCCTTGGACCTAGTGGAGGATCGCCACCCGAAGGAGGTCGAGGCCGCTTTGGTCGACGGTGTGATGTCAAGGAAAGGTGATGTCGCCTATCACTTCGCATCGATGCTGCTGTTCATCCATGGTAAGATCGAAAGCCCCTATGACACAAGCATGCGTCCCTTCCTGCTCAGATTCAACACCGAGGACAGAGAGGAAAGGGTCTTGGCCATCAATGAATTGAAGGAGCTGATCGGTCATTAGATCGTCAGATCTGTCTCTCGGGTCGAGTTTTCCGCATTCCGGAAATGTCCTTGTCATCCCCCAGAATAATTACTCCTGTTCCGGGTAAAAATCTTGAGGAAAGCCCCCTACGATCGCGTCTCAAACGACCTCGACGAAAAATCGCATCGACTTGATCGCCTCATCCTCCCACGGTCTCCTGTACCGCATGGTGATGGTCGTTCTTCCACGCTTCAATGAAAGGAAAATGAAAATAGCATGGCCGCCTCCCCCGATCGCCATCGACCTTCGTTCGTATCCTTCGGGCCTCAGCTCTAGGATGTCTCTATCAAATTCAGCAGTCCAGGAATATCCGGTGGTCGGATTGGACTCCAATTGGACCGTGAACACTTCCCCCAGCCCTGTCTGGACCTCCGAGGAGCTCATCTTTTTTTCCCATTCTATGATGGCGCCCATCTCAGATTAAACCATCCATCATCTGGACCGGAGGATGGGGCAGGGGGGTGCTGGTTATCAAAGCCATCGTCGAAATTAACACGCGATATTCTTTCTCTGCTAATTGTCGATGTCATGTAAAAGTTCTAAAGCCACATATTCATATTTACCCTCGGATGGTCGAACCCACTAAAGGCGCCAAGGGGGGAAGAAGGCCAGAAGAGCCATTCGAAAGGCCCTGTCAACCGCTGGAGAGACATACTACAACATCAGCATCTATATCTTCACCATCGCCTGGATGGCCACGATCCTCCTCGGGTTTGCGGGATACTATCAATACTATCAGTTGAACGGGCTGGCCATGTCCTTCGCGGCCCTGACCTATGACACCCTGAAGCTCTTCGTGCTGGGGGGAGGCGACCTGGACTGGTCCAATGGCTATGTCCCTGTCTTGGATTTCGCGCGCTGGATGGCCCTCATCGTCTATTTCTGGGCGGCGGCCTTGATCGTTTCCAGGGCGTTCCTGGGGCCATTGCATAGGCTCAGACTATGGTTGTGCACGGACCACATCGTCGTCTGTGGCATGGGTAGGATCGGATCGAGCTTCGCCAGGGCATCTGAGCGAGGACCACCAAGTGGTGATAATCGACAAGGAGCCACATAGCACGGTCGAAGATGAACTGAAAGGCACTGGCGTGGTGTACGTCCATGGCAATGCCACCGAGGAGAAGGTGCTGCGCCATGCGGGGATCGCCAGGGCGAGATACCTGATAACCGCCTTGGGCGAGGATAGCGCGAACGCTGAGATCGCCATCCAAGCGCGAAGGATTGTCACTGGCCGGTCGTTTGACCCGCTGACCTGCTTCGTCCATGTGTTGGACCCGGAGCTCTGCGAGGTCCTAAGGGTCAATGAGTTCAATGCAGGCAGTCGCTCCATGCGGTTGGAGTTCTACAATGTGTTCGAGAACGGGGCAAGGACCATCCTCAATGATTTTCCGGCCTTCCCAGAACATAATGTCGAGACCGTTCCCTTGGCAAAGGTCCTCGTCATAGGCTTGGACGATGTGGGCAAGAGGCTCTTACTCGGGGCGGCGAAACGATGGTGGCCGCACTATCCAGGCGACGGGTCGAAAGCTCCAATTGGTCCTCGTCGATGCTGATGCCGACAAAGTGTTGGACTCGCATCAGAGGCGCTATCCGAGCCTTAGGGATTCATGCTCCTTCAGGACCATCTCCATGGACGTCCGCAGGCTCCGAATGGCGACCGAGGAGGAACTTACGTCGCTGACCGCCGATGGACCCACCATCATCTACATCTGCACCCCCAGTGACAGCGACGGGCTCTCCCTGGCCCTCACTTTGCGGAAAAGATTGGGCAACGAGGGGGCGCCCATCGTCGTCCGCATGAACGCGGACACGAGGCCGGCCATGCTCCTCGGCAAGGAGGGGAGGAAGGCGGGCTTCGCCAACATCCACACCTTTGGTTTCTGGGACCGCACCTGCACCAAGGCCTTGATCCAGTACGGGACCAGGGAGATCATGGGCCAGGCCATCCACGAGGAGTATTGCCTGGAGCAGAAGGCCTCCGGCACCCCGACCGAGGCGTCCAAGACGTCATGGGACGAGCTTAGCGAGGAATTACGCGAATCGAACCGAGCTCAGGCCGACCACATCATCACCAAGTCCAAGGCCATCGGTCGTTGGATCGATGCGATGGTCGGGTGGGGCCCTGACCCCGATCCGCTCACCCCTTACGAGGTCCATAGGCTCTCCAGGATGGAACATGAAAGGTGGTACCAAGAGAAGGTCGGAAAGGGTTGGCGGTATGGCAAGGACAGGGATGATGCGCAAAGGCTCCATGACGACCTCGTGCCCTGGGAGGGATTGTCCCCCCTGGCCAAGTTCAAGGACATAGCCACGGTGAAGAAGATACCCCGGACCTTGGCCAGGGTGGACCTGCGCCTGAACAAGGCGGACATGACCTGCAGGTGGCCAAGGCCCTGCTGATGGACGAGCTGAGCAAGGGCGAGAAGGGAGGGGAGGGGAACATCGATCCATCCACCCTTTGGAGGGCGAAGCTCGAGGGGAAATCGATCCATCCACCCTTTGGAGGGAGATGCCCGAAGGGGACAAGTCTCATTACCTGGACGAGGCGAAGGTCATCATGGAATGCATCCGGGGGATAGGCTGCGACATCACTGGCAAGGCGTCCTGCGAGGAAGAGCTAGGCGCGTTTTCGCCATCTGATCTCGCGGTGGCATCTCGAAAGTACGAGGAGCTGATGGTGGGCCGAGGGGGGAAAGGCCTGCTCACGGACCATTCCCGCTGGCCGGCCGTTCTTGCGAAGGGCGGATTGGCGATATACCGTCATGAGGAGGCAAGAACGCTGGTCGCCAAGGACAGGGAGGCCATGTCGATGGCCTTCAGCGAGTCGGAGCTTGACGACCCCTTCATGGCGAGGAGGGGCGGCCCATCGACCTTGACCGACTCGAACGAGGGGAAGCCATTATTATCCCTAACGAGTATTTTTCAATCTATGGGAGAGGAGCTTCATGTCTTCATAAGCCATGTCGAGGAGGATGCACCTCTAGCCCTCGCTCTGGCCGATAGGTTGGAGAAGAAAGGCTATTCCACATGGTACTATGAGCGGGACACTCTGCCCGGTATCTCGTATCTTGAGCAAACGGGGAACGCGGTAGGAAAGTGCAAGGCGTTCCTCCTCCTCATCACCAAGGATTCCTTGGCCTCCCACCAGGTGGACCTGGAGCTGGAGCGGGCCCATGAGGAGTCCAAGACCATAATCCCGGTGAGGCATGGCGTTTCTCACCCTGAGTTCCAGAACCGTCGACCATTGTGGAGGCAGATCATAGGGACCCGTACATCCATCGAGGTCGACATGAACAACGTGGAACTGGCGGCGAACCGTATCGGGGAGGCCCTGAAGCACATGGACATAGCGGCAGGGACTGTCGCCGCTGTTGCCGCCGTCACGGCCATCCCATCACCGCCCCCCGCCCTGCCGAAGTTCTGCAGGGATTGCGGTCAGCCGTTCCAGGCGTCCGATGCAAGATGTGCGAGATGTGGGAAGCCCAGGGACCCCATCGAGTCGGCGAACCGAGTGGTCAATGAGCACTTAGGTCTGGTGTCGTATTCCGATGGTTATGTGGTGGACCCTAAGTATAAGCTCATTTGGCAGAGGGATGGGGACGAGATAGGTCGAGACTACAACGAATCCATGGCCTATTGCAAGGACCTTAGACTGGGCGGGTTCAGCGATTGGCGGCTTCCTACCAAGGACGAGCTGAAGCATCTGGCCGGTTTCGGGTACTCGGACCTGCAAAAGCTCTTCCCTTCCATCCAGAAAAGGAACTATTGGGCGCTGACGTCCGCTCAGGAGATGCCGTTCTCCAACACGGCGCAGGACGAGGTGGCCTTCACCGTGGACCTCGACCCAGGCAGCCCAAACTTCGGGGGGATGGTCGTCTATTTCAAGAGGTACAAGTACTGCTTGAAAGCAGTGCGAAGGTATCGTTGAGATCTTCCCAGTCCGTCTCATCCAGGCCGCACTACCCCCTCTTGAGGTCATGCCCTAAGCACAAGGCCTGGTCAACCTTTATCTATTCTCGTGGGCAATGGAATCTAAGGGAGTGGTACGGAGAGCACTTGCCTCGCGGTTACGCATGCACGGGAACCGATCGAGCCGATGATGAGGGGAGGGGGGCAGATGTGGGATGATCTAGGGAGGCCCAGCAAGGTCGATGGGCCGAGCGTCAGGGATGATGCGTCCAAAGACGCCATGACCAGAGAGCGAACGCAACTTCATGGAAATGATGGACCGCATGGAAGGACGAGGAAAGGACCCATCGTCGTCCTAACACTTCTCCTCTCCCTCCTCTTGATCAGCTCATGTCTGGTATTTTCCATCACCGTCGCCGCCCACAGCGTGCCGGACGATGCTCCGCTCGACCAGACCGGTCCTGGGAGAACAGGTCTGGCGGGCACTGAACTTAACGGATCAGGGACTGGCGCCCCTGGCTATAACGACGCCATGCGGTTCTTCATCGAGAACAAGGGTCAGTTCGACCAGGATGTAAGGTTCGTCGCGGTGACGGAGTTCGGAACAGCGGTCTTCTACGATTCGAAGGTGCAATACTGCCTGGAACTATTTGAGGCTGGAAACATCAGAGGTTCCGACCTGGTCACGCTGACCTTCCCAGGCTCTGAGAGCATATGCCCCGAAGGAAAAGAGCTTCAGCCACACTACACCAATTACTTCATCGGTGATGAGAGCGCATGGGTCTCAGGGGCCAGGAACTTCGGTTCCATAGAATATCATGACATTTGGCCGGGCATCGATCTGGTCTATCGGTTCGATGAAAGCGGCCTGAAGTATGAGTTCGCCGTGGGTCCATACGTATCAGAGAACGCGATCAGGGTCCAGGTCGCAGGGGCGTCCATCCATGCTGATGCTTCCTGCCTCACCTTGGACACGGGTCGCGGTCTCCTCCTCGATGATGGTCTTATGGTCTCCCAGGAAGGCAGTGGCCAAGACCTTGGGGCGGTGTTCCTAGCGGTCGAGGACCTCTTCACCTTCCAGGTAGAGGGAAGGGACCCGTCCAAGGCCCTCCTCATCGATCCATTGGTATATTCCACCTATTTCGGGGGCAGCGATTATGATTTCAGCCAAAGCGTCGCCGTGGATAGCGACGGCAACGTCTACGTGACCGGACAAACCCAATCCGTCGATTTCCCAAAAATCGGTCCGTTCCAAGGGAGCCTTGCAGGGGGTAGCGACGCCTTCGTCCTCAAGTTCGATGCGGAAGGCAAGTCCCTTATCTACTCGACATACATCGGCGGCAACGGCGGTGATTATGGACAGGACATCGCCATAGACGGCACCGGAAATGCCTATGTCGTTGGTACGACGAACTCAACGAACTTCCCCACCTCCAACCCAGCCCAGACGATATATGGTGGAGGTAACTACGACGCATTCGCTTTCAAGCTCAATCCGGCCGGCAACGCCATAGCCTACTCGACATACATCGGTGGGAGCGGGGAGGATGTGGGCAACTCCCTAGCCGTGGACGGCGTTGGCAACGCATACGTCACTGGTTATACCTCATCCAACGACTTCCCTACCTCTGGTCCCGTGCAGGCGGCGAAAGGGGGTACTTACGACGCCTTCGTCCTCAAGATCAATATGGCAGGGAACACGATCGTATACTCCACATACCTGGGAGGGGTGAATACCGATAGCGGGAATCAGATAGTGGTCGACGGCGACGGCAACGCCTACGTCACCGGGTCGTCCTACTCCACGGACTTCCCCACCCAAAACCCTTACCAGGACAATAATGCGGGCAGCAGCGACGCCTTCGTCCTCAAGATCGACCCCTCCGGAAACGCCCTTGTCTTCTCCACCTATATCGGAGGGGTCCTCACAGACTAAGGGCAGGACATCGCCATCGACATCGATGGCAAGATCTACGTCGTGGGTTACACGGAATCCTCCAACTTCCCCACCACCATTGGCTCGTTCCAAACGATAGGTGCGGGCGGCGGGGACACCTTCGTGCTGAAGCTCAACCCTTCCGGGGATGGCCTCGTCTACTCGACGTACTTTGGAGGAGGCAATGATGATGTGGGCATGGGGATCGCCTTGGACGCGATGGGCGGATGCTTATATCACAGGATACACCAGTTCCATCGACCTCCCCACCTTCAACGCCTTTCCAAGCGTCCTATGGTGGCGATTACTGTGACGCCTATGTGTTCAAGCTCGATCCGACCGGCAAGGTCCTCTTGCTATCGACCTACTTCGGGGGGATGGACACGGACGCCGCGTACGGCATCGCCCTGGACCCCAACGGCAACGTCTACCTCTGCGGGGGCACCTTTTCTACCGATTTCCCCACCTTCAACGCCTTCCAACCAGGCAATTCGGGCGATTGCGACGGTTTCATCCTGAAGTTCGATCTGAAGGGAAGCGCATCATTGTACTCGACGTACGCTGGAGGTAGCGACGAGGAGCAAGGGGAGGCCATCGCCCTCGATGCCAACGGCAACATCTACATCGTTGGACAAACCTATTCCCCCAACTTCCCCATCTCATCCGGCTCGTTCCAATCGAACCATGAGGGCGAGGCGGACGTGTTCATCCTCAAGCTCGACCCGTCCGGAAGCGCCCTCATCTACTCCACCTATGTCGGTGGCAGCTGGGATGACCAGGGCATCGACATCGCCGTCGACGCTGCCGGCAACGCCTACGTCACGGGTTACACCTATTCCCAGGACTTCCCCACTTCCAGCCCCCTCCAGGCGGCCAACGGGGGATACTATGACGCTTTCGCCCTCAAACTCAACCCTGCGGGGAACGCCCTGGTGTACTCGACATATGTTGGAGGGGAGGACACCGATTTCGCGCTCGGCATCGCCATCGATGACGCGGGGAACGCCTACATCACAGGCGGCACATACTCGCTCGAGTTCCCCACCGCGAGCCCGTTGATCGCAAGCAACTCAGGAGGTTGCGACATCTTCGTCCTGAAGCTCAATGCGGCCGGGAACGCTTTCGTCTACTCGACCTACATCGGAGGAGGTTTAGACGACGAGGGGATGGATATCGCCGTCGACGACATGGGCAACGCCTATGTCACCGGCGACACCAATTCCACCGATTTCCTCACGGCCAACCCGCTCCAGGCGGCCAATGGTGGCGACTATGATGCCTTCGTGCTGAAGCTAAATGTCGCTGGCAGCGTCCTGATCTTCTCCACCTACATCGGAGGGAGCGGGGAGGACAATGGCAAAGGCATCGATCTCGACGATTTCGGCAACGCCTACGTGACCGGGGACACCAATTCCACCGACTTCCCGACCTCCATCAATTTTCAATCGGAAAAGGGGGAGTTCTCGGACGCATTCGTACTTAAGATCGATTCGGCTGGCAGGACGCTCATCTATTCGACCTTCATCGGAGGTGACGATGTCGACATCGGATACCATATCGCCGTGGATGAGGGCGGGAACGCCAACGTCGTGGGCTACACCTATTCTATCGATTTCCCAGTGGCCAGTCCGATGCAGGCGGTGAATGCGGGGTACTATGACGCATTCGTCCTCAGGCTGAACACCCATAGGGAACATGCTGGTTTATTCAACGTTCGTCGGGGGCAGCGATAGCGATTACGGCCTGAGCATCGCTCTCGATGCCTCGGGCAATGCCTACGTCACTGGTGGCACCTATTCGATGGACTTCCCCATCGCCGACCCTTTCCAAGCGTCCAATGGAGGCGATGAGGACATCTTCCTCCTCAAACTGGGGTCATTCGCCGCGCCCTCAGAGCCTCTCGCCCTCACCGCCATTCCTGGTGATGGTCATGTCTTCCTCTCTTGGTCTGCGCCGAACGATGATGGCGGTGCCCCGGTCGATTACTATATCGTGTTCAAGGACGGCTTGGACGTGGCCCATCCGATCGCCACCTCGTTCGACGTGACGGGACTGACCAACGGGGTCGCTTACACCTTCGCGGTGGCCGCGCACAACTCGTTGGGGGTCGGTCCAACCACTCCCACGACCGAAGCGACACCAAGTACGGACATGGTGCTTCCAGGCGTACCGACGCTGCTAGAACTGACCGTTGGTGATTCCAAGGTGACGATAAGCTGGGGACCGCCTGCCAGTGGCGGCACTGGCATTGATTATTACATAATCTACAGCAATGGCGTGGACGTCAAGCACTCGACCGAACTGACCACCGAGATGGTCGGCCTGACCAACGGGGTCGAATACTCCTTCGCGGTCGCCGCGCACAACGCCGCCGGGACCGGGCCAGGAGACGGAGGTGGAACATGCCACGCCGAAGGCAAGCACCTCAGATGGCTCTGGCGGGCTTGACCTGACGATCATATTGGCAGTGGTGGCGGCCATCGTCGTGGTTTTGCTGGTAGCGATATTCATGGTGAGAAGGAAAAAACCGACCGCTCCAATGGCTCCCATGCCTCCGAAGCCTGCGGAACCTGTCCCCCCTCCGATGCCGGTGGCTCCGATCCCACCGCCCGCCGAGGTCATCAAATATTGCCCCTGGTGCGGGGAGAGGGCGGGCGAGGAGTTCTGCGGTAATTGCGGCAGGAAGGTCAGCTGAGATGATCTCCATGTGCCACCTTCCATCAAATGATGGACAGTTCGGTTCGAGGTGGTCCGGTGATCGATCATTGAAGCATACGATTATCGTCATCTCAGGTCTGAAACATATCGCAGCGAACTGCCCAGCCATATTACTTGACTTGCCATTAAATAGTACGATTGCAAATATTCCAATGTTCAGGGCAGGGGGGTAAATTCAATGGCATTCGAACCGTACGAACTTGAGCCAGCATTTTTAGAGCAGGCCAAATACAAATCCGAGATCACCGAATCGGTGGAAAAGAAATTGGAAATGGGGAAGCAGCTTGAGGGAGACGGTCCTTCGAGAGGACCTCGGAGATTGGACCCCACCGAAGAATAGGCGTGACCCTATCGAAATCATAATCGAATCTAATGAAGGGAGGCTCGAGGACCTCATACCCATCCGTCATGGAAGGATGATGGTGAGCCCGTTCACTTTCCTGAGAGGTTCTGCGGCCGTAATGGCATATGACCTATCCAACACCCCCACCACCGGACTGACGGTTCAGGCCTGCGGGGATTGCCATCTGAGCAACTTCGGTCTCTTCGCCACGCCAGAACGGAATCTCATATTCGACGTGAACGACTTCGATGAGACCATTCCCGGTCCATGGGAATGGGACATGAAAAGATTGGTCGCCAGCATCTATGTCGGTTATAGCCCAGGCGGGAGGTCGGCAAAGGAAGCCTACAATCTATCACTGGTCTGTGCCGCTGCATATAGGAGGGCCATGAGACGCATGGCCGGAATGACCGCTTTGGACATATGGTACTTCCAGCTCGATATCGATACCTTTGACAAGGCAGCGAAGGCCGCGGAGGTGAAGAAAAGGCTCAAGGCAGCGGACGAGGCGGCCCGAAAGAGGGTCCATGAATATGTGTTCCCGAAGATCACGGAGTCCGTCGGTGGATATAGAGCAAGATCGTTGACGAACCGCCGCTTGTCACACACATGTCCGATCCAACAGATAAAAGAGGTCCTGGTCGAGGTCTTGAACGACTACCGGGCATCCATGCCACACAATACACAGGTCATCCTAGACCGTTACAAGTTAAGCTGACGTGGCTCGCAAAGTGGTCGGCGTCGGAAGTGTGGGGACCCGTTGCTTCTTCACATTGTTGGAGGCCAGGGAGAACGATCCGTTGTTGCTGCAGATCAAAGAGGCAAGGGACTCTGTCCTCGAACCATACGTCAAGAAAAGTAAGATTCAGGAACAATGGTCAACGGGTGGTCGTGGGCCAGAAGATCATGCAATCGGCCAGCGACATGTTCCTCGGTTGGACCAAGCATAAGGGACGTGGACTTTTACATCAGGCAGCTGAAGGACATGAAGATCAGCGCCGTCATCGAGAGCCAACCGATGGAGATGGCCTATGCCTATGTTGCGGCATGCGCGCTCGTCCTGGCAAAGGCCCATGGAAGGTCTGGGGACCCGGCCCTGATCGCCGGATACCTTGGGAAAGGGGATGCCTTCGACTATGCCATGGCAGATTTCGCGAGGAGCTACGCGGTCCAGACCGCCAAGGACCATCAGGCGATGCTGGAGGCCATCGAATCGGGGAGGATTGAGGCTAGACCGGGATTTTAAGATGGACTGGATCGAACGATGAGACTATCATCTGGTAGATAATGCCTAAACCCGTCAGACCACCTCTCTCATTTGCGAAGAACAGAAAGAGCGAGTGATCGTTCATCATTCTGGTTAAAGTCGAGAGGAACTGGAAGGAGATCGAGATGAAAGCAGTCGTATGGACCAAATATGGACCTCCAGATGTGTTAAAGCTCCAGGATGTGGAGAGACCGATCCCTAAGGACGATGAGGTTCTGGTCAAGGTCCATGCATCATCCATCAATTCATGGGACTGGGAGCTCCTGAACGGTAGAGCCCATTTCACATCTGGGGGGTCGTTTGAAACCCCCTTACAAGATACTCGGATGCGATGTGGCGGGAACGGTTGAAGAAGTGGGCAGGAACGTCACACGCTTTTCCGCCCAGGAGATGAGGTGTTCGGAGACATCTCGCGGGACGGCTGGGGTGGTTTCGCAGAGTTCGTCTGTGCCAGAGAAACATCATTTTCATTAAAGAAGGCGAGCTTGTCCTTCGAGCAGGCAGCGGCAATACCTCAGGCGGCGACGCTCGCCCTTCAGAGCCTTCGGGACAAAGGGAAGATCCGCTCTGGACAACGGGTTCTGATAAACGGTGCGGGAGGTGGCGTGGGCACGTTCGCGGTCCAGATCGCGAAATCGTTCGGGGCGGAGGTCACGGGCGTGGACAGGGCAGAGAAATTGGACATGCTGCTTTCGATCGGCGCGGACCACGTCATCGATTATGCCAAGGAGGATTTCACCAGGAGCGGGCAGGAATATGACCTGATCGTCGATGTCGTGTCCCATCGCTCGGTCTTCGATTACAAGCGTGCATTGGCCCCCAAGGGCATCTGTGTCCTCGTCGGAGGTTCTGGAGGTGCGGTCTTCGAATCCCTGCTCCTTGGCTCATGGGCCCTTGGGAACAGGAAGGTCACTTTACTATTGTACAAACCGAATCCTCGAGACCTGACCACGATCGGCGATCTCATCGAAGCTGGCAAGGTCGTACCGGTCATCGACAGGTCGATACCCGCTCAGCGAGGTTGCCGATGCGTTCCGATATTATGCGGAAGGCAACGTCAAAGGAAAGATCGTTGTGACCGTTCAATGATATGCAATGGCATCTTTTTACCTCACACCCATCTCACCTCAATGATTGGTCGGTCGTATCTTTTACTTGTTCAGTTCTGGAGAGCCGGCCAATATCTCCGTGAAGATCCTTCTTTCCGCCTTTCTCAGGTGCTCCAAAAGCGTTGGCTTGCTGATGTTCACCTTTTCTGACAATTGCTCGCTGCTTATCCTCTTGGGGATGTCATAGTAGCCATATCTGTAGGCGGCGGTCATTATCTCCCGCTGCTTGTCCGTCAGAATGGATAGGAGGTCCTTCTTCTCATAGGTCGACTGCTTGAAGGTCATATTGACGACCTTGCCAATGTGGGCCTTCACCATTTCAACGAATCTCATCATGTCCTTCTGGCCGCTGATGAAGCTGACGATGATCCTGTCCTCGGATATCAGGCTGGGAGCGGTGTAGATGAGGTTCAGTTCTGACTTGAACATATCATTGGCCTCTTCCGTTTCGTGTCCCAATACCAAGCAGATATGCTTGTCGCCTTCTGACCTGATCACACTGAGGATGTCCATGTTGCCGATGGAGGTCAGCTCATCGATCGAAACGTTCTCCTTCAGATGACATTCGATGAGATCGACATAGAGACCTTTCACATGGTCCATCTTCAGGACCTCCAGGACCTCGTAGGAGCGGATGTGGGTGAACATCGGCCTCTGGGCTTCCTTCGTGGTCTCGTAGGGTTCTATCTCGATGATCACTTTCCGCATCGGCATATTAGCATGATCGTGGTAGATTGTATATAAAGTGCCATATATGTATGGCTCAAATTCCAAGTATTTTTCAATCATTCCGTCCTTCTTAGGAATAAACCTGAGTGATGAAAATGACAGAAAGATACTACAGAAAGACCGCGGCGATCGTGGGAGCGTTGTTCATCATCGCCACTGTGACCTCGATAGCCGCCATACCCTTTTTGGGCACAGCTCTCGATGGTCCTGATTATATCCTCGAGCTGCCTGATATCGAGAACGATGTCGTGATGGCAGCGATGCTCGATGACCATCCTGGCCATCTCATTGGTCGGTATTGGGGCTTTAATGTTCCCGATCCTCAGAAAACATGCTGAGGGTCTCGGGATGGCATATGCTGGAATCAGACTCGTGGAAGCGATCTTTATCGTTTTCAGTACGGTCTGTCTTCTGGGGATGCTGTCAATGGGCCAGGACTATGCAGCTGGACGCCTGGACGAAGCTAGCTCTCAATCCATGGGCGCATTATTGATCTCGTTACGGGAATGGTCCCTTTTGTTCGGGACGTTGATATTCCTGGGCCTGGGAGGTCTGACGCTCAACTATATCCTATATCGATCAAGGCTCGTGCCCCGATGGCTATCGACATGGGGCCTTATCGGGGGCGTTGGCATCCTGATATACGGTACAATGGGTCTGTTCGGCACCGACACGAGCTCGTTCGACGCCACGACCCTCTTGGCCGCCCCGATCGCGGTGCAGGAGATGGTGTTCGCCTCATGGTTGATCGTCAAAGGATTCGATATGCCGACCTATGATGCTGGAGTGGTTCAGGCGAGAGATTGAATCATGAACACGAGGCGGAGGATGATCAAGAAGAAAAAACACCTCCTTAATTTTTTTTATTAAAGCAGGAAAGTATTATAGATTTGTTAGCTAGTGATACTACACAATGTCCCCCTGGGTAAGCGAAATATTTGGTGCAACTCGGGAACGAAATGACAATGATGAGAGGATAAGAAAGCAAACCTTACCAAAGAAAGACCAAGAAGAGAGTTCCATCGGCCTTTCAGAAAAAGAGAAGAAAGCCGTTAATCTTTGGGTAAAAATCACCTTTATAATCGTTTTACTCGTCATAGCTATTTGGTTCATTTTTACTCAAATCTGAAACAACCCCGTAATTCTTACTGATTAAAAAATGCAAGAGCCCGAAATAATCGCGGTTGGCCAGGAAAATGGTGGACAGCGCGGGATTGCTGCCCAAGAAATCGACTAGTTAGAGAACCTAAATTTCCATAAGTGGAAACCGATTAGATGACGTGTGAAAGATGAAAAAACCGCTTTCCTTATTTCCTGAGCCCCATAAGGCCCGGAGTGATTTGTAACCACAGCCCCGGCTAGATTGAGTACCGACATAATTTTATAATGATGGATTTTATATTTTACTGACTTGAACGATAAAAGGTAGAATGCAATGACCGGCGAACAATCAAGGATATGCACTGGATGCGGTAGGCAGATCTCAATGGAAAATAACTTCTGCCCCTACTGCGGTCGGTCAAGGAACCAACAACAACCTTATGGCATGCCGTATACGCAGCCCTACCAACAACAGCAATATGAGCCGCTTGGAGGATTAAAATATGCGCTTTATCTTGTCTCTTTCATCAGTATACTTATTGGGGTCGTCATCTACCTGATATGGATGGATAGTCCGAGTCAAGAGAGGCGTGAGGTGGGTAAGAACTGCCTGATAATCAGCATCATAACGATTTTCCTCTCGGTCATATTATCCGCTGTAGTATACCTAATGATATTAGGGTCGTTCTACGGTTAGCGGGCGAAGTGATTTGATGAGAAAAGCTCATTTTTCCTAAAACGGAAATAATCGCAGTTAGCCAGGAAAATGGTGGACAGCACGGTATTTATGAATACTGTGATATCTTGCAATTTCGAAAAATGCCCTAATTCGAATGATCACTTTCGAGTGATAAATTGACGAAGACATTATTTCTTATTCAATTAAATAGAAATTAAACAGGTCTCATCTTTTTAAAATTAATATATAAGATTTTTCCATTTATTCTGTAAATGGGAAGGAGGGGTCACGATTGGATGATCGGAATCTGAGGGGGCAAAAAAAGTCGAACGATCCCATTATTGTTAACTCTGATGTTCACGGTTCTGTTATTGAATATAGATGGGGAAGTTTTCTTAAGACATATTTTACAATTAAAGATGGGATGCTAAACGTGAATACCCGCCCAATTCCAATTTGCATGCCCAAATCGATTAGATGTGTCGATATCGATTACGTAGAATCAGATTATAAAATATTTTATGCTAACACAAGAAACTCCAGTTATTACACCTATTTTATCGCAAAATTAACAAACGGATCCTCAATGGTATTGTTAAAACTGAACAGTGCTCGGAAAGATGATGATCGTTTGGTTAATGAAATAAACCGAATATTGAACAAAAAACCGAAACCGAGGGAAGCATCCCGATCGAAATATGCCAAAAAAATAGTGCCTCCTGAAGACAGGTACTATGTAAGAAAAGATTAAAAATTCTTTTTGCAAGCATAAATATCCATTGAGTTTGAACCGGCATCCGACTTGACGTTTTTATAAAGGTCAAAATGCCCGAAAATGGGCAGTTTTTGAAAAAGCCAGCGTGAGTGGTGGACAGCGCGGGATTTGAACCCGCGGCCTCCGCCTTGCGAAGGCGGCGATCTTCCAGCTGATCTAGCTGCCCGTTGGAACCCTCGTATAATCCACAGGGATATAATGTTTTGCGAATGGCCCAGCCAGAGCGATCACTTTCTCTTCTTCTTTGGAAGGAGCGCCCTGGCCTTCGCCACCACGCGGTCGGTGAGCACCGGTGCGACCCCGAGATAGTTGTTCGGGTCCATGATGGAATCCAACTCCTTGGCGGTCCATGCAAGAGCGGACGGCCTTGTCCTTGAGCAGCACGTCGCGGAAAAGCAGGCCCTCCGCATCGGCCTTCATGCTCGCTTTGCGGACGACCTCGTGCGCCTCCTGACGGCCCAAGCCCTTCGTGGCGAGCGCGATCATCACCGGTTCCGCCATGATGATCCCCTTGGCGCTGTCCAAGTTCGAACGCATCTTATCTGGATAGACCATCAGTCCATCGAACACCGTCTCCATCTTGATCAATATCTCATCGGTGAGCACGAAGATGTGTGGCAGGATGAAGCGCTCGGCGCTGCTGTTGGTCAGGTCCCTCTCATGCCAAAGCACCATGTTCTCCATGGTGGGGATGCTGAACGAGCGCGCCACCCGGGCCAGCCCGCAGAGGTTCTCGGAGAGGACCGGGTTCCTCTTCTGGGCCATGGTGCTGGAACCGACCTGCTTCTTGACATCGAAGGCCTCGGCCAGCTCGCCGATCTCGGTGCGTTGCAGGTTCCGGACCTCGGTGGCATAGCGCTCACAGGATGTGCAGAAGATCGAAAGGGTGGAGACCAGCTCGGCGTAACGGTCCCGGCAGACGATCTGGGTCGCCGCCTCCTCCACCCCAAGCCCCAATCCGGACATGACCTTGTCCTGAAGTTCGATGACGTTACTGCCGAGCGCGGCGCCGGTGCCGATGGCCCCCGACATCTTGCCTACGCAGACCCGCTCGCGCATCTGCCTCAGACGCTCCAAGTGTCGGATGACCTCGCTGAGGAAACCGGCGACCTTGAAGCCGAAAGTGGTCGGTATGGCGAACTGCCCGTGCGTGCGACCGATCATCATCGTGTCGCGGTGCCTCTCGGCGAGGTCCGCCAGGGTCTTGATGAGCTTGAGCAGGTCCTGCTCTATCAGGTCCAAACCTTGCTTGATCTGTATCGCAGTGGCGGTGTCGATGATATCGTTCGACGTCGCCCCCAAATGAACGTATCTACCGGCGTCCCCGCATTGCTCCGACAGGGCCTTGACCATGGCCATGACATCGTGTTTGGTCTCAGCCTCGATCTCCTTGACGCGGTCATTGGAGACATACTTGAGGTCGGCCTTGCGGTCGATCTCCTTGGCCGCTGCCTTCGGGACGGTCCCCAGGTCGGCGTGGGCCTTGGCCAATGCGGCCTCGACCCGAAGCTGGGTCTGGAGCCTGTTCTCCTCTGAGAATATCCCCTTTATCTCTTTACGCCCGTAACGGTAGTCCAATGGGCAAAGAAGCATGCGCGTACACTCCGGTGTAAGGTAAGGGCCATAGGCCTGCCTCATATAATAGCTTGTGTCCCCTCTGCATCGTTTTTCTATTTTCCGAACCTAGAGGCCAGCATACCATTCCTAGGCGGGGTGCGAAGGGACGATTGAGAACCATCCAGAAATTAATTTATATAATGTTTCTGCTTCGATGGTACGATCAATTTGGCAGACAAGGTCAGCACTGGCAGGATACCCCGCGAGATTTTGGATTTCTTCCGTTCCCCCGGGGGCCATTCACTCATCATCAAAGGGGATGCAGGCACAGGAAAGACCACCTTGGCCTTGCAATTGATCGAGGAGCTTGCCACCGAGCAGCCCGAATATTACCTTTCCATGCGCGTCTCGGACGAAGCGCTGTTCAGGCAGTTCCCCTGGCTGAGGGAAAAGGCCAGAAGGAACGAGATACTCAAGGCGGGGAAGGCCTTCCTGCGTCGCACCGTCCCACCGGAGCGCGATGAGATGGACGCCAAACGCCGCGAGGAGATGAGGGTCACCAAGGACCTGCTCCAGGCTCTGACGGACGAACCGGCATCTCCCACCGTGGTCCGCACCGAGCTGCGCAAGCTGGAGGGACAGATCGAAGCGGGGGAGATAACCTCCGATGATGACGATCTGGAGCTTTGCACCGAGGACGGCTCGCTGGTCCTGGAGATGGGCACCATGCTGCCCGAGCTGGAACTGGCCTACGACATCGTGGAGAACAACCTCCCCACCAAGTCGCTCATCGTGCTGGACAGCATCGAGGCGTTGTCGGAGAACTATGGCATCCCGGCGCAGCGCATCGTGACGACGCTGCAAAGGGACCTGGTGGAACACTCCAACACCAACATCGCCTACGTCCTGGAGACCTCCGGGAAGTCCCTGTTGGACTACCTGGGCGACGGCATAATATCCATGGTCAACGAGGCCCGCTCCGGCCGCCGCGTGCGCATGCTCGTCATCGAGAAGATGCGCGGCGCGAGCGTGCAGCGCTGGAAATATCTCTTCACTTTGCAGGACGGCAGGTTGCGCGTGTTCGAGCACGACTCCTACGATGACATCGCCCTGCCGACCAAGCACGAGCCGGTCCCGGAGAGCGGACCCGGGCACATCTCCCTGGGCTTTGCGGCGTTGGACAAGGTCATGGGTGGGGCGCCGCGCGGCGGTCTGCTCCTCCTCGAGATCGGCGACAACGTCCCGCAGGACATGGTGCGCTGGTTCGAGACCAACCTGGTGCTCGATCAGCTCTCCAAGCATCGGGGCGCGGTATGGTTCCCGCAGCACTCCCTCGATTACGCTCACCTCGACAAACAGATCCGCGGGATGGTGGGTCTGGACCGTCCTTCCGATTACCTTAGCGTCTTGGACACCGGAAAGCAGAGCGGACAGGAGGCGGCCTTCGTCCGCGTCGTCGAGGGCGAGGACGCCATGCATGACCTGCGTTGGGACCAGATGCGCTATCAGCTCAGCGGTGCGAAGGGACCGTACGTCGGCATCCTGGGTTTCGATGCCATAGAGGACACCTATGGTCGCGGCGCCATGCCTCGGGTCATGCCTTTCATCGACTCCATGCGTCGCGGTCAGAACGTCATCGTGGCGGAGGCGACGTCCATATCCGCCTCGCTGTCGCAGCTGTCCCACCAGGCCAAGATGCACCTGAAACTGGAGAGCATCGATGGAACGGTGCTCATCTGCGGACAGAAACCGTTCACCGCCTACTACCACATGGAGAGGCGTTTGGACGGGGGCGTCCTAAGGCCCGTCCTGGTGCCGCTGCTTTGAGGCACCAGACGGTCTGATTTATCTTTTATTATTATCAGGGCTGATTCTCAGCCAGGTAGCTTTATTTTAATATGTTCCGCTCACCAATTATGGAAATGATTACCAGGGATCAGGTCATCTCCAAGTTACTTGCCGACGAATACGGCGGGAAGATACTGAGCGTAACCTTCAACAACGCACTTCCCGTCCAGGAGATAAGCAAGGCTTGTGACATCCCCATCGCCGTCGCCTACAGGCGCGTGCTGATGATGGAGGAGGTCGGACTATTGAACGCCGTTTTCGTCGACGAGAAGAAGAGGGGCCGAAAGGTGAAGTACTACAAGTGCAACGTCAGCACCATACGGTTCTCATTCAACGAGGGGAAGTTCTCCATCGAAGTGGATTGGCTGCTCAGCGGCACGCCACCTGAGATGAGCATACCTTGATCCCTAAAGTGCCCGTCGGCTCCGTGGCCGGTTGAATCGATTTAATATTGGAAGGCCATTCGGTCCTGTCGAGGTGGAACCCATACCGGACATGCTAGCGGTCTCACAGCTGCTCACGGACCCCTATGCCGTCAAGATCCTGGTAGCGACGGTAAGGTGCCCGAAGTGCGCTCAGGACATCTCAGACCAGTATGGCATCCCCATCGCCGCTTGTTATCGTCGCATCCGCGACCTGGAACAGTTCGGCCTGATCGCCTGCACGGAACGCAAGCTCTCCCGGCAGGGCAAGCGCGTCAACTATTACGTCTCCTTGGTCAAGACCGCCCACGTCTACTACGAGGAGGGCAAGCTCAAGGTCAAGTTCGAGATGAAGGACGGTTCCTACAACACCAGGAACGACAACTGGCACGACATCGAGCTGCGCAAGGACCAGCAGCCTCAGCCGGAAAAGGACGATGGGCCGGACAAGGAAGATGATGGCCTTTAGTTCCTGGCAATGCCCCTTTCTTTGATTCAGCTATCGATAATCTTATAAACGGGATGTATTATGTCGAAGCCGCTTTAATTGTGAGCCTGCTGAGTGTGAACGTTATGACCGAGCTTTTAGATGACCTCGAACAAAAGCGCGCAATGAACAATGCCGAGGCGGAGAAGCACAAGCGTCTCCGTGACGACCTAAATGACAAGACCAAGGAATGGGTCCAAAAGCGCGATGAGCTGAACGGCGAGGTCCGCAAGCTGGTCGATGAGGCCGCGAAGCACCGCGAGGAGCGGGACAAGTTGAACGTCGAGGTCCGGGCCGCCAAGGTCGCCCGTGACGAGATGAACAACAAGGTCAACGAGCTGTCCAAGAAGGTCACCGAGCTGAAGAAGGTGAACCAGCCCAAGGAAGGCGTGCAGCAGATCCCCGTGGTCAAGCTGCGCAAGGACCTGAAGCAATTGGAGTTCTCCTACCAGACCCAGTCCTGGGGCATCGAGAACCGGGACAAGGAGAAGGAGCTGGTCGAGAAGATCAAGCAGCTGGACAAGGAGATCAAGGAGCGGGAGAAGAGCCTGGAGCAGAACGCCGAGGTCAAGAATGCCATACGCGATCTGCGCGAGGCCAAGGACGCCGCCGAGGCGGAGCACAGGCGCGTGGGCGAGCTGGCCGAGAGGGCCCAGACCGAGCACGACACCATGATCCAGCTCTACGAGAAGGCGGACACGATGCGCAAGGAGGCCGACAAGGCCCAGGAGAACTTCCTGGAGAACAAGGCCAAGGCCGACGAGGAGCACCGCAAGCACATCGAGAACATCCGCCAAGTGCACGATTACGACAAGATCATCACCGGGCTGAGGCAGAAGGCGAAGAAGGCCAAGAAGAAGAAGGACGACACTGTCGCCCAGAAAGAGGCCGACGACATCTTCGAAAAGTTCAGGAAGGGCGAGAAGCTCAGCACCGAGGACCTGATGGCCTTGCAAAAATCTAGTTATCAATAAATTGGACCTTCACCGGTCCAGCTTTTATTTTCTTTTTATCAATAATATTAATCCCTCACTTTTTCATCGTATACATGACGGAATTAAATTGAGAAAAAGTATATATATCCTTAAAAATATAGTAGATATCGGGAAGGTCTGGGCTAGTTTTCAGAGTGCATCCCATCCCTTCTGACAAGGCTAGCCCTTCCCAAACCTTTTTAAAATATTCTGTGACAAGCTAATTGATTAATTTTGTTTTTTATATCCCGATAAGGAAAGTTTAATAGCCCTGGCGAGGTTGCCAGAGAGAGGTGGCGACATATGGTCCTAGATGGTCTTGGCAAATCGCTGAAGGACGTTCTCAAGAAGATAGCCAAGTCCAACACGGTCGACGAGAAGTTGGTGAAGGAGATCGCCAAGGACATCCAGCGCGCACTTGCTGCAAGCCGATGTCAACGTAAAGCTCGTCCTGGAGATCACCAAGGAGGTGGAGCGGCGGGCGCTCAACGAGAAACCGCCGGCCGGAAAGACCGCCAAGGAGCACGTCGTCCGCATCATCTACGAGGAATTGGTGAAGATCCTCGGAGAGCGCAAGGAGATCCCGCTCACCAAGCAGACCATCATGATGGTCGGGCTCTATGGGCAAGGGAAGACCACCACCACCGGCAAGCTCAGCCGCTACTTCCACAAGAAGAACCTCAAGGTCGGGGTCATCGCCGCGGACGTGCACCGGCCGGCCGCCTACGATCAGCTCAAACAGATCGCTGACCAGGTGGGCGTATCGTTCTTCGGCATGCCCGGAGAGAAGAGCGCGGTGCGCATCGTCGAGGAGGGCCTGAAGGCCCATTCCGGCATGGACATCATCATCATCGACACCTCGGGGCGCCATGCCCTGGAGGGGGACCTCATCCAGGAGATCAAGGACGTGGCCAACCTGGCCAAGCCGTCCGAGCGCATCCTCGTGCTCGACGCCTCGGTCGGCCAGCAGGCCGGTCCGCAGGCCCAGGCCTTCCACGATGCGGTAGGGGTCACGAGCGTCATCGTGACCAAGATGGACGGCACGGCGAAAGGGGGCGGGGCGCTGACCGCCGTCTCCCGCACCCAGGCCCCCATCGTCTTCATCGGCGTGGGCGAGCACCTGGAGGACCTGGACCCGTTCGTGCCCTCCCGCTTCATATCCCGGCTCCTGGGCATGGGCGATATCGAGACCCTCCTGGAGATGACCAAGGAAGGGGTGAGCGAGGAGGATGCCCTCGAGACCACCAAGAAGATCATGTCCGGTCGCTTCACCCTGAGGGAGATGTACGACCAGATGGAGATGCTCACCAACGTCGGTCCGCTGCAGAAGATAATGTCCTTGCTGCCCGGGCTACCTGGCAACGTGCAGGACAAGGTGAACGTGGAGGAGATGCAGGAGCGTCTCTACAAGTACCGCATCATCATGGACTCCATGACCGACGCCGAGCTGGACGAGCCGAAGATCATCAAATCCTCCCGCATCAACCGCATCGCCAAGGGTTCGGGCGTCGAGGCGAAGGAGGTGAGGCAGCTATTGCAACAGTACAACAACTCCAAGAAGGCGGTCAAGGGCTTCATGGGCAACCGCAAGCTGCGCAAGCAACTGATGAAGCAACTGGGCGGCCAAAACTTGGAGGGTCAGATGTGAGGCGCTTCATCATCGTGGGGCACAAGGCCTCGACCACCGCCGACTTCAAATTGGATGACATCGCCGGGGGGGCGGGACGCCTCGACGTCCTGCTCCGGTGCGTCAACTCCGCCTTCTTCCTCTCGCACCGCATCCGCACCGATGTGGAGGTGTTCCTCGTCCTTCAGGGACCGGGCGACCCGCCCAAGACCCTGCGCTTCGTCGGGCAGCGAGCTTCGCTACCTGAACCCGGACGAGAGGAGCACGGCCGCCCTGGTGCGCAACGCGCTGATGAAGAAGGCCAAGGACGAGGTCCGTTCCTCACCTGGCATATACGTCTCGTCCATGGGCTTCAAGGACCTGCTGGACCGATTGGAGGGTAAGTGCCAGATCATCTACCTGAAGGAGGATGGCTCCTCGCTCCGGGAAATGCCCTTGGAGGGGGAGGTGGCGTTCGTCCTCAGCGACCACCGTGACCTCGACCCGGAGGAGGAGGCGGAACTGCGCCTGCGCACCGGCTCGGTGATCTCGCTCGGACCGATATCCTACCATGCCGATCATTGCATCACCATCATGAACCACGAGTTGGACCTGAGGGCGCCGCCCGTTTGTCCAAACCCATCTTAATAAGGTTTATTTAATTAAAATGCGCTTATCATGCCCTGGATGCACGTTTTCGGGGGGATGGGGTGGTAATTCAAGCACTTTACGTGGACGACGATCCACTGCTTCTAGACCTGGCCAAGGAGTTCTTGGAGGGAGAGAACGAGGACCTGAGCGTCACCACCTGCACCTCGGCAAGGGAGGTCCTGAACATGCTCCGGGCCAAACCGTTCGACGTCATCATCTCCGACTACCAGATGCCTGCCATGAGCGGCATCGACCTGCTCAAGGAGCTGCGCTCCCATGGCATGGACATACCTTTCATCTTGTTCACTGGCAAAGGCCGCGAGGAGGTGGTCATCGATGCCTTGAACAACGGCGCCGATTTCTATCTCAACAAGGGCGGCAACCCCCGGGTCCAGTTCACCGAGCTGGAGAACCTGGTGCGCCACATGGTGCTGAAACGGCAGGCCATAGACGCGGTGAAGCACAACGCCGAACGCTTCCGCGCCATGATCGAGAACTCCCTCGACATCATCTGCATCACCAACCTGGAGACCACCATGCGATATGTCAGCCCCTCGGCCCGCAAGGTCCTGGGCTATGCCCCGGAGACCTTGGTGGGGGTGCGCATGGACGAGCTGGTCTTCCCGGCGGACAAGAACATGTTCCAGACCATCCTGCGCGAGGGCGCGGTGGGCATCTCGGACATGGCCGAGTTCCGGGTGAGGCGAGCGGATGGCTCCTATACCCATTTCGAAGGCTCCTTCTCCAAGATGAAGGACGACGAGGGCAAGGCCTACGTGGTCTTCAACGGCCGAGAGATCGCCCAGCGCCTCCGAGCGGAGGAACGCATGAAGGTCTCGGACGAGAGGTACCGCCTGCTCTTCGAGAACGTGCCCGCTGGCATAGCGTTGATCAGCGACCGCATCGTCGATTGCAACAACCATGTCGCCGAGATGTTGGGGCGCAGCACGAAAGAGGTCATCGGCAAGTGGCCTTGGGAACTGGCCCCGGAGCTCCAAAGGGACGGCGTCCGGTCCGAGGACATGTTCCGCGCCCTGACCTCTAAAGGGCAGGGTGGGGCAGAGCACGTGCATCGAGTGCTTGCTCTCCCGCAAGGACGGCACGCCGATCGATGTGCGCATCACCCTCAAGCCCGCCACCATCCAAGGTGAGCAGATGATCCTGGCCACCTTCACGGAGCTGAGCTGCCAGGAAGAGCCCCCCATGGACATGACCGAGGAGACCTGCAACGCCCTGCTCAGCCTCACCCCCGACGCCATCATCGTCTGCGATGTCGATGCCAAGGTGTACGTTCGCCTCGCCCCACGGCTCGAACGTCCTCACCGGGGACCCTTCCGCGAAACTGGTGGGAAGGCCTTTGGAGGAGTTGTTCCCCCTGGTCGAGCGTCCGCACTTCCAACGGGACATCGAGGCCTTGAGGAACGGGCTGGTCCCCACCAACATGCGCTACTCCATCGCCACGGCGAACGGTCAGCGCTTCGTCGAGGCGAGCGCATCGCCGATCCTGGACCAGAGGCGCCGCCCTCAGGGCTTCGTCTGCCTGTTCCGCGACGTCACCGAGGGCGTCATGTCCGATTCCGCCGTCATCGCCGCCAACGACAAGGTGGAGGAGATGTCCGGTCTGATGAGCGATGAGCTCTCCAAGCGCCTGGCCGCGTTGGTGGGGGACCTGCAGCTGCTCTCCTTCCGCTCCCGCGACCCTGACGTGAAGCAACATGTGGAGAGGGCCATGGGACATGCGGCGGAGATCGACCATTATCTCAATGTGGCGAGGACCTATCGCGGCGTGGGCACGAGGCCTGCCACCTGGTTCTCCCTGTCGGTGGTCTGCCAGGCCGCCCTCTCCAAGGTGGACCTGAAGGGCGCCTCGTTCGACGCGGAGATGGACGACATCGAGGTTCTGGCGGACCCGGCCTTCGGGAACGCCCTGGAGCAACTGTTCCAATCACAGATCGAGCGCACCCCCCGCACCAAGCACATCCGGGTCAGGACCCAGGACCTGGGGGAGACCACGGCCATATTGGTCGAGGACGATGGGAAGGGCTATGAGGCGGTGGACCGGCAGCGCATCTTCGATTGCGACAACGGCGGGTTCGGGCTGCGCTTCGTCAAGGAAGTGGTGCATGCCTCGCACATGCGCATCGAGGAGAAGGGCGAGGCGGACCGGGGCGCGCGCTTCGTCATCACCGTTCCAGCCGGTCAGGTCAGGGCGGTGCGTTGATGGGTAAAATTAATCTAGCCTGGCGCGATTAGGGGCTCGATGGCCACCTCCAAGATCGCCCAGCATCACCATTGCCGCAGCTGCGGCAAGGCCTTCGTCGGCGATGACGCTTTCTGCTCCACCGAATGCGGGGATACCAACCAGGCGGTCATAAAGCGCAAGAAGAAGCAGTTGCTTTTCCTATATGCCATAAGCTTCATCGTGCTTATCGTCGCTATCGTGTTCATGGGACTATGAGCACGGTGGTGGTGGGCGGTACCTTCGACACGATGCACAAAGGGCATCGTGCCTTGCTGGACCGGGCCTTCGAGATCGGGGACCAGGTGCACATAGCCTTGACCACCGACGCCTACATCGCCGCTCACAAGGGAGGTGCCCGACCATACGCCGAAAGGGAGGCGGCGGTCAGAGCATACGTCGAAGGGCTGGGCAAGCCCTTCATCATCGCTCCTTTGCACGATGCGTTCGGGAACGCCACCACGTCCCGAGATTACCAGGTCATCGTGGTCTCACCGGGGTCGATGGCCAATGCGGAGCGCATCAACGAGGTGCGCTCCAGGAGTCGGGTCTGGCGTCATTGCAGATATCGTGCATACCTTACATCCTGGCCCGGGACTTCCGACCCATCAGTTCCACTCGCATCTCCCAGGGCGAGGTCGATGGGGAGGGCGAGCTGCTCCGGCCCCTCAAGGTCGGGGTGGGCTCCACCAACCCGGTCAAGGTGGAGGCGGTCCGTTCCGTCCTTTCGCGATTCTACCACGTGGTCGAGGTGGAAGCGATCGAGGTGGATTCCGGCGTAGGCAAACAACCTTTCGGGGAGGAGGTCCTGGAAGGGGCCAAGAACCGAGTCGAGGGCCGCCTTGGGCCAGAACGACCTCGGCATAGGCATCGAAGCGGGCGTGCACATGGAGGACGATGGACTGTATGATGTGCAGCATTGCGCCATGGTGGACCAGATGGGCTGGCTGACCCATGGGCACGGTCCTGGGTTCAGATATCCCGAGATCATCGCCCGGGAGGTAAGGGCGGGCAGGAGCGTCGGGGAGGCGTGCGATTCCATCTTCAAGCTGGAGAGGAACGGTCACAAAGGGGGGGCCATCGGGCTTTTGACCAACGGCGTCCTGAGAAGGAAGGAGCTGACCGAGCAATCGGTCCTGGCGGCGATGGTGCCGCGCATCCGTTTGGATGTCTATCGGGATCAGGCCTGAGCCTTGTCGCGACGGGAGCGGATGAAGTTCAGGTAGTCGTCCAAAGTGCCGCAGTTCTCCGCGCCGATGCACTCGAAACGATGGAACTTGGTGCAGTAATGACCGCCTTCCAGGCTGTGCACGCAGTGCTGCTTGACATCGGCCCGGCACTTGTCCTTGATGCAGGCGAATCCGTGGTACTTTCCGTGACAAAGGCCTTCCGTGTCCATCTGTGGGCATGACATGTGCTTCGATCCCCTGTGATCGATGCGGACCGCTCGCAAAGACGTGAGGGGGGCATCCAACACCCCTCTCGGACCGCATCCATCCCTTGTTCTGTCATATGAACGTCGGACGATATAAAACTGTCCATCACGCAAGCCAGATGATAGAATATGATCCATATGACCTGTATGACAGAACGTACGACAGGACGTCCTCGGTAGAGGTAAGCATTAGGTCGAGAATACCCATCACCACCAAGGATGACCGGACTGACCTATAACCAGCTCATGAACGGTGCGGTGAGGCTCTACCATCAAGGCAGGTTCCAGGAGGCTTACGAACTGGTCACGATGAACGCCGGGAAGGTCGAGGGCAACCAGGCCCAGATCTATAACTTCCGTTTCTGTCTCGCCTGTCGCGCAGGACACCAGGGACTGGCGATGAGCATCATCCGGGAGGCGGTGATCGACCGGGGCTATTGGTATTCCTATGAGAACCTGCTCACCGACGACGACCTGGCCCCTCTCCGCGACATTCACGAGTTCAAGAGGATGGCCGAGATATGCAAGGGACGAGAGGCGGAGGCGAGGTCCACCAGCAGACCGGAGATGGACATCGCAGTTTCTCAGGACGAGGGCCCTACCACCCTTCTCATGGTCTTGCACGGTAACGAGGAGAACGACCAGATCGCCCGTTCCCAATGGATCGGCGATGAGGGGCCCTGCTGTCTGATGGCCTTCCCCCGCTCCTCGCAGATAGGTTTCTCAGGCGCTTATTACTGGAACGATGTGGAGCTTGGCGTGGCGGAGGTCCGGTCCCACCTGCGGGACCTGAGGCAATACTTCCCCGTCCAAAGCGTGGTCCTCGCCGGCTTCTCGGCCGGGGCCAGGGTGGCGCTTCATCTCGCCCTCGATGCGGAAAGCGATGTGCAAGGGCTGATCCTCATCGCCCCCTGGCTCCCCGACCTGGACGAGATCTCCTCCCAGATCAGAGGGTTGCGTTCGAGGGATGTGCGATGCTACATCATATGGGGTGACCAGGACCAGGACTGCCGGGAGCACTCCAAGGCCTTGAACGAGCTGTTCGAGATCGAGGGGGTGAGGCACAGGAAGGTCGAGATACCTGCGATGGAGCACGATGTCCCATCCGACCTGCAGGCCCTGGTCCCCTCGATGCTGGCCTTCATCATGGAAAAATGAGAGTATTGAAGATGTGGCGCCGAGGGGGAGATTCGAACTCCCGTGGTACTGGGTACCACCAGCTCTCAAGGCTGGCGCCGTAATCCGGACTTAGCTACCTCGGCCTGTGCTCGGGAGTAACCCTCCCGCCTAAAAAAGGTTACCTCAAAGTATCTGGAGCTGACGGTCACGGATGACCCGCTCCAGGTCGAGCTCGAAGCCCACTATCGGGTTCCCCAGGTCGAAGTTGCTGATGACCTCGGGATGGAGCTCTCCGAAGGAGCCGACCATCTCGTCCTCGAAGACTATCTGCGCCCCTCGACCAGGGATGTAGGCGCCGCTGTCGCTCGCCACCACGTAGAACTTGGAGGAGAGGTCCCGCATCACGCCCTCCACCAGGGACTTGACCTCGGTGAACGAGGCCTTGGGATGGATGCTCAGGGCGGCCAGGTGCTTGCGTCTCTTTGCGTTCAAAAGGACATCGCCCACCTCGAAGATGCGCTGAGGCAGTTCCCGGTGCTTGCTCTTCCTCAGGACGGCCAGCAGGGAGGGCGTGAGCCAGGCCCGCAGGCAGGTGTGACCTTCCGAGACGGGGTTGAGCACCTCCACCAAATCCTCCTCCGGGACGCGCATCAGGCGGAACTGGTCGTCAGGGTTGCTGAGGGTGAGGGTGGTGACCTCCCAATATCCATATCCGACCATGAGCTGGCGCACCAGGTCCGCGGCGCGCTCGATGCTCCTCTCCCCGCCGATGGTCTGGGAACGGGGCGGCGTGGCACCGAAGTGCTCGTAACCGTGACCGATGGCCAGGTCCTCGACCAGGTCGGCCATGTGCATGAGGTCCATGCGCCAGGGCGGGACCATGACATCGATCCTCGCGCCGTTCGGGGCGGCATCGTAGCCCATGCGCCCCAGGCGTTGGCATATCTCCCGGTCCGAGAGCGTCAGGCCCAACCAGGAGTTGGCCCAATCGGGGTCCAGGGGCCAGCATTTTGGGTGCAGGTCGGGGGTGACCAGGGAACTGGGGCCCTTCACATGCACCGTCTCGATGTCGCCCCCGCGCTCGGCCAACGAGGTGGAGACGATGTTCAGCACGCCGGAGATGGCGAAAAGGTCCATGCCGGTGACGTCGATGAATATGTTCTTGGTCTCGGGCGTCACGGTGGTGAGCGCCCCGTTGATGATGGGCGGGAAGGACAGCACGTCGTCGTTCCTGTCCAAGATGACCGGATAAGCGGTCCTTGCCGTCCAGTATGTGGCGGTAGTCGACGCCCTTCTCGTGCTTCTGCAGCACCTCGCGCATGGTCATGGGCTCGCTCTTGGCCAAAGGCACGAAGGAGATGGAGTCGGGGTCGGCGGCGAGGTAACGGAAGGGAGGCCTGACCTTGTCCAGGTCGTGCACGCCGATGGCCACCTTGACCCGCTTTCGGCCGACGGTGAGGTGCAGCTTCTCCTGCAGCTCCATCAGCGAACGGATCATCGGGTCCGTCATGGTGACGTTGCGGACCACCCCCGCGACGCAGTGCGGACGGACGTCCAGCACGCTCTCCTCCCAGGTCATGGTGATGCCGGAGGGCCGGTGCGGGTACTTCTTCATGCCAGACTCGATGTCGAAGAAGGTGCGCAAGGCCCGGGACACCCCCTCCACCGAGTAGAGGTCCGGGCGGTTGGGGAAGAACTCCACCGCGGTCTCGCCCGTGGAGGGCTCGTAACGGTCCACGCTGGCCCCGATCAAGGGCACGCGCTCCAGGACCTTCTCGGCGCTCACTCCCCCGCCGACCAGGTCGAGCAGGTCGCCCATATTGAAAGTGATGACTGGCATGCACGCCTGCCATAAGGTTGTGGCTATTTTACCTTTTTCAGCGCCCCAGCTCCCGGTGCGCCTTGCCCAGCTCCCCTGCGGACTGTGCGGCAAGGGTGGACAGCTCACCGGCCAGGGTGGCCCCGGCCACGATCTCGGCGAACTTCTTGGCCTTGCCGGCACCGACGCAGTCCATGAGCGAGAGGGCCTCCTTCTGGCAGGGCAACCTCGTCCCGCCGCCGACGGTACCGACCTCGAGGCTCGGCAGTCGAACCGAAAGGTAGAGGTCCTCGCCGGAGCGCTCGCAGGTGGTCATGCCCATCGAGCCCTCCACCACCTGGGCGGGGTCCTGACCGGTGGCGATGAAGACCGCCGCCAGTATGTTGGCGATGTGGGCGTTGTGACCGAACGACATGGCCATGGCGCTGCCGACCAGGTTCTTGCGGTAGCAGGTCTCCACCGCGCTGTCCACCGTGGTCTTCAAGCGGCCCTCCACCACGTCCTTAGGTATGGTGACGTCGGCCAGGACGATCTTGCCTCGGCCGTCGATGAAGTTCATGGCCGAGGGCTTCTTGTCCACGCAGAGGTTGCCCGAGACGGAGACCATGGTGGTGCCGGTCTCCCTCTCGATGTAACGGGACGCGGCCTCGGTGGCGATGGTGGCCATGTTCATGCCCATGGCGTCCCCGGTGTCGTAGCTGAAGCGAAGGATAGAGGCTGCGCCCGGTGGCGAAGGCCCTCACCTTGATCAATTTGCCATGGCGGGTGGTCGTCTCCGCCTCGGCCTTGATCTCTTGGAAATGGGAATTGACGAAGTCCACCACCCTCTTGCTGTCCCGCACCCCCTTGGTGCGGAAGACCGGTGCCCGGGTCATCTCGTCCTTGATGATGAGGACGTCCGCCCCTCCGGCGGCGCTGATGGCGGAACAGCCCCGGTTCACCGAGGCGATGAGCGCCCCTTCGGTGGTGGCCATGGGCACGAAGAACTCCCCTTTGGCGTGGTCGCCGTTGATGAGCAATGGTCCGACGAAGCCCAAGCGGCACCTGCACACAGCCCACCATGTTCTCCACGTTCTTCTCGGCCAACGATCGGGTCGAAGCTGGTGTGGGCGATGTGCTCCAGAGAGGCGCCGGTGGCCTCTTCCAGACCCTTCCTGCGCTCCTCCACGTCCTCTTTGGTCCTACCACGGTTCTTAAGGCCACCGGTCATGGCGATCGGACCTGGTAAGGGTTCGCTGCTCTTAATCCTAGTCCCCCGCCTCCGGACCGGCCTTGCCAACCGAGCAGCTCGACTTGGCGGTCCCTTCGATGCGCATGACGCTGGGCACGAAGAAGGCGGCCATGCCCATGACCGCGGTGACCACCCCCGCGAGGATGAACCAGGGCTGGACCCCCACGACGTCGGCCAACGGACCGGCGAAGGCCAGACCTATCGGCATCATGGACATGGCCAGGCTGGAGATGAGGGCCAGTATCCTCCCCTGCATGCCAGGCTCGACGCAGCCTTGGATGATGGCGATGATGGCGCCATTGAGCAAGGAGAACATGGCGCCGATGAACAAAGCCAGAACGAGCAGGAGCATCAGCGCGTCACTGGGGACCAATCCGATCAAGGTCGCCCCGATACCGGCCAGGAAGGTGGCGGCCATCACGGTCACGATGCGACGTTTCGTCCCGCCCCATATCCCCAGGACCAGACCACCAGCGATGGCACCACCCCCGAAGCAGGCCTCCACCCAGGCCAGGTCCAGGGCGTCCCCTTGGAAGTATTCGACCACCAGCAAAGGCATCAAAGTGAATGCGGGGGAGAGCAATAGATTGGCGACGAGGAATATCCCGACGACCTTCAAGGCACCAGACCAGTTGCGCAGTAGCGTCCAGGCGGCCTTCATCTCCTTGAACACATGTCGCTCCTCCAGGCTGGGCTTGGGCTCAGGGATGCGTATCAGCGCCAGCGGGATGATGGCAAGGAGCGCTGTGAGGATATCGATGGAGAGGATGTATTGGATCGGCACGATGGCGAAAAGCGCGGCGGCGATGGGCGGGGCCAGCACCGAGGAGAGCCCAAAGATGGTCTGATTGAGCCCGGCCACCCGGGCCAAGTTCTTTTCCGGCACGAGCAGGGCGGTGGCGGCCTGACTGGCAGGCCAATGGAAGGCGGCGAGGCAGGAGCGCGCGAACAGGACGACGTATATCTGCCATATCTGCACCGCGTCCAAGGCGAAAAGGGCCACCAGCACCAAGGTGGAGAGCGCCATCAGACCGTCCGCCCCGATCATGGTGAAACGGCGCTTCCATCGGTCCACATAGACGCCGGCGAACGGCGTCAATAGTATCTGCGGCACGATGCCCATGATGGCGGCGATGGCCAGAACGGTGGCCGAACCGGTGGTGATGGTGAGGTACCAGATCAGGGCGAACTGCACCAGGGCGCTGCCGATGACCGAGACGGCCTGCCCGCTCCAGATGGCAAGGAACCTGCCGAGCCATTTCTGTTCCTTCGCTCCCTCATCAGCAGCGGCATCCCCGCCCTTTTCCACCATGTGCACTGGCTATGAATGTGCACAGGGTATAAACCACTTGGTCAGAAGTGGCCATCAGGGACATGACCATGGGTTATGCGGTGAGAAAAGCGCACAAGCCATTAATACCCGCGGCACCGAGGCGGTTGCGAGGTGGTTGATCGTGACCTATCCGGTAGAGAGGAGCGATGACGAATGGCGCAAGACATTGACGACGGACCAGTACCGCATCCTGAGGAAGAAGGGAACGGAGTTCGCCTTCCGTAACGCCTACTGGGACAACCACCGCAAAGGGAGCTATGTCTGCGCCGGTTGCGGCAACGAGCTTTTCACCTCGGATAAGAAGTTCGATTCCGGAACGGGATGGCCCAGCTTTTGGCAGCCGGTCAAGGAGGAGGCAGTGGAGTCGGAGACCGACAGGAGCCACGGCATGGTCCGGACAGAGGTCAGGTGCGCGCGATGCGGAGGGCATCTCGGACATCTATTCGATGATGGCCCCGCCCCGACCGGAAGGAGATATTGCATGAACTCCGGTTCCCTGCATTTCATCGAGAAATGAACATGTGTGCATCATCGCCTGACCGATGAGGTGGGAATGCTTGGCGAAAGTGAAAATCGTGTCATGCTATAGCACGAAAAATAGACCTCTGGTTCCGATTCCTGCCCCTTCGCGGTATTAAATTAAAATACTTGAATCGTTCTTGCGTCTAGTTCAAGGGTGAATTACAACACCCAGAGGGCGATAACCGAACATGTATAGTATGAGTCCGAATACGGGTAAATTGCTTACTGATGAAGAGACGATCGAACGCTTCAGAACCAGCAAAGAGTGGGGCTTGCTCACCTCCGTGGATCTGCGCCAATGCGACCCGGAGAAGATCCGCAGCAAGGAGACCATAGCTCAGTTCTCCATCGACCTTTGCGAGTATATCGATATGAAGAGGTTCGGGGAACCGATCGTCGTCAGATTCGGGGCCGACCCGCGGGTGCAGGGATATTCCTTGGCCCAATTGATCGAGACCTCCATGATCTCCGGCCATTTCGCCGAAGACACGGACCGCGCATTCATCGACGTCTTCAGCTGCAAGGAATACCCACCGAAGAAGGTGGCAGAGTACTGTGCAAAGTACTTTGGCGCAAAGGATGTCGAGTACTCGGTCTCGTTCAGGACCTAACGAAACATTTTTGGACCGACCTTTTGTCGGTCCCATAGAAACCTTATTTTATTTCATCTTAGATTCTTTGCCGCCTTTGAATTTTGAAATTCATCAAACCGCTGGCGGGTCCATTCCCATTGGCTCGAAGGGTCTTTTTAGGCTCGCCAGGATAGAAAGGTTTAAAATGGAATGCGCCATTCGGCAGAACACACGGGCCCATAGCTTAGCCTGGCTGGAGCGCCCGGCTGATAACCGGGAGGTCAAGAGTCCAAATCTCTTTGGGCCCACCATTTCCATCTGGCTTGACTTGATATTTGCCCTTTTTGGGATGTCAAGCCTTCACCCTCATATCTTCATCTATTTTCTCTAAGGCACTATCCATATCATCGTAATTTATTCCTAGATACTTTATTGTCTGGATTATATTCTCATGGCCCAATAAATGAGCGATTGTTACGATATCTATCTTCTTATGATAAGCCAATCTCCCGAATGTCCTTCGGAGAGTATGGTTTGAGAAGTCAAAATTAGATCCGTATTTAACCTTTAAATCGCGAGCCACATTTTTCAAAATTTTATCTATGGCTGTCTTTTGATAAGACCCAATACGGCCATTTCTCTCATAAATGAGCAGAGAATCGGGAATTATTACATGAGGATTCTTCGTCCTTGCTCTTGTGATTATCTTATCACGTTCATTCATCCAAGAGTTAACACATTCCTTCACGAAACCTCGTAATGGAATCGTTCTTGGTTTACCACCATTCCGACCTTTACCAAGGACTTCAATTGTTATTTCTTTTATATCCTTCGTTTTAAGTCTGATGATTTCAACCCTTCGCAATCCTATCCCCAGTTCAAGGGCAATAATAATCGACTGAATTCCAGGCTGTAAAGCCCTTTTCTTCAGTTCTAAGGCCTGATCATCGGTCAACCAATCTGCGTTTATTCTCATGTCATGAGGCCAACCGATCCTCATCCTTTCCACGATGTTATTACCCTTCCACTTTAAAAAAATCCCAACAATCGCAATTCGATATCGAATGTATCTCGGGCAACCTTTAAAAAAAACATGACGAAGGTAGTTTATCTCCAGTTCCCCAATGGCCTCAGGATTTACATTCAACCCTTTATCATACAGGCCATTAAAGGCTCGGGTTAACTCATAGCGATATGTGCCCAAGGTTCGCTTGCTCCTACCTTCTTTATTCAATATCTCCAAATATGTGTCGATGTCGTTTTGAAGGAGCCGTATTCCTGTTGGCATTTCAGATGGCTCCTTATCTGGGAGATTTTTCTTTGTAGATTTTATTTTATTTCCAAATCTACCCTTTTGGGCTCCCATGCCCAACTTTAATAATGGGGTAGGATATCTAAAACCTTGGTCGAGGTAGGATCGGTTAATCTTATCAAATTTAAAGATCGGTGCATCCGAAATTGGAAAAATTGATTAAATTATTTTGAATAAAAAATAAAAGACTCGGGTTAACGCGGATATCGATATAAACACGGTTTAAATTGATTCTGTTGCATTTTTATTGAATGAGACATATCAGACTATATCTAGAAATAAAAATCAATCCTAGTGGTCTCCAGCAGCCTTATTATCGATTTTTTAATCTGGCAATCAATTAAGACCTTTTCCTTGAATATGCCAGTCATTCAATTTTGCTTCAGAAAAATGATGCTGGCTTGCCTCGGGATCTGAGCGAGCGAGGGAGTAACCCTGCGGGTTACGACCGAGCGAGCATACGCGAGCCCTATGGGCGAGCGTACCCCGTCAGCGTGCCTGTGAGGAACCGTTGGTTCCTGTTTAGGCACGCTTACTGGGATCATAGGATTCCGTTAGGTAAATATCGGCGTGCCTGTTTTGAACCGTAGGTTCACGTTAGGCACGCTTACGGTACCGATAGGGCTCTCTATTACGTTATTAGGCACCCTATCTAGCCTACCTATATAGCGAGCATATATATGCTCGAATTTGTCGAAAATAATAAATATCTCGAATCGACAATTGTCGAATGAATTATCAAAAAAGAAAAACGGTGCAAACCACTCGCCCCTTGTTTTTGATCGGTAGGTTGCTTCTAAAAAAATTGGTTTTAAGATCTCCACGTCCGTCTTAAACGAGCTGTGTTGGATAAGAGGGTGCCGAGGTTCTAGTCAATTATTGTTTTTCACCCTTTTCTTGAAAGCCCTCCCCCACTCATCCGTTTTAGCAGATGGCAAATACTTACCGGTAATCCGATGGTACTCGGATGCCACTATGATGGCTATGTAATAATTGGTCGAATAAATGGGACCATTTATCGGAATGATTGTGCCCGATCCTGCCTTTTCTTTAGCCGCGTCTGTTTCCTCAGAATTCGCCCAATAGCCTAGGATATCAGACCATGCCAATTTAATCTCCTTTGATGAGCTCATGTGGAGAATTAGACCGTCATCCGAAATTTCAACGATATTTGGTCGGGTATAATACTGTCTATACCACATGGCAAATACCAAAAAGAAAGAACCTATATTCATTATTATAAAAACTGCCCATCCATCCACCGGACCCTTTTTGAAAATTATACAAAATATTCCAAATATTAATAAAATAATAAAAATAATTTTAAAAACAGTTACAATAACCAGATTCGGTGGATTTTCATATTTCCTGGTATCCTCCACCAAACTTGCCCCCGCCCCATATCCCCATTTGGGCTTTTAATAATTCTTCGAAGAGAGAAGCTTTGGAGAAGGGAGCTCCTAGGATAAATGCCCCGATTATCATGCTTTAAAAAATGAAAAATGAAAGGGTTTGTAGTTATTGGTTTTCCTTCAAATTTGACACACACACATCTGAAAAAATTGAAAGGTCAGGGCAAAAATTGATCGATCCAGTTGATAATGTGATTCCAAATCTCTTTGGGCCCACCATTTCCATCTGGCACACCATCATTGTTTGCCCGATTTATCTGGCAAACTGCACAACCGCTTTCTCGATGAAGGCGTTATATTCCTTCATGGGGTCGATCTGATCTTCTTGGTTCAGTCCCAGATATTCCATCGTTTGTATTATTGATTCATGTCCTAGCATCTTGCTGATGATGGCTATATCGACCTTTAACATCCACATCCTGCGCCCGAACGTCCTGCGGAACGTATAGTTCGAGAAGTCGTATTTTCTCCCGTAGCATGTTTCCATCCTCGTCTTGAGAGTCTTCATGACCTTATCGATTCCAGAGTCCCCGTATGGCCTAAGATTTCCCTCCATTCGTGGATCAGGAGCTCATCGAGTCAGGACCCACTTCCTCTGTTTAGAAAAGTCCGTGACGGTCTGCTCACGTTGATACTGATATTCCTTCAATATCTGCGCGACAGTTTGGTTCAGGACCACCGTCCTCCATTTACCACCATTACGGCCCTTTCCTCTCACAGAAATCTCTTGTCCATGAACGTCCTTAGCAAGGAGCCCACACCCTCGGCATCTTCGGCAACCGCGAGCGGTACGCCCTTGACCTGGCGGTTGAAGGCGTTACACGCGGGGCTGGACCAACGATTTCCAATTCACTTCTGCGGACCTTCTTTCGGCGGATTGAATAGGGCTTTGTCTTCCCCAACCTCCTCATCAATAAGCGCATTGAGTTTTTGGTTCATGGCCGCTAACAATTCTTCACTGTATTTGGGATTGGCCGGGTTGGCCAGATTGTCCATTTCCTCAGGATCCAGTAACAGATCGTAGAGGGCGACATCGTTGTCGGCCAGAAGCTGCTGGACCGATGCGGGCATGTTGTAGTTGCCCAGCCCGAAGTAGCGGACCAGCTTGTAGCGACCATCGAACACGCCGCGGAACAGTTCGCGCTTTTCAGGATCCGGCATACCGATCTCGTTGATGAGATCTTTGAACGCCTCCCTACCGCGGTGAAACTCCTTCCCGGCCTGGGCGGCGGCGTAATCAAACACCCTGGGCGCGTTGCGGCTGAACCATTCCGCATCGATGGTGGCGATCATGTCGTAAGTCATCAGGCAGCCCAGGCCGGGCTTCTCGCTGCTGCCGCGGGGCCCGACAGTAGCGGGATCGCGCACCACGTTTGAGAGGTCATGGCCTTTCAGGAGTGGATAGCGCTTCCGCCGCTCGTTCTCCGACAGGCCGGCAAACGCCAGGATCGTGGGTACCAGATCGAGATGCGATCCCACCGCATCCGTCCGGTTTCCGCCGGGGTGGCGCGGATCGGCAATCACCAGCGGCACGTTGACGGTCTCCTGAAACGCCACGCTGCCCTTCTGGCGCAGGTGATGGGCACCGCCCTGCTCGCCGTGATCCGCCGTAAAGATGACAATCGTGTTGTCGGCCTGGCCGCTCGCATCCAGCGCATCCAGCACCGCCCCGATGTGACGGTCCACGTCGAGAAGGCAGTTGAGGTAGTAATTGACATGGTTGTGCCACATGTCCCGGCGTTCCTCCGGAATCTGGCCATAGTACACGTCACACAGGCGCTTGTAACTGCGGACGGCGGGCGGCTGCCCCTCCAGGTCGTCAAAGAATGAGGCCGGCAGACTGGTCATCCATTTCTGGCGGTACAGCGGCGTATCCGGCGCGCTGAAGATCGGGAACATGCTTTTAGCCTGGACCGTTCCTTCCCCGTCGGTATCAAAATACATCACATCGTGAGGGTTAACGAAGTTCACGCTCATGAACCAGGGTTTGGCGGCGGCGACTTGAGAGGCGCGCTTTTCCAGCCAGTCCACGGCTTCGGCCGCAATCAACGGATCCTTCTTGATTCCATCCATAGGCCCGCCCTGCGCATCGCCCCATTCCTGATACTCTGAAAAACCGTAGGGTTCCATCGCCGCACGGGAGCCCTTGGCGGGGATCTCCGAGAGGTGCCACTTGCCCTTATAGACGGTGTGATAGCCCAGATCGCGGAGCATATGGCCGATGGTGGGCAAGGTTTTCGGATCGGCCTCCATGTCGTCGATCCAGGCGAAATTGGTGTTGTCGAACATGCGGGTGTGCGGCGTATGCCGGCCCGTCAGCATCACCGATCGAGAAGGGGTGCACACGGTGGTGGTGCAATGGTGATGGTTGAACGTGACCCCGCGGGCGCGAATGCGGTCCCGGGCGTGCAAAGCAAATTCCGCCGGCATGGGCTGGTGGGCATATTCCTGATCGGTCACGATCATCAGGATGTTGGGTTTCTTGTTCATGATTTCCCTCCTTAGTTACTTTTGTTAATCCTTCTTAGGCGGAGTGAATGGGGCTTTGTCTTCCCCAACCTCCTCATCAATCAGCGCATTGAGTTTTTGGTTCATGGCCGCTAACAATTCTTCACTGTATTTGGGATTGGCCGGGGCAATCAATGAGATACTTTGTGCACCGCCAAGATTCCTTTGCGCCAACTTCCGCCATTTCAACTGTGTCAATCGAACTCTCTTCCCATGTTAATCGCCGACGCGAGATTTCAGCGTTTCGGTGTTGGGCCAACCGTGTGGCTCCGCTTGCGGTTTTCCGGAGCCTTCGCGCCGTGTCGCGTGCTCCCTCGACGCCTGCATTCCTGACATTCCGTTCTTCGTACCCATGATTTCTCTCCTTCCTTACGGCCTGTTACTCTTGTTCTCCTTCCGGAGATGCTCCAGAAGGACCAGACCGGTGAGCAGAGCGAGGATCAGGAAGACGACGATGGCGGGTCGTGCCTGCATCCTTAACGCTCTAAAGACAGACCTGGTTAGCCCACAATAATAATAATGAAAAAGTTTAGGGAACAAAGGAAGGACTAGCTATCCGTCCCCTCAAAGTTTAGAAGTAAAACGGGGAGGGATTTTCTTTTTACTCAGATATGACTCCAAGGCCAGTAGGCAATGCCCCAATTAATATCAATATTATGATTACAATACAATTATTTACACACATCATTCCCGCAGGAATGATTTTGCCTCGGCATACATGCGGTCCGCGACCTCTGTTGAGACCCACCCACCTTCGAGCTCGATCAGCTCCAGCTCCAGCTCTTTGGCATACTCTTCGCACTTTTCTTGGAAGTTAACTTGGTCTCCCAGATTAGTCTGGATCTTCAAGCACTGCTTGTACCCAGCCATATCAAGCAAGAGTTTCATGAACTCCTTACGACTCATATCTATGCTATCAAGGCCTTTGAACAGCTCAGTGTGGCCGAGGAACTCCTTCCAGCTGCAGGCGACGGCTGGCGTGAGGTACATCACACCGGTATGTTTTTTCATAAGGTTCAGATATTTTTCACTACTACCCAAAGGCACACAGATGCAATCATCGCACAGTTTACCTTCCCTATCGGTGAAGAGCGTCATAGGTATCGATAGGTTCTCCCTGCTCCATTCTCGGATCCCTTCCAGCCCATTTCCACATAGCCCATAGTAGAGCGCAATGCCATCCGCATGACCAGGGACTGTAAGCATCAGTCTACGGATTTCTGCGGCGAGGGCCTTGGGCTCGGAGTGGAGTCCGAGATCCATCATCCAGATGATGACGTTATACCCCTCCCTTGGCACATTCGCATTCTCATTGAAGAAATCCTCCTCAGAGATTTGCTCGAACTCGACACCATTGGACTTGAGCTTCGGGAGAAGAGTCTCGATATTCTTGTTTGCCAGGAGGAATATCCTTTTCGCATCAGGGTCGGTGGTCAGATTATATATCATTTCGTCCTCGAGCAAGGGGCAGGCCATCATCATGAGCCTACCGAATTCCATCTTTCCCTCAGACCCCAAACAAATCACTCCTCTTGACTCTGCCAGAGACGCTCCTGTTATTTATGGTAAGTCCTCACCCATAATTCATTGGGATGATATTTCGCATTGATGTGCGGGGACCCCAATTAATCATATTGAGAATAAGAAGATGTTTCGCCCTCGGTACTATTTCATCCTTGATAGATCTCCAAATTTTGCGTACTAGCCATGTTAATAGCGAACCCCACAGGTCCGCCATATTTATCATGAATATAATATTTTGAATATAATGTTAAAAAATTCTCCCTCTCCTGCTGAGTCTCTTCTGAATATAATTATTAAAACACACAATGATTTAGCCTAAGTTGATAAAATGGAACTTACCGGGGACATCTTAACGTTGATCATAGAGGTCTCTATCATCATTGTAGTGGGATTCATAGTTGCCCGGTTGATATACTGGGTGGTCAAGAAGAAAGCAACCAAATATGCTGGTGCGAGCACGGCCAAGACCATGGCCAATTTCGTCCAATACTTGGTATTGATTGTTTTCTTCACCCTGGCACTGCTCATCCTCTTCGGGGTTAACAGCACGACCATCGCTTTCATCGTCGGAGCAATCTCCTTCGCCATCACTTTCGGATTCCAGAACGTGATACAGAACGTCGTCGGCGGTGTGATAGTGGCCATCGATGGACGTGTACAGTTGGGTGATTGGGTCGAGGTGGGGGATACGCCATACCAGACCGGTCCGGCTGAGGTCCTTAACATCGGGCTGACGTCCATCACGGTCCGTGAGCAATATGGGAGGGTGTATGTCATCCCCAGCTCCTACATCATCATCCACAAGGCCCTGAACTACTCGGAGATCGGATGTTTCAACATCAATATCCCGCTGGCTTTGCCTTGGACCGAGGACCCTGACCGGATGTGCGAACTTTTCCTGGAGGAGGCTAGGCGCAACCCAATGGTGTATCCTAATATCCGCCCCATCAGGAAAGAGAGCCGGTTGAAGCATAAGTCCAAGCATAGGACAAAACTAGCGGAGAAGGACGAGGTCAATCTTGACTTCGATGAGGACCGGTTCCTCCCCACTGCGCAACATCGTGCGCACCGAGCAGGACAAGCTCATCTACAACGTCAGCCTTTGGACGGATACCCCCATCAAAACAAGCAAGGTCACCTCCGCTTATCTTCTCCAGATTACGAAACGTTTGCGCGAGGAAGGGGTAAAGGAGTCCCCGATCTTCAGGAAATAGGATTCAATTGTTCCGTAACGATGTGCAATGTGTAATGGCTTCATCTCCCGTTGTTACGTAGGTGACGTCTTTCGCAGTCAGTCTCTCTTTCGTTATTAATTGAAATTACGAACAGATGACCAGGCACAAATGGATTCCAGTCCGGGTCGATGATTTAATATATAATATTATAATTATTAATATATCATTATCAAAATATCCACATGGACTCCATTATGATATGACTACTCCGAGATGATCCTATTCCGCGAGAATCCCGAGGGCCAGCATGAATAGTCCGCCTAACAGGACCAACAACTCAGTTCCCGCCCCTGTGAAGAAGGTGAAAGAAAGGAGAAGGCTGGACATGAAGTTCCTCAGGGACGTGTTGCAATGCCAAGGTCCTCCTATCTTCGGTCCTCGGCCCGCCCAACAGCCACCCCATGAAGACCCCTATAAGGACCAATGATATCACTGCCAACAGGGCATGGGAGCCTCCCATCTGCTCGATGTCCTGGTATCTGCTCGCAATCACATAGAAGACGATCAAGGAGGTGCTGATCAGGACCAGGAACGTCAGGACATCCTCAGGCTCGGTCGAACCAGTTCTGGTATGATCCTCCCCAATGCATAACCGATCAGCAATGGCAGCAACTGGAACATGGACCAGGGTGAACATGATCTCGATGAGGGCCGGCGTCCAATCCCTCCACGGGAGACAACCAGATGATCAATGGGGCGGAAATTGCACTTATGCCTAACATCGCGAAGGTCAGTTCCAGACCGTCATTGTCGACCCCCTTTCCGCGCATGATGCTCATGATCAATGGAAAGGCGGGCAGGGTGGAGAGCAGAACAGGCTTGCCGCCAATCCCTCCTCGAGGTCAAAGGCCCAGATCAGTCCGAGCGCCAGGAGGGGCATTAGGACGATGTTGAGCACGATGCGCCCTCGCCATCCAGCTGATGTTGGACTTTTCCGAACCCTAAGCCTTCTCCCGACCCATGACCAAACCGACATTGATGCAACTGCAGATGACCGCCAGTCCAGTAATGGCCAGAGAGGATACCGCTACCCAGGTTGGTCATGGACTCTTCCTCCGACCAGTGGAAGCAATGGTCGCAATGGTCGTCACCTTGCATGATGGTCTTGGTTCGATGGAGGGTGAGCCTGGGATTGTAGGCCGCTATCATGCTGTGATCGGCGTTGCAACAGACCAGGTATCCCAGCTCCGGATCGCCGATCCGGGAAAGTGCTCCGCCCAAAGGCATCGGTCCACCCTCATGCTGAGATGCTCAGGACCCTCCTCCAATATCGTCACTTGCTGGGTCGCGGAGAAAATGAGACGAGGACATCAGTGCCTTCCAGAAAGTGGTGAACTCCTCAAAGTCATTGAGCTGACGGCCCTTAGCTGGTTTCGCGCCATCTCCCTTCCGAGAGACCTCCCCGACCGATCGTGGCCATCCTCAATGCCTCCATACGTCCTTTCTCGATCTCCACCTGATTGAAGGAGAGGATGAAAAGTCGATGCACGTCCTCTAGATATTCCTCGATGGACATGCTGATCTCAGGTGATGATGTCTCCCTCTCGATCAATTGGTACCCCTCTCGATATCGTCTAGGTTGGATGATATAGGTTGCATCAATGATTCGGACTGACGGGAGATAAGAGGCCGAGAGATAAAATTTGTTATTATCTCATATCGTTATTTCCCTGGGGCATCCATTGAGAGTCTGCGAACTGGAAGGCGGGAACGAGGCATGGTTCCTCCGTTCGGTCGAGGACCGTTGGCCGGAATATTTCTGGTTCTTGGTCGACTGGATGTTCGAGCGGGACCGGACCATGATCAGGGTGGTAGAGGATGGGGGCACTCTCCTCGGGGCATCTCTGGTCTACGACCACAAGATCGTCCAGTTTCGCGGCGAGCTTGGGGCATGCAGGGCTCTCATGGAATTGCTGGATGAGCAGAAGGTCGAGATAAACGCCCCTCTGGAGATGAAGGACGAATTGTTGAGGAGGTTCCACCCGAAGGTAGATTTCAATATCGTGCTGATGACCATGGGGCGGGGCGAGCTCAAACCGAGGAGCACGGTTGCATGGGAGACCTTGGTCCCAGAGGATGCATCGGATATCGCTCGACTCTTAAGCGAGGCCGATCCGAAATGGTGGGGGGACATGAGCGAGGAAAGGGTGCGCGCGATGTTCAACAAGTCCTACTGGATCGGCATCAGGGACGGAGGGAGTCCTCAGGGCAGTAGGGAGCGCGCTGACCCAAGGCCCAGGCTTCAACATATCCATCATCGCCACGGAAAAGGGCTCGAGGGGAAGGGGGTACGCCACCACCATAGTATCGGCATTGGCGGAGCGGATCCTTAGGGAGGTTCCCTATGCCCTCATCCATGTGCGGGAGGACAACCATGCCGCCAGGTCGGTCTATGAGAAAGTGGGCTTCAAGCCCTACATGACCTTCTACATCTTGAGGGGCGAAAGGACCATCTGAACTTGATCCCCAGAGGTGGGATCAGAAGAACCCTTCCAGGTTCACCTTGTCGTTGAGCTCCCAGCACTTCAGCTTTCTCTCCACGTCATCGAGAAGGTCGAAAGATGCCTGCAGGAAGACCACCGTGCCGTTCTGCACCTTGCCGCGAAGGATGAGATGCAGCTGCTCGTTGATGTCGGAACGGTCCAACACTGCGAATCCGAAGAATTTCTTGCCATCGCGCCGGTAGGCCTCGATGTGGGGTATCGGACAATGGACCGTCCTGACCTCGCGGAACCCTTTGACCTGCAGATCGCCAGACCATGTGCTCAAGAAATCGCCTGATGCCTCCATCCGATCACTTTCTCGCATCATATCCAACTCCAACCTTTATATAAGGCAATTATCTGATTCTCGTGGTGGATAACCACGAACCTCTGGTTATCTAAACTTTAGGTCGTGACAACGATGAGTTTCGACATCGCTTCGACGGTGGAACTGAACAACGGCGTCAAGATGCCCAGGTTCGGTCTGGGCACGTACAGGTTGTCGCCTGGCAAGGAGACATATGACGCCGTCCGCACGGCCTTGGAAGTGGGTTACCGCCTCATAGACACTGCCAGTTACTACGCCAACGAGATCGATGTTGGCCGGGCGATAAGGGACAGTGGTCTGGACCGCGACGAGGTGTTCGTCACCACCAAGCTGTACAACCACGACCAAGGCTACTCCGAGGCGCTGAAAGCCTTCGAGGCCAGCCAGAGACGGATCGATGTGGGCACAATAGACCTCTTCCTGATACATTGGCCTGTCCTCGCCCTGCGCCAACGCTCCTGGAAGGCTTTGGAGACGTTGCTTAGGGAAGGCAGGTGCCGCTGCATCGGGGTCAGCAACTATACCGTCGCCCACTTGAATGAGCTGGGGACCTATGCGGAATTCATTCCCGCGGTGAACCAGGTGGAGCTGTCGCCCTTTCTCCAGCAGACCGAGCTGGTGGATGCCTGCCGGTCCATGGGGGTGCAGGTGGAATCATACAGCCCATTGGCCCGTGGGAAAAGGTTCGGACATCAGGGCTTGAGAGGCATAGCGGATTCGCACGGTCGTTCACCCGCTCAGGTCATGCTTCGGTGGGGTCTGCAGAAGGGGCATGTCATCATACCTAAGGCGGCCTCCAGAGAACACATCATTGAGAATGCTGGCATCTTCGATTTTGCTCTCAGCGAAGCGGAGATGAAGGAGATGGAGGGTTTCGAGAGCGGGCTTCGGGTTTCCTGGGACCCGACCGGTGTTCCTTGATTTGGGATGTTCATTTTTTTGGGCCGTTGACACCAATAATATAAACTCCACCGGTCAATGGTTTAACATTCGTGGGGGAAGAGGTTGAGCATGGCGGGGGTCGATGGCGAGAACAACGTCAAGATGCAGATACTGAGGAGCCTTGAGGGAGTTCTATCCCATCAAGGTCGACGAGATCGTGCTCATCTCCTCGGTACAGAAGGCGCTGAAGGACGTCACCATAGACCGAGTGTCCCAGGAGATCAAGGAGCTGAAGTCCAAAGGCTTGATCGAGGAGTCGGTCATCAAAGCCCCCTTCGGCAAGACCGAGACCTATCGCTACAAGATCACCTCCGACGGCATTGACTACCTCCAGTCATTGGAGGAGCGGGGGGCGAAGCGCGAGGGCGTCTCCGCCCGCGAGATCGAGACCCGACTCATCGAGACGTACGACCGCATCCAGTCGGATATGGAGGAGATGAAACAAGGCATCGAGTCCAGCCAGAAGACCTTGGATTCAGAGATGAAGGAGATGCGGCAACGCATCATGGACCATGACCAGGTGATCAGGACCTATTTCCTTCGCGTCATCGAGACCTTCGGGGTGTTCGTGAGCATCTTCGCCATCGTGGTGGTGCTCATCCTCACCATCGGACTCAGCCTGCAGCATAATGCCAGCGTGGAGGATTACTGGATCATCATTCTGAGCGTGCCCTTGTCCATCATGGTCTACGTCCTGGTCATGATCTGGGGCATCAAGCGCTTCATCCTGGTGGACCCTTGCAAGGAGGACGGCAAACGTGAGCGATGATATCGACCATGGCCTAGCCATACTTCGGCAGCTCAGGCACAGCTACCCCGCCAGGGTGGCGGAGGCAGACCTCCTCAGGACGGTCGCGCAGAGCGAGAAGGTCGGGCAGGAATCCCTGAGACCGACCTTGACCAAATTGGTGGAGGAGGGCCTTGTTCAGTCCAGCAAGGATGGGGCGGGAGTGACGAGACTGGTGGTCTCGGCGAAGGGCATCTCCATGCTGGAAGGCCTGGAGCCGCAGACCGATGAGGCTGGGACCATATCGCCCTGGGAGATGGAGTCGAAGCTGATAGCCACATATGACAGCATGAAGACCGACATGGAGGCCTTGAAGAAGAACCTGGAGCGCAGCCAGAAAGAGTTCGAGAAGGACGTGTCCGAAATACGCAAATCCATCGCGGACCATGATCAGTTCCTACGCACATATTTCGTGCGCATCATCGAGTCCATTTCCGTCTTCATCGGCGTATTCGGGATCGTGGTGGTGATGATGGTAAGCACTCTCAAGGATTCTTTGGGCGGCAATGGTGAGAACACCACAAGCATTGTGGACCTTCAGATCTTTGTGGTCATGCTCCCGCTCCTCCTTGTGCTCACCATCATCCCTACCCTTTACCTGATAAAGAAGGTCATACTGCAACCAAATCGTCCTAGCATCAAGTGAATTGGTGCGATATCGACCAACAGAAGAACCAATATGGGGCTCTACCATCACCTCCCGTCAAGGCGTAAGAAATGATCGAGACGGTTGACCTTACCAGGAGGTTCGATGGGTTGGTGGCGGTGGAAGGCCTCAACCTGCGCATCGAGGATGGGGAGGTGTTCGGGCTGCTCGGACCGAACGGTGCGGGCAAGACCACCACCATCCGCATGCTGTCCGCCCTCATTTCACCGACCTCCGGATCGGCCTTCATCGATGGCCTGGACGTCTCCCATCGTCAGGACCAGCTGCGCATCAGGTCCATGGTCGGGCTTTTGCCAGAATCCCCCGGCCTCTACGAATCCCTGAGCGCCTGGCAGAACCTTGAGTTCTATGGCAAGATGTACGGCGTGCCGACCGGCGAAAGGCAGGGCCGCATAAAGCAGCTCCTCACCACCTTGGAACTATGGGATAGAAGGGACGATGCCGTGTCCGGCTTCTCCAAGGGCATGAAGCAGAAGATCTCCATCGCCAGAGCGCTGGTGCACGAGCCCCGCTACCTATTCTTGGACGAGCCTACCTCCGGACTCGACCCGCAGGCCGCCCTCACCGTTCGCCAGTACATCATGGAGCTGAGGGGGGAGGGCCGGACCATCCTTCTGAACACTCACAACCTTGACGACGCCCATCGTCTTTGCGACCGCATCGGCGTCCTGCGCAGCCGTCTTCTCGCCATCGGGTCCCCGGACGAGCTGGCGGACCGTTTCTTCGGACGTACCACGGTGGTCCGCATGGTCTCGATCCCGAAGGGCGTCCCTGAGGCCATCCTCAAGGTCCCTGGAGTCCTCTCCTCCGAGCTTAACGGCAACGAGCTGACGCTCCGCCTTGAGGACCCTTCGGTCCAGAACCCCCTCATCGTGGACCTCATCATCTCCATGGGGGGCAAGGTGGAATACGTGGAGCAGGGCAGGCGCGGGCTGGAGGATGTATACCTCAAGATAATCGGAGGGGGAGGATGATCCTGCGCTGGGACCGCGTGGGCATCATCGTGCGGAAGGAGTTCTCCGAGTTCCGACGCAACAAGTACATCCTCTATTCCTTGGTGCTGATGCCCATCATCTTCGCCACGGTCCTGCCGGCGATATATCTGATACCGGTCTCCTCCATGTCCGAGGGCCCGACCGATGGACCGCTCGACCTGGGGTTGAACCTCTCATCGAGCAGGCAGGGCGAATACCTGTCCGATGTCGTGCTGAGCAATATCTCGTTGGTCGATTGCACGGTCCAAAATGCGGTCATCAGCAATTGCCGCTTGGAGAACTGCACCGTGGAAGGTTCCCTGGTGGAGGGGAGCGATATCGTCGGAGGGGGGCTCACTGATTCGTTCGTCCAGCAAAGCAACCTCGACGGAACGGACCTGGTGGGCACCACCGTTCAGGACAGTTTCGTCGCTGGTCAGCCGAGCGATACCGAGACCGCCATATTGCTGCTGCTGAACATACTGCTCATCTTCTTCATCCTCATCCCCACGGTCATCCCCACCGTGGTGGCGTCGTACACCATCGTGGGTGAGAAGATAAATCGCAGCCTCGAACCGTTGCTGGCCACGCCCACCACCGACCTGGAACTGCTGGTGGGCAAGGCCGCCTCCATCTTCATCCCATGCGTGCTCGTCACCTGGGCGGTGTTCCTGCCTTTCGTGATCATAGTCAACACGATCACCGAGCCGGCCTTGGGCTACAGTCCGATGCCCGATGCCATATGGGTGGCCGGGGTCTTCCTCCTGTCGCCGATGGTGTGCGGCATGAGCATCCTGAGCAACGTCATCATATCCTCCCGGGTCACCGACGTCCGCTCCGCCCAGCAGCTCGGCTCCCTGGTGGTGCTGCCCATAGTGGCCTTGTTCCTCATCATGGCCCTGGGGCTCATCCCGCTGACCGCCCTGAACATCGTGGTCCTGGCGCTGGTGGTGCTGATCATCGACCTGGCCATGCTCAACCTGGCACGGAGGACCTTCCGCCGCGAGGAGATCCTGGTCAATTGGAAATAGGCCTCAGTCCCGCCGCATCTCGACGGAACGGGCATGGGCGTCCAGCCCTTCCGCCCGGGCCAGACGCTCCACCGTGGCCCCGATCCGTTCCAGTCCGTTGCGGTCTATCATCTGGATCGAGCTGCGCTTGCAGAAATGGTGCACGTCCAGGCCAGAATAGACCCGGGCATAGCCGGCGGTCGGAAGGACGTGGTTGGTGCCCGAGGCGTAGTCCCCGCAGGCCACCGCGGCGTACTTGCCGATGAAGATCGAACCGGCGTTGTGAACGGAGTTCAATGCCAGCAGCTCATTGGTCATCTGGATGGAAAGGTGCTCGGGGGCGACCCGGTCGATCACCGCCGCCGCCTCGGCCAGGTCCGGGACGATGACATACCCCGCATTGCCCAATGAGCGTTCCAGTATGGCACCGCGCTGCGATGAGCCCAGCTGCCGCTCGATCTGCGCCCCCACCTTGGACGGGAGCGAAGGGTCGGTGCTGACCAGCAGGCAGGCGGCGTTGGGGTCGTGCTCCGCCTGGGCGATGATATCGGCGGCGATGAAGGAGGCGTCGGCGCTGGAATCGGCCATGATGGCGATCTCGCTCGGTCCGGCCGGGAAATCGATGTCCACCGCGTCGCGCAACATCATCTTGGCCGCCGTCACATAGACGTTGCCTGGGCCGACGATCTTGTCCACCTTCCCCACCGTCTCCGTGCCGAGGGCCATGGCCGCTATGGCCTGGGCCCCCCCGATCTGATAGACCTCGTCCACCCCGGCCACCTGCATGGCCACCAGGGTGAGGGCGTTGACCGGGGGCGGGGTGCAGCAGATGACCTTCCTCACCCCGGCCACCTTCGCCGGTATGGCGCACATCAGCACGGTGGATGGATAGGCCGCCCGACCGCCGGGGACATAGGCCCCGATGCTCGCCAATGGCGTCGTCTTGACCCCCAATATGATGCCTGGCTCCACCTCTTGGAACCACAGGCCATGGGACTGCTGCATGCGGTGGAAGCGGCGGATGTTCTCGGCCGCCCGTTCCAGCTCGCGGACCAGCTCCTCAGGCACGCTCTCTCGCGCCAACTTGAACTGTCCCTCGCTGACCCGGAGCGAGTCCAGCTTGACCTTGTCGAAACGCTCGGTCAGCTCGAAAAGGGCCTTGTCGCCGTCATGGCGGACACGATCCACGATATCCTGCACCGCGCCCTGAACGTTGGCCAAGCTGGCCTGGCGTCCCTTCATCCACTTCTCGAGGTCGACCGGTCCGAACATGCCCAGGTCATTGGCCAGGCCGTTAATCTAGATTTTCCCTAGCCGTAGCCGTCCATGTCGTAGGACGGCCTCTTCTTCCGAGGGCAGGCGGTGTTGTACTTGATGGAATCGCGGATGGTGTTGCGCAACAGCGTGGCCGAGGTCAGGCCCACCACCTCGCCCACCTTGCCCTCGCGGCAGAAGAACATGAAGGTGGGTGTGCCCGTGACCCCCAGCCTCTGCGCCATCTGGACGTTCCCATCGGTGTTGATGCGGACGAACGTCGCCTCCTGCTCCAGCTCTTGGGCCACTTGCTCGTACGCCGGTGCGACGTCCTTGCATATCGAGCAACTTGGCGACCAGAACTCGACCACCACCACCTTGTCGGTGCGTTTCATCAGATCGTTGAAGAGCGCCTCGTTGATGTCCTTGATCATGCTCATACCTCAACCGAAATGGATGGAGACATGGTGCTCCAGCTCCATCTGCGACATCTCACCTTCCAACGATGCCACCTTTGCTCCGTCCTTGAAGAAGAGGAAGGTCGGGGCGGACGAGACCTCGTAACGCTGTGCGGTCTTCGGCTGCGCCCTGCCCTCGATCCGGGCGAAGGCCGCCCTCTGCGAGGAGGCCTCGGCCACCCGTTCGTATATCGGCGCCATGCGCATGACAATGGGGGCAGGTGCCCAGATAGACCTCGACCACCGCCCTGCTCGTTCTCTGCCAGGAAAGCATCGAACGCCTCGTCGGTCAGTTCCTTGACCGAGCCCTCAGGCTTCTCCTTCCTGAACCACTTCCAGATGGACACCGTTATCCGATGTCATAAGTCAAGTCGACCGGATAAATAGGTTGCTCAGCCCGGCAGTGAGAAGATGCGCTGCAAGACCGCCTCGACCTGGTCCCAGTCGCCGCACTCCAGCGTGTCGGTCCCGGCGCTGACCGGGTTGTCGGAGGTGATCTCCCAACAATGCTCCGGAGCGGGGGATTCGAAATGGAGGACGAACATGCGGTATTGGCCCACCCTCCCGTTCTCCTTCCGGCCAGATACCACCGAGGCGCCATAGTCGTTGGGGAAGCGGTAGATCTTGTGCACCCGGTCCCCCTCCATGCACCCGCAGACGCATTTGGCGTTGAGGTCTATCTCGTAGCGTGCGAACTTGTCGGTCATCGCCCCGCCTCAGAAGTTCCTCTGGGTCTTGGGGATGGGCACCTTGGCCCAGAGCTTGACGTTGCCACAACCCTCGGCCCGGAAGGACTTGAGCTTGAACTCGAGGTCCAGCTCCCTGGCCCGGGCCCATTCGTAGATGAACTCCCTGGCGCTCTCGGCGTTGATCACCACCGCCTCGAAGAACATGTCCATGACCTCCTTGGAGGGCACCTGGCCCAGGTGGTCGCTGCGCATCCTCACGTCATAGAAGGTGAGGTTGTGGATCTGGGCATCAAGGCCCTTGCTGCCCTGCCCGAACTCCTTCTTGAACATATCGAAGTCCAGGTTGGAGGGGGGATGCCCCATCACCTTCTTGAAGAGCATGAACATGGCCTCGGACTTGCTCAGCTCGGTCATTATGTTGCCCAACGCCTTCTCGCTCCTCGCCTTCCCATAGAAACCAGGCACGGTCACGAACGGGTCCTTGTGGGTCACGGCCCGCTCGCAATCCTTCATGACCTCCATGAGCTTGGCCATCTCGTCGAACATCACCATCAGGGTCAGGTAGCGCAACCTCTCCTTGCCCAGGTAATCGCCTTGCGATGACAGCAAGCGATAGGAGTTGGCGTACTCCAGGATATGGGTGGTCAGTTCCAACGACATCAGGTGGGCGTCGTCCACGCCCATGACCAGGTCTTCGTCCTTCATCGGGGTTTGATGGTGGGTCATCCGATAAAAGGCTTTCTTGATGACCCTAGAAAGGAATGGAGGAAAAATTGGAACGGGTCATCGTCAGATGCGTTCTTTGTACTCTTCCAACAATGCGCGCGAATACTCCTTCTCCACGCTCGCCGGCACGAAGTCCCGGTCCTTGACGCGCTGCAACAGCTCCCTGCTGATCTCGGCGTCGTCGCTCAGATTGAGGGCGATGACCTCGTTCATGATGTTGTCGAGCTCGGCGATGCCCACCTCCCTTCCGTTGATCTTCAACTTCGGGGTCTCGTCGATGACCAGCTCGTCCCCGCACTTCCTGCACTCCTTTTTCTTCTTCTCCTCTGCCATGCCTCGTTCACCTAGCGATCGAGGACGGTACTCGTAGCTGGCGATTTATAGCATTTTCGCTGCCCTTCCTCATTACGACGAAGGATGACCTAACCGAGCAGCAGCTGGATGAGCGCCGTCATGTTCTGCTCTATGTATTGCATCGAGCCGCTGAGGATGTATTCCACGGCCAAGGCGGCGATCAACAGACCGATGATGCGGGAGACGATCTCGATGGTGTTCTTGCCCAGCTTCTTGACGATGTAGACGGAGTTGTGCAAGGGCCAGCCAGGTGACCAAGAGGGCGAAACCGCCGGCGAGGAGCACGGTGATCACATCGTACTGGTCCACCAGCAATATGGCGGTGGCGATCACACCTGGACCGGTGAGTATGGGCGTGGCGATGACCACCCAGGCCACCTCCTCGTTCTTGTGCTTGCTCAGCTCGATGCCGAAGATGACCTCGACGGCCATCATCATCAGCACCAGGCCACCGGCCACCTTGAAGCTGGAGATGGAGATGCTGAAAAGGTCTAGGATCTGCTGCCCGAAGATGGCGAAGATGACGAAGAGCAAGGCGGCCACGAAGCAGGCGCGGTTGGCGCTCTTTATCATCTGCGCCTTGTCCTGGTCCTTGGTCAGGCCGATGAAGATGGGCAGGCTGGCGAAGGGGTCGAAGATGAAGAACAGCACGACCGCTGATGCCACCAAGCCTTCCAACATGATGTGGGGAACCGCCCACCGGGATATAACCGTTTTCGAGGCCTGTCAGTGGTGCAATGGACCTATGGAGGAAATCGAGAGGAGGTTGGACCGGTCCCTGCCCCGGCCTGGCTTTTGAAGCTGAAAAATGGTTCAGAGATCGGTCTTCGCCAAGAAGTAGGAGGACGCGTTGCCCTTGGTCTTCTTCTTGACGATGCCCTTCTTCTCCAGGTCCTGCAGTGCGTTCATGCACTGGGCCTTGGGTAGGGTGGAGAGGGATGTGGCCTTCTCAGCGGTTATGGACTTGTCCTCGCTGATGGCGCCAGCCTTCTTCATGGCCTTGAACAGCTTTTCAGCCTGAGCTGATATCTCTGGCATAGATTAGGCGGATTAATCGATATAAGATATATTTATCGGTCCCAATGGCGCATCTGGCCGTGACACACCTTGACATTCCAGGGCGGCCCTCAGCGCCACGCGACCTTCACTTAAATCTATATCGTGGCGGTTATCATTAAGACCAATAAGGTGACCTGAATGGGAAAGAGACTTTGGCGCTGCCACGTGTGCAACGACCTCCATTATGGCATAAACCCTCCTGAGGTGTGCCCCACCTGCGGAGCGAAGCGGGCCTTCATGCTGATCGACCATGACGAAGCCCTCCGCATCATCGGTACTGAAGGGGGCGAGATCGCCACCCAGGAGGCGGTGATCGAGGTCTGGAGGAGGTTCGGGGAGCAGAGCCCCGAGTTCAAGATGACGGACAAGGGGGACGAGGTGGAGCTGCTCTCCAAGGGCGTCCTGGAGAACCGCGCCAACAAAGGTCTAAAGTACTGCCCCTGCCGCATACCCACCGGCGATTTCCAGAAGGACCTGAACCTGATATGCCCATGCAATTTCCTCAGGCAGAACGCCTACAAGGAGACGGGGGAATGCTGGTGCGGTCTCTTCGTCAAACGCCATAAGGAGGTGCCGTGATGGCAGAGGTAGGACAGAGGATTGATCTGGTTCCATGGAAGGGAGTGCCCGCATTGCAGACAGCTCAAGCCAGTGGTCGATCAGTTCGAGGCTGAGACCGGCATCATCTTGGACAAGCTGGAGGTCTGGCACGACCAGGAGAACCAGAAGCTGATGCAGAGGTACGGCGATGTCATCTCCGATGCCTGCGGCGGGGACCTGGGCGTTCCGGCCTTCTACAACGAAAGGACGGGAAAGGCCATCTGCGGCGCCCGCATCAACATGGACAAGCTCAAGGCCTGGGCCGAGGTCAAGTAGATGGAGCGATCCCCCTATCGCATGGCCGAGCGCAAGGTGAAGGGCGGCAAGCTCGTGCGCGTCAAGGCCGCTGTGCAAGGGGGGATGTTGGCAGAGGTCCGCATCGAAGGTGACTTCTTCGTGCACCCGGAGGAGGGACTGGCCAAGATGGAGGTCGCCCTGAAGGGATTGAACACATCGGGCATTCTCCAGAGCGCTGAGAACGCCCTGATCGAGACCATGGCGAGGGAGGGGTTGACGGTCATCGGCTTCACCCCTAGGGACGTGGCCGAGCTTTTGGAGGAGATATGCTCCGGGACAGATGGCGCCTGATACCTTTCCAATACCACAATGCCGCCGTCAACATGGCCATCGATGAGGCGGTGGCGGAGGCCATATCCTTCAACGAGGCCTCGCCCACCATCCGCATCTACGGCTGGAGACCCTCCGCCATCAGCATAGGCCGCTTCCAGAGCGCCGAGGACGAGGTGGAGCTGGAGGAATGCCGGAGGAGGGGCATCGACCTGGTGCGGAGGCGCACGGGGGGAGGCGCCGTGTACCATGATGAGGAGGGGGAGATCACCTACAGCGTCATCTGCCCGGAGCGGTTGGTGAGCAAGGACATCAACGCCTCCTATCGCGACATATGCCATCTCATCGTCACCGGCCTGGCGGCCATAGGGATCGAGGCGGAGTTCAAGCCCATCAACGATATCCTGGTGGGAGGTCGGAAGATCTCCGGCAGCGCGCAGACCCGCCGGCAGGGCGTCTTCACCATGCACGGAACGGTCCTGTTCGACGTGGACCCCGAGACCATGTTCTCGGTGCTCAAGGTCGGTCGCACCAAGATCTCCGACAAGGACCTGGCCTCGTTCCAGGACCGGGTCACCAGCGTCAGGGACGTCTCCGAGGCCACCCTGGAAGAGCTGCTGCTCGCCATGTTCAACGCCTTCGTCGAGGGCAAGGAGTGGTTCCTCGACGACCTGAGCCGTGACGAGTGGGCCCGGGTGGAGGTCATTGCCCGCGACCGTTACTCCAACGACGAATGGAACCTCAGCCGCTAGACGCCTGCAATATGAGCAGCTCCGGGTTCTCCAGATACCTCTTGAGGTCATTGACGAACTTCGCCGCCTCCGCCCCGTCGAAGGCCCGGTGGTCGAACGTGAGCGACAGTGGCAGCACCTTGCGCGCCTTGATCTCCCCGTTGACGACCAGGGGCATGTCCATGATCCTTCCCACGCCCAGGATGGCCACCTCGGGGTAGTTGATGATCGGCGTGCCGTACGTGCTCCCGAACACCCCGTAGTTGGTGATGGTGAACGTCCCGCCCTTGAGGTCGGCCAGGTCCAGCTTGCGAGCGCTCGCCATCTCGGCGAGCTTGTGGACCTCCTCCGCCAGGTCCACCATGCTCTTCTGGTCCGCCCCCTTGACCACCGGCACGATGAGACCGTCGTCGATGGCGACGGCCACGCCGATGTTGTAGTACTTCTTCATGACGATCTCCTCCGCCTCGTCATCGACCACGGAGTTGAGCAACGGGTGGGCCTTCAGGGAGGCCACCACCGCCTTGATGATGAAGGGCATGTAGGTGAGCTTCACCCCACGCTCCTTCTCCACCGCCACCTTCACCTTCTCCCTCATGGCCACCAGGTCGGTGACGTCGGCCTGGTCCATGGTGGTCACGGCGGCCACCTTGGCCTGGGACTCCATCATGTGCTTGGCGGTGGTACGCCTCACGCCCTTGATCGGGACCCGTTCCACCCAACCATAGATGTCGAACTTGGGACGGGATGCCAGCTTCGGCTTGGCCGGGAGCGCGGCGGCATTGACGTCCCCTTCCATGACCCTTCCTTCCGGACCAGAGCCGCGCACCTTGGAGATCTCCACGCCCTTGTCCTTGGCCAGCTTTCGCACTGCGGGTGTGGCGAGCACCTCTGCCGTCGTCGCCTCCGCGACCTTGGTGGCGGTGGACGATACGGTTATCTCCTCGGTGGGCAGCTCCCCGACCACGGATATCGACTCGCGCTTGCCCTCCACCTTCTTGGTGACCGGGGGCGGCACCTCCTCCTCCTCGCCTATGACCGCCAGGGTCTGACCGACCTTGACCACGTCGCCCTCCTTGAAGTTCAACTGCAGGACCTTGCCAGCGGCGGGCGAGGGCATCTCCACCACCGCCTTGTCCGTCTCCATCTCCGCCAGGGACTGGTCCAGCTTGACCGTGTCGCCGACCTTCACGAGCCATTTCTTGATCTCGCCCTCGGTCACGCCCTCGCCCAGGTCGGGAAATATGAAGTTAGTCGCCATTTGTCCACCTCAGAAGCTCATGGTCCTTTCGATCGCGTCTTTTAATTCTCTCTGGTCCTATGTAATAGTAGTCCTCGCCCTTGGGCAAGGGGATGGTGATGTCAGGGGCGGTCACCCTCTCCACCGGCGCCTCCAGCGACAGCAACGCCTTCTCGTTGATGCGGGCGGCTATCTCCGCTCCGACGCCAAAGCTCTTGGGCGCCTCCTGCACCACCACGCACCGCCCGGTCTTCTTGACCGACCGGATGATGGCGTTCGAGTCCAACGGGGAGAGCGTCCGCAGGTCGATGACCTCGCAACTGAACTTGCCCGCCATCGCGTCCACCGCCTTCTGGATCTGCGGGATCATGGCCCCCCAGCCGATGACGGTGACGTCGTTGCCTTCCTGCACCACCCGGGCCTGCGACAAGGGCACGATGTACTCTCCGCTCGGGCACCTCCTCCTTGAGCATGCGATAGCTGCGCGTCGGCTCCAGGAATATGACCGGGTCCGGGTCGCGAATGGACGAGGTCAGCAGGCCCTTGGCCTCCAACGGCGTGGATGGCACCACCACCTTGAGCCCGGGGATCTGGCAGAACAGGGCCTCGGTGCTCTCCGAATGATGCTCCAGCGCCTTCACGCCCGCCCCGTAGGGGGTGCGCATCACCATGGGGACGGTGAGCCGACCCCGGGTGCGGTTGCGCATCCGGGCCGCATGGGAGATCATCTGGTTCAAGGTCAGATAGATGAACCCCATGAACTGGATCTCGGCCACCGGGCGCAGGCCGTTCATGGCCATGCCGATGGCCACCCCGACGATGCCCGCCTCGGCCAGCGGGGTGTCGATCACCCTCTCCGCCCCGAACTCGGTCGAGCAGACCGTCGGTGACGCGGAACACCCCGCCGTCCACGCCCACGTCCTCGCCCAGCAGCACGACGCTCGGGTCCCGCTCCATCTCCTCGCGCAGGGCGAGGTTGATGGACTGCACCATGTTCATCATGACCATGCTCACTCCCTCCCGGTCGGCAGTTCCCTGCGGAGCGCTTCCAGCTGCTCCCTCAGGTCGTCCGGCATGTGGCGTAGGTGTGGCGGAAGCAGTCGTCCAAGGTCGGTCTCGGGAACGACTCGGCCTTCTTGACCTCCTCCTCCACCATGGCGGAGACCTCCTCCAGCAACGCCTTCTCCTTCTCCTCGTCCCAGAGCCCCTTGTTGGTCAGGTAGACCCTGAACCGGGTGATGGGGTCTCGCTCCGCCCACTCCTTCAGCTCCTTGCTCCAGTACGGTAGCGGGTGGCGTCGTCGGAGGTGGTGTGGTCGCCCATGCGGTAGGTGTACGACTCTATGAGCGTCGGTCCCTCTCCCTTCCTGGCCCGCTCCACCGCCTCCTTGGTCGCGGCGTAGAGGGCCAGGACATCGTTGCCGTCGACCAGTATCCCAGGGAAGCCATAGGCCACCGCCTTCTGGGCGATGGTCTTCGAGGCGGTCTGCCTCTCCCGCGGGACGGATATGGCCCACTGGTTGTTCTGGCAGACGAAGACGTTCGGGGTGCTGCATCACCCCGGCGAAGTTCAGCCCCTCGTGGAAGTCCCCTTCGGACGTGCCGCCGTCACCGAAGAAGCACACCACGGCCGTGTCCTCCTTCCTCAGCTTGGCGGCGTAGGCGATGCCGACCGCGTGCGGGATCTGCGAGCCGACCGGGACGACCGATGGCGTGGCGCGCACCCCTTCGGGATAGCTGCTGCCCTCCTCGTTGCCCATCCAGTAGAGGTAGAGGCGCCAGAGCGGGACGCCCCGGTAGATCAGGCCGCCCAGCTCCCGGAAGGCCCAGACCAGCCAATCGTTCGGTCCCATGGCCAGGGCGGGACCGATCTGGCTGGCCTCCTGCCCCTTGGTCGGCGGATAGGCTCCGAGACGACCTTGCCTCTGCAGCTTCACCGCCTTATCGTCGGCGACCCGGGTCAGCACCATGGTGCGATAGGCCTTGAGCAAGGTGCTCGTCGTCTATCTTCGGCTCCAGTTCCTTATTGACGCTGCCGTCCTTCCTCAGGATCTCCAGCATCTCTTGCCTTTCAAGGGGTCGAAATCATCCACTAGCAAACATCTCACTCTCCTCTAGCCATATGGTAGGCCTCCTTGGCCTTGTAAGATGAACGGACGAACGGTCCGGAAAGAACGGCCTTGAAGCCCATGCCCAAAGCCCGTCCCCCTATCGACATGAACTCCTCTGGCGGGAGATATCGTTCCACCGGCAAATGGTCCGAGCTCGGTCGCAGGTACTGCCCGACGGTCAGGATGTCCACCTTCGCATGGCCCAGGTCCTGCAGGCATTGGTGCACCTCTTCCTCGGTCTCGCCCAGCCCCAGCATCAGCGAGGACTTGGTCACGACCTCGGGTCTGACCATCTTCGCTGCCTGGAGCAATGCCAGCGACCTCTCGTAGGACGCCATCCGGTCCCGCGCTATGGGCTGCAGGCGCCTCACCACCTCGATGTTGTGGCCGAGGACGTCTGGTGCGGCCTGGAGGATCGTGCTGCAGGGCCTTCATGTCCCCCCGCAGGTCCGGGATGAGGAGCTCGACCAGACATCCTGGGCGTTTCTCCCTGATCGCTCGATATCGTGTTGGCGAAATGGGAAGCACCCCCGTCCAACAGGTCGTCCCTGGTGACGGACGTTATGACGACGTATTCCAAGCCAGGTCCGCGACACCGCCTCCGCCACCCTCTCGCGGTTCGTCTGGGTCCAACGGCATCTGGGGGCCCATGGGCGACGGCGCAGAAACGGCAGTGCCTGGTGCAGTTGTCGCCCATGATCAGATAGGTGGCGCTCTTGGTCCTCCAGCACTCACCGATGTTAGGGCAATGAGCGGAATCGCAAACGGTATGCAGGCCCAGCTTCGCGGTTCATCCGCCTCGTCTCCGCCATGCCTTCGGTCGGCATATGGCGAATCTTTAGCCATGCTGGTTTAGTCTCCACCGGCAATACCCAACCTCTCCCGACCATTGGAGCGGCCCCTTAATCTGCTTTATGGCGAGGCTAGGCATCGCTACCATCTGAAGGTCGTTTCGATCCCCCGCTATCGAGCAGGACCGAGCAGGGCGACGAACATTCAATATGGATGCTGGCTGGAACGATTGGACAAACATATTAATAGCATCATCCTGTATGCGAGCGCGCTAGGCTAGACCGGGACGCTCGGCGTGCCCTTATACACCGAAATCGTCGATACGCGGGGGTGACAGCGGAGGACGTCGTATCCGGAGAACCTAAGGCCCAGTCATAGATGTTGATGTCTCGTCCTGCGGGGCAGGCGGCGATCTCGCGGCGCAGCTGGAGGGTTGCGCCCCTGGTCCTAATCACGGGGAACGGGTCAGGCCCTGACGGGAGCAGCCTAACCGTGGACTACCTACGCTCGTAGGGTTGCGGGGCGGAGTTAATGACTGATCAACCTTGAGTGATCCGAGCGGCTACCTTCGTGGCCTAGCACTCATTTTCCATCGTTCAGCTCGATCGATTCCCAACCGACCGTGTTGGTGGGCTTGCAACCGGTGATCAGCTCTGACCTGAAGTCGAAGAGCACCTCCATCCGGTCCCCTTTGGTCAGACGGTACACGTAGGAATCGTCCACCTTGCCGACCACGGCGCCGGTGACCCCGACGGCTTGGAACATCTCGATCACCTTATCGGAGTTCTCGGGGTCGCAGGTGAGCGTGAAACCGCATCCCTGATAGGACTTCAGCCATTGATGGAAGTCCACGCCCTGGGGTCGTGGGATCTTGTCCACATCGACGCTGGCCCCCTTGCCGCTCGTCTCCAACAGCATGCCCAGCGTACCGAGCGTCCCCGGGTTGCTGATGTCCTTGCCTGAGCGCAGGAGGCCTTTGCGGGCGATCTTGTTCATGACGAGCATCTGCTTGCGCACGATGTCCGCGTCCTTGCGCGAGGTGGTGTCCCAGGCATAGATCAGCCCCTCCGGGTAGAACCCGTCCAGGTCCATGGCGAAGATGACGTCGTCGCCCGACCTTCGCGGTGTGGCTGTACACCACGTGCTCCTTGTCCTCGCAGTAACCGACGATGGCCACATCGATGGCGTTGTAGGTGCAGTCCGGATGGGTGTGGCCGCCCACGATGGGCACGCCGAACTTGCGCACGGCGGTCTCCATCCCCCGCATGACCTGTCCGCAGACCTTGTTGTCCTTCACGGAAAGTACGTCGACCATGCCGATGGGCATCCCGCCCATGGCGGAGATGTCGTTTATATTAACAAGAACTGAATAATAACCAGCATAGAACGGATTGGCGTTCATCAAGGCCTGCATGATCCCGTCCGCGGCCAGAAGCAGCACGCGGTCGTCCCATTCCACCACCGCGGCATCCTCACCGTACGAGGCAAGCACCTTGGCCGTGGAGAACTTCGGGAAGAAGTTGATAACCTCGGATATGGTCTTCTTTCTGGTGATGCCAGGAAAGCTCTTGATGTCGTTCACCAGGGCCATCAGGTCCATATTATCGTTAACGGCCCGGACCGTTATAATCTTTGTCCGTGGAGTATATAAACCACGACCTCAGAAGCGTGAGCTTGGTCTGCTTCGTCTCCTTGACCAGATAGAAGGCGTCGTGCGATACCAAGGTGATCGACTCCAAGAGCAGGATGTAGTCCTTCTCGAAACTAGGGTCCTCAAGGACGTAGGCTCGGGAGGAGTCGGGGACCTTGAAGCCGTTGCGCACAAGGACCTTCTTCGCCTCTATCCTCTGCTCCGGGCTTGCCTGCGTCCCGGGGATGTTCCCCTCTATGCCGCAACGGGCGAGCTCCTCGACGAAAACGGCCCGGCGGAACAACCGGTTCATGGAATAGAGGATCACATGCTCGACCCTCTCTCCGGGGAAGAGCTCGCGTGCCCTGATCCCCTATTATCTGATAGAAATCCTGCTCCTTGCCCTTGATCGGGATGTATATCTTCGCAGGCGGGACTATCTTCTCCCGGACTATCTTAAGGTCCGTTAATGCCCTAAGGTAACCTGTTAGTAGCAGGCGATTTATTTTCAACCCCTTCTTGTTGAGGTCCTTTGACAGGGAGCTGATGGATTTACCCTCTTCGGTCAATGTGTCGAGGACAATCAGCCTGAAATCCTTGTCTGGGTGAAACATATGATAACAGATATGGTAACAGATATGGTAACTAATAAAAGTTCGCTCAAATACCTTTGTTACCAGACCGAGTTCAAAAATCTGTATAAATGGGCTGGACCAATCTGTTATGTCGCAGGAAATACGAGGATGGGATTGTGCTCTCGTTTGGGGATGAGAGAGCGATCCATTTCGATTTGATGCTTAGGTGATGTAATGAAGGGAAGCGTATCTGCTCGAGAATCAGGGGACTCGTTCGAACCGGGTATAGTGTCGCATGACGACAAGGAATCGACTGAACTTTCGTTGTTCGTAAGGACCTCCGATGAAGAGATAAGGAAGTGGGACCGGGGCAAGATCTACGAGGCTCTGATCCGCGAGACGACCATCAGCGAGGATGCGGCCGCGATAGTCTCGAGGGAGGTCGAGAAGATGATCTCCGAGCTCGAGATAGAGGTCATAACCGCACCGTTGATCCGTGAGCTCACGAACGCTAAGCTCGTTGAGTACGGACTATCGAAGATCCGCCGACAGCACACCCGCCTCGGTGTGCCGCTCTATGACGCTCGGCAGATCATCATGAGCCCGAACAAGGAGAACGCTAACGTGCCTCACGGCCCGGAGGCGACGAACCTGACCTTGGCGGAGCGCATCAAGAAGGAGTTCGCCCTGCTCGAGGTCTTCACGCAGGACCTTGGCGGACGCGCACATGGCAGGGGACATCCACCTGCACGACCTCGGCATGATCGACCGCCCCTACTGCAGCGGTCAGTCCATCGAGTACGTCAAGAAGTTCGGCCTGAACCTTCCCAACGCCATATCCATCGCCAAGCCGGCCAAGCACCCGGAGGTGCTCATCGAGCAGGTGGTCAAGTTCTCCGCCGCCCTGCAGGGCAACTTCGCCGGTGCCATCGGCTGGGACGCTTTCAACCTGTTCCTGGCACCCTACTTGGTGAACGTGGACGACGAGCGCATGAAGCAGCTCGCCCAGATACTGATCTTCGAGTTCGCGCAGCAGGCGGTGGCCCGCGGCGGTCAGTCCATCTTCAGCGACCTGAACCTCTACTGGGAGTGCCCCGAGCACTTCGAGGACGTGCCCGCCATCGGGCCGAGGGGCAGTTCACCGGGCAGACCTACTGAGGACTACCTTCACGAGTCGCAGCGCTTCGTCACCGCTCTCTTCGATGTGTACATGGAAGGCGACGCCATGGGGCGCCCGTTCTTCTTCCCGAAGCCGAACGTGCACATGACGGAGAAGTTCTTCAAGAGCGAAGGCCACGAGGAGTTCCTGGACAAGATATCGCAGGTGCGCCAGCGAGAAGGGCAACACCTACTTCGTGTTCGACCGGGGCAACACCGCCAAGATCACGGAGTGCTGCCGCCTCACCTTCAAGTTGGAGCAGAGCGACCTGGATGACGCGAAGACCCCCTGGAAGATGCGTTACTCCGCCATGCAGAACGTGACCATCAACCTGCCCAGCATCGCCTACGAGGCGCACCAGGACGACAACCGGCTGATCGACATCCTGCGGGAGCGGATCGACATCGTGGCGCAGGCGCACGTCCAGAAGAAGGAGTTCATCGGCAAGCTCCTCGCCATGGGCAAGGACGGACCGTTGTCGCTGCTCACCATGGAGCTGGACGGCGAGCCCTACTACCGCTTCAACAAGGCCTCGTTCCTGATCGGCATGGTCGGCCTGAACGAGTTGGTGGCATACCACACCGGGCATCAGATGCACGAGTCCAAGGACTCGCTGAAGTTCGGCCTCAAGGTCATCGCGGAGATGAAGAAGGAGTCCGAGACGTTGGGCGAGCAGTACGGCATCAAGATGCCTCTGGAGCAGACCCCGGCCGAATCGACCGCCTACCGCTTCGCGCGAGCTGGACATGAAGTACTATCCGCTGCAGGCGCCGACCGTCATCCGCGGCAACAAGAGCAACGGCGAGGTGTACTACACCAACTCCACCTACCTGAACGTGGGAGCGCCGATGAGCGCCATCGAGAGGACCAAGCAGGAAGGCCTGTTCCACCCCCGATCGACGCCGGCTCGCTGACCCATATCTGGCTGGGCGAGCACAAGCCTCCGGCGGAGAGCATCGCGGCCTTCGTGAAGAAGACCTTCGAGACCACGCAGAACGCGCAGATCGCATTCAGCCCGGAGTTCACCTCCTGCATCTCCTGCGGCAGGACGACCCGCGGCCTGAGGGACACCTGCATGTACTGCGGCTCCCCCAACGTCGAGGGGATAACCAGGGTCACGGGCTTCTTCTCCAAGACCAACAGCTGGAACAAGGGGAAGCTCGGGGAGCTGAAGGACCGGGTACGAAATCAGATCTGAGATACGGATAACCAACGCCTTTGGGGCCAGGGCAACCCCTGTCCGGTTCCCCTTTTTTCTTTCACACTCCATCGATTGTTTCCGATTTTTGCGAATTCGACGACAAATCATTAAATATCGCAGTTACCCAGTCGAAAGTGAAAGGTGATTCCTATCGATATGTGAACGTGCGTAGGCGCAGCCTTTGTGACAATTGTGTCGCTGAGGTGTGCTTCCGTCGCGACGAGCGCAAGAACCCTGCGGGTCGTGGAGTGCGACCTCTTCAAACCTCAATTCATAGCGTTCAAGCGGTGCCGCCAATGTTCCTCGGTCTACGAGGTGTTCTCCAACTTTAACGCCTTGGACTTCGAGCTGTGCCCGGAGTGCAACGAAAGGATGAAAAAAGGCGCCCCCTGAGGGGCTTGGTTTTTCTGATCTAGTTGAACCGCGGCCCGATGACCTGCCATAGGATCAGGAAGAGTATCAGGAAGGAAAGCGCCAGGGATATCTGGTCCACGATCCGGTTCCTTGCCTCCTCGCTCAGTCCCTTACGGAGCTTCGCCACCACTGAGCCCATGGCGTCCTTGAACAGATAACCGCCATCCAGCGGCACTGCTGGCAGGGCGTTGGTCAGACCCACCATCAGGTTCAGCCAGAATATCCAGTATAGGCAGTTGGCGATGATCCAGAAAGTGCCTATGGACATCCAGGCCAGGTAACCGGTGGTCTCGTACAGGTCGGCCAGGGGCGATTGTATCGGGGACAGGCCGATGAAGGGGAAGGCGATGTAACGCAGACTAGCGGTGACAAGAGTCCCCCGCACTCTCGACGTTCCGGTAGGGGTCGGTCATGGCCAGCAGTATGGTCTCCGCTTCGAGCACTCCCGCGCCCAGATAGGCGGAGTTGATACCAAGGAAACCTACGTCACGGGAATTGGAGGGGACGTCGAAACCGCTGTCCTCCAGATATGCCGTCCGACTGCCCGACGTCACCTGGGTCAGCCCGGCCACCACCAAGTAGTTGCTGGATCCCGAGTCCCATTGCAGGACGGTGACGTTGACGGTCTGGAACGGCAGCGTGAAGCCCCAACGCCTCCTTCAGGTCGTGCCGTTAGTGATGAGCGTGTCGTTCAAAGAGGCCATGAGCATGCCGGAGCGCATCCCTGAATCGTATGCTGGTAAACCTTCGGACACTGACATCAACGCCACTCCCGAGAAGACCTCTTTGCTCCGGACCTTGCCTTCAAGGAAGATGTCACGTTGACAAAAGAGCCGGCAGCGGGGGCGGTGACGTTCGCCCAGGAATCGAGATGGGTGACGTTGACGCCATCGATGGAGAGAATCTGACAACCGTATCCGTGTATTCTTGCTAGATTGGCCGGGCTGTCGTCCACGTTGTTCATGATGACCGGGCCCTAGTAGATAGGCGCCGCCTGGGTCACCACGGCCTGGGAGAAGAGGAGGACAAAGAGGAAGGCCACTATGATGTTGGTGGCTGGTCCGACCGCGTACATCGCATGCGGTTCTTCTTGGAAGTGGTGCGCAGGGCGTCCTCGTCCGGTTCGAACTACGCGCCCATGGGCATGATGGTGAAGATCAGGCTGAGATGCCTTGATCGCCATTTGCCTACGCGGGTCAGGATGCCATGGGCGAACTCATGCACCACTATGGCCACGATGAGGCCCAATATCCCATCCCAGATGGGGATCGAGCGGGTTGACCCCCGGTATGCCGAGCAGCATGCACCGGGGATGGCGCCGACTCCGCCGGGATGTTCGGGACCAAGGTCACCTCCCAGACGAGCAGGGCGAACATGGAGAACATGGCCACGAATACGATGACCAGGCTGATCCCGGCATAGACGCGCCAGAAGCGGGCCGGGCGGGAAAGCCATTCGATAGCGTCCTTCCCCCCTTGGGTGCGCCACATGAGGAACGGACCGTACACTGTGATGTTGTAACGCTCCAGCAGCTTCTTCCTCTTGACGATGATGATGAAAGCGAACCATGCGATAATGATGGCGGCGGCGATGACTAGACCGTTGACCATTTTGGGACCTGACGCAAAAAGGGACACATGCTATATCAAACATTCTGGATTAGGCTGGTATCATTTGACATCCTTGTCGTGATGGTCCTTCCAGACGTCGTCTCCCATCTGATCGTAAACCGCGGACATCTCATCGGCGCCCTTCAGCTCCGAGCTCCCCTGGTGCGCCAAACGGATGATCTGGTCCTTCTTCAGGATCCAATAGTGGAATTCCCAGAGCTTGCCCTTCTTCAGGTGCACCTCCTCCTGGGTGGTGGTGAGGAAGCCCTCCTCCTCCAACATGTAGAAGACGTCCCGGTCCTCGGAGGTGAGCCTGTTATCGATGACCTCCCCCTCGATCCGAAGAAGCTCATCATGTACTCGGCCAACTTCTCGATGTCGTCATCGGACATGCCCCTTCTTGCCCAAAGTGTTCTTAAGGGCTGAAATGACATCCTTCATGCTGACAACTGTCAAACTGACTCCCCCCCTCGCATCATGTTCCTGACATATAATGATTCTCGATTTGTTTTAGATCGAGCACATGCCTGGGTGTCTCAATCCTCCACGGAGCGGCGTTTCGCAGGACCCGCTTGGTGGCCATAGACCCCTCAGCGGAAGTGGCAGGCCACTAGGTGGCCGTCCCCCTTGTCCTCCAGAGGCGGGGGCTCCAGCTCGCAGATCTCCTGCCGGTAGCGGCACCGGGTGTGGAAACGGCACCCCGATGGCGGATTGGCCGGACTGGGCACGTCGCCGGACAGCATTATTCTCTCCCTCTTCGTGTTCGGGTCGGGGACCGGTATGACAGATAACGAGCCTCCGTGTACGGATGCAACGGATTCTTGAAGATGTGGTCCTTTTTCCCCGACTCCACGATCTGGCCGAGATACATGACGTTCACCCGGTCGCACATATATCTGATCGTTGAAAGATCGTGGGATATGAACATGAAGGTCAGGTTGAGGTCGCGTTGCAGGTCGTTGAGCAGGTTGAGGATCTGGGCCTGCACCGAGACGTCCAAGGCGGAGGTCGGTTCGTCCAGGACGATGAGGTCTGGGTTTAGCGCCAGCGCTCGCGCCACCCCGATCCTTTGCCTCTGCCCGCCGCTGAACTCATGTGGGTAACGATATAGGTGGTCTGGGTTCAGTCCTACGCGCTCCATGAGCATTTGCACGCTGTCGATGATCTCTGAGCCCCCGAGCCGCCATGCACTATGAGCGGCTCACCGATGATGTCTTGATCAGGAACCTAGGATTGAGGGAAGAGAACGGGTCTTGGAAGACGATCTGCATCTCCTTCCTCATATATCGCAGATCCTCGTCCTTCATTCTGTTGAGCGTAGCGCTCCTTAGCTCCCATAGCTCCCTCATGCTCGGATCGGTGGGACTATGCACCTTCTTCTTGTTCCCTCGTTTCTTTGGCCTTTTTTTGGCGAACGATTCCGCCTCAAGGGTTTCGAGCTCGACCATCCTGGACCTGTCCTTGGCGGGCATCTTGTAATAGATGTTGCCTTCCGTAGGCCGGATGAGCTGCAACGTACAGCGTCCGGTGGTGGTCTTGCCGCAGCCGCTCTCTCCACCAGACCGAGGGTCTCCCCTCTCCTCAATTGGAAATTGACGCCGTCGATGGCCTTGACCGAACCCATCTCCTTCCGGAAGAAACCCCCTCGAATCGGGAAATACTTCTTGAGGTTGGTGACCTCGACGAGGTATTCTTCGCTCATAAGTCACCCCCGTGTAAAGATGGCAGGCGGCCATGTGGTTGGGCCTGATCTCCATCATCGGCGGTTTTTCCTTGCGACAGATGTCCATTGCATAGGGGCAACGAGGATTGAATCTGCAGCCGGACGGCGGGGCGATCAGGTCGGGCACGGAGCCCTCGATCGCCTCCAGGCGCTCGATGTCCACGTTCACCTTTGGGATGAGGTTCTCGATCCCTGCGTGTATGGATGAAGCGGATTCTTGAGAATATGTCCACGGTGGTCGCCACCTCAGCCATGATGCCCGCGTACATGACCCCGACCCGGTCGCAGGTTTCGGCCACCACTCCCAGGTTGTGGGTGATCAGCAGTATGGAGGTCCCCGTCTCCAACTGGAGATCGCGCATCAGCTTCAGCAACTCGGGCTTGGACGGTCACGTCCAACGCCGTCGTCGGCTCATCGGCTATTAGCAGCTTGGGCCGGCAGGCCAGGGCCATGGCGATCATGACCCTCTGCTGCATTCCACCTGAAAGCTCGTAAGGGAACGACTTCATGACGTTCATCGGATCGGGGATGCGAACCAGCCTCAGCATCCTTTCCGCTCTTTCCATCGATTCTATCTTGATGCGACGACCGGCACGATGTCTGTTCAGGAAGGAATAGGGGTTCTTTGCAACCTTCTTCAACTTGGATGCGGTGAGTCCCAATGACGTGATCTTTAACGGTTTAGGGTATCGCTTTGAAGTAGTTGTCACAATTCGGGCAGCGATCCGTCTCGTCCTGGACCGCGGAACTGCAGATGCTGCACTTGTTCTCCCCCTTACATCCTTGATCTTCTTGGCCAACTTATGGGTCTTGAGATTTCCTTTCCTCCTCCACCGATTTGAGCGCCGAGAGGGCCAGCTCCCTGCGCTCGTGTAGGAGTAGGACCTCCGAGATCTGATAACCCGCTGTGAACACGGGATTGAGGGCGCTCATCGGCTCCTGGAAGATCATGGATATGTCCCTTCTGCATATCTGTGCATGTACTTCTTGGTGCGGGGGATAAGATGATATTTGCCAAGAATGGCATAAAGTTCCTTGTCCAGCTCAGATATCTTGGCATCCCTCTCCCGGAGAGGGGGGCTGGCCCCACAGGAGCGTCCAACGGGCGATGATGTCGACAGCGCTCTGTTCGGCAAGCTCCTTCTGTAGCGTCGTGATCTTCTTGTCATCCTTGGGCAGGTCGGTCTTGGACCTGAGCTGGGCGATCTGATCCTCCAAATTCTTGATCTCCTCGCTCGTGCAAATCGGCGAGAATGGAGACCTTTCCTCCTCGATCTTTCCCGGGGGCTGGGGGATGAGTTTCATGATGCAATTGGCGGTGACGCTCTTTCCACAACCAGTCTTCCCCACCAGCCCGAAGGTCTCCCCCCGGTACAAGGTCAGATTGACCCCATCTATGGCTTTGACCACTCCTGACTGGGTGTAGAAATTAACGTACAGGTTCTGTATCTCGACCATTTTTTCTTCGCTCATCGGCTCACCTCCGCGCACTTGGGTCTAAAATGTCCCGAAGGCTGCGTCGCCGAACAATGGAAGCCCATCACGGATAGATCCGATTTCCACTCCTGGGAACGTAACCATCCACCAGGGATTAATGAACTCACCGTTGTATTCCACCGTGCTGAGGAAGTAGCTCTGTCCATCCAACTGCATCTCCCACCATTCACAGCTTTGCCTGGAGGTACACCAAACCCGATGTAACTCAAGGCGGCGGCCACAAGAACCACGGCCCCTAGGTCCATGGTTATGAGAACGATCATGGGGGCCATTGAGTTCAGGACTATGTCCAAGACCAAGGTTCCGGCTTCTCTGACACCGACGGCCCTAGCCGCCTCCACATAGTGCTCTCCTTGACGGAGATCACCTCACCTATCACCAATCTCGCGTACGAAGGCCACCATACGATAATGAGGGATAACATGATATTCTCAAGATTTCTCGATAGCACCGCCACTATCGCCATTGACAGTATCAACCCCGGTATGGAAAGGGAAGTTCGGTTATCCTCATCACTATCTCATCGAACCAACCGCCAACATAACCTGATATGGCCCCGATCATGATGCCGATCAACGCGGCACTGAAGACGACATAAACCGCCACCAATATCGAAAGCCTAGCACCCCAAACGATCCCGTAATAGATGTCGGCACCCCAAACTCCGGTCCCTCCAATGGATGCCCTTCGGCCCCCGGAGGCACGGGGTCGTCATAGTCTTTGGGCATCTGGTAATGATCCTCATAAACAGGAGGGGCGAGCACCAGGACGATGATCGCCATGAGCAACATGGAAAATAGAATTATGAGGCCAGTGACCGCCAGTGGGTTCGGAGGATCAACTTCATCGAAGTTCTGAACGAATTTGATGCGGGGGCTTCGAATGTTTTCTTTATCTCGACCCATCCACCTGACCACTGCAGTAGAATCGTGCCAAACTCTTCCTTTGTTGAACGGGTTCTCCACTACAGGGGCATTTTTAGGGGGGGTCTCGGCGGCCATGCTATCACTCCAGTTGACGCTCGGGTCAAGATAGGCATACATGATATCAGAAGCTATAGTTCCCCCAGAACGTATATGATGGCCACCAACAGAGTGAAGCCCATTATGGAGTTCCAGTCCAGACTGAGGATGGCCTGGGCCGACTCATCTGCCGAGGCCAGGCCAATTGAATATCGATTCCGTTAGCACGGCCCCCGCCAACAAAGCGCCGAAGGCTAGACCAGCCACGGTCACAGTGGGTATGAGGGCATTGCGTCGGGCGTGCCTCTTGATCACCGTCGATTCGGGCAATCCCTTGGCCCTGGCCGCCCTTACATCATCCTGATTCGCCACCTCTAGCATGCTGGACCTCATGATCCTGATTATCAATGCGATGGTCCCGAACACCGCAGGACTATCACAAGAGCAAGGTGGTGTCCCAGAGCAGGTCCATGAGGAAGGCGAAGTCCAATGCTATTATGGCATACAAGGATCAAGAATCCAGTGTACTCGGTGTACCCATTGATCAGGTAATAGTCGCTGTACTCACCACCGGAAGGGAACCAATCCAAACGGAGGTAGAAGATGTTCAGTAGCAAAAGACCGAGCCGCCAGAAGATGGGGATCGAAACGCCCAGCAAGGAAACGGCTCCGGGTGGCATGATCCGCCAACTTGTCCTTGCCTACCGCTATGGCCGTGCCGACGAAGACACCTACCAGCACGCCGATCATCATGGAGATGAACGTAAGCTCAAAAGTAGCCGGGAAATAATCCGCTATCGATTCCGTGACTGGGCGGTCCCCATTTCCGCCTTGGACAGGCCCCAGATCGCCATGGATTATCCCATTGAGCCAGTAGAGATATTGGACCCAGATCGGTTCGTTCAAATGATACTCTTCGTAGATCCTCGCGATCTGCTCCTCGTTCATCCTTTCGGTGATGTCGCTCCCGGGTCACCAGGTGATCCGGGTCAAAATGAATACGAGTATCGTCACACCGAGGAGCACTGCGTACGCACAACAATAACAATCTACGAATGATGTAAGCGGTCATCCTCATCGGCACATCACCATTCATTGGAGCATATCTTTGCTATAAATAAATTTTCGATGTCCAGCTGAAACCCGAATTTCCGAAATACCAGAATTATGAGCCAATTACTGATTTCGAGTTTGCCGAGAGATCATGAATGCAAATCCATGTTTGCCTTTTTGCTGCTTTCCTCCTGGTGGTGAAGATTTGAGAAAAAAGAGAATATGGGAAAGGGTTTGCATTCTGACCCATATACCTAGCTCATTTGCTGTAGGTATAGAAGTAGAGGCCGGGATACATCGGGTTGAAATAATCACCGTCAACCCACACCTGTTCGACATGGAAGTTTGTCGCCTGTGCCGTCCAGATGTAGTAACAGTTATCATACACCGCCATCGAGATGTTGTGGTGGTCGAGCTCCCTCTGGGTCTCGTCGGGCTCGCTCGCTGCCTCCTCGCACATTGCGGTAAGAGTCGCGTTGTTTATACTGCACCTCTTCGCGTAGGTTCCAGATCCATGGATGAACGGGTTGACATAGTCATCCGGGTCAGCATAGTCTGGCGCCCAACCCAGGAAGAACGCGGCTAATCCAAACGCCCTCAAGGTGTCCAGATAGACCGGCCAGTCCAAGGCTTGCACGTTTCAGTGGATCTTTCCTTCGATGTAGCCCAAAGGTTCAAGTTGTTCCAGTCCTTCTTTGAGAAGCTGGCACTCCAAGGCCCTCCACTCGTTACCCGCGTTGTACATCAGGGTGATCTTGAACCCGGCTTCACCCCAGGTAATGGTGCCCTCCTTAACCGCCTGATTAAGGAACTGCGCCGCCAGTGTCAGATTGTATTCGTACAACGGGACTGTGTCATTGTACCCGAACATACCCATTGGAATGATTCCGTTCGGCTGGATGGCACCTCCTGCGAAGTAGGTCTCTATGGCCTGGTTGTAGTCAAAGCTGTGCGCGAAGGCCAGCCTGACATCCGGGTCAGCGAAGAACGTGGACGTGATAGTGTCCTTTCCACCTGTGACCGAGTTGTACTGGGTCATGTTGATTTTCTGGTTCAGACCCATGAAGTCCAAGGTGAATGTGGGCAAATCCTTGACCACCCGGAATTTATCGTTCGATAGGACATCGTCCTGGTGTATCCTTGGTATGTAGGCAGTGTCGGCATCTCCGGCCTGCATCATCATAAGCCGAGTACCGTAGTCGTTGGCCTTCTTGATGATGACGTACTGTATCGGAGCCACGGCCCTCCAGTAGTTTTCATTGCGCTCTAGCAATATCTGCTGGTTCCTGACCCACTTCTCCATGGTGTAAGGTCCGGTCCCACAGGTGTTGGAGTTCATGAACTGGCTCTGCTCCCCGAGGGTGATCCCTCCGTTGTCCTCGACGAATTTCTTGGAGACGACGGAGCCCACGGTGTATGCCATTATGTAGTTGAACGCCGGGTAGGGCATGGTCAGGTTGAACTGCACTGTGTCGCCATCGACAGCCCAGATGCCCTTAGCGCACTCGCTCTGATTGACATATGCCATATCGTAGTAGTCCTTTATCAGGACCTGCCCGAGCATCCACGCTGGCCCATCCGCGTCGTTGATCATCAGCACACGCGATATGGAATAAACCACGTCCTCCGAGGTCATGGTCTCGCCGTTGTGGAACTTCACGTTGGCGCGCAGATTGTAGGTGTATGTCAGTCCATCAGCGCTGATCCCACCGTTGGCTACGGTTGGGACCGCAGTCGCCAGCAATGGCACCAGGTCGACAGCGCTAGAGCCGTTGTACCAGACCAAGGTCTCATAGACATTGGCGATTACCTCTCCACCAGCGGTCTCATAGTCCACTGCAGGGTCAAGGTTGTCTGGCTCACCGATGGTCACCTCGACGAAGGTGTCGGCCCTGGGGACCGTTCCACCAGTTGCCGCCGCTTCAACCACGACTGTGACAATGAAACTGTTCATCAACGTGGTGTTGAGAGCATTCACGACCGTGAACTTGACGACATAATTGCCCACATCAGTGAAGTTACGGGTCAGGTTGACATCGCTTCCTGCGTTGACACCGTTGACCGACCAGCTGTAGCTTAGGTTCTTGTTGGTCGTTACAAAGGCATCGCCAACCTCATCCCAGACCCACCTGTATGAGCTGGTTCCGGAGAAGGTGACGGTCGTTCCAGGTCCCACGATGTTCTCGGAAATACCAGCGTCAGATATGACCACCGCGACAGGGTCTGAGTCATTCGCAGGAGTGACTTCGACCGCCAGGACGGTTGTCCTAACGAACTCGCTGGTATCGCTGGCTCCATCGGAGTCCTTTACCACGACCCATGCAAGCATGTTACCCACCGTGGTATAAGTATACTTAACCACTGGGTTGTCCACCTTGGCCGAGTTCCCGTCACCATAGAAGAACTCATAGGTAAGGTCGTTCTCCCCCATCTGCAGGGTGTTCTTATCATCGGAACTTTGCGTCGCATTGAATTCGATCGCAGTTCCCAGCTCCACTTGGTCTGAGTCTACCGTTAGCACGGCAGTAGGACTTTTATTCTCGCCCAAAACCACAAATGCTCCAGCTATGGCGGCTACTATCAATACCACCACAACGACGATGACTATCATCTTGGTCATCTTCGATTTCTTTTTGGAGAAGAGGATTCTGGGAGAGGTTTATCTCCTTGGCCTTCCATTAGCATTTCCTCCTTTATCCCTTCCGCAAAACTAGCGGGAGATTGCCATTAGAACATCTTCTTCGCTATAAATACGTTACTAGTTTTCGGAAATGAAAAAGGTTCATCCAGCATCAAAAAAATCGTTCAAAGACGCTTTGATAGAGGCAATACTGACAACTTATTCTGAATTATTGAATATTGCATCAAAATTGCTGAAATAACTGAATATTTTGACATAAAGTCAAACGATGAGGCATAATGACTAATCGAAGGGGACCTTGGAATTCGTTGATGCTGGCGAGACAGTGGAGCTTCGAGATATGAGTGGTATTAAGTAGTCGAGCGAATCCGTCATTCATCATGGTAACGACAGGGCTCTCAACGGTGTTGGTCACCTTCCCGGACCGAACGGTGGCCGATGCCATCATCTCGGATCTGATGGAGGGTCGTCTTATCGCCTGCGCCAACCTCTTTCCGGTGGAATCGAGCTACCGATGGGAGGGCAAGGTCGAGCATGCCCGGAATGGATCGCGCTGCTCAAGATACGGGACGAGGATTTTCATAAGGTGAAGGAGAGGATAATCGAAGCATCATCCTTACCAGGTGCCCTGCATCGTGCGCTACGGGATCGCCGATGGGCATCCCCCCTACCTGGAATGGATCAGAGCGTCGACAGCTCCACCTCAGGGGGATTGAGGTCGAAGATTATCCTGCGAGCCCAGGCGAGCTTCCTCAGCTTAGTGCCCGCGGTCCTGGCCCGGCTTCAACCGAGGCTCGTCGAAATCGAATCCGAGCAGATGGACCCTCATGGCGCCGAAATGGCGCGCCAGGCATACCGCCCTATCGCCATCGGTGAAGCCGCCGAAATCGAATATGTCCTCTGAGGGCGCGGCCTGCGTGGTCGGGACGATCGGACCGTGGAATCGGGGAACCAGCTCCACCAATCTGTCCAAGTTGTCACCATGGGCGTGGATGACGGCGACGCTGCCTTCCTGGTTGCATCGCAGGTCCGCCTCGATGGGCCCGTCCAGGTCGGTGACGAAGATGTCCGGTCGGATGCCGCTCTCATAAAGGACCGTGGTGGCCGGACCGGCCGAGATTATGGTGCTCTTCGTGTCGATGAGATCCAACCTTCCGTCCAGGGAGGGTCCGTTGGCGCAAACGGTCACCTCGTTCCTGATCTTGAAGCCGAAGGCGGTCGCGGACGAAATAGCTGCCCCGGCGGCACCATCGCGGCCAGGCTGCGGGCCGACGCCCTCGTCCTTCTCCCGGTCGAAGCCGAAGTCCGCCAGGATGGCCTCGTACCACGGGGACCATTCCTCGAAATCCATGTCGGTTCACGCTTCCGGGTACTCGATCATGTCCTTCTGCTCGGTGACCACGTGCGCCGTCTGCGAAAGGTTGCGCAGCGTGACGTTCATGATGGCGCTGAAGGCTAGGAACAGGAAGCCCGCCACGAACTCCAGGACCACCACGGTGGTGGATACGCGGTACTCCTTGAGGAAGAGAAGGATGGAGTCCACCGCCCCCTGGATTATGAACCCGCTGGCCAGGACGGTCAGGCTGACCACCACATGGGGCCAGTAGTATTTGCCATTGGATAGATAGTAGCTGACGAACCGTCCGGTCTCATAGGTCAATATGGAGAACACCCAGAGCCAGAGCACCCCTTCCACGAAGAGCAGGGAGCGCACCGTCAGGTCCAGGTTGGGGTCCTCGTTGGCGTAGCTGTAGCCGAGGAACAGCCCGATGATGAACAGTATGATGGACACGATGATGAAAGGGATCATCTGGCTTCCCGAACGCACCGCGCGCACCATGCGACCCACCCCCGATCGCGTCCGCTCCCCCACCTTGTAAGCATATGCCAACAGGTACAGGCCGATGACGAGCGAGAGCATGCCCCAGGTAAGGCTGGCTATCACGTCCAGATCGTCCGGCTGGCTGGCCAGCGCCAAGAACTTGGGGATGAGCGAGAATATCCCGATGACCAAGAAGATGAGGCCGATGGGGGTGAGTATCCGCTTGCGGATCTTGTCGTCCTTCATCATCTTGACCATGGTGTAGTAGGTGCTCTCCACGGTCGGTGCCTGCTTGATGTAGACGCGGCGCACCGAGTCCACCTTGACCCGGGAGAAGACCATGGGGTAGATGAACTCGTCCTCCGCCCCGTCGGAGACGAGCACCGCCCGGTCCGGCTTGACCTGCTCGATGACCGCCTCCAGCTGATTCACCAGTACGAGGTCGGACTCGTATCCTACCTTCACGTCGCCCAGTATGCAGGCGATCTCGGCGTCGATGCCCTTCTTCAGCATCTCCTCGTAGATGCCGATGGCCGCCAGGAGGGTGTTCACGTCCGAGTCCTCCGGGTCCTTCAGGCCTAGGGCCAGGGCTGCCTCTATGTTCTTCTGCCTGCCCACGAACGGGCCCTTGAGACCGGTCTTCGACCCGAAGTCGTCATCCCGGTCCACACAGAGAACGAGCACTTTCACATCAGCCACGTTCCAGTCCGTCGACGGCCCACCATATACTGCTGAGCGTTCATATCAGTTATGTTCAGATTCCATCGGGGAATAATGATCCCACCCCGCGACGGTTGATATGACCGTTTTTATCTGGACGCTTATTTCCATTTCCCGCAACCACCTCCAAACCATTATAATTCAGAAGTATGTTTTCAATTTTGATAAAGGATGGAGAAAAAAGGCGGCTTCAAGGAATGCTCCCGTTGCGGCCTGAGGAACAAGCCCACGGCGAGGCAGTGCGACTTCTGCGGTCAACGTTTCGAGGAAGAGGACAAATGGGACCAGCAGATCGACGACTTGGAGAGCCTGACCAAGGTCGACACCAAATCGGATGTCCCGGACGACGTCTCCAAGCGCATCGAGTCCACCATCGTGAAGAAGGACGCGGTGGAGCGCAAGGACCGGGCCGAGCCAGCCGCGGCCGCGGTGGTCGCGGCCGCCGCGGTGGCGAAGCAGGCGCAGCCAGAGCCGGTGCCGGTCAGGCAAGACCGGAACCGAAGGTCGAGGCCATCCCGGAACCGCAGGCATCTGCCCCACCGGAAGCGAAGACCAGAGCTGGCCGCGACGGCGGTCCTGGCGACACAACCAGAAGACGACGGTCCCGGCCTCGGAGGTCACCGAGGTCATGGAGGTGGAGGACCTCGAGCCTCTTGGAGGAGGATGTGCAGCTGCCGGTCGAGGAGTCGGTGGTCCTGGAGACCAACCAACCGTTCACGACGAAGCGTCCGCGCTTCTTCACCTGGAACTTCAATCTGCGCTCCCGCAAGGACGTGGCCTTCCTGCTGGTCCTGCAAGGGGGCATCATCATCTATCTGGCCACCCTGCTGGTCGCAGGGGACTCCATGGAGTCGGTGGGCCAGTGGGGCTTGAGCATAGTGGCGGCGGCGATGTTGACCGCCGGCCTGGGCAAGCTCACCATAAACTGGGACATCGAGGCCATGGGCGATGAGGATGTGGTGGTGAAGGAGGTGGTGGTGGAGGTCTGTCCCCGCTGCCATGAGCGCGTCGGCGTCCAGGACAGCAGATGCCCGGCCTGCGGTACGGAGTTCGAGCCATCGGAGATCAGGGGAACGGCATGAGGATCATCTGGCATGGGCATTCTTGCTTCGAGGTCAGGGACGGTGCCGTGGTCGTCACCGACCCGCACGATGGCAAGTCCATCGGCATCAAGCCACCGATCTTGAAGGCGGACCTGGTGCTGGTGAGCCACGACCATTTCGATCACAACTGCACCCGGATGGTGAAGGGCGATTACACCATCGTTCGAGACCCGGGCGACAGGATCGAGAGGGGGGTGCCGATCCATGGCATATCCGCCTTCCATGACCAGGAGCAGGGCGCCAAGCGGGGCAAGATCGTGGTCTTCAAGTTCATACTGGATGGGTTAAGTTTCTGCCATTGCGGCGACCTGGGCCATGTGCTCACGGACGAGATGGTGGAGAGGTTGGGCGAGGTCGACGTCCTGTTCGTACCGGTGGGCGGGGTGTTCACGCTGGACGCCGAGGGCGCCAAACGCCTCATCGAAAAGGTCAGGCCGCGCATCGCCGTGCCCATGCACTTCCGCATCGGGGGCCTCTCGCTCTCCATCCAAGGGGTGGAGCCGTTCCTGAAGGGACTGCCTGAGGACCGGGTGATCCGCGTCGGCAACGAAGTGGAGTTCCACCGGGACGAGCTCCCGGAGAAGATGGAATACTGGGTCTTCTCCCCTTGACGCTTAGTAACAGTTCCAGCGCGTCCTCGGTCCTGCCGAGCTCTATGGGCGTGGAACGGTAACCGACCACGCCTCCCTTGGAATTGGCCAATATGCCCGCGCCGACCATGGGCGACCCATAGTTCAGGGTACCGATGGCGCAGGGCACCTTGAAGATGGAGCGCAGCGTCTCCACATCGTCCCGTTTGGTCTCGGGATGACAGAGCACGCCCTTGTTGGTGGCCACGCAGACCGAACCCACGGTCTTGTGACCGGCCACCGACATCTGGACCGCCTCGACCTGAAGGACCTCCTCGATGAGGCGGAACGAATCGGGATGCATCTCCGGATTGATCACGGCGCCCTTGTCGTTGACCAGGATGTTGTTGCCCGCGGCGTTCAGACGGTCGTCCAGGCGGGCGACCGTGATGTGCTTGGAAAGGCGTTCCACCTCGGCGTTGGTGGCCATCGAGGTGACCACCGCCCCGTAGGAGTTCATGGCCAGCAACGCACCGTTCAGGTTGGTGCCGGCGATGGTGGAATGCTCCACCTCCACGCCCAAGGCCTCCTTGAGGTCCTCGATCAGGTCGATGGAGGCATCGTTGGGGACGAGGGCGAACTCCTCGTTCGCACGACAATAGACCCCAAGGAACTCCACGCCGTTGTAGGATGAGAGTTTAAGCATGCCGGTAGCACCGATCATTGCTCTTCCGGAAGGGAGACCTCGACCAGGCCATCCTCGAACTTGACCACCTTGAGCTTGATGTGGGTCGGGGGCTTCTGGATGCTGCGGGACCACAGGGCCTCGTTGACCTTACCATCGATCCAGATCTTGTCCTCAGTGGACTTGGTGTGCCTCATGACGTACTCACGGACCACCTTGACGGCCTTCTCGGCCCTATGCGTATAGGCTACGGTCTTGGCCTTGCGGAGCGGCACGTTGTAGATGACCATTGTTTCCTTCTCTTCAGCCATTTCTGCTCACTCCTTCAGGTTGCTGGATCTCCAGTTGCGGCGGTGCGGGTGGCGCACGAAGGTGCGGTTGGTCCGCATCATGACCCAGGCTGGGACACGGCGGTTCTGGTTGACCTTCTTCATCAAACGTCTCTTCATCGCTGTCGGCTTGTTGCGTGACATAATAATCATACCCTCTCAATGCTGATCTCCCTCTTCTGCGGGGCGACCTTCCTAAGGATCTGCTTCAGGGTCGGCTCGTCCAGGGGCTTGGTGATCTGCCCCGCCTGCGCGAGCCGTATGAGCTGGTCCTCTACCATGCGCGCCACGTCCGGGTAGGCCATCTTCACGTTGGCCAGACGGTCGCGCGCCTCGGGGGTGAGGATCTGTCGGAGGATGGCTTGCTTCTGTGCCTCGTACTGGCGCTCCTGTTCCTGCGCCATCACGGCCTGGCCCTGCTGCTGCTGGAGGTCTTGCATCTTCTTGCGGCGAAGCATCTCCAGTTCGTCGTCCTCCACGATCCATCCCTCCTTTACTTGCTCTCGTCCATCACTTCTTTGGCAGCAGCGTCCAGAAGGGCCTGGCCCTTGGCGGTGACGATGCGGCCGTTGTTCTTGTCCTTGGCCACCAGGCCGGAGGACTCGAGCTGCATCAGGCATTTGCGCGCGATGGAGCGGCTTCCCTTGACGGCGTGGTTCGGACGGGAACCGCGGTCAGCGAAACCACCGTACTCGGCGGCCAGCCTGGAGGTCCCGATGGGACCCTTGGTGTAGACCTTCCTGAGCACGGAGGCGGCCCTGGTGTACCACCAGTCAACCTGGGTGGGGGCCTTCTCAGTGTGCCTTCCGGTCTTTACGAAGTCCGCCCATTCGGGCGGGGTGATGCCATTTATCTCCTTCAGCTTCCCCGCGGCCTTCGCGATCAGCTTCTCAGAGGGCACGTCATAGACTGTAACCATATCGATCAATCCTCTTCCAGCATTACCACTTTTATATTGTCCAATGGCACGCTGTCGCCCTCTAATATGGTGCTCATATATAACGGTTTCCCATGACGCTGGCCCATGTGGCTCGGCCATAGCGTTCATATACCGGCGCCTGTCTTCGCAGGCCGATGAGATACGTCGTCGCCATGACCGGTTCCTCCGGGATGCCTTACGGGCTGCGCCTGTTGGAGGCCTTGCCGTCGGAGAAGGTGTTGGTCATGTCGGACATGGCCAAGCGACTTCTGGCCCACGAGACCGGTGCCTCGCTGCAGGCGGTGGAGGCCATGGCGGACGCGGTGTACCAGGACGGCGACCTCTTCGCACCGATAGCATCGGGCAGTTATAAGTTCGACGCCATGGTCATCTGCCCCTGCTCCGAGTCGACGTTGGGGAAGATCGCCTCCGGGGTGGCCGACACCTTGATCACCAGGGCGGCGGCGGTGTGCATGAAGGAGGGGAGGAAGCTCATCATCGTGCCGCGGGAGACGCCGCTGAGCGCCATCATGATCGAGAACGAGCTGCGCTTGAGCCGGGCGGGAGCGACCATACTGCCGGCGAGCCCGGGGTTCTATCACCAGCCACAGACGGTGCAGGACATGGTGGACTTCGTGGTGGGGAAGATCATGGACCAATTGGGCATCGAGCACCATCTGTACAAGAGATGGGGATGAGCTCTAGCTGCCTTTTCAAGTTCCTTGGTTTCCCCGAACCTCATTTGTCTCATGAGTTCCCATTTGACCACTATTGCCTGATGATCTGAATTGACCTGGGTGCATTCGTCAATGGCGCCTATCCTCGCTTATATAATAGATTGGACCTAATATTATTTTTAAAATGAGTGATCCTAAGGAACCCGTCCTGTCCCCAGACGATGTTGGCACATTGCGTGACAGCATATTGGCAAATGGACACATCGCTTGCTTCCAAGCTCTCATTAAAAGTTCTGACGTGGATCGGGCCATTCGCGTGGTCAAGCCTCATTCGAGGCATGGTGGGATGGCCATCGCATGCAATGCACGGAAAAGATTGGATCTTCAAGGAAATGATGCGGAACATGTAGCCATTCCCTTGTGCTGGGCAGACTCTGGATTGACAATGAGTGGCGAGATGACCCTCGAGATCTTTGAGAGGGGGGCTATAGGGCAATCATCTGGATGCGTAATGAAAAATGGTCCGCCAGAGCTTTGCGTGGCAATATCTGGGGGGGTGTGCGAAGGGATATGCGAGGTATGCAATCCCGATTATGAATTCATCCCTACCCATTATGAAACCAATGGGGACCCGTATTGTCGATGGATCGTAAGAAAAAAAGGTCTCCGGGGGGATGTCGAGGACCTGGGCAAACATGTGAAGAGATCCGCGAAACTGGACCTGCCTCAAGATGAAATGCTCTTTTTACGAAGTCATGCATGTGGTGAAACGTGGATCTGGACGACTAAAGGGTTTCTCGAGATATTCGGCTATGAAAAAACACTGGACTTGCTCAAGCCACATATGAGGGAACTGGGCCATACCAATGGCAAGTGGCTCCTCGATAAATTGAATTTGACGCAGGGGGACGTGAGAGATCTCCAAAGAGCGATCTCGGTCATACAGGATGCCCTTGGACAGAAAGGAGATTTCACTGAGATTGATGATGAGATACATGGACAAGTGCAGAATTGCCCATTCAAGGATGCGCCCAAAGCCCTATGTAAACAATTCGAAATGATGATGGATGGGGTGTGCAAAGCTTTGGATCCAGACGTTAATTTTTGTTACACCAAGATGATGACGGATGGGAGCAAAGAGTGCGCTTGGGTCATGAGTAAAAGAGGTATGAAGAGGGGATTGTCGGCTATCGCGTCTCAGAAATCAGAGTCTGAGGAGATGATGCGTCATCTGAAATGGAGATTGGTCAAGGGAGAGATCACAAAGGATGAATATGAAGAGCTGAAGGAAATGATATCCAAGTAGGGTTAATAATTATTTTATTTTGTATTCTAAATATAGTTAACGCACCAACTTATCATCATTTGACCAATCCATGCTTCTTTAGCTTTTCCATCTTCCTGTCGAAATCCTCATCTGAGATCTCCCCATTGACATAACGTTTGGCCAACATTTTAACTGGGTCATCGGTTGCTTCATCATTCGGAATCTCGTAGAAATGTTCCCCTTTCTTCCTGATCGTCCAATGACAGGTGTCATCCCCCTTTGTCATCATTCGATCATAAACGAACTGATATTCCGGATTCACCGCCTCGCATATGCCCCGGAAGAAGGCCTCGTACTGCAAGCACACCTCGGGAGGTGCTTGGGCGAAGGGACATTCCACCACTTCCTCCTCGACCATCTCATTGGCGCAAATCCTCTTCCCCTTGCGCAAGTGGCTATCGTTGATGACGCCTATCATCTCGCCGAGGAACTCCACGTCCTTTGGAGCGTCCATGCGGCTCTCTACTGTTTGCATACCATAGACCAAACCGGAATGCCTCATGTACATGCGAAGTTTCGCCAAGGACGCCTCAGAGCCTAAGGTGTCCAGGCATGCTCTGGTGGTCATAACCCAGGTCTCTGCCACGTACTGTCTGCTGAAGCTTGTCAGCTCCTCTGGGTCGATCTCGATGGGTCTGACCGACCTCTTCTCCCCTTCAGTTCCTTCTCTGTCTCTTACTCGGATCAATTTGTGACAATGATCGTCACCCTTGGACAGGCTCTTCTCGATGTGCGCATTGGCAGCAATGTCCCACAGTCCCCATCCAAAGTGGATCGATTCCTTGCAGCATAATTGACATATCACTGGGCATTCGCCCTTGGTCTTGCAGTTCAGCATTTCGTCTTCATATCCGTCTTCGGAGGCCGACATTTTGATGTCCACCCCTAGCCAAGCTCTCGCTACAAAATCTGTGACCCTTGCCGCAACGTCTGGATCATCAATAATGTCGTGGAAATAGTCCTTCAAGATATGCATCGCAGCTGAGTTGGAGTTCCGGTAGTAGGGAGAAGGGCGACCAAAGCCCTCTCAGGACCGATGGTGTCGACCAGAGCTTGGGTGGTGGTCACCCACCATTCCCAGAGCGAATCCATGTGTGGGTCCGTTCTCTCTGCTCCTTTTGTGGGCACGACATCACCTCTTTACTCGATAGGTGTGGATGGCACCTCAATCGGGAAATAACTATTCCTCAGACCATATCTTGGTGCCAGTGAGCAGGTCGTTATTCGGGGGACGAGACCGACCATCTAATAACTATCTCTCCAGCAATAATTCTCTCTTACTCCGATACTCATCCTCAGAGATCTCTCCCTTGACCAAACGAAATTTGAGCAACTTCAGAGGGTCATCATATGCCTCGCTCCGTGGCACCCTTCTATGACATACGATCGTACATGGCCCCAGAGATACCTCCTTGGCCTTGGTGAAACTGATCGAGGCCTCTGGACATACGACCGACAGCATAGAGCCGAGCGTCGCTTTTATTAGAGTGCAGACCAGCATTTGGGACGAGGAGCACATGCAATTGGATATCATGAGTTCCAATACATTCCGTCCCCTTTCAGCTCTATCTCATGGCCTAACATCTCCCCCCATGTCATGAGCAGTATCTGAGGGTCGATGGTTTGGAGTTGCCCACTATCCTTCTTCAGTAATCTGCGACCTGCCTCCTGACCCACCTCCTGGAATACGGGGAATAATAGCTCCTGGACCCGCTCCTGCGAGGAATGGCCGATAAAGCTCTCCACGAATATGGCAATGCCGTGGACCTCAACGTTGAATGAAAGGGCGTCCATCTCTTTATCGTCGATATCGAAGGTCGTGACGGCCCGCAATTTCCTCCCCAAATGCTCGGCGTCGTCCCCTCGGTTCTCCCTTCCTTCGGCAGATTCCGATGCAGGATGGATCACCTTGGATAAGGTGATGAGTATAGATCAACTCATAATTCGGATTTATCTCGTCGCATGCCCCTTCCCCCACATAGTGGGAGTAGACTATGCACATCTCCGGGCGCCCGTGACTTACCGGACATGTGGCGATCTGGATCACCGCTCCCCGTTCGTAATAGGTAAGAGTGCTCTTCCCTCTTCCGCCCCAGGTCAGGGTCCGGACGCAGAAGGGGACGGAGGCGATCATCTCCATGTCCCCGGTGAGATTGAAACGGGAAGCTAGATTCCGAGCCAAAGCCCGTCCAGAATAGATCATCCTAGGTTTCAATGAGGAGATGGCCTCGGCAACGCCTAGCTCGTCCATCATGACGTTGAGGATCCGGACAGATAGCTCGTTCCGGCCCAATGGATGGGACCTCTATCGGAGATCGAAAGCGATGCTACGACCTTGTCCTCATTCTCCATTGCTTAAATGATAGGCAATTCGGGGATAATTAAACTATTAAGAATTTGACGGATGACATCCCACTGTCATAATTATTGCCAAAATAATTACAAATTTATATGTAATAAATATGTTATTTTATAATCATTAAAAAAGGTGGGGATTCTGTTGGGGCATCATAAGATACTATTTGTCAGCGGTTCGCTAGGATTGGGGCATGTTACCAGAGATATTTCGATCGCAAAGGAATTGCGGAAGTCCGATAAGGATGTCGAGATCCTCTGGTTGGCCGATCCGCCGGCATCGGAATATCTCAGAGGGGTGGGTGAATCTGTCTTCCCGGACCTGGAAAAGATCAACAATGGAACGAACGACATGGGCGATGAGTTGGCTGGCGATTATTCATTGAGTCGATCCATGGTTCTTTGCCTGGTATAAGACATTCCCAGAACGAGTGGCGATAATAAATGGCATCGCCGAAAGGGAGAATGTCGATATGATCTTTGGAGACGAGACGTATGACCTCTATTGTTCCTACGCACATAAGAAGTTAAAGATCAAACCCTTCCTCCTCATCCTCGATTTCGTTGGTTCTCATTGGACCCCAGACACTCGCAACCACCCTCTTTCTTTCTATATGTTCCAGAAGTGGAGCCACGATCATATGAAATCGTCCTTTGGAAAGGAGGGGACGTTGTTCATCGGTGAGGTGGACCACACCTACGATGAAAAATTGGGCCCTTTCCTCCCTACGAAAAGAGAGACGATACAAAGATATGGTACCGTGGTTGGGTACAGCTTGGCATTCAACCCTTTGCTGCTTGGCGATAAACAGGAGATACGCAGGAAGCTAGGCTATGGTAAGGAACCTTTAGATCATCGTCACCATAGGTGGGACCGCGATAGGCGCCCCCCTGCTGAAGAAGTCTGCAGACGCTTTTAAGATCATGAAAAAAACCATGCCTGATCTGAAAATGGTCATTGTACAAGGCCCGAGAGTGCCCTCGGGATATCTCGACCCGGTGGATGGGATGGAGGTGAGGAATATGGTCCCCGATCTCTTCGGACATTATGGCCGCAGCGGACCTGGTCATCACCTCTGGTGGCGGGTCTACCACCATGGAATTGCAGGCATTGAACGTCCCCTTCCTATTCTTCCCAATAGAAAAGCATTGGGAGCAGGAAGTTAACGTCGCATATCATTTGGTCCGAGATAATATTGGGGTAAGATTGTCTTACAGTGCGACAACCCCGGAACAGCTTGCCTCCGTGGCTTTGGAGAATATCGGTAAGAAGGTGCAATACCCCAAGATCA
>CAWHCB010000002.1:0-178755 GCA_963827905.1 Methanomassiliicoccaceae archaeon
CCCCGATTTTACGCTGATGTTCGATCAGTCAGCATCTTCCAGATATCTCAGGTCGATGCTTTGATAACAACGATATTTATTTCTAGTAATTATTAAAGTATTTAATTATTCATTCAATTACAGCAATGCAAATATATTACTTGATTTATTATTCGAATATTGATCGATTTGCCACAACTCCTCCTATTCTGGGTGCCAATGGAAAAGTGATAGATAATTATGCTTAAGGGGTTTGCTAATGGCAGCGAAAAAAAAGGCAGCTAAAAAACTTGCTTGCGGATGCAAGATAGGTGATTCGAGCAAGAAAGACGCCATCGCTCATTCTGGCAATGAACACTATGTCAATAAATTCGATGAACAAACAATAGGTGGAATGAGAATGGCGAAAAATCAAGGCAAGAAGAAATCGAAGCGCCATGGAAATATCATTGCCGAGGCGCAGGATGATGTTCCTGCGGTATCTGACGGTAAGGCTCCCGATGCAGTAGCGGAATTAAAGCCGAAAATGAGCCGCAAAGAATTTGAAAAAGAGCTTGAGAAACTCCAGATCGAGCTCGTCAAGATGCAGGAGTGGGTGAAGGCCACAGGTGCCAAGGTCTGCGTGCTCTTTGAAGGTCGAGACGCAGCCGGCAAGGGTGGCGTCATCAAACGTATCACCGAGCGCACAAGTCCTCGTATCTTCCGATTGGTGGCTCTGCCTGCACCCACTGATCGGGAGAAATCCCAGATGTATTTCCAACGCTATATTCCGCATTTGCCGGCGGCTGGTGAAGTGGTGGTCTTTGACCGAAGCTGGTACAATCGGGCCGGCGTAGAACGGGTGATGGGATTCGCAACCGAGGAACAGGTGGAAAATTTCCTGAAATGGACGCCTGCCATCGAACACGCGATCATTGCTTCCGGGGTCATCCTGGTGAAGTATTGGCTGGAGGAGACCATGGAAGACCAGACCCAGCGCTTCGAGGAACGCATGACCGACTACCGTAAGATCTGGAAGCTTAGCCCGATGGACCTTGAGAGCCATCGCCGCTGGTATGACTACTCTCGGGCTCGTGATGCTATGTTTGCAGCCACAGATACCCCCGAATCACCTTGGTACGTCGTGGATTCGCATGACCAACGGCGCGGGCGGTTAAACTGCATAACCCATCTGTTAAGTCTGGTCCCCTATGAGGAAATCCCTCATAAGAAAGTTAAACTCCCCAAACGCAAGCAGAAGGGCAACTATGTAGAACCGAACCATCCCTTCCGCTGGATCCCTGAAAAATATTGACGAAGAGGCGAAAACATGGCAAATCCGGTAGATCAAAAGCCCAAATGGTATTCAATGACCACGGATGCAGTCGCCCAGCAACTGACGGTCGATCCGGCGAAAGGTCTGAGCTCGGACGAGGCGAAAAAGCGACTGCAACAATATGGCCCCAATATTCTGGCCGCTAAGAAGAAGGAGCCAGGTTGGAAGGCGTTTTTACGCCAGTACCAGGACTTCATGCAGATCATTTTGGTATTCGCCGCTTTGGCCAGTCTGGTGGTAACTGGGGAGTGGGGCACGACCGTGGTATTACTGGGTCTGACAGTCTTTAACGCAATATTGGGGCTGCGGGGTGAATCCAAGGCTGAGGCCAGCTTGGCCGCGCTCCAGAAGATGATGAAGAACATCGCCCGCGTACGCCGCGATGGACAGGCCATCGAGATCGAGGCGGAGGGGCTGGTGCCAGGTGACGTCGTGCTGATGGAGGCGGGCAACAGTGTTCCGGCCGATGGGCGTGTGTTCGTCGCGGCGAACCTCGAGATCGAAGAGGCCGCTCTGACTGGCGAGAGCATCGCCTCAACAAAAGAGACCGGGGCGATAACAGAGGCCGAAGTACCCCTGGGCGATCGCCATAACATGGCCTTCATGAACACATCGGTGACCCGCGGTCGTGCCGAGATGATCGTGACCACAACCGGAATGGGCACCGAGATGGGGCACATCGCCGACATGCTCAATAAGACCAAGTCCGAAAAGACACCGTTGCAGAAGCAGCTTGACAAGCTGACCATGATCATAGCTGGTCTGGCCGGTGTAGCATTTGCCCTCATGGTGATCATGGGTCTGAACCGGGGAGATCCCTTAGATACGATCTTCATTGCCGGAATCGCGCTGGCGATCGCGGCCATCCCTACCGGCCTGCCTGCTGTCGTGACCACGATGTACTCTATGGGGACGCGTGCGCTGGCCAGCCTGGGTGCCATCGTTAAGCGGCTACCGTCAGTTGAGACGCTGGGCTCGGTCTCGGCCATCTGCTCTGACAAGACCGGCACCCTGACGCTCAACAAGATGACCGCACGGGAGTTCACCATCCCTGGCCAGAATCGCTTCCTGGTGACCGGTGAAGGCTATGGAACGGAGGGAGCAATGGAGCTCTCCAAAGGTCAGGCAGGACAACAACCCTGGCAAAAGAGCACTCTGTCCTATAGTACGGAAGGCAAGCTATTGAGCGCCGGTGGCGCCAGATTTGAGCTCGACCCGATCCTACTGCCCATGGCGTTATGTGCTGATGCCCGTCTCGATAACGGTACCCTGATCGGTGACCCTACCGAGGGCGCACTTATCGTTCTGGCGGAGAAAGGCGGTATCAGCGTGGACGGTGCCCGAGATATGTATCCTCGTGTGGCGGAGGTTCCGTTCGATGCCGAATATAAGTTCATGGCCACGTTCCACAATATGACCGATGAGCATGGCAAGCCAGTGGTGCGCTGTTTCGTCAAAGGCGCGCCGGACGTGCTAATATCCCGAGGTAGCTCATTTTGGATGCCAGGAGGAGAGCTGATACCAATCACCGATGAGAACCGTCCCTTGGCATTAAAGGAGAACGACCGCATGGGCCAGGCCGGCGAACGGGTGATGGTCGTCGCACGTCGTGACTTCGATCCACAGACCTTCGACCCTAAGGCCAACCTACTCGACCATGTGAAGGACCTCACCTTGCTGGCCATGGTGGGCATCGTGGACCCGCCTCGCCCTGAGGCCAAAGATGCCATCACCAAATGCCATAGCGCCGGTATCCAGGTGCGTATGATAACCGGTGACCATGCCGCCACCGCAGCGGCAATAGGGCATGAGCTTGGCATAAAAGGCAAGGCGATCACTGGGGCGCAGTTCGCCAGCATGAACGATGAGGAGCTCATGAAAGAACTCCCCGAAATCGGCATAGTGGCCAGAGTAACGCCCGAGGACAAGATCCGTCTCGTCGATCTTCTGCAACGGCAGCAGAACATCGTTGCCATGACCGGCGATGGCGTCAACGATGCCCCGGCACTCAAGAAGGCCGACATCGGCGTAGCGATGGGCATCACAGGCACTGAGGTATCCAAGGGAGCCGCAGTGATGATCCTGACCGATGACAACTTTGCCACGATCGTCAAGGCAGTGGAGTTCGGACGGGGGATCTACGGCACCCTGTTCAATTTCGTTCGCTTCCAAATGACGTCACTGGTAGCATACATCATTGCCTACCTCGGTGCAGCTCTCTTACTTATCACTGGTGGTGTGCCATTTACACCGGGCGTCGTCCTGTGGATCAACTTCCTGATCCAAATGCCCGTAGCCATCGCGCTGGCCTTCGATAAGCCTGAGCCCGGACTAATGGAGCGTAAACCACGTCCGCTCATACAACCTATCCTCAACCTCAAGCAATGGATGCGCGTAGTGTTCATCGGGATCCTCACCGCGGCTGGAACTCTGTTCCTCGCAGCTTATATGGAGGATTCAGATGGAATGACGGTAGGCTTGACCATGGCGTTCGTCGTCTTCTCTCTGTTCTGCATCTCCCGTGGTCTTAGCTGCCGCAGTGAGACAAAAAGTGCATTGAACCGAGATGTACTGAACGACCGACATCAGTTGATGCTATATGGTTTGGCGCTGCTCCTCATCATCCTCCCGACCGAACTGAACTTCCTGCAATCGGGCCTAGGTCTGACCTCGCTTGATGGTGGACAGTGGCTGCTCTGCATCGGATTCGCCATCGGCCTTCTGCTCATCGATGAGGTCGTCAAGCTCTTTATGCGCAAAAACAGCAAGAAGGATACGGCATCAAATCCCACCGCAACGCCAGCCCAGGCATGATCGACCCTGGGCGGGTGCTTATTTTTTTACGGTGCAGAAATAGGGGTTGGTACGTCAAGTGATGCTCAACCGAGACCACCCGGTCAGTCGATCAGCAACAGGGCATACGAGATGATATTGGAATGAACTATCTTGCCGTACTCCAGGTCCTTGCAGGGTATGGTCTCGATGTCCCATCCTGCCTTGCGGGCGGTGGCGAAGACGTCCATGCCCGCCGCCTCCATACTTGGTCGCACCTTGTCCATGTGCCTGCAATTTCGCTTCATGCTCCGGTCCACCGGGCCGGACGACTCCTCGGCCACGCAGTGGTCGCAATAGATGCACGGGTACGCCCCGAAGCCGATGGCCTTGTAGAAGCCGTCATAGAAGGCGGTCTTCTCCAGCATGTACAGGGTGTCATGCACCCAGAGGATCAGGTCCTTGTACATGGGGTGGAAGTCCTCTGGGATCCGGTCCGGGTCGATCCCTTTCATGCCTGGCACGCCTTCGAAGCGCAGCAGGAGGCCGACGCGGTACTCGGCGAGGATTCGCCGGGTCTCCTCGGGCGAGGGAGCGTACGGAGGACAGCAAAGGTGTTTCCCGTAACCCTTGCAGCCCCAGGCGCACTTGTAACGCACCCAGTCGGCCACCGTCACATCCTCCGGCGATATCTCTCTGGCCTCGACCCGCTCCTCTCTCGGCCAGGTCGATGAGCTTCGCCAGCTCGTCCCTTAGAGCGTCCGCCATGGTATCCCTTGATGGATTCTACGCCATCGGCATTATTTATGGGATGCGACCATCGATCCAACTCCGTCCGATCATACCTGGAACTCGTCCAGGGTGGTCTGGTTGCGCACCACCGGCCGGTACAGCATGCCCTCCCCCTCCTTGGGCAGGGTGATGCGCACCGACACCCCCTTGCCGTCGATGCGGACCACGCGGTCCGCGCTGTCGTACAGCAGGGAGCGCAGGCCCTTGCGGGACATGGGCTTGGCCTGGCCATAGTTGGTGATGATGGTGATGAGCGACCGCTCCTCGGTCAGGGTGCGCAGCTTCTCCATGGCGCGGCGCATCAGCTGCAGCGACTCGGTCCAGTTCATGTCCGCGTCCTGGAACAGGTCAGGGAAGCAGGAGACCACCACCAGGCCGGTGCGGATGCGGTCCACCTCGGGGTCCAGCATGTCCTCGATGAGGGTGGACATCTGGTAGGCGGTGAACGCTCTGGACACAGTGATGTTGTGCAGCACCTCCTCCGGCGGCACGCGGTAGCGCTTGCAGATGGCGCTCAGCTCGTACGGGTTCACCGAGTTCCCTCCGTCGATCCACAGCACCTCCTCGTGCAGCTCGTTCACCGCGTTGAAGCAGAACAGGTTGACCAGTTCGAAGACCAGCCGGTCGGAGCTGTCGATGAACGTGATGGTCCCCGGCTCCAATCCGCGCAGCAATGCGTCCACTGGCGGTATGGACGTGACCAGGGACCGGTACCGGGCGGCGCTGGCGCCCAGCCCGATGCGGGAGTGCTCCTCCGTCTCTAGGTATGTGTATTCCATTGGCCCTCACCGGATATGCCTTGTCTTGAGGGTATAAAGGGGTGTAGGTGGGGGTTTCCCGAAAGTGAGCCAGCATACTAAAACTTACGATGATGCCAGGATAAATGTTCTATATTCGCCCTTGCATAGGCTCGGATATGGAAGGGGGTGCGCTCAGCGTCAGGTGCGGCAACGGCATCGAGGTGAGCGGCGCTGGCCTCAACTTCCATCTCGACCCGCGCAGCCTGTCCACCAAGAAGGTACCGGCCGGCACGGTCTGCTGCACCTCCCACGCCCATTCCGACCACATCCCCAGCTCCTTCGAGCGCAAGGGACCTAACCGCATCGTCGCATCCGAGTTCACCAGGCGCTTCATCTCCGAGATCAAGGGCCGGGCCATCGAGGCGGAGCATTGCGACAGGGTGCGCCTGCACGACGCCGGCCATGTGACCGGCTCGGTGATGTTCGAGATGGACGTCGAGGGGCAGAAGGTGCTCTATACCGGCGACTTCTCCCCGAGGGACCGGTTCCGCATCAAGGGCGCCCGCCCGGTCAAGGTGGACGTGCTGCTGACCGAGGCCACCTTCGGCAAGCCCCAGTACGTCTTCCCGCCCACGGACCGCATCTTCAAGGTGATGACGGACTGGATCGAGGACTCTTTGTCACAAGGATTCTCAGTCGCTCTCTTCACCTCCTCCAACCTCGGCAAGACGCACGAGCTGATACATGCCCTGCGCGACCTGGAGCCTCGGGTGCACGGCACGATCTCCGAGAGCAGCCGGCTGCTGCAGCGCTGCGGCCTGGACCTGGAGATCCGGGAGCACAGTCCCGGGGACGTCAGCTCCCCTTGCGTCCTCATCGGGGCGCACGGCAATGGCATGACCGAGGAGATCATGACGGCGAACCGCAAGGGGCGACGGTTCCGCAAGGCGAGCGTGAGCGGTTGGGCGGCGAACGGGAACAAGCGGGGATATGTGGACGAGCAGTTCGCCATCTCCGACCATGCGGACCACGATGAGCTATTGGCCTTCGTGAAGGCCTGTTCGCCTCGCATGGTGTATGTGGAGCATGGGTACGCCTCGGAACTGGCGGGGGAGATACGCCAGAAGCTGGGCATCGATGCCTGCCCGGTACCCAGCGCCGGTCAGCAGTGCCTCCTGAATTATTGAGACAATTCTCTTAAGCGGGAAAGTGCTCCATCATCCATGCCCTCGTTCCAATTCTGGCAAAGGTGGCTGCAAGGGGTATGCATCCTCGTCATCGCCCTCGGCCTGTTCATGGCCTTCCTCATCGGCTTGGACGTTTTCTCCGCGCTCTCCGGCCCTATCGACGACGCTTTCTTCGAAGATGGCCTTACCGAGGCAGAGAGGACTTCCAGGCCTGGGCATACGGAGTTTGGGGGGCGACCATGGTGGGATGGGGCATCGTGCTTACTTCGTGGTCCGCGGGCCCTTCGCCAAAAAAGAACCGTGGTCCTGGCGGGCGATCGCGTTCGGTGTTCTGGCTTGGTTCGCCATCGACACCGGGTTCTCTGCGTATCATGGTGTGACCATCAACGTGCTGGTAAACATCGCAGTGCTGGTCCTGGCCTTCATCCCGCTGGCAGCCACCTACGATGAGCTCAGGCCGGCTTCTGTCTGAGGGTCCAGCCCTTGGCATAGGTCCCCGGGGGCATCAGCACCCGCTGGGTGCGTACGGCCAGCCCATCGGTGGCCTTCAGCATGTCCACCGCGGCTGACGCGGCTATGCCCAGACCGACCGCTTCCCCTTTGAGCGTCATCATGGCCACGGTGGCTCCCTTGGCGATGCTTTCGTCGAGCTCCACCACCCCGGGGCAGGCCAGGTCCGCCCCGTGGCACACCGCGTCCACGGCGCTGTCCTTCATTATGACATGGGGGAGAGGTTCCAGCAACACTTCCATCGGGATGAGCATGGAGCGGAGCCAGGTCGGGTCGCCTTCCTTCCATCGCACCACCGCGTCGGTGAGGTCTTGCAGCGTGACCGCCTGACCTTCCACCATGGAACCGGAGCGGGTACGGCGCAGAGCGGCCATGTTGGCCCCCACGCCCAAGGCTTCGCCGACGTCGACGCATAGTGTGCGGATGTAGGTCCCGGCGTCGCAATCGACCCGGAAGAGCACCTCCCGCCCCCCCACCTCAAGGATATCGATGGAGCGGACCTTGCGCACACGCATCTGCCTCTTCACGGCGGCGCGCACCGGCGGCACCTGATAGATGTCGCCCACGAACGTGCCCAAGACCTCGCGCACCTTGGCCTCGGGACGGTCGCGGTGCAGCTTCATATGACAGACGTATTGCTTGTCGGAACGGAGCACCAGGTCCGTCAGTCGGGTGGCGCGGCCGAGCGCGATGGGCAGGACGCCGCTCACGTTCGGGTCGAGGGTGCCGCCGTGACCGATCCGGTCCACCTGCAGGACGTCCCGCACCCAAGCGGTGGCCTGGTGCGAGGTCGGCCCCTGCATCTTGTCCAAGACCAATACGCCAGCCTGGAGCAGCTCTTCGATGGAGCGCTCCTCCGGTGCCTTTCCCCTCCCGGAGGTCCGGGGGGCCTTGTCCCTTATGAGCCTTGGCATCTCACAGCCCCGCAGCGGCGACTATCCTGTCCACGATCTGCTCGGGACGGAGTTCGCCGGTGTCGATGATGAGGTCGTATACGCCTCGGTCCCTAATATCGATGCCGTAGTAGCGCTGATAGCGAGTGGCCTCGGACGCCTCCCTTTCCATGAGTTCCTCGCGGGCCTGCTCCCTGTCCTTTCCCTCCCGTTCGACCACTCGGTCCACCCGAACATCGAGCGAGGCGTCCAGATAGACGCGCAGGGCGGGTATGTGGTGCCGGGTGAGCATCTGCGCCACCAGACGGCCCTCTAGAATTATGTCCTCCTTCTCCTCGGCCAAACGGACCATGCGTTGATCGAGCTCGATGTCGAAGCGAGGCTCCTTCTCTGCCAAACGACCGAAGTCGGCCAGGCTGAGGCCGTGCTCCTTCGCCATCTGCCTGAATATGTGGCCCGAGACCACGTAAGGCATGCCCGTCCGCTCGGAAAGCAGATTGCACACCGTGGTCTTGCCGGACCCGATGGGTCCGCTGATGGTGATCCTCATACCACCGGCGCCGCCAGCTTGTCCAAGCGCTTCTTGAACGAGTAGTAACGCAACATGCGGGCCAGGATCTGGCCGAACGGGATGGTCACAGTGGTGTAGACGAATATCCACACTGGGAAGATGTAGACGGCGGCAGCTCGGCGTTGAAGTTCCAGGGCGTGGAGAACACGGTGGACGGAAGGTCGTTGACGAACACCGACAGCCAGGCGAATATGGGTATGACCACGAGCATGGTCGCCGGGAGCAGCTTGAACTGGGTCTTGGTCTGTTCCAAGGACTTGGTCATGATCTGCGGTTGCATCTCCAGGAGCTTCTTCATCTTGAAGGTGTTGTTGTTCTTGCGCGCGTCGCGCAGCTCCTTGTTGAAGGCGCCCACGATCTTCTGGTTCTCCGCCTGCTTGACGTAATCGGTGAAGAAGTGCCGCACCAGGATGGTGAGGCTGGTCATGAGCAGGCCACAGATGAGCAGGGTGAGGATGGGCCACTGGTTATCGAAGCCGATGAGCGGCATCAGCACATAGCCGACAGCCGTCCCCAGTGCGGTCCTGGTCCCTTGGTCGAAGAGGACTATCAGCGCTATACCGAAGATGAAGATGGTGAGGAAATTGCTCCAGTTCATCGGAGGGGCGGAAGGCGTTTTGGCGCCCCCGGACGGTGCCGCCTTGGCCGGTGCTGCGACCTTCTCAGCCATCTATCACTCGCCTCCGAAGAAGCCTCTCAGCACTGGGTGCATCTCCATCATCTGCTCCCTGCCTATGGCCTCGTAGAACTGGATCATGATGCCCACGGTCAGCAGCACACCGGTACCGCTGGCATTGCCCACCGTACCTATCAGGTCGGCCCCTGCCGCCAGAGCACCGACGGTGGCACCGCTGATGACCGTGACCACGGGGATATATCTCTCCAGCACCCGTTTGAGCACGCGCGGATCACGCCGGAACCCAGGTATCTGCAGTCCGCTGGACTCTATCTGCCTTGCCACCGCCTCCGGGCCCATATTGGTGGTCATGATCCAGAACTTGGCGAACAGGATCGAACCGATGACCATGATCGAGAAGAACACGGTGACGTGCACCATGATCTCGAAGTTGGTATGGTCGTACGCAAGATACCCGTAGGTAGCTGGGTCCAATATCGGCATCAGCCAACTGCTCACCCCCTGCGGGGATGATACGTACCAGGCAAGACCGCCCTGCGGATAGGTGGAAGGTGGTACGAAGTAACCCAATGTCGGGTTGCCACCGATGAGCGGTATCTGGCTCAACGTCGGGTTGGTGTAGAGCAACAGGCTGATCATCTGGAAGTTGGCCAGCAAGGCCGCCATCAGGATGACCGGGATGTTGGACGCGTACAACAGCTTGATCGGGTATCGGCCGCGAGCCCCTCTGGCCGTGCCGTGGGCCAATGGCAGCTCGATACGCACCGATTCGATGTACGCGACGAACATGAATATGATGATGGTACCGATGAGGGCGATCATAGGATTGGGTGGCGCGAACATTATCTGTTCATAACCTCCGTTGACCAGTCCCCCTGCGGACGTATTTTGGATGATATAGAACGTTTTTGGGATGGTACCGGCGGGCGGATTCTGCAGGCTCATGGGGTCGCCTGGCGTCACCGGCTCCCAGTTGATGGTACCTGTGACCAAGGCCTGGGCTACGCCCGCGGCGATGAACAGCGAAATGCCGCTCCCTATGCCCCATTTGGACACCACTTCGTCCATTAGGAACACGATGTACGAACCGGCGAACAGCTGGAGGACGATTATCAGGCGGGCTAGGTTCAGGCCGTATGAACCTTCACCCACCACTGCCGTTCAGTGTGTCCACGAAGGTAGCCGGAAGGCACCAGGTAACCGAACACCTGGGGGACGGCCTCTACGATGATCATGATGATGACCAGGAACTTCTGGAAGCTCTGGTACACCGCCTTGTCTTCCTTGTTGGTCAGGTCCAGCTTGATGATCTGGGCGCCGACGAAGAGCTGCATGATGATGGACGCAGTGACTATCGGACCTATACCGAGCTGCATCAGCGAGCCCGAGGCCCCGGCCAGAATGGCACGGTACTGGGCAAAAAGGTCGACCGTCTGTTCCTGGTCCAAACCGTAGATGTACACGTTCGTCATGAAGAAATAGAGGACCAGGATCAGAACGACCCAAAGCATCTTCGTCCTGAAGTGGACGTGGCCCTCCGGCTTCTTGACTGCCGGTAATCTGTCGGTGTACGGCTTAAAGCGATAAAGCCGGCTCTTCGTCTCCTCCGCCATCTCCATCCCCTGCTAGGTTATGGCGTGAGGATATGCCCACCAGCTTCTTCAACCTTCTCCTTCGCCGTCTCGGTGCAATCGGACCACCATCACATCGACGGCGGTGGAGATCTGGCCGGACCCGAGGAGCTTGTCCACGCCCATCTTGGTGAGGTCGACCTTTACGGCCTTCCCTTCCTTGACGGCGTAACCGTCCTTCATCAGTCCTTCCAGTCTCTCCTCCAGGTCGCTGACGTTCATGGTGACCTTGGCGCAGACGATCTTCTGCGGCCTCTTGAAGCCGTGCCGACCGAAGTGGTCGGGCATGTACTTCAGCATGTGCATGACCTTGTGCTTGTGCAGGCCGGCGTTTCCAGTACCGCCGTGCTTGCCTGCGCCCCTACCGGACTTCTTGCCGCGGCCGTGGGTCCTGGATCCCCTGAACTTATTGGTCTTGCTTACCATGATCCCATACTCCCCTTCACATCATCCTCTGGATGAGGTCGTTGATCTTGGCGCCGCGGTAACCCAGGGCACCACCGTTCTGGAAGGAACGCTTCACTCCCTCATACCCCTTGCGCGGAGGCGTAAGGCGGAAGAGGGGCTTGACGTCCTTCATCTTGGCATATGTATATTCGTTGGCGCAGACGGCCCTGGACAGGGCGAGGATGGAGCTGTACTCCGTCCTCTCCTTGACCACTTCGTCGTCGATGGCCTTGTCGCCCACCAGGCGGCCACGGAACTTCACCATGCGGGCCAAGGTCTGCTCGGAGACCTCGCCATAGGTGACATAGTCCTTGGTCTTCTGCAGCATGCCCTTGACGGTGTCGTTCTCGGGCAGTATGACGCAGTGGTTCACCCGGTTCAGCTTCATCATGAGCATGGTGTCCTCGATGTCGTGGTTCACCTTGGAGTGTCCCCTGACCCTGATCACTGCATAGGCCATGGGGCTCAGTCCTCCTGGGCGGGCGGGACGTCGAGCTGTTGCTCCGCCACGTGCACCATGACCGGCCCAGAGACTATCTTCAGCTTCTGGGACTGCTCCTCGGTGACGCGGAACTCGGAGGTCTTCTTCAACGCGTTGTAGGTGGCGTAGGCGTAGTTGACGGTGGTCTTGGTGTGTCCGCCCACGAAGCCCCAGGAGTCCTTGACGCCGGCCAGGGAGCATATGCTCTTGGCCACGTCGCCGACCGCCAGGGTGATGCCGCGCGGGGCGGGCTTGAGGGTGACCTCGACGCTGCCCGACTTGCCCGTGACCTCGAAAGGCAACGAGTGGGGCGTGCCGCAACCACATTCCCAGGAGCCGCAACCGCGCTTGATCTCGATCATGTGCAGCTTGGCGTTGTCGATGGCCTTTCGTATGGAAGGCCCGACCTCCTTTCCCTTGCACCGACCGATGCCGACGAAGCCATCGCCGTTGCCGACCACCACTGTGATACGGAACTTGACCCTTCGGCCTGAGTCGGTCATCCTCTGCACGATGTTGACGTCGATGACCTCGTCCTTGAGGTCTGGGAGAAGGATGTCCACGATCTCGGCCTCGCGAAGCGGGAGCTTCGTGGCGAGGGCCTGGCTCATGGTTGTGATCTCTCCGTTGAGCACCATTCGGCCCAACCTTGTCTTCGGAACCCAATCCATATCAGTTCGCCTCCATGCGGGTCTTTACGTTCTGAACCATCTTTTCCACATCGTCGCCGATGTGCTTCCCCATCAACCTCTCCTTGGAGGGCAGCACGTCCTTGCCATGGGGTATCTCCAGGCCGGCGTCCACCATGCCCTTCAGGGCGGCGAAGACGCCAGAGCCCTTGGTGGGCTCCCTCAGGCCGATGTCCAGCACGGCGTTGCTCAAGCCCTTCTGCTTTGCCCTCTTGCCGGCCAGGTAGCCGGTCAGGTAGGCGGCCGGGATGTTACCGGTGGCCTGGTCCCAACCCATCTCCACCAGTTCGCGGGAGTGGGCAACGACGACCACGCGGTCGCCCTTGGGGTCATAATCGATCAACTGTACGCTGACGTTGCGCAGCGTGACACGGACCACCGCCCGAGGCACGTGGCCCCGGAGCAACCTGGCCCTCTGTCTGTAGTCGGTGCGTCCCTCCCGGCGGCGCCGGAACGGGACCTTATATCGCGGTCCATGGGCCATCAGTTAACCTCCTTAAGGTGTCCCTCGGTCTTGAGGTGAAGCATCAGCTGACGCTTGCTCCTGAACATACCGCCCTTCGACTTCCGGTAGAACTCGCGGTAAGTGCTCCGCGAGATCTTCCCGGTGTCGCGCAGCTCGCGCAACATGACGCGGATGGGGCGGATGGTCCGTATCCACCTCTGCTTCCTCGGTGTACGCGCTCCAGCGGTACCCTTTCTGCTGCCCTGTCCACGCCGGCGGCCCTTGCTCTTCTGGGCGAGCCTGTATCTCGCCCGGCCGCGGGAAACCCCCGTCTTGGGGAGGGCGCGGATGGACCCGGCTTCGATCGCCTTCCTGATGTCGGCACGGGTAATGGCGTCCGCGACGTCCTCTATCTGGTTCGGGTCGATCCAAACCCTGGAATGACCACAGCCGAGGATGTCAGCCGCCATGCGCTTCTGGTTCTTCAGATCCATTATTTCACTTCCTGTTCAAATTCATCTGTTGAGTACGCGGATCCCTTCCTGGTCCGCCTTGGCGATGATGTCGCCCCTCTTCCTCGCCCCCACGGTTCCGCCGATGCGGACGGCCTGGACCTTGGGGTCGATACCGTTCAATTGGCTGACGTTGAAGACCATGACCTCTTGGAATCCAGAGGGGTGCAGGCCCCTGACCTCGGCCGGGCCGCGGTACCCGATGGACACGATGGGCGGGCGGTAGCCATAGTGGCGGCGCATCTTGCTGTGTATGCCGCGCGGCTTCCTCCACTTGCCCTCGAGCTTCTGGTACCGGAACCACTCCTGGCGAAGGAACTGGGGGCGGCGGGAGTCGATCTCCTCGCGCTTGAGCAGCAGTGCCTTCGTCTGGTCGTCGAGCTCGGGCTTGCGCTTGGTGACGTATTCGCCCTCCTCGACCACGGCGGCCTCCGTCTCCACGACCTCGGCCTTGTCTTCCTTGGCCTCGGTGGGGGTGACGCCGGACTCCTCGATGACCTCGGCCCAGTGGTCCGCCACTTTCTTGCCGACGCCGTCGAGCTCGTCCACGATCTGCTTCTTCTTGTCATCGACGAGGAGCGCGTCCAAGAGCTCCTGGAGGTCGGTGATGCCCATCTTCTCCAGCTGCTCGGTGTACTCCTCCCTGTAGTATGGAAGGTCGGAAAGCTGTTCCAACTTCTTCTTCTTAGCCATTACTTCGCCCTCCTGGCCTTCTCAGTGATGTATATCCCGTCCTGGAACACCCTGGGGTCGAATCCCTTGATGCGGGTGGCCCTTTCGATGTTGGCCGCGGTCTGCGAGACGGACTCCAGGTCCGCCCCGGTGGCGATGACCTCGTTCCCTTTGACCTGGACCTTCGTGTCCCCGATGATGTTGGCCTGCCTAGGCGCCTTCTCCCCGAGGAAGTTCTCTATGATGAACTTGTTCCCCTTGGGGGCCGCCTTGATGGGGAAGTGCGAGTAGACGATCTTCATCTCGTACTCCCAGCCATGGGTCACTCCGCCGAACATGTTGCGCACGTGCGATCCGTATGTGCCCACCAGCGCCTTTTCCGCGGTGCGTGGCATCTCGCAGCTCACTTCCACGTGGTCGCCGTCCACCTTCATCTTCACCTTTTCATGGGTGAAGTCCCTGGTCAGGGTGCCGTTGGGTCCCTTGACGGTCAGCTTTTGACCGGCCATGGTGACCTGGACGCCCTTGGGTACCTCGATCTTCTCTTCGATATGCCCTGTCACTACCATCCAAATCACCTCAGTACACGAACGCCAACAGCTTGCCGCCCACACCGAGCTCCCTGGCTTGGACGTGGCTTATGACGCCCTCCGTGGTGGAGAGTATCAGCACGCCGAAGTCCTGGGCGGGGAGATAACGGGACTCCCACTGTTCCAGGTCCACCTTCTTGACGGAGTACCTGGGCTTGATGACGCCGCAGTTGTTGATCCTGCCTTCGATCTTCACTTTGAAGACGCCGGCCTTTCCATCTTCTACGAACTCGAACTGGTTGATGTAACCGTTCTCCTGCATGACCTTGAGCACGCGCCCGATCAGTTTGGAGGACGGCCTGATGATGCATTCGTTCTTGCCTACCATCGACGCATTCTTGATGGTCGACATAGCATCGTTCAATGGGTCGTTCTGCATGTGCTCACCTCATGAATACTTCTTGAATCCGATCTGCGGAGCGATCTCGCGGAAGCACTGTCTGCAAAGGTGCATGCCGTACCTCCTGATCATGCCCCTCTTCCTACCACAGCGCGTGCAGCCTTCGGTCCGCCCGAACTTCTTCTTGGGCTTCATTCGATCACCTCGATGTTGTACTTCTCCTTCATGAACACGGCCGCCTCTTGGCGGGTCATGCGGTGGCTGTGCGGGATCGTGCGCTTCATGACCCTGCGCCTGGCCACACGCCTCCCGGGCTCGGCAGATGACGACGTTGACGTCCATACCGAAGATGCCGATCTCGGGATCGTACTTCATGCCTTCGAAGTCAGTGTAGTCGGATATGCCGAAGGACAGGTTGCCCTCCGGGTCGAAGGACCACATGGCAACGCGGTTCTCGCGCACCCACAAGGCCTTCTTCAGGAACGTCTCGGCCCTCTCTCCCCTCAGGGTGACCATGCACCCGATGGGCATGCCTTCCCTGACGCCGAGGTCGCGGTTGGTGACCTTGGCGATGGTGACGCGGGGCTTCTGCCCGGTGACCATCTCCAACACCTTCTGCGCCTTCACCAGGCGCTCGCCGGCCTCGCCCACGCCTATGTTGACCGAGACCTTCTCCACGCGGGGCTGCCTCATCACGTCCGACATCTCAGTTCGCCTCCGGCAGGGTGATCTCTGGCACCTTGGTGCCGATGACGAACGCATTGTCGCGGATGGTCAGGTTCCCGTCCTTCATCCTTACCAGGTTGGGGGCGGAGCTGCGGGTTATGACGTACTCCTCGATGACCCCGATCTCGCCGGCGTGCACACCGCTCACGATGAGCGCCACGTTGCCCTTGCCGAACTTGTAGGTCTCGAGTATCTTCTGGGATGGGACCTCCAGCTTCAGCACGTCGCCGCACTGGAAGTGGTCCTTCTCCACCAGTACGCAGCGTCCGTCATGCAGGTTGAGCTGGGTCTTACCGCCCTTCACGGTGGTCTTGCCCTCGATGCGGCACAGCTTCCACTTCTCCCTGCCCTCGGTCACCGAGACCAGGCGCAACTTGCCATTGCGGTCCAGAAGCATGCGGTAATGCTGGTTGATCTTGGGGATGGAGACGACGTCCATCAGGCCCACCGGGAACTTGGGGTCGGTCACGACCCTGCCGTCCACCAGGACGTCCCGTCCGGACAGTATCTTGACGCCTTCGGAGGCGTTGTCGCATAGGCCGAGCATGTCGCGGATGACGATCATTATCGGCATGCTCCACTCCTTCTGGTGGGCGCCCGGGGCGGTGCTGGTGATCCAGACCGTGGTCTTGCGCGGAATCGGCCAGCTTCTTGGGGCCGTCACTCTCTTCATATCGTTGCTCATGAGGATACCTCCTTCTTCTGGAGCCTTGCCTTCCTCCAGGCGTCCTTAAGGTCCAATTTGATAATCTCGACGTTGGAGGCGTGCACAGCGCGCCCCTCCATGGTACCGTCGGCCTTCGGCATGGTCATGCCTTCGACCATGATCCTTCCGGTCTGGGTGTCGACCTTGGTGACCTTGCCCTTCGACGCCGACGATCTCGGCGTCCCCGCGCATCACCTTTACGGTGTCGCCAGCTACCACGCGGGCGGAGCGACGGTCGAACTCCTTCCTCAGCTCCGGGCTGAGATGAGAGGCCACCATCCGGCTCTTCACGTGAGTGGGGGCGTTGTATAGCCTCTTCCTCTGCTTCCTCGCTTGAACGCTCTTGTTCATTTCCCTCACCTCAGATGATGGTGGACGCTGTCGCGGCGATGCGCGGCCATCTCTCGGCGGCCTCTCTCGCCACCGGTCCCTTGATGTCGCTGCCCTTGGTCTCGCCCTCCTCGGTCGTGATGACGGCGGCGTTGTCCTCGAAGTGCACCATGGTGCCGTCGGCGCGGCGGAACGGCCGCCTTTGGCGGACGATGATGGCATAGACGATCTGCCTTCTCATCTCCGGGGTTCCCTTCTTCACGCTGGCCACGACGATGTCGCCCACCGCGGCGCTGGGGCAGCGGCGGTTCACGCCATGGTATCCCGGCACGGCGATGACGCTGATGGTCTTCGCGCCGGTGTTGTCGATGACGTCGAGGATGGTGCCGGTGATGACTCCCTTGGTCTGCTTTCCAGCCAATCCCTTCATCACCTTCACCTCTTCTCGACGATGACGAACGAGACGGTCTTGCTGAGCGACCGGCACTCCATGATCTTGACCTCGTCCCCGGACTTGATCTCAAGACAGGGCGGGTTGTGCACGGAATACCGGCTGGTCCGCTTCTCGTACCTTTCGTACTTCTGATCATATTTCAAGTAGTTGCGCTCCACCACCGCGGTGCGGTTCATCTTGATGGATACGACGACCCCGTCGATGACCTGGCCCCTCACCGGCAGATTGCCGTGGAAGGGGCAGTGCTTGTCATCGCACACGTTCTCTGGGGCCTTTACATCAATGCCAATGTCCCTGACCTCACCATTCATATAAGATCACCTAATCTTCTTGATACGGTCCTCTGGTCGGTGCTGGATCTCCGACCCGAACACCCTGAACCTTTTGCTCTCGAATGTGAACTCGAACTCGTTGCCGCGTTTGGGGACCATGCGCTCTCGAGCACCGTCTGAGATGGTCATGGTGTTCTTGGTCTCGTCCATCACGATGCCGTGCATGAAGTAACCTGGGTGGCCTGATGCCACGACCTCAACCTCCAGACCGATGAACTCTTGCCTCATGAAATCCCTCTTGTCCATAGATGGATCATCTGACCTCAGTCTTGAAGCCCATCTCTTCCAGGAATTCCTTGACCTTCTTCTTGTGGTCTCCCTGGAGCTCGATCTTGCCTTCTTTGGCCGTCCCGCCGGCGGCGCACTTGTTCTTCAGCTTCTTCGCCAGGTCGTCCATGTCGATGTCGTTGTCGTCGATTCCCTCGACGACGGTGACGATCTTGCCGTAGCGGCGGCTGTCCGTGTAAATCCGGACCGATGTGTGCTCACGTGCGATCTCCTCGCACATGCACAGCTCTTTGGGTAGTCCACATACGGAGCATATCTCGGCCATTACTTACCTTCCTCCTTCTGGATGGTGAGGATCCTGGCGATGTTGGTCCTTATCGCGCGGATCTTGCCTGGGCTGGCGGGGGCACCGCCCATCGCCGCTGCTCCCTTCTCGTGCATGAGCTCATCCTGCAGCTCCTTCAGCTTGGAGGAGCGCTCCTCCGGGCTAAACGCCCGGATCTCGGATGTCCTTATCAGCGCCATCAGCTGGACACCTCCTTCTCGTCATCCACGTCGGATTCCGTTCGGGATTGGTCCAAAGGCACGGTGGCGTCGATCAAGGTGTCCTTCGGTGTCAACTGCTCCACCATGTCCGGCAGGGCGGTCTTGGCCTGTTCCAGGTTCAGGACGTCGATCTCGGCGGGCAACCTTGCGTCCGGGTCCATGATCTCGACCTTGACGCCGATGACGCCAGGCTTGAGCTTGGCGACGGCGAACCCGGTCTTGACGAACTGCAGGCGGGTCTCACCGCAGTACTTGATGTAGCCCTCTTTGAACTTCTCGGTGCGGTGCCTCTCCCCGGTCAGCTTGCCGGATATGATGATGAGGCAGCCTCTGGCACCGGACGTCCATGATGCGGCGGACGGTGCTGTGCCCGGCCCGGCGGAAGTGCCAGCCGCGCTCCAGCGCGAAGGCGAGCTTCTCGGCCATGATCTGGGCGTTCAGGTTGGGGTCGTCCACCTCTTGCACCTCGATCTGGGGGTTGTCGTACTTGAACCGCCTCTCGATCTCGGTGGTGAGCATCTTGATGGCCGAGCCTTTCCGCCCGATGACGATGCCCGGCCTCTCCGTGGTGAGCGTGACGCGCGTACCCATCGGGGTGCGCTGCACGTCCACTCCTCCGAAGCCAGCGCGGTCGACGGTGTGCATAAGGTACTCTTTGAGGAGCACCCTCCGGATGTTCTCAGCGATGAACTTTCTCTCGCTTGCCATTTAGCTCATCTCCTCCAAGATTACCTCAATGTTCACGGTCTGCTGATTCCAGGGGGTGCTGCGGCCGTGCGCCCTGGGCATATAGCCAGCGATGGTCCGGCCTAGGTGGGCGGCGACGACCTTGACGCGCATGTTGTCCGCGTCCAAGCCTTTGTACTCGGCGTTGGACTTAGCGCTCTCGATCACCTTGTGTATGGCCTTGGCGGCCTTCACCGGGTATCGCCCCGGGCCCACTCCCTGCTTGTGCGCCACGCCCGATGTTGTAGCGGCGGATGGGGACCGGGCGGGTAAGCTCGACCACCTCCTCCAGCATCTTCAGGGCGTCGTTGACGGGCTTACCCTTCAACATGCGACAGATCTCACGGGAGAACTTGGGGGAGATCTGCATCTCCTTCCCTATCGCCCTAGAGGTCGTGTCCGCGTCAGCTTCCATTGTGTATCCAACCATTGCAACACACCTCACTTGAGCGGCAGGAACTTGGACGAACGTGTGGCACCGACACCTGGACCGGAGTGCTTGACGGATTTCCTGGTCATGCTGAACTCGCCCAGATAGTGCCCGATCATCTCAGGCCTGATCTCGATCTCCTTGAACTCCTTGCCGTTGTATACCGCGACCTTCCTTCCGACGAACTCCGGGATGATGGGTATGTCCCTGCGGTGCGTGCGCACCACGTCATGTTCCCCGGACTTGATCTTGTCGAAGGCGGTCTTCTGTTCCTCATTGAACCCGCGAACGAATGTCCTCCTGATGCGGCTGGGCATCAGCTCCAGGACCTCCTCGAAGGGCATCTCCTGCAACTGCTCCATGGTGAAACCGCGGTAGGTGAACTCCTTCTTCCTGCGGCCAGTGATCAGCGTCTTCTTCTTGCGCTGCTTCCTGCGGGAGGACTTCGTTCCGGTGAGCTTATCTTCAGCCATTTATGGTCACCTCTTCCCTTTCTTTTTCTTCTGTGGTGAGAGCCTACCTACCTTACGTCCTGGTGGGGCGTTCCTCGACACAGTGCTGGGTTTGCCGACGTGCGGGTGACCGCCACCTCCGTGGGGGTGGTCCACCGGGTTCATGGCGATACCCTTGACCTTGAAATACGCCTTGCTCCTGCTTCGGTAGGCATGGAACTTGTTACCCGACTTACCGAAGGGCTTCTCCCCGTGGCCTCCGCCAGCAACGATGCCAACGGTGGCGCGGCAGCGCGAGTCAAAGTTCTTGAAATCTCCAGAGGGCATGAGCATGACCACACGCTCGCCCTTGGTCACGATCGTGGCCGAGCTACCGGCCGCCTTCACGTACTTGCCGCCGTCGCCGGGGCGCCCCTCAATGTTGAATACGAGGGTACCCTCAGGGATGTTGGCCAGAGGCATGACGTTACCGGCCGCTATTGAGCCAGTCCCATCGACGGAGACATCCTGGCCCACCATCACTCCCTCGGCCGCCAACATGATGTTGTTCTCGCCGGCGAAGTTGACCTTGACCACCGGGCATAGGCGCCCGGGGGCGTGCATTATGTCCACGATCTTCCCGTCCTTCATGGAAGGAAGCGGGAGGCGAATGTCGCCCACGTGCCTGTGGCTCGGGGAACGGTAGGTCATACCGCCGTGCCCGCGCCTCTGCTGTCTAAGGTTCTTTCCCATGTCACTCCCCTCAGAACACTCCGATCCTCATGCCGATGTCCTCGGCAGAGTAGCCTTCAGCCAACTTCACGATGGCGTGCTTGCCGTCCCGGGCGGTCTTGGTCCAAACCTTCTCGACCTTGCATTGGAACTGCTCCTCGAAGGCGGCCTTGATATCCGCCTTGGTGGCGGTGCGCATCACGATGAACTCGAGCTTGTTCCCGTCCTTGTAGTCCAAGGCCGGGGAGCCGGTCATCTGGTTCATGGTCTTCTCAGTGACGAACGGGTGCAACAGGACCTTCTTTGGCATCAGCACCACTCTCCTACCTTCTTGATGGCGGACTCGGAGAACACGGTCAGGCGTCCAGGCATTCCGCCCGGGGCCAGGTTGCCCGCGTTCAGCTTGTCTGCGTAAGCGATCTCCACTCCGGGGAGGTTCTTGGCCCCGGTGAACAGGTCGGCCTTCTCGTTGGAGACGACTATGAGCAGGGAGCGGGGCGACTTGTACCGCCTGGACCGCATCTTTCCGCGGCCAGCCCGTACGTGCTTGCCCTCCTTGCTGCGAACGATGTCCTGCTCCAGCCCGATGCTGCGCAGGGTCTCCATGACGTCAGAGGTGCTCTTCAGTCCCTCCACGTCGTCCTCGATGACGACCGGGAGGGTGACCTTCTCGTCGAACTTGTGCCCCCTCTTCTTGACCGTCTCCACATCGGAGGCGGCGGCCAAAGCGGAGGAGCGGGCCAATGCCCTCTCCTTGCGGTTGACCTTCTTGGACCAGTCCTTCTCCGCCTTGGGCGGGAAGGCCCGGCGTCCGCCCACGTTGTTGGGGGACTCCGCGGCCTTCGCTCCCTGGGTGAGGCGCTGCACACGGGCGACACCCCGTCCCTTGCCCCAGGTGGACACCGCGTGCCTGATACCGGCCCCGGGCTTGGAACCGTAGGGCTGGCGGCGGTTGGCCTCCTCTGCCACCACGGCCTTCCGGATGACGTCCGGACGGAACTCGGTGGCGAACACCTCGGGCAGGTCCATGGTCTTGACCACGTCGCCCTTTACGGAATAAACGTTGATGTTACCTTTCTTCACAGCCATTGCTTACGCCCCCTGCTTGGATTCCACGGAGACGTACGTCATGCTCGGCGCCTCCTTCAGGTCCATGCCCTGTTTGCGCACCGGGTCCCTCAGCCGGACCAGTCTCTTGGTCGGGCCGGGCACGGAGCCGTGCAACAGAACGTATGGGTTGTTGACCAGTCCATACAGGACGAAGCCGCCCTTGGGGTTGATCTCCTCGCCCTTCTCACCGATCTTGAGTATGCGCTTGTTGACCTCGGTCCTCTGGTGGTAGCCCATCTGACCGGACTGGGGCACGGTCTCACGGACGTAACCGGGCCTCTTCGGGGCCAGGGTACCGACCATGCGGCGGTGCTTGCTGTTCTTGTGGTGCAGAAGCTTCAGGCCCCAGCGTTTGACGGCGCCCTGGAAGCCCTTTCCGTTGGTGACAGCGGACACATCGATCAACGCGCCCTCCTTGGCGAAGTCGGCGATGCCGATGTCCTTGCCCAGGATGCCCTTCGCATACTCCATGCGGGCGTCCATGGTGCCGCCCCCGATGCGGAGCTCCATGAGCTCGGGGACCTTCTTCGGGACGCCCTTCACCATCTTGGGCTGGGTGTAGGCGAGGATGCGGATGTCCTCCACATCGACCTCCTTCACTTTCTCCCAGGCCTTGCCCTGGTCGTAGTTCTTGGGTATGGGCAGGCGGCGGGACAGCGTCTCGTCGATGCTAGCGGCCCAGACCTCTCCAGCGGTCCTCAGGCCGTAGCGGGTGTTCTCGTACAGTCGCACCGCGGCCACCTTCATCGGCGGGACCTCCAGCACCGTGACCGGGATCCTGATCTCCTGGCCGGCGGTGGTGCTGGTCTTGCGGTAATCGACCATCATTGCGTGCGTCATGCCGGCCTTGTAGCCGGCAAATCCCTGGACCTTCGGGCCTTCGCTGATCTCGGGCCAGTGGTCCATTTTAGGTGTCTGTCTCGAAGCTCTCTTTCTTGGCGAAAACGCCATGGAGCCCTGTCGCGGACGTCTTTTGTTCGGCATATGTCTCCCTCTCTGCTTGCCGAGAGAGCAAACTCTCTGTTCTTGCTAACGCCCATTCTCACGAGTGTTGAGATCCGCACCTTCGACCGTGACTCTGATGTCGCCCCCCAGAACTTAATCGGTTGGCGGTTAAGGGTTGCTCGCGCATTGCCCAAGGAGTCTGGTCGAACGTCCTTATCGCGTTGAGCAACCTCGCATAAGGGTACTTATATTTATACTGTGTGGTGGGGGTATATAAATAAAAACAAGCCGAGGGAAGCCTCGGCAGGCCAAATCTGGCCTCTATCAGTCCTTCCCTTCCTTCGCCTTCTTCTGCGCCCGCTTGCCCCTTTCCTTGGCGTTGAACCCGGTGGCGGCCTCAAGGAACTGATTGTAGCGCTTGATGGTCTCGGTGGCCACTTCCTCGCTGACATCCTTCTTCATCTTGGTGCACACGGACAATGAGGTCTTGCTGATGACCTTGGTCTCCATTCGATCCAGCGCTCCGAAGGAGGCGACCACCAGGTCCCCTTCCATCGTGGCGTTCCCAATGGTCTCCGCCACGATCTTCCTCAGTCCATCGCCTTCCACGTCCGCGTACTTCCCCTTCTTGATATCGTAGTCCATAGCCATCCCTCCATGTCAACGTTCCTGATCGCTCCCTAGATGTCGGTCCAGGTCCACCGCCGTTCGCATCCGGTCCTGGTAGAGCAGCAGCCCCTCCCATTCATGGCGACACCCACATTCCAGCTCGTCCAGTTCCCGGACGTCCTGGGTGTAGGAGAAACGCTCGACCGCATCAAGTATCTTTCTGTCGCACTTGCCGCAATTGTGCACCCCTCGGGGCGTGCCTCCGCCACTGGGGGTGGACAATATCCTTGGTCCGCCCTTGCCCGCGGTGGAGCGCAAAACCTCGACCAAGGACCACAACCAAGGGGGGCGGTAATCGCCGCGGCGCCACAGGGCCTCGACCAAGGTGTGGGATTGCACATTGAGCGGGTTGATGGAGATCGTTTCCGAGGTCCTCCGCGCCACCTCGATCGAGGCGGCCGTGTCCCTGATGGCCTGGGCCTCGGTCAGGTAGGGCGGCTTGAGCAATAGGTAGGTGCGCAACGGGACGGAGCCTGAATCGAGCACCTCCGCCGCCCTCTGGTAATCCTTCAGATGGAAGCCCTTGCGCACAGACCGGTCCAGCACATCGTCGTTGGCGCTCTCCAGACCCAACGCGATCGCCGACCTCCCCTTCGGCAGGGCATCGATGTTCGCCTCGGTGACGAACTCCGGTCGGGACTCGATGAGGAAACGCCTCACCTTCGGGAAGGAATCGAACAGTTCCCTCTTCATCGTCGCAGGGACCTCATTCTCGTCAAGGAAGCTACCCGAGGTGTAGACCTTGAGCATCGGCTCCCCATCGTATCGATCGAGCAGCTTGGCCAACTGGGCCTTGAGGTCATCCTCGGAGACATCGGTGCTCTCCACGTTGTAACCGCACATGGAGCAACCGCCGCTCTTGGACCACCAACAGCCCTTGGTGCGGAGGATGGCCACCATGGCCTTGACCCGCTCCCCGCCGATCATGTCCTCCTCCTTCCAGATCGCCACTGGCGACGTGCGGTCGATAGTCCTGGTGTTCCTCATGTCACATCAACTTGATGATGCGGTCATTGCCCCCTCCGATATAAACCATATTGTGGCGCGGCATCGCAACGTGGAACAATTTATATCAGGGGTCAAGAATCAACTGGAGAGGTCTTTGAGATGGCCAAGCGCATTGCAGTGATAGGCTCGGGAGCGGCCGGGATGACCGCCGCCTCCTCCGCTCGGGAGAAGGACCCAGAGGCAGAGATCACGGTCTTCACCGAGGACGAGCACGTCGCCTACTCGCCGTGCGCCATACCATTTGTCATCGAAGGGCGGATCAAGGACTTCCGTTCCATAGTCATGCACACCCCGGAATGGTATCGAAAAGAACGGAGGATCGAGGTCCATGTGAGGACCAAGGTCATCCGCGTGGACCTCGAGGCCAAGCTCCTGACGTTGCATGATGGGGCCATCATCGGCTTCGACTCTCTGATCCTGGCGCCAGGGGGCACGGTCTTCGTCCCGCCGGTGGAAGGGGTCAAGCTGCCCGGCGTATATCCGGTGCGTTGGCTCAAGGACGGGGAGAAGATTCTATCGGCATTGGACGAGGTCCAGTCCGTAGTGGTGGCCGGGGCAGGCGTCATCGGATTGGAGATGGCCGTCGCGTTGCGCCACCGGGGCAAGGAGGTCACGGTGGTGGAGATGTTCGACCAGGCCATACCCCGTCTCTTCGATGAGGACATGGCGCGGTTGGTCCAGGCGCACTGTGAAAGCCTGGGCATCAAGTTCATGATGGGCTCGCCTTTGGGGGCCATCCTCGGCAATGGCATGGTGGAAGGGATCAAGGTCGCCTCTAAGGAGGTGCCCTGTCAGATGGTCATATTGGCCACCGGCGTACGGCCCAATCTGGAGCTTGCCAACCAGATCGGTCTGGACATAGGTCCGTTGGGGGCGGTCCGGGTATCCGCCTCCATGCAGCCCTATCGCAAGGGCAGATTGGTCAAAGACCTGTATCTCGCGGGGGACGTGGTTTCGTGCGAGAGCGCCATCCTTCCCGGTCCGACCATGAGCCAGCTCGGTTCCTCGGCGGTCCGCCAAGGGCGGGTGGCAGGCATCAACGCCGCAGGCGGATATGCCCAATACCCAGGGGTGGCCAGTCCGTTTGTCAGCGTCATAGGTGAGGTCCAGGTGGGGGGCGTGGGCATGTCCCGCGGCCTGGCCGACTACTATGGCGTCAAGGTCGTGGAGGGCAAGGCCCATGGCATGACCCGGGCCCGTTACTATCCCGGCGGCAAGCCACTGACCGTTAAGGTGCTGGCGGACGCCTCCACCCATAAACTGATCGGGGCGCAGATCGTGGGGGGAGAGGAGGTCACCGGCAGGATCAATTGGATCGGCGCGGCCATAGTCAAAGGGGTGACCGCAGAGGAATTCCAGGCGGGGTTCGAGAACGCCTATTGTCCCCCCGTCTCCATGGTCAGGGACGTGGTCAACGAGGCGGTGGACGACCTGGTCGCCAATCTATGATGGGATCATGCCCACCTGCCTTTGAAGCATTAAAGTAGTGAACGAACGTTCCTGAGGGCATGCCCCCATCCGCGACGGCGGCGACCACCGACAGTGGCGACATAATTGTGAAGAGGAATCCCGCCACGCTCGAGCTTGTGGGCGAGGTCCCTTGCGTGGACATCACGTTTGTTCCGATCGCCGTCCGCAAGGCCCGGCAAGCGCAGAAAGTGTGGGCTGACATTTCCTTGGACGCCCGAAGGGACAGGTTGAAACAATTGCAGGTCTGGGTGGCGGAGCATCAGCTGGAGATCGCCCGCACGGTCTGCGAGGAGACCGGAAAGCCCCGTCTCGAGGCCACGAACGTGGACATAATGTCATCCTTGAGCGTCGGCAGGTTCGCCATCGGCCAGATGGGCACTCTGTTCAGACCGAAACGCCTCAACCTGGGACGGTTGGACCTGGTCATGAGGGCCATGGGTCGCGGTTCCTACCTGCACGCCCGACCATTGGGGGTGGTCGGGCGTGATCACACCCTGGAACTACCCGTTCGGCCTTCCCTATTCCCAGACCATCATGGCCTTGGCCGCGGGCAACTCGGTCATAATCAAGCCATCCTCCGAGGCACCCATGAGCGCGAAGTGGGTGGAGAGGGCCTGTCTGACCTGCGGCCTCCCTGAAGGATTGGTCCAGGTGCTGGTGGGGAAGGGAGGGAAAGTGGGAAAGGCCCTGCTGGCCTCAGGCGTGGACCGAGTGGTGTTCACGGGGAGCGGCGAGAAGGGCAGGGAGGTGTTGACCGAGGCGGCGCAACGCTTGACCCCGGTCACCCTGGAGCTGGGCGGGAAGGACCCCTTCATCGTGCTGGAGGACGCGGACCTGGAGCGAACGGTGAGGGGGGCGGTCTGGGGGGCCTTCGTGAACGCTGGACAGACATGCGCGGGTGTTAAGCGCATCTACGTGCAACGGAAGATATCGGAACGGTTCACGGAAGCGATGGCGATGCAAGCTTCCAGACTGAAGATGGGTTGGGGATGGGACGACCCGGATGTCAGCATGGGGCCGCTCATCAGCGAAAAGGCCTTGCGCGAGATCGAGACGGCCGTGTCCCTGGCCATGGAGCAAGGGGCCCGGTGCGTCACAGGTGGGAGGCGTCATCCGACCTTGTCCGGTCATTTCTTTGAGCCCACCATACTGGTTGACGCAAAGCAGGACATGGATATCGTTCAGCAGGAGGTCTTCGGACCGATCGTCACCATCATCCCCTTCGACAGCGACGAGGAGGCATTGGCCCTGGCGGCGGACTGTCCATACGCGCTCAACGCCTCCATCTGGACCCGTGACCTTTCACGAGGGAGGGGATTGGCGGAGAGATTGCCAGGTGGCACAGCGGTCGTCAACAACACTCCCTACACCTTCGGGATCGGGGAGACTCCTTGGGGTGGTAGCGGGGAGAGCGGCTTCGGAAGGACGCATGGCCAACTTGGGCTCTTGGAACTGGTGGAGACGCACCACGTGCATTGGGACAAGGGAGGCTATGCGCAGGACATCTGGTGGAGCCCTTACGATCAGGAGAAGCGCGAGGCGGGGGAGGCCTTGGTCAACCGATCTGTTCGGGAAGGAGGGAGGGTCGGCCCTGTTCAAGATGATGAGACATCGACGGCTCATGAAGAGATGAGCCTCACTTCACCTTGCTCAGTCGAATGGACTGACCTTGGGCCTTTATCCTCTGCTTGACCAGCTTCCACAGGTCACCATCTTCGGGGATGTCATCGAAGAGGGCCATGTCGCCCTCCCCCAGGACCTGGTTCATTACCAGGCCAGAGATGAGAGCTCTCTGATGGCCGGTCAGTCCCTCGATGGTCCATATCAGGACCAGCGCATCGCGCAGGTCGCTCCCCAATGACATCTCGGTACCCACCAGCTCACGGACTGCGCCGTCGTAGCCCCTCAAGGCCTCGACGCCGTTGATGACCGCCTCAGCGGCCACATCGCCAGCGCATCCCCCGCACAGGTAGGCGGGCATGATGCCCTCGCCCACGAAGGCCAAGGTCTGACCGGCGGCATCCCCGGCGAAGAGGACGTTTCCTTTACACGGGCCGCCTTCGAAATCAGGCACTGGTGCGTCGCCGGTCTTGACCTCCAGGATGCACCGGTCATCGAAATAGCTGGAAATGATGGGATGCTGCACGATCCAGTCCAACAAAGCATCCCGACGGGAAAGTCGCTTCCCCACCTGGCCGAAGCCGACATTGGCCCGACGGTCCCCTTTGGGGATCACCCATCCGTATCCGAGACCGATCTCAGGCTCGATGAATATCTGCATGCAGGGCGGCAATTTGCGTTTGGACACCATCTCGAACTCCACCCCGGTGGCCAGGTCGGTGCGGTCGAACCCGTTGCGGCCCATCAGTCTCCCCACCGTGGAATGCACCCCGTCCGCGGCCACTACCACCTTCGGTTCGATCTCGACCTCCCTGCCTCTCATCCTCACCTTGGCGCTCAGCACTTGGTCCCCGTCCCGCTCCAGGTCGATGAGGCAGGTGTCAGCCTGCACACCCGCGCCTAAGACGAGCCGCCTCCTCAGCCAGGAACTTGTCGAACATCTTCCTTTCCACGGTCACGCCCTTCCAATAGGGGGACCGGTTGTCCAAGGTCCACTTCCGGTCCAGGACGAATCGCGTGAAATCTTGTCGATAGGCGATCGCAGCCGGCGGCAGACGCAGCCCGCTCTGCTTGAGCAAGGAGGCGCTGACCACCTCACCGCATTGCACTGGCGTCCCTATCTCCTTCTTCCTGTCGATGACCAGGGTCCTGGCCCCTCTCTTTGCGGAGCTAGCCCCCGCCGCGCAACCCGCTGGTCCCGCCCCAACAATGAGAACGTCGCAATCCATCCTCTCACCACCCGTAATTGCCCGCCGCTCGGAACGCCAGGTATAGCGCTCGGTCCCTTGAAAACAACATCGCCATCGTGGCATTGAACCCGACATACCCCTTCTCGAACGGCTTGGCGATCCTAGCCATCTCCTCGTTGCTCATCGAACTGAGCCTCCGGTAGGTAGCGATGTCCGAGGCCTTCGCATATGACGAGGAGGTCCAATCCCTTTGATATCGGGCAAGGTCGTCTTTGGCCAGCGCTTTCGCCGCCATGCGACCAGCGGTGATGGCCGTGCGTATTCCACCAAAGGATATCGAGTTCACCTGGCAGGCGGCATCGCCCACCAAGCACACCCTCCCATTTACCACCCTTTCCGGCTTGGCGATGGGTATGGCCCGGCGGTGTCTTTCCATGACGCCCCCGGGCATTTGGTCGGTCCCCCGTGGGAAGCCGATCCTCGACCCTTCCTTGGCAGGGAACACCCATTTGTACCCGCCCACATAGCGTTGGTCGTAATGGAAGTGCAGGACCCCTTTCTCCGTCCGCTCGTCCGTGATGAACTGGTCCGCCCAGATCAGCCCAGGCACCAGCTCGGGGAAGATACTTCGCCCTCACCTTGGAACGGGCACCGTCCGCCCCGATGACATGATCGGTCGTCATCGTCTCCCCCGAGGCCATATGGACCTCCATACCCGGTCCGTTGCCCACGATGCGGGTCACGCTGTCGTCGATCATCACCCCGCCCATTTCCAGGAACCTGCCCTTCATTCGCTCCAACAGGGCGACCCGGTCGATGATGGCGCCTTTGACCTTGACCCTCACATCTATATCGCCAGGCCAATGCTCCTCGACGGTGGTTATGGGCTGTTCTATCAGACCTTCCAGTAGGGTAGACCGATCCCCTTCAATCCGGCCTGGGATATCCCTTCCCCGCACATGCGGTGGTAATGGGCGAACCTATCGTCCTGGAGACGTTCCACCAGGGCCACCTTGAGCTTGGAAGCGAGCAGCAGGTGGTAGGCGGCCGATGCCCCGCCCGGACCTGCGCCGATGATGACCACGTCATGATGGGGCAGCCCGGCACCCCCGGTATTGGGCATAGCTCTCCACAAAGGAGTAACCGAAATCGAATCCCAGGAAGGCGAACAGATAGAGGTAGGAGGACAGGACCCCCACGACGCACAGGGCGAGGATGGCGAGCTTGAGGACGGGCCGCTGCCTCATGATGGCCCATTTGACGCCCTGCCCTCCCTTGCGGTCCGCCATGTCGCTCAGCTTCTCGTCCAGGAAGGCCGCGATGAAAACGACGATGACGCCCAAGTAGCTCATGTTATCTGGGAAATAGATGAAGGAGAGCAGGGCGAAAAGAGCCGCCACCACGAAACTGGCCTTGAAGGCGGCGTTGTCATATTTTGCCGCGACGAGCAGCGCCAGCAACAGGCCGACGAAGATGGTGGCCGAGTCAGGGTCAACGAAGATGAGCAACCCCATCCATATGCCACATGGTACCGCCAAGGCCCTGGCCTTCTTCTTGTCGAAGCAATCGGCGTCGAAGGACTCGTCGCCATATTTGATCAGGATGCCCAGGCTGACGAAGGAGAACGGGATGAGTATCTGCAGGTGGAGCAGCACCTGGTCATGCGCAAAGGCGAACAACCAGGCCATGATGGCACACATGATCGTTAGGGAACCATAGATGTAAAGCTTCTTCTTGGCGGACGCCTGGACAGGCATTGCCTCCTCCTTCAAGCTCCATCATCTCGGACCGCCCTACAAGCGACAATGGACTATTAAAACCTCTCAAAATAATGAAAAATTATATAAAAATATATAAAATAAAAGGTTTGGCCGAGTATCCGTTCTCAGCAATCGTAGTAGAGGAAGAACTCCCAGGGGTGGGGGCGCAACCTGATGGCGTCGTTCTCCTTCACCCTCTTGTAGTCGATCCAGGTCTCCACCAGGTTCTTGGTGAAGACATTGCCGGCGAGCAGGAAGTCGTGGTCGCACTCGAGAGCCTCCAGAGACTTCTCCAAACTGCCTGGCACCTGCTTGATCTTGGCCGCTTCCGCAGCGGAAAGCTCGAACAGGTCCATGTCGTGGGGCTCTCCGGGGTGGATCTTCTTCTTGATGCCGTCCAGACCCGCCAGGAGCATGGCCGAGAAGGCCAGGTACGGGTTGCAGGTGCAGTCTGGGGGACGATACTCGATGCGCTTGGACTTCGGACTCTTGCTGTACACCGGTATCCTGATGGCGGCGGACCGGTTCCTCTGGGAATAGACCAGGTTCACCGGGGCCTCGTATCCAGGCACCAGGCGCCGGTAGGAGTTGGTGGACGGCGATGTCAAGGCCAGCAGGGCGTTGGAATGCTCCAGAAGGCCGCCGATGTAGTACATGGCGGTGTCGCTCAGCAAGGCGTAGCCATCCTCGTCGAAGAAGATGTTCTTCCCGCCCTTGGCCAATGACTGGTGCACATGCATCCCAGTACCGTTGTCGCCGAACAGGGGCTTGGGCATGAAGGTGATGGTCTTGCCGAACTCCCTGGCGGTGTTCTTCAGGATGTACTTGTACAGCATGACCTGGTCCGCCTTGGTGGTCAAGGTGTTGAAGACCATGCCGATCTCCCCTTGTCCAGCGGTGGCGACCTCATGGTGGTGCACCTCGCAATCGATGCCAGCGTCCATGAGCCTCATGACGCACTCGGACCTGAAGTCCTGCAGGGTGTCCACCGGTGGGACGGGGAAGTATCCTTCCTTGTTCCTGGGGCGGTGACCCAGGTTGGGAGTTCCGTTCCTGCCCGAGTTCCAGATGCCCTCCTCAGAATCGATGTAGTAGTATCCAGAGTTCTGGTTCTGGTCGAAGCTGACGGAATCGAAAACGAAGAACTCCAGCTCCGGTCCGAAGTACGCGGTGTCTGCGATGCCGGTCTCCTTGAGATAGGCCTCGGCCTTCTGACCGATATAGCGTGGGTCCCTCTCGAAACGGCTCCTGGTCATCGGATCGGCCACATCGCACATGATGCTCAGGGTGGGGACCTTGCAAACCGAGTCAACGATCGCGGTGTCCGGGTCTGGCATGAGGAGCATATCGCTCTCGTTGATATGGGCGAAGCCACGGATGCTGGACCCGTCGAACCCGTGCCCATCTCCGAACTTATCCTCGTCCAGTTTGTCCGCCGGAATCGACACATGCTGCAGTATGCCCGGCAGATCGACGAACTTGAAGTCCACCATCTTGACCGATTTGGCCATCTTAAGGACGCTATCGACCTTGCCGGCGTAGCTGTCCGCGCTCTTCTTTTTGTCTGCCATCTCTTACATCACACTCTTCGACCCGGGACAGTGCTTCGAGAACGCCTAGCGATCTCATGATCGAAAAGGCACGACGGGTTGACATGTGGGCGCTGCGATCAGGAGTCTACCTCCTGGAGCCTCCATAGGTCATCAGACCTCGGCCCATGCACATCGAAGGACTCGATGATGGGATGGCACCTGACTCTGACCACACAAGCGCCCGCCAGTGGTCAACCCTGCGATGCCTCGCACAGGGTCACGGCTCGAGCATAGATAAATTCTCATAATAAACTTTTTTAACTCGACAAATGAACATTATTTTCTAAAAATAATGTATATATGTTCATGATAACGCACGCTTAATCCCTGTTGAAAATCCTGCACCACTCCCCCAACCCATGGATGGCCAGTAGCACAGTTCATATCGATTTGTCGCACATCAAAGGAACGGACACCAAATGTTCGGTCGGCGTGCATCAATTAGACATCTCACTGCCAAGTATCTTTTTCCATCCCTTTCTGCACAAGCAGCCCTCTTTCTATCAGATACCTATAGGCCGAGATGGCCGCGAGGGCTCCTTGCCCCACCGCGACCGATATCTGCTTCTCCGGGACATCGCTCACGTCTCCGGCCACGAAAAACCCGGGAAGGGAGGTCGATTGGTCCTTTAACGCCAAGACCTCTCCCATCTCGTTCAATTGCACCAAGCCCCGGACCGGACTGGAGTTGGGGTCCAAACCTATCCCAAGGAAAACCCCCTCCACCAGGACGTCCTCGGTCTGCCCCTCTCCGGTCGGCTCCAAACGAAGGCCGATGAGCTTCTCCTCGCCTAGATATTCCTTCACGGTCATTGAGGCATGGACTATTACGTTCTTCGAGGCCAGGACCATGTCCTGAAGCACCTGGTCGGCGCGGAAAACCTCACGACGATGCACGATGTGCACCTCCTTCGCCAGTCTCATCAGGTCGCGGGCGGCGGTGAGGGCCGTGTTCCCTCCACCTACCACCGCGACCTTCTTGTCTCGATACAATGGGGCGTCGCAGGTGGCACAGAAGCGCACCCCCCGACCCAAGAACTTCACCTCGTTGGGCAGGTTCAGGCGGCGGTATTCCTTGCCAGCGCAGTAGATCACTGCCTTGGACTGGAACCTCTTACCTCCTTCAAGGACGGTCTCGAATCCTTCCTTGGTCGCTGTTATGGAGATCACATCAGTGCCGATCTCCTCAGCCAGATGATAGCTCTCCATATGGTCCCGGAACGTCGCCGTCATGGTCTCCCCATCCTGACCGGGAAGGCCCAGGTAGTTGTCCACCTCGGATGTGTAAGTGACCTGACCGCCCATCTTCTTCGCGACCAGGAGGGCGTCCAGTCCTTTCCTTACGGCATAGATCGGCAGCGGACATCCCGGCAGGCCCAGCTCCTATGATTGTGACATCGTAGACGTGACCCTCCTCGGACCTACCCACCTTGCGTTTCCCTTGTGCCTCGCGGAGCACCTCCTCGATCTCTCGGTACTGTTCCGGGTCCACCGCCTTGAGGACCTGGAGGTAGAATGGTCCAGCTTCCATGGAACCCTGCAGGTGCGCACTCTCGTTTATGACGGTGTGGGGGACACCTTGTACATCATAGCGTTGGGCCAGGGCTTGGAACTGGGAGGCGTCCACCATCTCCCCTCTTATCTTATCGTTCAGGAAAGCGAACTGGTGGGCCAAGCGTACCATCCTGGGACAATAGGGGCAGGTGAGGGTCACCATCACCCTGATTTGCACCGGGGAGTCGATGGCCCTGACCATGTCCTCCAGCTGTTGGTCCAGCTCCGTCTTCTGAAAGGACACCATCAATATGTCCTCCAACAAGGTGGGGAACTCCATTCCGCTGGTAATCCCGTAGAACTTGATCCCATAGTCCTTCTCAGCCGCGTACGATCGTGCAGGGCGCCATTTCCACGCCATAGCGCGCCGCCTCGTCCGGAGCGATCATCAGCTCATGCTCCTCCAGAACTGATGTTGCTGGACAGGGCCTGCATCTCATGCAGGATCTTACGCTGCACATCGCTGGCATGGTCCCCTGCAGCTGTGAAAAGTACCAGACGCACCGGTGAAGGCAAAGCCTCCAGGACCTTCTTGATGTCCGCGGCGGCGCTATCCTCTATGATCTTTGTTGGAACTCCCTCTTCCGACATATGCTCGAAATGGAACTGGATGATATCCGATAAATAGTATCGCTAGGTCCCCTTGACCGGTTTCCCGAACGGTCCGAATCGAAATAACATAAATAAAGGCGGGCCGATTCCACCTTGATCGACATGGACCTGGAGCAGAGATACAATCTGGTCGTGCGGAACACCGAGGAGATCGTGACGGAGGAGGACCTGCGCCAACTGTTGGCGACCAAGGACAGGCCGCGCGGTTATATCGGCTTCGAACCCTCTGGCCTGGTCCACATCGGTTGGATGGTCTGCGCACAGAAGGTCAAGAACTTCGTGGATGCAGGCTTCGACTTCGTCATATTCCTGGCCGATTGGCACGCCTACCTGAATGATAAGTTGGGGGGCGACATCGACAACATCCGCACCTGCGCCAAGTACATGGAGGACTGCTTCGAGGCGCTGGGCGTGCCCAGGGATAAGGTCACCTTCGTACTGGCATCGGACCTGATGGACGACATCGACTACTGGGAGAAGGTCATGCGCATCGGCAAGACCTCCAGCCTCACCCGGGTCAAGCGCTGCCTGACCATCATGGGAAGGCAGGAGGACGAGGGGGAGATGGACTCGTCCAAGACCCTGTACCCGTTGCTGCAGGCGGCGGACATTTTCGCCTTGGACGTCGACGTGGCATACGCTGGCATGGACCAGAGGAAGGCCCATATGCTCGCCCGGGAGGCGGCGGACAGGCTGAAGTGGAAGAAGGCGGTCGCCGTCCATACCCCACTGCTATCCGGCCTGAAGGGAGGCAACCGCATGGACCCTGTCTCCGCCAAGATGTCCAAGAGCGACCCGGACAGCGGCATCCTCATTCATGATTCACCAGAGGACATCAAGCGGAAGGTCGGCAAGGCGTTCTGTCCCCCCGAGGCGGAGGCGAACCCGGTCCTGGAGATCGTAAAATATGTCCTGTTCGAGCGCATCGACACCTTCGTCCTGAAGCGCCCGGAGAAGTTCGGGGGCAACCTGGAGTTCAGGTCCTACCAGGAGCTCGAGGAGGCCTATGTCGCCGGTAAGGTCCATCCCATGGACCTCAAGAACAATGTGGCGGAGACGCTGTCCGAGGTGCTCGCCCCCACCAGGGAGTACTTCGTCAGGAACCCAAAGAACTACGATGACATCAAGGTCATACTAGCTCAGGTAAAGTCATTGCGCTGATCAGTAACGGCCGTTCAAGGTGCGCAGGAATGCCATGGTCCGGCTCATACAGATGTTGGCGATCGCCTCGGCGTCACCATTGCCAGTGAGACCAGCCGCCCCAGGATGACCGCCGCCTTCGTTCATGGTCTCCTTTCCCACGTCCTCTAGCATCTTGCCGAGGTGCAGCCCGGCCCGGACCATCTCCGCCCTGGCCCTGGCGCTGAGGCGGAAGGTCTCGTCCCGTTGGGAGACCACAAAGGCCACGTCCGCCCCCATCGATAGCAGCGACTTGCATACCGAGCTCTCGAACGAACTTCCCAGCGAGACCGCCACTATGCGCTCTCCCACCCGTTCGAAGCGCAGTCGCTGCCCGCCTTTGAGGACGGCTATGCGCTCGGATATGTCCGGTTCCAGGTCGGTCATGGTGTAGATCTCGTCCATCTCCGCCCCGCTCTTGGACATCAGCTCGGCGAAGCTGTGCAGCAAGGCCGGGTTGGCGTAGCGGAAGTGGCCGCTGTCCGTGGTCATGCCGCAGAGCAATGCCAGACCGGTCGATTTCCCGATCGGTGCACCGGTTTCCTTGAGGAGCTCGAAGATGATCTCCGAGCAGCTGCGCTTGGTATCATCACAAAAATATTGGCAACCGGCCCACTTGTCGCTCCGGGCATGATGGTCTATGATGATCCAGTCCGGTCCGGGGTGATTCATCTCACCCAACTGCTCAGGCGATGAGGTGTCCACCACCAGCACGGTGTCGTATGCGCTCAGGTCGGCCCTCTCCAATGTTTCGCAGCCAAGCTTCTTGGAGATGACCTTGGCCACCCGGTCCAGTCCCTGGGGGGCGCAGATGTCCACATCGGCGAAGGTGCTGCGCAGGGCAAAAGCGCTCCCGAAAGCGTCCGGGTCGGCATTGCCATGGATCAACACCAGCTTCCGACCAGGTATCAGTCTGGCGATGATCGCCTCGAACACTTTTTCACCAGACCTTGATAGAAAAAGAAGAAAAAGGCTCTCGGGACCTTAAGCCCCCTCGTCCTCGCCTCGACCCTCGTTCTGGCCTAGAGCCTTGGAGATCTGTTCCTGCATGACCTGGTACTTCTCGCGGAACATCTTCTCCTGGCGGTCCAGGGTCTTGACGCGGACCTCGGTGGTCTCCTTGTCGTCCTCGAGCTCCTTGATGAGGGACTCCTTGTCCTTCACCATGATCATCAAGGCCCCCACGTTCTTGTAGACGGGGGTATCGGCCTCGGCCTTTCGGAGTTCCTCGAGCGTCATCTCGAACTCCTTCAGCTGGGCATCCATGCGGTACTTCTGCTGCAGCACGCCCTGGAGCTGTTGCTGCAACTGTTGGAACTGGGCGATCTGGTTCTGTAGTTTCGGGCTCATCTCATCCATGATTCTCACCTATGGTCTTGCTCATGTCCTCGGCGATGTCCATCCATCGGAGGTAGGAGTTCAGCGCAGCGCGCAGGGCCGCCAGGTCGGTCGCCTCCACCCGCAGCACCACCTCATCGCCCTCCAGTCCCGTCTCCACCTTGGTGCGCGGGATCTCCCGCCCGGCCTCGGGCGAGATGGAAGTGAGTATGGTGCTGGCGAACGGGGACCGGACCCTCAGCTCGGCCCGGAGCATGCGCTCAACGTCCCTTGATTACCTTCTTGACGTTCGGCCGCTCTTTATAGAATATCTTGGAACCGCACTTCTCGCACTGCATGCCCACGGTGTTCATGCTGGCACGGTACGGTTTGTCGCAGCTGCCGCACTTATAGGTCGTTCTTCACCCCTCCCTTGGCAGTCTTATCCTCTTTGGCGACGATCTCCTTGGAGGTGATGCTCCTCATGGTGGGGGCGTAGGAACCGGCCGCGAACTTGGCGCAGCAGTGCCTGCACTCCCATATGCCGGAGGCTTCCCGCTTCACTGCCAAGTGGTGGCAGGTCGGGCATTCGAACTTGGACTTCTGTAGCTTCTCTATGTCCCTGGTCAACTTGCGGACCACGACACCGTAGCGAGCTCCGAACCGTCCGGAGCTGCCCGCTTTTACTGTACCTTTCGCCATTGATATCACCCTACTAGTTTACGCAGGTCGCCGCCCAACCTCTGGGCGGTCTCGATGACGCTCTTGACCTGCTCGATGGTCAGCGCGCCTTTCAGGCCCTTCTGCATGGCCCTCAGGTCGCCGTTCTCGTCAGTGGTTACGGTCAGTCGAGCCGACGCTACTTTTTCTTCGTCGAGACTTGGATCGAATAATATAGAGTTTTCTATTTGCACCGCGGTGCAGGAGATGGGCATGCAGCGGATCGGCATCATGAAGTCCTCGCCCTTGCCGTGGGCCTCCATGGGCACCTTGGCGGTCTTCAGCGCGTTGACCGCGCCGAGGAAGGCCGCGTCGAACAGGTTGCCGTCGTAATCCAGCACATAGATGTCCACGAAGTTCATCCAGACCTCCTTGCCCGGTTCTAGGCACATCTTCTCCAGATCTATCATCTGGCTCTCCCTGATGCCGCGGTCCACCACACGGGCCAGCTCGATGGAGTGCTCATCTGGCGGTCCGGCCTCGAAGTTGGGCGAGCCCATGGGTATGAGCTCGGCGTTGGTGGAGAGCACTCCCTTGTTGGGCGTGTCCGCGAACGGGGTGCCGATGACGCTCTTGACGCCGACCAGGACGTCGGTGTTGCCCAGCTTGACGCGGGCGGAGCCCTCGGCGCTCTCGATGTAGTTGGTCTCGATGCTGATGGGGCGGTACTCGTCCCACATGCGGCCGTCCACGCGCCTCCCCTTGGAGATGAGCTTGTGGATGTGGTCGCGCTTGATCTCGGACATGATTTCCCTTCCCATGTTCAGGCCTCCTGTGAAGACTCGGCCTCAGGTTCCGCTGGGTCCTCCTCGGAGTCCACGCGGTAGCGGCGCCTCAGGGCGTCCTTCTGCAGTTCATAGATGATCTGGCAGGCGGACGTGCCCAGTTCCAGGGCGCGGTTGAACTCCGCGTAGGTAAGGTGACCGTCCATCTGGAGAAGCACAATCTCGCCGGTGCGGGGGATCATGGCCATGGGGACGTCCGCTTGGCCGAAGTTGTCCTCTTCCTTGTTCAGGTCCAGGACCACCTGACCGTTGACCTTGCCGACCGCGACGGACGGGATCAGGTCCTTCATCGGGATGCCTGCGTCGGCCAGCGCCACGGAGGCGGCGGTCAGACCAGCGCACCTGCGTGCCAGCGTTCGCCTGCAGGACCTCGATGAACACATCGATGGAGGTGCGGGGGTAGTTCTCTGTGAACACCACGTACTCCAGCGCCTCGGAGATGATCTTGGAGATCTCCACCGAGCGCCGGTCCGGCCCGGGCCTCTTCCTGTCATTCACGCTGAAGGCGATCATGTTGTATTTGCACTGCACGATGGCCTTGGCGGGGTTCTGCATGTGCCGGGGGTGGCACTCCCTCGGGCCGTACACCGCTGCCAACACCTTGTTCTTGCCTATCTCCACGTACGCGGAGCCATCGGCGTTCTTCAGAACGCCCGCCTCGATCTTGATGTTGCGGAGCTGATCAACCGTCCGCCCATCGATCCTGATGCCGTTGTCGTCTATGAGTTTGACGTCGCTGTTTCCACCCATTTGAATCACTCTCTGTTACCGTCAGTTTTGATTTCCTTAGCCACTGAGTCCAGGTATTCCTTGACCCTTTCCGTGAGGCGGCGGGTCTGGGCGCCCTCCTCTATCATGCGGATGGCACGTATGGCCACCATCATGCTCTCGATGTCCCCGTCCAGCCAGATGCGGCCGTTCTGCCCGATGAATATGCGGCAGTTGGTCTGGTTCTTGATCATGCTGATCATTGAGCCGCCCTTGCCGATGACCCGGGGCACCTTGCTGTGCGATATCTCTATGACCTGACCGCCCTGCATCTTGCGCAGACCCTGCTCCTTCATGGTGACCTGCACCCTCTTGGTCTCGTCCACCATCAGCACCTTGGCCATGATGGTGTCGCCCGACGTTGAGATAGCGGGAGGTGTCCCCGAACTCCACCTTCCATGGCACCTCGGTCACGTGCAATGGCGCCGGATAGGGGGAATTGATGTCGATAAGCCAGTTGGACGGTCCGATGTCCTCGACCTTGCCGATGACCAGGTCGCCCTGGATCGGGTATGTAGCGGCCACCCAACGGTATGACGTTGACGAAGTTCGATTTCACCACTTTTATGCCCAGCTGCGCGGCGTAGACCTTGCCCTCATGGGCATAGGTGCCGCTCCCCGGTTTCATCCTCCCGCCGTCCAATAGGTCTCCGGGCAATACGACCTCGCGGGACATGCTCACATCATCCTTTGTCATCATCTCACACTTCTTCAGAACTTGTACTTAAGGCGTTTCATTTTCATTCGACCTCATTTCAGTTGTTTGAACTCGGCATCGCCGTGCGTCCGGTGGTTGAGCCGGTCGAAGAACTCGTCCCTCATACCCGCTGGGATCTCCACCACGCCTATCCACGACCCGTCCTTCTGCCATTCCTCTTTCTGGATTGTGCCGAAGTGCACGATGTCGTCGTAGCATTTGCCATACTCGTCAGCGGTCAGTTTGACCGCGATCCTCATCTTCTCGAATCTTATCGGTATTATTGGCCGGATCTTGTCCAGGACATCCTTGACCTGCATGTCCACGGGCTTGAAGGGGTCCACATGCACCTTCGCCTCATCCATGGCCGCCTCGATGCGGGCCGGGGTGTGGGGGCTGTGGGTCTGAGGGTTGATGGCGTTCCTCGCGATCTCAGCGATGATGCGCCTACGCTTCGCCTCCAGCATCTCCTTGCGTTGCTGGGCGGTGAGCTGCACCTCTCCCTTGAGGATGATCTGCTTCGCCACCTCGATCGGTTCGGTGGTGCCGAAGACCTCTTTCATCTTTTCCTCAGATGCCCGAGTACCCTTGTGGGCGTTCTTGAAGACCTCATCGATGACCATGTTCTCGTAGAGGTTCACTTCCTTGCCCTCTCGGAGCTGGTTCACTACCTTGGGGTCGATAAGGACCTCGAACGACTCGCCGTGCGATTCGAGCCGCGCTACAATCGCATCCTCGATGTCGACCATCCTAGCTCCAGGCTCATTCGGCGTTGGCCTTGCCGATGTATGCCTCTACCTCGGACTCGGTCAGCCGACGGAAGTCCTCTCCACGTTTGACCAGTCCGATCTCGACGGCCTTGGGGTTGAGCTTCTCTTCCTCGGTGGCCTTCTTGAGCGCCCTCAGACCGAGGACGACAGCCTCATCCTGTGGCATGCCCTCACGGTACTGTTCCTCGAAGACCTCCATGACCGCGTTGCGGCCCGCACCGATGCTGCCTGCCTTGTATGAGACCAAGGCCCCGCTGGGGTCGGTCTCGAAGAGGTGCTCGCCCATATCGTCCACGCCCACCACTAGGAGGGCGGTACCGAAGGGCCTGACGCCACCATACTGGGTGTAGTTCTGCTTGTAGTCGCATATCCGCTTGACAAGGTCCTCCACGCCCATGTTCTCGTCGTAGGTGACCTTGTTGATCTGCGCGATGATCCGTGCCTGGTCCACCAGTATGCGGGCGTCAGCCACCAATCCCGAGGTGGCGCAGCCGATGTGGTGGTCGATCTGGAAGATCTTCTCGATGGACTTCGGCTCCATCAGTCTGCTTGCGATGCGCTTATCAACTATCAGGACCACCCCGTCCTTGAACTTCAGTCCTACTGTGGTGGTCCCGCGTTTTACCGCCTCGCGGGCGTATTCGACCTGGAAGAGCCTACCATCGGGGGAGAAAACCGTGATGGCCCTATCGTAGGCCATTTGTCCTGGTTGCATCTTTTCACACCTTCCGCTGTCCGGTCCACCTTAAGAAATGAAGGGATATATATTTGTTGGCCACCGGAAACATGGCGCTCAGATATGCTGGCCAGGTCCATTAACGGAGCTTGCCCGACACGCGCCCCCTCCAACTCCGGGAAGTACCTTTCCCGAAGGGTGCGCAAGGTCCCCGAGGTGCGGAGGGTATGGAAGGAGCGGACCGCAGGACGGGCAGAGGTCCCATTGACCAGATCGATGAGCCTCTCCAGTTCCGGCTCGTTGCATCGCACGATGCCCCGAGGACCGGTGGACTGGATCAACTTGGTGGTGCGGAGGCCGCGACGCCCCGCCTCGAGCATGATCGATTGGACATAGTCCTCTTGGCTGGCGGGTAGGCCATCCAAGGTCTCCACCGCCACGTATCGACGCCGTCCCCTGTCCGCCTTGACCATCCTACTTCTTCACCGCCGGCTTGGCTGACGAGGTTTGGGGCATGCCCTCCTCGACGGATTGGGCGCGTACGCCGGTGATGACGACCATCACCCGCACCCGGCCCTTGGACTCCGGGTCCACCGAGCAACCCCAGATGATACGCGCCCGCGGGTCTACCTTGGAGCTCACCAGCTCAGCGGCGCTCTCCGCCTCGGTGACCGTCATGTCCGGTCCACCGATGACGCGCACCAGCGCCCCCTTGGCACTCTTTAGGTCCACATCTGCCAGCAGGGGGGACATGATGGCCTCGTTAACGGCCTTCTGAACCCTGTCCTCATCGGACTCGTTCTCGCCCAGCCCTATCATGGCAAGTCCTGCGCCTTTCATGATGGTCATGATGTCGTTGAAGTCGACGTTCACCAGCCCCGGCTTGGTCAGGACCTCGGTTATGCCTTTGATGGCCTGCATGAGCACCTCATCGGCCACCTTGAAGGCCGCCTCGATGGGCAGCTTGGGCACCAAGGCCAGCAAGCGCTCGTTCTGGATGATGATGGTGGTGTCGCAATGGGAACGGAGCTTCTCCAGGCCCTTCATGGCGTTCTCCATGCGCAGCCTGCCCTCGGCCTTGAAGGGCAAGGTGACCACGCCGATGACCAAGGCCCCGTACCTCTTGGCAAGGTCCGCCACCACTGGGGCGGAACCCGTACCGGTGCCGCCGCCCATGCCCGCGGTGATGAAAACGATGTTCGCTCCTTCCAGGTACTTGCGCAGGTCCGCCTCCGATTCCTCGGCCGCCTTCTGGCCCACCTCGGGGATGGCCCCGGCGCCCAGTCCTTTGGTCAGACTCTTGCCCAGCAGGACCTTGTTCGGCGCTTGGATGGACAGGAGGTGGCGGGCATCGCTGTTGCATGCCACCAACGTCGCACCGGACACGCTGGCCTGGCTCAGGCGTCTTATGGTGTTCGAGCCGCCTCCACCGCAACCTATGATGGAGATCTTGATGCGCAAGGATTGGACAAGCTTCAAAAGCTCCTCGTCCTCGGCGCTCAACATCTGCGATTCGCCTGCGTTCGCTCTAGACTGCATCAGTTGGTCTTCGATTTCCTGGTCAAAATCTGACTTCAAGTGCACCCACCCTATTTTCTATATAAAAAAACGGATATATATCGGTTGTCCCTTGACAGCCCAATCACTCGACGAAATTCATCTGAACCCCACAGCTGGGGCAGGAGCGGTCGGTGAGGCCTGAGTTTGCACCCACAGTCCGGGCACTGGTCCCCCATGAAGGTCCCGCACTCGCAAGGTCCGGCCAAGGCATCGAAGCGAAGTCCACAGGCGGGGCAGGTGACGATGTCACAGTCCCTGAAGACCTCCCCGCAGGACCGACAGGTCAGACCATCCAAGTCCACTCTTCCTCCGCACTCTGGGCACAGAAAGCTATCGTTATCCCGGACGAATATCGCCCCACACTCGCACTCGTTGCAATAGACCGCCACCAAGCGGTCGCAGGAGGGACACCGCAGCTTTATGCGACGAGGGCAACGCGCTTTGGTCGCCGTTGACCATCGTCACGGCCCTCACCTTTTCCTCGTCCCATGGTTCGCCGCACAGAGGGCATGACCCCATGCGGGTCAGGCAGACCACATGGAAAGGCTGTCCGCACTTGCATCTCGCATATTGCAGGCCCACCTTGATGTAGCCCATGCACATGGGGCACATCAGGGCTCTGGGCCTGTCATCGTCCTTGATCTTGGGCTTGGAGACCCCTCGGACCGGTGAGGCGGCATCATCTGCGCCCGCCACAGGGTGAGCGAATCGACCGAGCCCGTTGAGGAGCCGATGATGGAAAAGCTGGTGGACCGACTCCAAAATGCCAGGTCGTGCCTTCGTTTCCCTCTTAACGTTCGCTCTCAGACTTCCCAGCTCCTATAAGGTGGACCCGCCTTCCAAGGTAGCTACGTATGTTATACCTTACGCTCAGATTACCTATTATGGAAATCCTCCATTGGATTAGCTTCTACCTTACTTCCGAAATTGTAAACTAAAAAACCGAAAGTCATTTAAACAATACGCATTGACGATGATTCGTATGACCGGTGTTGTTAACACAGTGAGGGATTTCAAAATCTTGAAATACGCTCATCCTTATTGTGGGGAAACCGCTCAAACTGTTTATATCACATATACGAAAAACGCAAATTATCACGACGTAGGACGGGAAAAGGTGAAGGGGAGGTGCGCCAATAGGCGCGCACGGTGGTCGGATTTCGTAAGAAATCAGAACACCAGTGACCCGTTCTTTGCTAGTGATTCAGTATTAGGTGAGAAGGTAGGAGGAGCATAGATGTCGGAAAAGACAGGATCTGTGTTGGTTGTAGGAGGAGGCATTGCCGGGGTTCAGACCTCTTTGGATTTGGCTGAGTCCGGTTTCAAGGTCTACCTCGTTGAAAGAAAGCCGAGCATCGGTGGAGTGATGGCACAGCTGGATAAGACGTTCCCCACGAACGACTGCTCCATGTGCATTCTCTCCCCGAAGCTAGTGGAAGCCGCCAGGCACCCAATGATCTCAATGTTGACATTGAGCGAGGTAATGGCTGTCGAGGGTGAGGCCGGGAATTTCACGGTCACGCTGAAGAAGCATCCCCGCTACGTGCGGGAGGACCGCTGCGTCGGTTGTGGCCTGTGCGCTGAGAAGTGCCCGTCCAAGGTCTCGAGTGAATATGAGGTGGGCATGTCACAGAGGAAGGCCATCTATGTTCCCTACGCCCAAGCCGTTCCGATGAAGTACGCCATCGATGCCGATCGTTGCCTCTGGTTGACCAAGCAGCGCTGCGGGAACTGCAAGAAGGTATGCCCCGCCGATGCCGTCGATTACGATCAGAAGGAGGTAATCGAAAAGCTGAACGTGGGCGCCGTCGTTCTGACACCTGGCTTCCAGGTATTCGATGCCACCCGCAAGAGGGAATACGGTTACGGCGACTTCAAGAACGTCGTCACCTCCCTGGAGTTCGAGAGGATCCTAAGCGCCACTGGCCCCTACCAGGGACATGTCGTCCGCCCCTCCGACCACAAGACCCCCAAGAAGGTCGCTTTCATCCAGTGCGTAGGTTCCAGGGACGAGAAGGTAGGCAACCCCTACTGCTCCTCCGTGTGTTGCATGTACGCCCTGAAGCAGGCCATCATCGCCCAGGAGCACACCCACGGCCTTGAGCCCACGATATTCTTCATGGACATCCGTGCCTTCGGCAAGGAGTTCGAGGACTACCGGGCCCGGGCCGAGAACGAGTACGGTATCAAGATGTACCGTGGCTCGCGTGTCGCCTCGGTCGACGAGGACCCTGAGAGCAAGGACCTCACCTTGAGGTTCAGCTCCGGTGCCTCCGAGGTCAGCTCCGCCGACTTCGACCTGGTCGTGCTGTCCGTAGGTTTGGAGGCTCCCGCCTCCGCCAAGGAGATGTCCGACCGCCTAGGCATCAAATTGAACGAGTTCGGCTTCTGCCAGACCGGTGTTTACACCCCGTTGGAGACCAACCGCAAGGGCATATACGTGTCCGGCGCGTTCAGCTCCCCCAAGGACATACCCACCACCGTGGCCGAGGCCTCCGGTGCCGCCTCCAAGGCCGGCGCCCATGTGTTCATGAACCGCATCTCCATCGACGATGTGGTCAAGGATGTCCCCGAGGACGATGTGAAGGGACAGGAGCCCAGGATCGGCGCTTTCATATGCGACTGCGGGATCAACATCAAAGGCACCGTGGATGTACCATCCGTGGTGGAGTACGTCAAGACCTTGCCCAACGTCGTCTATGCGGAGGAGAACAAGTACACCTGCTCCGCCGATGCGCAGGAGCTCATCAAGAAGAAGATCAAGGAGCACAAGCTGAACCGCGTCGTCGTCGCTTCGTGCACGCCCCGTACCCACGAGGCGTTGTTCCAGAGCACCATCAAGGAAGCCGGCCTGAACATGTTCCTTTTCGAGATGGCCAACATCCGTGACCAGTGCTCGTGGATCCACATGAATGAGCCCGAGAAGGCCACCGCCAAGGCCAAGGACCTGGTGCGCATGGCCGTCGCCAAGTCGAGGTTCCTGGAGCCCCTTTCCAAGTCAAGGTTGGGCGTCACCCACTCCGCCATCGTGGTCGGAGGCGGTCTGGCCGGTCTCACCGCCGCGTTGGACATGGCCCAGCAGGACTTCCACGTCGACCTCGTGGAGAGGACCGGCGAGTTGGGCGGCAGGCTGAACAAGCTGTTCACCCCCGAGGAGGGCAAGAGCCCGAAGGATTACATCAAGGGATTGATCGCGCAGGTCAAGGCCAGCGACAAGATCACCCTGATGATGAACTCGGAGATCGAGGACGTCGCCGGCTTCGTAGGTAACTACAAGGTCAAGGTGAAGACGCCTGAGGGAACCAAGGAGCTCGACACCGGCGCCATCGTGGTCGCGGTCGGTTCCGAGGAGTACGTGCCCAAGGAGTACATGTACGGCCAGGACAAGCATGTCGTGACCATGAACGAGCTGGAGGACAAGATGGCCCACGGCCACTTCAACTCCAAGAAGGTGGTCATGGTCCAGTGCGTCGGTTCCCGTAACAAGGACGCCCCGTACTGCAGCCGCGTCTGCTGTTCCAAGGCACTCAAGAACGCCATCGAGATCAAGAAGAAACACCCCGAGACCGAGGTCTACATCCTTCACAAGGACATCCGCAGCTACGGGTTCCGCGAGGCCCTCTACCGCCAGGCGGGAGAGCTGGGCGTGAAGTTCGTTCGCTTCGACGAGGGCAAGGACCCGGTACTGGGCAAGGTAGGCGAGCACTTCGAGATGACCGTCGAGGACACGGTCCTCGGAGCCCCGCTGTTGCTGAGGCCAGACCTGGTCGTGCTGAGCACTGGCACCAGGCCCAACCCGGACAACGAGCACCTGGCCAAGCTGCTTAAGGTGCCTTTGAGCAAGGACGGTTTCTTCCTGGAGGCCCACATGAAGCTGAGGCCGAACGACTTCGCCACCAACGGCGTGTTCCTCGCTGGTATCGCGCACTGGCCGAAGTTCATCGATGAGACCATCGCTCAGGCATCCGGTGCCGCGGCGAGGGCGATGACCATCATCTCCAAGGAGTTCCTGGAGACCCAGGGCATCATCGCGGCCGTGAACGACGATGTCTGCGACGGTTGCGGCGTGTGCGAGCCAGTGTGCGAGTACCGCGCCATAACCATCGTCGGGACGGGACAACCGGACAAGCTGAAGGCCGTCATCAACGAGGGCCTGTGCATGGGATGCGGCACCTGTGTGGCCGCCTGCCCGTCCGGGGCCTTGGAGCAGAAAGGCTTCAAGACCGCGCAGATCCTGGCGCAGATCGACGCCGCGCTCGAGGGAGGTGCAAAGTAAATGTCCAGCCAACAGATGGCCCAGGCAGAGCCCAAACCCGCCGAGGCCGGACAGTTCGAACCGAAGATCATCGTGTTCTGCTGCAACTGGTGCTCGTACGCCGGCGCCGACCTCGCTGGGGTCAGCCGCTTGCAGATGCCGACCAACTTCCGTGTCATCAGGACCATGTGCTCGGCGCGCGTGGACCCGGAGTTCGTGCTCCGGGCCTTCGCCTCCGGCGCTGACGGTGTCCTGGTGCTCGGCTGCCACCCCGCGGACTGCCACTACATCGGTGGCAATTACCGTACCAGGCGCCGCATCGCCCTCCTCAGGGTGCTGCTGGAGCAGTACGGCTTCAACCCCGATAGGCTGAAGCTGGAGTGGGTGTCCGCTTCCGAGGGACAGAAGTTCCAGAAGACCATCAAGGAGTTCGATGCGATGATAAGAGACATCGGCCCGAACCCGATCAACGAGGAGTAATCAGGATAAGCGAGGTGGAGAAGAATGAGCAAGATCAAACTAGCCCACTATTGGGGAGCCGGTTGCGGAGGTTGCGATGTCGCCCTCCTCGACATCGACGAGAAGATCCTCGGCGTGGCCGAGATCGCCGACATCGTATTCTGGCCCATCGCCGTGGACGGTAAGGTGAAGGACGTCGAGGCCATGCCCGACAAGTCCATCACCTGCACCCTTTTCAACGGCGCGGTCAGGAACAGTGAGAACGAGCACATGGCCAAGCTGCTCAGGCAGAAGTCCGCCATCGTCGTGTCCTTCGGGTCCTGCGCCTGTTATGGCGGCATACCCGGTCTGGGCAACCTGACCAACCGTAAGGAGATCCTGGAACTGGTCTACACCAAGTTGCCGACGTCCGATAACGTCGAGCGCGTGTTCCCGCAGGCGGAGACCCACACCAAGGATGGGGACCTAGAGCTGCCCGTCCTCTATGACACCGTTATGACGCTCGATCAGGTCATCGACGTCGACTACTACATGCCAGGATGCCCACCCACCACCAACCTGATCAACGAGTTCCTGGGCATCGTGACCGCACATGTCAAGGAGGGAGCACCACTTCCCCCGAAGGGTGCGATGATCGCTTCCCAGAAGACCCTGTGCGATGAGTGCAAGAGGAAGAAGGCGGTGAAGAAGATCGACCGCATCTACATGCCTCATGAGATCGCCATCGACCCGGACAAATGCATGCTGGAACAAGGCATCATCTGTCTTGGCTCATCCACCCGCGCGGGATGCGGTGCCAAGTGCCTGGAGGGCAACCAGCCCTGCCGGGGCTGCATGGGACCGACCGCCGAGGTGTTGGACCAAGGTGGCAGCATGTTGAGCGCCCTCGCCTCCGTCTATCGGGTGGAGGACAACGAGGCGCTCCTCAGCGAGGAGAACATCGCCACGCTCATGGCCCAAGTGAAGGACCCAATGGGTACTTTCTACTGCTACACCTTGCCCAAGTCCATCATCAAGAGGAAGGTCAAGGAGAGGAAGCAGGTCAAGAAGGAGGTATAATACATGTCTGGCCCAATATTATCCGACGAGAAGACCACGTCCACGTCCAAGCGCATCACCATCGACCCCATCACCCGCTTGGAAGGGCACGGTAAGATCGAGATATTCCTGGACGATTCCGGGAACGTCGCCAATGCCTACTGGCAGGTGCCTGAGCTACGTGGCTTCGAGGCGTTCTGCATCGGTCGGTCCGTTGAAGACCTGAACAAGATAACGTCCCGTCTATGCGGTGTATGCCCCGGAGCGCACCACCTGTGCTCCACCAAGGCCTTGGATGGCGTGTTCAACGCCACCCCCCCGCCCACGGCCATGAAGCTGCGTGAGCTGTTCTACGCTGCGCACTATGTGCACAGCCACATCGCTCACTTCTATGCATTGGCCGCAGCGGACTTCGTGCTCGGGCCATGCGCCCCTGCCGCCACGAGGAACATCCTCGGTGTGGTCGGTGCCGTCGGTGTGCCGGTCGGTGCCGAAGTGATCAAGCACCGCTCCTACGCCCAGAAGGTCCAGGAGGTCATAGGTGGCAAGGCTACGCACCCGGTGTGCGGCCTGCCCGGTGGAATGGCCCGCGTCATCACCGAGGACGAGCGCAAGAAGTTCGAGGCCATGTCCAAGTCCTGCGTGGAGTTCGCCAAGTTCACCCAGGAGATCTTCGCCAACGTGGTGCTGAAGAACAAGGACTATCTCGACATCATCCTGAACAAGGACATCTACTACCAGGAGACCTACAACCTGGGCACCGTCGACAAGAACGACAAGATCAACTTCTACGATGGGACGCAGAAGATGATCGACCCAGATGGTAACGAGGTCGCCAGGTACAAGGACAAGGAGTACACCAAGTACATCGCCGAGCACGTGCTGCCCTGGTCCTACGAGAAGTTCTGTTACTTCAAGCCGGTCGGCTGGAAGGGATTGGTAGCCGGAAAGGATTCCGGTATCTACCGAGCCACCCCGCTCTCCAGGCTGAACGTCTCCAAGGGTTTCACCACCCCGCTGGCGCAGGCCGAGTATGAGAAGTTCAAGGGAACGTTCCGCGATGCCGGCATCAAGGGGCCGGTCCACTTCACCATGGCCATGCACTGGGCCCGCGTCATCGAGCTGCTCTATGCGGCCGAGTGGATGCTGGAACTGTCCCAGGACCCGGAGATAACCGACACCAACATCCGTGGCAAGCTGGACACCCCTGGCGAGGGAGTGGGTATACTGGAGGCCCCCCGCGGCACCCTGACCCACCACTACAAGGCGGATGAGAACGGCATAACGACCTTCGTGAACCTGGTCGTCGGGACGACCAACAACAACGCCCCCATCAACCTGGACGTCAAGAAGTCCGCCAGCGCGCTCATCAAGAACTGGCAGGTGTCGAACGGTCTGTTGAACATGGTGGAGATGGCGTATCGCGCCTACGACCCATGCAACTCCTGTGCGACGCACACCCTGCCAGGACAGATGCCGATGAGGGCCATCATCAGGCGTTCCGATGGGTCCGTGTACAAGGTCCTGTCGAACTTCTAAACCGTTTTCCCTTTTCCTTATTTTTTATTTTTCTTCATAGGAGCTAGGGCCATCGGCATAACGCTTCCATCGTCCCCTTCGTTCCACCCGCAGATCTGCCACCGTGCCAAGATAGATACCGTCCAGAAGGTAGACGCGGGCCGATTCCAGCTCGATCATGTCCTTGGAGAAGATGGGACCAAGCAGCCTCGGCCCTTGGAAATTGATGGGGGAACCGCGTAGGCCCGGGTTAAGAGGGGGCACCATTATGACCTCCTCCGGCAGGTGCTGGTATCGCTCATGCGGTCCAGGTCTGAACTTGGCTCGGACCCAGCAGCGCTCCACCGCGCTCGTGTGCAGGCCGTCCTCGAAAAGCACCGCTGGATGGTTATGACCTAAGACCAACACCCGGGAGCGCATGACCTCATCCGAAGGCCAAGTATGGCCATGGACAAAACCGATGTCCTCCAGCACCAGTCCCGAAGCTGGATGCATCTCCACGGCGTCAGGGAGCATCTCCTCCAACCTTGTGTCGTGGTTGCCCCGCACCACCATGACCCGGGGGTAGGCCTTCAGCAATGCCCGGAAGAACTGGGGCACCTCACGGAACTCCTGTCGGCTCGAGCCAGGGACCATGTGCTTGACGTCGCCGAGGATGACAATGCCATCATGCCCCGGGGCCACCTCTACGAGCTGTCTCTCCATGCGATGGGTCTGGCTAGGCACGTGCACGCCGTTGAGCCTCATCTCATGCTCCAACCCTATGTGCAGGTCCCCGACACAGACCAGCTTCGATTCTCCCACCAGTTCGAGAATGGGTCGGTCCGGCAATGGTGTGAGCTGCAGTCTCATTCCCCCTTCCAGAGGCGGAGGGACAGCTCATCCGGCAGCCCGGCTCGAAATACCGCCGCCTCCACCTTGGCGATGTCATATCCGACGCGGCGGTGCTCGAACACATCCTTGGTCGAATCGAAGACCATGTAGCTCGCCCTATCATCGCCATCCCTGGGCTGTCCCACCGACCCCGGGTTGACGATGGTCCCCCTGGACGTCCGTACAACGTATGGGACATGGGTGTGGCCCAGCACCAACAATCGGCATCCGCACCGGTCGATCAGTCCCTCGTCCGCCTCGATCTCATAGACGTACTCGTCATCGTCCCGGGGGCTACCATGGAACATGCTGGCGCGGAGGGCGCCGATAAAGACGTTCAGATCGGGTCGGAGGGAGCGTAGGAATTTCAATGAGTTCTCGTCCAGGTGCCGGGCCGTCCAGCGTGCCGCTGTCGAGGCCATGGGGTTCATGCCTGAGGCGTTGGCATGCAGCGCTGCCCGATCATGGTTGCCCAGGATGGTGATTATTCCGCGGGCTTGAAATTCGCGGATGATCTCGTTGGGGAAGGGGTAGTAGCCGACTATGTCCCCGGCATGGAAGATCCGGTCCACCCCTAGTCGGTCCAGCTCTTCGAGCACCGCCTTTAGGGCCGGGAGGTTGGCATGGACGTCGGAGAGGAATGCCACTCGCATGCCGATTCCATCCCAGTGGCCTCTATAAGAACCTATCAAGGGAGCGAGAAAGCACCCGGGGCACCTCTTCCACCATGTCGGTGGCCAGAAGACCATAGCTATGCGTCTCGAAGGCCAGGTCTCCGGCCGCCCCGCTCGTGTATGCGGCGACCCGGGCCGCCATGAACGGGTCCATCCCCTTGGCCAAAAGCCCCGCGCATATCCCTGCCAGGACATCCCCGGTGCCACCGACGGTCATGCCGGCGTTGCCGGTCTTGTTGAGGCGCACCCTCTCCCCGTCGCTGACGATGTCCAGGGCGCCCTTGAGGAGCACGGTCATGCCGATCCGCGCCGCCAGATGTTTGACCTTCTCCACCCTCATTTCGACGTCCTCCGGCAGCTCCTGACCGATGAGCTTCATGTACTCTCCGGGGTGGGGCGTGATTATCCCCTTCTTTCCTTTGAGGAGGTCCAGATTGCCCCCGGCAAGGGCGGCGAAACCGTCCGCATCGACCACGATGGGCAGGTCGCAGGCCTTGATGATGAGACGGACCGCCTCCATGGTCTGCGGGTCCCTACCCAGGCCAGAGCCGATGAGCAAAGCGTCCACCTCCCTCAGGTAGCCCTTCACCTTCGGCACGTCCCCTGGATGGAGCACCTGTCCTCCCAACGGGTGCACGATGAGATTGGGCGTATAGGAGGCGATGGTGGACGCCACGGCGTTCGGTGCCGCCACCCTCACCAGGTCCGCACCGATACGGTAGCATCCCAGCCCAGCCAGGCAAGGCGCCCCGGTGTATGGCCCCCCACCCACAATGAGCACTCTACCGTTGTCGCCCTTATGCGTCGTCTGTCCAGGGATGGGGTAGTAGGCGTAATCGCCCGGACCGCAGTACATCTCGGCCTCCTGGGGTATCCCGATGGCCTCGACAACGATCCTGCCGGAGTTCCCCTCGTCCATCCCCTCCTTGAGGTCATGGAACGTGACCGTGGTCCTAGGCCTTACCATGAACGCGCTCCCTAACCCAGAGGGTATGTCCACCGAGACGATGGGGATGCCCGACGCGTTCATCTCCTGGATGATCTCCCCGAAAGGTTCCCTAGGCGTACCCACCGTTCGCACGCCCAGCAGGGCGTCTATGAGCAGGTCGTAGCCTTCCAGGCACCCCTTCTTCCAAAGCATCGAGATCTCCTGGACCTTCTCGTAGTTGGACCAGGCCACCTGTTTCTTGATGAAGTTGGGGGGCCTAGCCAGCATCACATCCACATCGTTCCTTTCCTTGAGATGGCGAGCCGTCACGAATCCATCTCCGCCATTATTTCCGCAGCCGCAGAGCACGGCGATGCGGAGACCGGTGCCAAAGTCCCTCTCCACGACCGAGGCCACCGCCCATCCTGCGTTCTCCATCAAGGTCTCCAATGAGACCCCAAAATACTCTGAATTGGTATCTAGAACGCTCACGTCCTTGAAGCTCAACATGGGGCACGCATCGATTCCAGCGCGGTATAATTCTTGCCACGGTCAAGCATTTCGTGGTGCGATAACCGTTTTATATGGGTACACAGATTTGAAGGGCTGAGCTGTTATGACAGAGATAAAGAGGCTTGTCCTGGACGTGCTCAAGCCGCACCACCCTTCCATAATCGAGCTGGCCCGACGACTGAGCACGGTCGAGGGCGTCATGGGCGTCAACCTGAGCTTGAACGAAGTGGACCAGGAGACGGAGAACGTCAAGATCACCATCGAAGGCAACGACATCAACTGCGACATTGTTGACGAGGTCATCACCGAGTCTGGCGCAGTGATCCACTCAGTGGACAGCGTGTCAGCCGGAAAGAAACTGGTAGAAGAGGTCGAGACCCCTCAGGACCGATGATGTTGTTGGTGCTGGTGGGGATGATGCACCGGGGGCATCCTCTTCAGGTGCTGCCCCACCTTCTTCAGTAAAAGGGTCTTGGGCAGGGACCTTTCCACTAAGACCCGTCCCTTCTTTTGGTGCCAAGCGCCAGGATACGCCTTCTCAGGTTCTGCCTTGTATTGCAGACCAAGGTGCTTCACCGCGATGACCAGCATATCCACGGTGGGGGAGGCCACCGCTACGTCCTTGCCTACCTTGCGACCTTCCGCCCGGCTGCGCGAGATGTCAAAATATTCGGGCCACAGCACCCAAGCCTTGTCCTCATCTAGGGCCACGGGTACCGTCCCCCGTCAACGCTCACTCTTTGACGAGCACGGCGTTGACGATGCCGTCCTGACCCGGTCGGGATGTGACCTTGGCCAGACCCATCTCGGTCTGGATGACAGCGCCCTTGTTGATGATGTTGCGCTGCACATAGTTGGGGTTGGCGGCGTTCTTCTTCACCGTGACGATCTTGGACTTGGCCATCTTCTTGGTGGCTGGGTCGACGACGTTGGCGTACCTAGCTTTCAACATGCGGACCTTCTCGTTTCCGCCCCTGGTCCTGATCATCTGAAGGCGCTCCTCGCCGATGAGAGTGAAAGACGGCTCGCTGCCGATCTCGAACCTTCTCTTCTTCCTGCCCAGGCGCAACCGTCCTCCAGACGGTTTCCTGCGGGACTTTCCTTGCCATAATGCCATAGGGATCTAGAGCCACTTAATTGAAGGGTGATATAAATAGGTTGCTCATTCCGAGACCTTGTCCAACAGCATTGGCTCGATCCGTTCGTCTATGTCCAGGAGCGCGCTGTTCCCATCCTTCGCGGCACCGGGGTTGAGGAAGATCGTGCCATCCTTCTCCAGGATGCCTCTCGCCTCATGGATGTGCCCCGAGAGCACCAATGGGGGATGGAACTCCTCCACCACCCTCTTGATGGCGACGCTGCCTCCATCATGTCCGCTGAAGGTCCGGTCGTTCATGCCCAAGGGAGGGCAGTGCACCACCAGGACCGCCCCTGGCACCATCACCTGACCGAGCCGTTGATAGATCTCCTCCTCCGGGACCTCGTTCGGCGTGTTGAAGATGGTGGGGTTGGAGCCGCCAAAACCGACGAAATCGCGTTCGCCGATGCGGACCTTGCGCAGATGCAGGGAGGTGCAGCTCCTCTCGATATAGCTCAGCGTAACGGGCGGGTCGCAGTTCCCAGGCACGGCATACACCTTCCCATGCAGTCCCGATAGGAACTCAGAGGCCCATTGGGGCGGTCCGAAATGGGTGATGTCGCCAAGGACGATCACACCGTCCGCGCCGTGCTCCTCCACCAATCGGTTGGCCCACGTCTTGACCTTGTCACGCATGTGTATGTCCGAGATCACCAGGAAGCGCATCGCAGCACCGAGGATGGGTAAAACACTCCCTCGACTTATCCTTTCACATCAGAGGAAAGGCAAGGCACCATAGACAAGAACATAGGCGATGAGGAAACCGGCCATGGCCCCTCCGTTGAGGAAGGGCAGCCCGGCCTGCGGTCGGCCCGTCGCCACCTGACGCATCAGGATGGCGAATCCAAGGAAAGAGCCGAGCAGGGTCCCCAATGCCACTGCCAACGCTTCAGGGGAATATTGGAATGGGATCTCCTCCGGGGAGAGGAAGATGGCCGCCGAGACCACCAGTATCCCTGGTATGACCGCATCGCCCACCCCCATCATCATGGTCTCCCTGGTCCCGGCCTTGCTCTCGTCCTTGAGGTCCAGTGGCCCCTCCTCGTCCATTCGGTAGTCCAGGCTCTTGGGCACCACGAACAGCACCGGCAGGCGCAGGTCGGAGACGCCCTCGGCCAGGGTCAGCATGTGCTTGGTCTTGTAGACCGAGATGGCGTCGTACACGGCCAGGACTATCAGGAGGATGAACACGGGCAAGATCCCGAACGAGACCCCGAGTATGGCCGCCGCCCCGAAGGCCACGATGAAGCCGACCAGATCGATGACGTACCATTCGGGACTTTTCCACAGCAGCAGGACCAGCACCAGGGCGAGCAATGTGGGCAGCACGTCCACCAGCAGCGCGCTGTCCGTCATGTAGACCGTCAGGGGCAGGAAGACCGCGTACAAGGTCATGAACACCGCCCCCAGGAAGATGTAGCGCAGGGCGTTCCCCTTGGTGAGCTTCAGGACCACCAGTATGATGGCGGTCATGACGATCATCGCCGCCACGTAATACAGGGGGTTCAATGGGTCCCCTGGGTCTTCGAAGGCCTGAAGGCTGAGGTCGTAAAGGATGGGCGCGAAGAGCAGGGCGACCCCCTGGACGGTGAGGAAGAGCAGGAACACCGCCACATACTGTCCTCGGGCCCTCATGCGCAGGGCAACGGAAGCTGGAAATATGAACCATTCCCTGAAAAAATCGGGACGCGCACTTTCGTCCCGCCGGGACATCGGGAACAACCTATATCCTCAAGCATGCCTTCGATGCGACAAAGATATGACCGATGGCAGCGACTAGTTACGGCAATAGGTTGGACCGCACCAAGGACCTAGCGGACATATTCGAAATGGTGAAGGACGGGGTGAGGGCTCGGTTGGGCATCTCCAGGGCCGGCCTGATGCTCGGGGTCGCCGACATGGGCGGGGGCCCAGGGCAATTCCTGGGCGGCCTGTACCCGGTCACGAGCAACGTCATCGTCCTGAACCGTACCGCCACCAAGGCCATCTTGTCGAGCAGGCCGGAACTTTACAAGCCATATGTCTTCACGGTGCTGTTGCACGAGTACCTTCACACCCTTGGCTTCCTGGACGAGGAGCAGGTGCGCAGGATGGTCCACGAGATAAGTCTGGCGCTGTTCGGGCCGCATCATGCCGCGACCTGGATGGCCGAGGACATCGGCCGGGTCATGCCCTTCGCCACGCCCCGCGTCGCCATTCCGATAAGGCAGGACGCGGAGGTGGAGCTGGTGGACGGTTTCGACCGCTCCAGCTTCGACCGGTACATCTGGTGAGCTCACTTTATCTCGGTGAGGATGGCGAAGGCTACGTTGCCTGAGACCTTGGTGATCTTGGCCTTGACCCGGGACCCCTTGGAGGTACCAGGGACGTAGATGATGTAATCCCCCACCCTGGCCACGCCATCGCCCTTCTTGCCGACGTCGTCGATCTGCAGGTCCACCTCGATGCCCTCCTTGAGCACGTCCTTCTCCGGGGCCTTGGCGGACTTCTTGACATTGACTGGCCGGTGCGCACCGCAGGCCTCGCACTCGAGAATGAGTATGCGCCCCTCCCGGTTGATGTGTGTGTCCGGGCGGCCGCACTCCGAGCACAGGACAAAGGTATCGGTGTAGGTGGTGATGCGGTCCTTGATCTGTTGCGGGGTGAGCCTGGCCTTGAAGATGACCCTCCTCCCGTCCACTGTGCCAGGCGTACCTAGCTCCTTCAACAGGTACTGCAAAAGGTGGTCCGGCTCCCGGCGCAGGGCGTCCACGATCTCCCCGAAGTTCTTCAGGACGGTGGTCTTGCCCTCCTGGAAGACGTCCGGCTCTGGAACGGTGAAACGCTCGTGCTTCTCGATGGTCTCCGGTAATTGGGCCTTGGCCCGATCAAGCAATGAGAGGTAATCGTCAGACATGTGAACCACCGCTCTCAAGAGCCACCGTTGATATAAAGGTTGCTAGCGACCGCTCCATCGCAGCCAGGACGCTCAACCATAGCGGTGCTTGATGGCCGCTTTCAGTAGCCCCAAGTGCAACGGGGAGGGCTTGTTCGGGCGCGATTTGAATTCCGGGTGGAACTGGCAGGCCACATAGTAAGGATGGGACTCCAGCTCCCCGATCTCCATGCGCACGCTGTCGGCAGAGCGCCCGGTGAACCTCCAGCCGGCCGCTTCGAACTCGTCGATGTACTTCGGGTTGACCTCATATCGGTGCCGGTGCCGCTCCATGATCAGGTTGGAACCGTACAATTGGAAGGCCTTGCTGTTCTCCGCCACCACCACCGGCTGGGCGCCCAAGTCGCATGCTGGCTCCCTTCTTGGTGACATGCTTCTGCTCTGGGAGAAGGTCGACCACGGGGTAACCGGTCTCCGGCGCGAACTCGGTGCTGTTGGCACCCTTGAAGTCCATCACGTTCCGGGCGAACTCGATGGTGGCTATCTGGAACCCCAGGCACACCCCTAGGTATGGGATCTTGTTCTCTCGGGCGAAGCCCGCTGCCAGGATCTTGCCCTCGATGCCCCGGTTCCCAAATCCCCCCGGGATAAGGATTCCGTCAGCTTTGAGAAGCTCGTCGGTGGGTCCAAAATGCTGCACCACCTCGGAATCTACGAAAAGCAGCTCGACCTTGGTGCCTGCCTCGGCCCCGGCATGATGGAACGCCTCCACATGGCTGATGTAGGAATCGACCAGATGGGTGTACTTACCGACCAGGGCGATGCGGACGGTCTTGTTGGGGTTGACGATGCGATGGGCGAAATCCTTCCAGTCCACCAGGTCCTGGCTCTTGGCGTTTAGTTTGAAGCGTCCGATGATGTAATCGGTGATGCCCTGGTCGTTCAGGATCATCGGGACGTCGTAGATGGAACGGGCGTCCGGGGCGCTGACCACCGCCTCGATGGGGACGTCGCAGAAGAGGGATATCTTCTTCTTGATGCTCTCCTCCAGAGGTTCCTTGGCCCGGGCCACGATGATGTCCGGCTGAATGCCGATGGCCCTCAGCTCCTTCACGCTGTGCTGGGTGGGCTTGGTCTTCTGCTCGCCCACCGCGCCCATCACCGGCACCAAGGTGGTGTGGACGAACAGGCAGGTCTCCCCCTTGCCCATCTCGGTGTTCATCTGACGGACGGCCTCCAGGAAGGGCATGGACTCTATGTCACCCACGGTCCCGCCCAGCTCCACGATGCAGACGTCCGCGCCGGTGGCCTCGGCCACGGTGATGATCTGGTTCTTGATCTCGTTGGTGATGTGCGGGATGATCTGCACGGTCTTGCCCAGGTACTCGCCCATGCGCTCCTTCTCGATGACCAGGCGATATACCTTCCCGGTGGTGATGTTATGGTTGCTGGTGAGGCTGATGTCGAGGAACCGCTCATAGTTGCCGAGGTCCAGGTCGGCCTCTCCCCCGTCATCGAGGACGAAGACCTCGCCATGTTCGAACGGGTTCATCGTGCCCGCGTCACAGTTCAGATAGGGGTCGATCTTGATCGCGGTGACCTTGATGCCCCTGGATTTCAGAAGACGACCGATGGAGGAACTGGTAATGCCCTTGCCCAATCCGGAAATGACCCCACCCGTGACAAAAATATACTTCATGCCATCACGGGATTCGACCATATCCCAGGATATTATTTAGAACTTCTGCTGGCGCAGTAAACAGAGCTCAAGCTGAACATTGAAAAAATGAAAATTCTTGAACGAGACGACGATCGATGTTTTCTTTAGCGCTTGGTAACCCTGCCAGGAATTGGTGGGGGAAACACTCGAAATGCCTTCGGCGTGTTTCCCCTTGCGTAGGAGGTGATCCATCTGCAGGTTCCCCTACAGATACCTTGTTACGACTTAACCCTCCTTGCTGAATCTCAGTTCGAATGCCCCAAAGTGAGACACCCTTACTGAAACCCAACTCGGGTGGTTTGACGGGCGGTGTGTGCAAGGAGCAGGGGCATATTCACCGCTTGATGTTGACAAGCGATTACTACGGAATCCAGCTTCATGAGGGCGAGTTACAGCCCTCAATCCGAACTACGATTGGGTTTCGGGATTGCCGTCACCTTTCGATGTAGGAACCCATTGTCCCAACCTTTGTAGCGCGCGTGTAGCCCAGGAAATTCGGGGCATACGGACCTACCGTTGACCTCTCCTTCCTCTGTCTTAGCGGCAGCGGTCCCGTTAATGTGCGCACCCTCCGGAGAGAATACTAGCAATTAACGGTGAGGGTCTCGTTCGTTATCTCACTTAAGAGAACGCCTTACGGTACGAACTGACGACGGCCATGCACCACCTCTCGAAAAATCAGGCAAGGTCATCAGCCTGGCCTTCATGTAATCGTCGTCTCCTGGTGAGTTGTCCGGCGTTGAATCCAATTGAACCGCACGCTCCTCCCGTTGCGGTGCTCCCCCGCCAATTCCTTTAAGTTTCATCCTTGCGGACGTACTCCCCAAGCAGCAGGCTTAACAACTTCTCTCCGGCACTGGGCGCCCACAAAGGACCCCCAACACCAAGCCCGCAGCGTTTACACCCTGGACTACCGGGGTATCTAATCCCGTTTGCGCCCCAGGGCTTCGTTCCTCACCGTCGAATTCGTTCTAGTCAGACGCCTTCGCCACCGGTGGTCCTTCTAGGATTACAGGATTTTACCCCTACCCTAGAAGTACCTCTGACCTCTCCCGATCCCAAGTCTTGCAGTCTCCCCGGACTTCGGACAGTTAAGCTGGCCGATTTACCCAAGGATTTACAAGACCGGCTACGAACGTTTTAGGCTCAATAATATCGACCACCACTCGGGCCGCGGGTATTACCGCGGCGGCTGGCACCCGTCTTACCCGGCCCTTACTTCTCCTGTTTTTTAGACAGGGGAACAGTCAACACAATGTGCTGACACTTGGAATTCCCTCATCGGGGTTTCCCCCATTGTGAAGTTTTCGCGACTGCTGCGCCCCGTAGGGCCTGGACTCATGTCTCAGAGTCCATCTCAGGGCTCCCTCTCTCAAGGCCCTTACGCGTCACTGGCTAGTGGGTCCGTTACACCCACTACAACCTGATACGCCGCAGACCAATCCTTGGGCACCGGAGTTTTGGACCTACAAGCGTTCCAGCATAGTAGATCTATGGAGTATTATTCTCAGTTTCCCGAGGTTATCCTCCACCCAAGGGCATGTTATCCGCGTGTTACTGAGCGGTCTGCCGAGTCCTTACGACTCTCAACTCGCATGTCTTAATCGAATTCCAATAGCGGTGGCCGCCGGCAGGATCAACCGGAATCGATCCTAACTGATAATCTGCTGATCATCGATAGGATGAACACACTTAATACGGAAATTGGCAGGATTACCAAGTATCACCGGCGATACCACTGTGATATGATATCGCCATCGATCGTCGTCAGAGCAAAGAGGGCACGTTCCGCCTTGGAACGGAGATCTCAGCTCTCCATTTTCGTTCAAAGTGCGCGACCTTTGTTAGGCGCCCGGTCAAACAGACCAGTTCGCGCGTTTTGCGTTGTTGTCTCGCGCAGAGTCCCCTTAACCTCGGACTTGTATATAACTGTTTCGAGTCATACACATTTTCCGAAGCAAGTTGAATCAACTAATGCATCCCAATATATGAGCATTTCTTTTCATCGCCCAGCAAGTGTCGTTTCTCATGCTTTTGTCATGGCAGGGATTAGCAGGGGAATCCCCCTCGAATGATAGGTATACATGCCCTAACAAAAATCCACCTCGACCGAATGAAGGGCCATATTCAATCCAGCACATTGATTATCCATCGGTGGCTTCATAGTCAAAAGGTTTAAGAGCATTGTAATATTGACGAAGGAACTAAGCGGAGATGGCCCAGCTCGGTAAGGCGTTGGATTGCTAATCCAATGTCCGAAAGGACTCGGGGGTTCAAATCCCCCTCTTCGCGCCATATTCTTATCCAGTATCTCGTGTTTTTTGCACAACTCGGCTTTTTGTTACCGAGACCCATCTGGCGAGCCTGCCGTTTAAACGCTAAAACCCGACTTTAAGAGGGCGTATAGGAACAAGAACAAGGAGCGAATCAAATGACAAAAAAGGACAAGACCGAGAGCAGGTATACGATCACATACGAGGCTGATGAAAAGGTCAGCGATGAGCAGCGCAAGGGCGATCGAGGCGCTCTTGATGAGTGCAAGGTGGAGATCAACAAGATAATCTTCCCCTGAGCAGAGAGCCCGGAGACGTAACGAGGGAGGCGGGACGGCGGTCTCGATAATGTCGAGAGGCGCACACCCTACCAGCTCGCCCAGGGCATGAGCGGAAGAGCACCACATTCTTTTCGCCACCTCGATCGTCGTCCTCGACCTCTACCAGTACCTAGGGGTGCTGGCATGAGCTTCGTCCGCTCCAAAGTCATCAATGGATGCGGTCCCTACTACTACAAGGTCGAGAATCGCTGGGTCCCAGGCAAAGGGTCCAGGCAGAAGGTCATCCGCTACCTGGGGCCTGGTGGTGACGACGGCGTGGTGAAATATTCGAGCGCGTATATCACGGGTGTCGAATCGGAGCTCGTCGTCAGGCGCGGACATAGCTGACAGGGCAACCCTGCGACGATTGAGGAAGTCCGCCGGATCCTTCTGGAGCATCTCCGGAAGGAGAACCAGAGTAACAGGCCGTAAGGAAGGAGAGAAATCATTGGAGAACGGAATGTCAGGAATGCAGGCGTCGAGGGAGCACGCGACACGGCGCGAAGGCTCCGGAAAACCGCAAGCGGAGCCACGCGGTTGGCCCAACATCGAAACGCTGAAATCTCGCGTCGGCGATTAACATAGGAGGAGAGTTCGATGGACGCAGTTGAAATGGCGGAAGTTGGCGCAAAGGAATCTTGGCGGCGCACAAAGTACCTCATTGATTGCCACCGTCATATCGGTGCCGGACCGACCGTCGCCAAGCTGGAGGAATCTATCCACAGTCCCGCGGATTGCGGCGCCGTTCGCACCAAGCAGCCAGAATTGTTTGCCAAGGCAATGAGTGAAGATGGCGTTGATAATTCCGAGCATTTGCTGCGGGCGATGGACAGGTATGGCGTCACGCATGCAATCGTCCAGACCGCGCCTGGTAAAGGCATCACGGACCGAATGGTGCTGGATGCCGCCGAGAAGAGCGGAAGGCGATTCTTCCCGATCTACCGGCCCGAGGCCGTGTCGTCCGCAGCCGCCAAGGGCGATCTTGGAACGGGCTCGCATGAAGACATTGCCCGGCTTGTAAGTCAAGTGGCCGATGAACTCCAGAGTCCTATTCACTCCGCCTAAAAAGGATTAACAAAAGTAACTAAGGAGAGAAATCATGAACAAGAAACCCAACATCCTGATGATCGTGACCGATCAGGAATATGCCCACCAGTCCATGCCGGCGGAATTTGCTTTGCACGCCCGGGACCGCATTCGCGCCCGCGGGGTCACGTTCAACCATCACCATTGCACCACCACCGTGTGCACCCCTTCTCGATCGGTGATGCTGACGGGCCGGCATACGCCGCACACCCGCATGTTTGACAACACCAATTTCGCCTGGATCGACGACATGAAGGCCGATCCGAAAACCTTGCCCACCATCGGCCATATGCTCCGCGATCTGGGCTATCACACCGTCTACAAGGGCAAGTGGCACCTCTCGGAGATCCCCGCCAAGGGCTCCCATGCGGCGATGGAACCCTACGGTTTTTCCGAGTATCAGGACTGGGGCGATGCGCAGGGCGAGCCTATGGATGGAATCAAGAAGGATCCGCTGATTGCGACCGAAGCCGTGGACTGGCTGGAAAAGCGCGCCTCTCAAGTCGCCGCCGCCAAACCCTGGTTCATGAGCGTGAACTTCGTTAACCCGCACGATGTGATGTTTTTTGACACCGACGGGGAAGGAACGGTCCAGGCCAAAAGCATGTTCCCGATCTTCAGCGCGCCGGATACGCCGCTGTACCGCCAGAAATGGAAGACCAGTCTGCCGGCCTCGTTCTTTGACGACCTGGAGGGGCAGCCGCCGGCCGTCCGCAGTTACAAGCGCCTGTGTGACGTGTACTATGGCCAGATTCCGGAGGAACGCCGGGACATGTGGCACAACCACGTTAATTACTACCTCAACTGCCTTCTCGACGTGGACCGTCACATCGGGGCGGTGCTGGATGCGCTGGAAGCGAGCGGCCAGGCCGACAACACGATAGTCATCTTTACGGCGGATCACGGCGAGCAGGGCGGTGCCCATCACCTGCGCCAGAAGGGCAGCGTGGCGTTTCAGGAGACCGTCAACGTGCCGCTGGTGATTGCCGATCCGCGCCACCCCGGCGGAAACCGGACGGATGCGGTGGGATCGCATCTCGATCTGGTACCCACGATCCTGGCGTTTGCCGGCCTGTCGGAGAACGAGCGGCGGAAGCGCTACCCGCTCCTGAAAGGCCATGACCTCTCGAACGTGGTGCGCGATCCCGCTGCTGTCGGGCCCCGCGGCAGCAGCGAGAAGCCCGGCCTGGGCTGCCTGATGACTTACGACATGATCGCCACCATCGATGCGGAATGGTTCAGCCGCAACGCGCCCAGGGTGTTTGATGCACGCCGCCGCCCAGGCCGGGAAGGAGTTTCACCGCGGTAGGGAGGCGTTCAAAGGCCTCATCAACGAGATCGGTATGCCGGATCCTGAAAAGCGCGAACTGTTCCGCGGCGTGTTCGATGGCCGCTACAAGCTGGTCCGCTACTTCGGGCTGGGCAACTACAACCTGCCCGCATCGGTCCAGCAGCTTCTGGCCGACAACGACGTCGCCCTCTACGATCTGTTACTGGATCCTGAGGAAATGGACAATCTGGCCAACCCGGCCAATCCCAAATACAGTGAAGAATTGTTAGCGGCCATGAACCAAAAACTCAATGCGCTGATTGATGAGGAGGTTGGGGAAGACAAAGCCCTATTCACTCCGCCGAAAGAAGGTCCGCAGAAGTGAATTGGAAATCGTCGGTCCAGCCCCGCGTGTAACGCCTTCAACGGCCAGGTCAAGGGCGTACCGCTCGCGGTTGCCGAAGATGCCGAGGGTGTGGATCACTTGGTCGACCCGGAGCACGCCCTGCGCATTGCGATGGCACGGCAGTAAGAGATCAATAGCTATGGTTGCGCGGCGCATGCGTTGCCGCGAAACCCTGGCGGGCAATCCTCATCAGCCAAAAGACATGATGCCAATGGCCCCACTACCCCCCAGGACGGCGGACCGAGGCGGACATACGCGCAATCATCATCTGGATGGATGAACTGGGGCATGACAACGCCTACAAAGCGAAGAACCTCTGGTTCGTCAAGTCGATCTGTGAATATGGCGGCAAAGGCGTGTTCACGAAGATGAAGGCGGACGGGATCGAGCTCCCCAGGAAGACACCGAAGGACCTTCACCCCTTGACCGAGGAGGAGCTGCACAAGATCCTCATGAAGGCCGAGGAGTTGGAGGGATGGAACGGTGAGGTCGCCCGGTTCCTGGCCTGGATGTACCCCTATACGGGACTTCGGGCTAGCGAGCTCAGGCAGGCCCATCTTGCGGACCTCGACACGCGGAAGTGGACCATCTGGGTACGCCACCCCAAAGGAGAGAAGCGGTATGCCAGGCAGCGGACCGCCCCCATACCCCCACCGGCGCGGGAGGCGGTAAAGAGGTTCCTGGAAGCCCGAAAGAAGAGGATGGAGAGCAAAGGGCATCGTGAACGAGGCTCTGATCCCTGCCCATCATGGCGGCTTCTATTCGTCCAACGGCTTCCGCCGCATGAAGGCAGGCCTGGAGGCGAAGGTGAACCTGGACCTGGAGGCGGACATATCGTTCAACCTCAAGGGCTTCCGCGCCACCTTCTGCCAACAGAGCATCGACCGTGGCGCGAAGATCGACGCCGTGGCCGTGGCGATGGGGCACGCCTCAACGCAAACGACAGAGACCTACTACGGCGCATGAAAGGAGAAAAGGCGCTCGCCGACCTGAACGCGGTATGGTCCGATAAACCGCCCGCGGACATGGGTCTGGCCATGAAGTATCATGAGAAAAGTGGAGCCAGGCACGAAAGGGGCCTGATTGAACGAAAAAACGAGATCACTGGATATGGTTAGGGCGGGAACCCCTCTTCGCGCCATTATCCTATCCAGGCATCCTTTTATTTCTCTGTTTAGCCACATTCATACGGAAGTCTGTTAGGTGAGCCGCCCGATTCATCACTTGAGCCCGATTCTAGGGAAGGGGTGTTCAAGCATACCTATTACCACCGTGGATGAATGGGACCAAACATCACTTTTTTCCTGATGTTCTCGCCAGGTTCTAATTGATCCCTCAGATGGATCACGGAACCATTCCTTCGGATTTTCAATATCGTCGCGGTAGTCGATCGTTTAGCCATACGGGATTTCAGATGTGTTCGGTGGCAGATTATTTTAACTCCCATTAAGATTACTGGCCGGTGATATTTTGGATTTTCCCAGATGCGATAGATGTGGCGACGCCGGTTGCAAGGTCGGCGAACCAGGCAAGTTCAAGGACTGCCCGACCAATATTTCGGAAATCACTCGGGAGGAGATCGTAGAGCGTTACCACGATCCGGAGACCCAACACCTGATGAAGACCGCCGCCAAGGTGGAGCGAGGCACCCTCCAGCCGGTGAACGGGGTACTGACCCCGATCAGGCCGCGCATATCAGAGATCATGGCATTCGCCGACCAGATGGGGTGGAAAAAGATCGGCGTGGCGTTCTGCCTGGCCGCCCGGGACGAGGGCATCAAGCTCACCAAAGTCCTGGAGGCAAGGGGTTTCGAGGTATGCTCGGTCATCTGCCGCAACTTCTCAATGAAGAAGGGAGAGTTCGACATTCCTAAAGAGGATTGCATAAAGAGCGAGAACGAATCGGTATGCAACCCGGTGTATCAGGCAGAGCTGCTCAATGAAGCCGGGACCCAGCTGAACATCGTCCTAGGTCTATGCGTCGGTCATGACATGTTGTTCACCAAGAACTCCAAAGCCTACGTTACCACTCTTTCGGTCAAGGACCGAATGACCGGTAATAACGCCATCGCGCCGCTGTACTCGGGATTCTTTACCGAGATCCTGAAGAAATACTAAGATTGGGGCGCTGCCCCGGATTTTTTTTATCTTGATAGCTCCACTTCCAAGTCTAGCCTTCAAAATTAAGTGCGATATGAGATGTGGATGGTGCAGGATCTTCGTATCGCTAAAAGGTGTCAGTAACATCGGTCGAATGGTTAGATGAGGGAAGGAGGACATTTTTCTGATGATACAGAATGAACGATGATCTAGCTACCCACCATCGGTATCCGCGGGACTGTCCCCCTCATTAGTCATGAATAATATAGGATGAGCGAATAGGGCAACGTGCGTTTCTACATAGAGACCTATGGCTGCACCATGAACCAAGGCGAGAGCCATGACCTGGCCCTGGCCTTGATGTCCTTAGGGCACCAACGGATCGATGATGAGCGCGACGCGGACGTAGTTTTGATCAACACGTGTGTTGTGATCAAGCCGACCGAGACCAAGATCATGCGGCGGCTGCGTCAGTTGAACCAGACCGGTAAATCCTTGGTCATCGCAGGGTGCATCCCCGCGGTGGCCGGCGACACGCTATCTACGGAATTCCCTGGCTCGATCAGGATCGCGCCTTCGCAATACGGTGAATTCAAGGAACTAGCCCGGTCAAGGTTTGGGGAGGGTGACAGCTCATTGCCTACCATTCCAGGTCCGAGCACAATCGGTGTCATTCCCATCTCCCAGGGCTGTCTAGGCAATTGCAGCTATTGCCTGACCAAGAAGGCCAGAGGAGACCTATCCAGCTACCCAAAGGAAATGATTGTGACAAAGTTGAGATCGCTGTTGGAGCGAGGTGCAAAAGAGGTCCAGGTCACGGCCCAGGACACTGGTTGCTATGGTCTCGATATAGGGTCCGACCTGGGGGACTTGCTGTCGACCATCCAGTCGGTCGAAGGAGACTTCATGGTGCGAGTGGGGATGATGAACCCCGACAGCCTCGATATGGTGGATGGAAAGGTCCAAAAAGCCTGGGCGGGGGACAAGGTCTACAAATTCCTCCATCTCCCCGTCCAAAGCGGAAGTGACAACATCCTAAGGACGATGAAGCGAGGGTATTCCGCCCGGACCTTCGAGGCCCAGGTCACCTCCTTCCGATGCGTATCATCCAAGGATGTCGCTTTCGACCGACATAATAACAGGATTTCCGGGGGAGACGGACGATGACCACAGGGCATCGGTCGACCTCATCGAAAGGGTGCGGCCCAGCATAGTCAACGTCACCAGGTTCTCCCCCCGTCCGGGAACGCCGGCCGCCAAGGCCAAGGGTCAAGTGGCCGGATGGGTCTCCAAGGAGCGGTCGAGGGAGATGACGGAGGTCCGTTTCAAATTATCCAGTGAGTTCTATCAGCAATTCCTCGGTGAGGAAACCTCCATCCTCTTGACCGAAAAGGGCAAGGGGGATTCGCTGGTTGGACGAAACGTCGAGTATGCCCCGATCGCGATCAACGCTCCCCCAAGCAAACTCGGGGAGTGGGTCCAGGTCAAGGTCACTGGTGCGGCCTCCACACACCTTTTGGGTCGCTCCGACATTAAACGTCCACTAATGGTAATAAATAGACGAATTGGCATTGGCTTTCCCGCTAGCCCCGTAGTGTAGTGGTCAATCATGCTGGCCTTTGGAGCCGGCGACGTCAGTTCGAATCTGACCGGGGCTACCTCCCTGTTCAGGAAGAATAGCGATGACGGTGACATGCCATATCGAGATCGAGACGAAAGGTCAGGAGCAGGCCGAGGCCATGGTCCGCTCCATCGAGCTCGACAACGGCCCCTACGCCATCACCAAGGCCGAGGGGAAGAACATCATCGTCGATGCCGAGGCCAAGAGCATGAGGTCCATGTTGCACACCTTGGATGACCTTCTGGCCTGCCTGCGCGTGGCCGAAGGCGCCAGCGACCTTAAGTGATCACTTGACCCCTTCGCGAACCTTTACCGCCAGCCCCTTCTTCAATGCCATCATCTCGTCCCTCACCAGGAGCGCTCTGCCGATGGCGATCGAGCTCATCCTTACTGTCGACCACCATCACCTCGTCCATCGGTCTGAGCTCAGGGTCGCATTCGATGACGAACTGGCACATGACGTTCTTGCCTTCCCGGTTGAAAGGGACGGAATCGTCTTGCACGACCACCCGGAGCTTTGGGGCCTCCATCCCGGCCAGCAACCTTTTCGCACCAGGGGGGCGCAGTGTGAAGAAACCGTCATCGGCACGCATCGAGACCACATGCTCACCGTCCACGATGACGTTCCTGATCTTGTCGGTGTTCCGCGATTTGACCAGCTCCACCTTTCCATTGAAAAGCGCCTCGGCCGCTCCGGTCCCGAACTGGTAATCTGCCACAGCCGCTATCTTGGCCTGGTCCAGGTCGAAACCGGTGCCTGGTTTGGACAGTGCGGAGAGCATGTCCACCGTGCTCTCCTCGTCGTACATGCAGGACATGCCGTACTCCTGCCGGTGGGCCAGGTCCTCCATCGCCTCCCTGATGTGCTCCACCGTGTCCCGGTCGCGGTTCTGCGGGAAGAGCGATTGGGCGATCGGATATATCTCATCCAGTTCGATCGGGACCGGGCCGAACTCGCTCATCACGAAGAAATGTGAGTCGGCTACGGCGGACACCCTGCGCATATGCTCGGCCCAATGCCTGGAATAGGGCTTCTCACCATGCTCGAAGACCACCATCACCTCGGTCCCGGGCATGCGATAGCGCTCCTTGGTGCGCATCATGTAGCGATGCACGGACGGTCGGTCCAGCGATTCAGGTCCGGTGTAGAAGAACGCATGGTCCCGGCTGAGCGGTTCGAACCTCTCTAGATAATCCTTGTGCGCCTTCAGTCGGCGCAGGCCGTCCAGCAGCATCGGGTGCGAGCGGCATCTTCTCTCCGTCAGTTCCCAGATGTCGCCCTCGACGATGGCCCGCTTCACGCGGTCCATCTCCCTCTTGGAGACATACAGGTTGTGACGGGCCAACAAGGGCCACCTTTCGCCAGGTTTCAAGGCTTTCAAGGACTCGATGTCGGTGGCGGAGCAGATCGGGCACTCGCAATCCAGGACCTTCATGTCCGCTAGGTGCAGTGTCCCGTCCGTGGAGATGTACCGATCATCCCGGGCGAACTTGGCATAGAGGGCGGAATCGAACATGTCGCAGCCCAAGAGGACGGCCAACGAGAACAGCATCGGATGTCCCGCACCGAACAGATGGACCGGCCGATCAGGTGCCAGCCCCTTCTTGGCAGCGACGATGATGTCCACCAGGTCCGCGTAGCGGTAGCTCTCCATCAATGGCACCACCCCCCCGATGGGATGCACATCCACCGCTATGTCGCGCATCTCCGCCGCGCACCTCTCCCTCAGGTCTGGGAAGACGGACCCCTGGACCACGCCGGCGAGCATCATCTCGCCCTTAAGGTTCGCGGCCTCCCTGGTCCTTTCCAATGTGACATCGACCGCCTCAGCGGTGCGCTGATAGCCCCATTCCGGTTCTGTGAATATGTCCAGCACGGTCCCGATGTCAGAACCTATCTGCCTCTGGAACGGCACGATCTCGTCGTTACGCACCTCCACCTCCCCGTACATGTGCGACTGGAAGGTACCCGAATCGGTCATGATGACGCCAGGGAAATCGAGCATGCCATGAAGCCCTTTCTCTAGCGCCTCCCCCCTCATCTTCGCGTCGTTGCGTATGATGTAGGAATTGGTGATGATGGCCTGGAACCGGAATCGGTCATGCAGTTCCCGGGGCGTGATGGCTTCGAAGCGCGGGTTGACCACAGGTAAAAGGGCCGGGGTCTCCAGGGTGCCATGGGCGCTCTCCAACCGACCCATCCTGGCCAGTCCATCTCGGCGTGTTATCTCGAACATCGAATCTGCAAGGGACTAGGGATTTAAAACCTATCTACCCGTCCCTGTCACCTCTTGGGAAGCGATAAATATCGGATGCGAGGCTCTCCATAACTGGTCAAGATGGACGAAGCCCTGCTCATGAAATGTCCCAAATGCGATATCATGATAACTGTAGAGCCGGAGCTATGCCTGGAAGGGAGGCAGTTCAATTGCCCCATCTGTTCTGAGAGCATCAGCTTCAAAATGTCGAAGGAGGAGCTGGAAGAGCGGTTGGAAGAGGATAGGAGACGGAGGGAGAGGGAGTTGAAGAAACAGTTCCGTCTCGCCTTCGGGGACGTCTGAGCGCACGCCCAACCTTTTTTAAGATAAATCCTTCTCACTAATCCGACCATGGTGCAAATGGAGTACAAGATGGTGATCGCGGTCCGGAAGGACATCAAGCTCTCCGCCGGCAAGATGGCCGCCCAGGTGGCCCATGCGGCGGTGAATTGCGCCTTGCAATCGAAGCGGCGCGACCCAGACAGCTTCCAGGCCTGGTATGAGGAGGGCCAGAAGAAGGTGGTGGTCAAGGTGGCGGACCTGGCCGAGCTGCACGAGATACGCATGGACGCCGAGGCCGCAGGATTGGTATGCTCCCTGATCACCGATGCCGGACATACCGAACTTCCACCTGGGACGGTCACTTGTCTAGGGGTCGGTCCAGCCCAGGAGCATAAGATCGACAAGGTCACCGGGCATCTCGGGCTGATGTGAGATGAAGGAGCAGGTGCGCGTCCTGGGCATCGACGACGCACCTTTCCGTTTCAATGAGGGCAGGGTGCCGGTGATAGGGGCCTTGATGCGAGGCCCTGACTATCTGGAGGCGGTGTTGGCCACCGAGGTCACGGTGGACGGCGATGATGCCAACCAGGCCATCGAGCGGATGGTCAATGGTTCGAGGTATAGGGACCAGATCGGATTGGTCATGATGGATGGAGTGGCCCTTGGCGGTTTCAACGTGGTGGACATCGGGTCACTTCATGAGCGCACCGGCCTTCCATTCGCCACCATCACCCGGGATCGACCGGACCTTGACGCCATCCGGTCCGCATTGCAAAAGCATTTTGAGGACTGGCAGGAAAGGATGGAGGTCATCTCCCGGCAGCCGATACATATGATAGATACTGATTTTTCGCCGATATTCGCCACATTCGTCGGTGTCGATAAGGCCACCTTCGAGAGGATGGTGCGCCGGAGCACCGTGCGTGGGGCGATCCCAGAACCGCTCAGGGTGGCCCACCTCATCGCGACGGCATGGGTGAAGGGCGAGTCGCACGGAAGGGCCTAGAGGAAGGCCAGGTCCTGCTTGATGTCCTCGACCACCGCGCGGTTGGCCACATCATTCCGGACCAGCATTATCTCTGAGCTCACCTGGGACAGCGGCCTGATGTGTATCATCAGGCCCTGCTCCTGGAGACCTATCTTGGCGCCCGGTGGAGACGTTGGCCTCGTCGAAGGTCCTTCCCTTGGCGGTCAACATGTCGTGGACCTTTATCTGGGTCGCCTTCGCGTCCATCTTCACATAGCGCTTGTCGATGTTCGAGACCTCCTTCTTATAACGGTCGTTCCAGGCCAATACGCCGATCAGAGCCATGATCAAAGAGCCGAACACGGCGAAGGTGAGGGGTTGCTGCGGGTCCATCCCAGCATTGACGGAGAGCATGGCCACCGAGAATATGCCGGCCTCGGTGATGTATATCATGCCGATGAGGCTGGTGATGAGGGACTTGGTCATGGGGTTCTTGGTCCAGCATTGGAAGTTCAGGGCATGGATGCGCTGGGCCGGCAGGATCATGGTGAGGGCCACCGTGATGCTCAACGCGAAGAACAAGGGCATAAGCTCCGGTGCCACGATGTACGAGAAAAGCATCATGGCCAGGGTGGCCGGTACCACCACTCCCAGGCCATATTCGATCATGCGTTGGTACTTGCAAATAAGGCAGAGGCTGTCCGCTCGAGAATCCAAATTCATCCCATCCCAACGGATGATATTATCGGCGGGATTGATAAAATTAATTGTCAAACCCGACTTACATACGCCATTACTGGATGTCGCCACAGCTAGGGCAGCCCCTCTTCCGCTCAAGCTCGATCAGCTCGAACTCCATTTCACCTAGGTCGAATAGGAACATGCGGCCCAGCAATGGTTCTCCGAGACCGGTGAGGACCTTTATCGCCTCGGCCGCCTGGACGGAACCCCCCATCCCCGCCACCGCACCCAGGATGGGCATGGTCCCTTCTTTCTCGGTACGCGCTCCAAAAGGCAGCGAAGGCACGGCGTCCTTCCTGGAATGACCGTGGTCACCTGCCCTCTCATCCCCTCCACCGCCCCATGCACCAAAGGGGTCCTGGTCCCGACACAGTGGTCGTTTATCACCATCCTTCCCTGCCAGTTGTCGAGGCAATCAAGGACGACATCTGCACCTTTGAGCAACCAATCGACGTTCTTTTCGTCCAAGGTCTCTTGTTGCACCTCGACCTTCACATGGCCGTTCATCTGCCTGAGCTTCTCCCGGGCGCTGCAGACCTTTGGATGCGCCTCGTCCTTCTCCCAATGCAACCATTGGCGATTGAGGTTGGTAAATTCTACTGGGTCCGGGTCGATGATCATTATTTGGCCGACGCCGGCCAAGGTCAGGTAGGTTATCGCCGGCGAACCCAGGCCACCCACTCCGACCACGGCGACCTTGGCCCCCTTGAGCTTCAGCTGCGCCTCCTCCCCGAAACCGTCTATGATGAGCTGGCGCGAATAACGGTTACGCTCCCCCTCGTCCAGGACCGGCAAACCTTCGACCATATGGGACCACCAGAACATGCCGGTATTCGTCCGGACCATATTTCATGAATTGCTACCGATGGTTCTTTCATACCCTCGAAGAACCGCAACGCTAAAGAGCTAGGACGACTTCACCGACCTAATACGCCCGAACTACAAGGGATTTTTCCCACTGGACGTACCGTTCCCCGCCCTGGAAAAAACATATCTGAATGGGCTCCGCAAACCCTATACGCTTAAATAGGAAATGTGTAATAGGGCATCTGCTTCCGATATTGAGGTGAAAGTGTGGCAAGAGGTCTTTATACTGCCAGGAAACTTCGCAACGACAGGCAGAAGTTCCGATGGAGTGACAGTTCATACAAAAAGCGCATCCTTAAGCTGAAGGAGAAGTCCGACCCCCTGGAGGGCGCGTCCCAAGCTAGGGGCATCGTCCTGGAGAAGGTCGGTATCGAGGCTAAGCAGCCCAACTCCGCCATAAGGAAGTGCGTCAAGATCCAGCTCATCAAGAACGGGCGTCAGATCACCGCATTCGCCGTGGGCGACGGTGCCATCAACTTCATCGATGAACACGATGAAGTGGTCGTCGAGGGCATCGGCGGAAGGATGGGACGTTCCTATGGTGATATCCCTGGTGTCCGTTACAAGGTCATCCAGGTCAACAGCGTATCCCTGAACGAGCTGGTCAGGGGAAGGAAAGAGAAACCAGTAAGGTGATCGTTTTGTCCGAGGAAACCATTCTTCAAACCAACAACATCCTCCTTTTCGGGAAGTACGGCCTCTCCGAGGTCGTCGTAAAGGATGGAGGCTTGTCCAAGTACATCAACCTCAACCCGGTTTTGGTGCCACACTCCAACGCGAAGCACGCCAACCGCTGGTTCGGTAAGTCCAAGGTGAACATCGTGGAGAGGCTCATCAACAACATGATGAGGACCGAGGTATACACCGGCAAGAAGCTCAAGGCCTACCGCACCGTCAAGGACGCCTTCGAGATCATCGCCGAGCGCACCAAGAAGAACCCCGTCCAGGTTTTGGTCGAGGCCTTGGAGAACGCCGCGCCGCGCGAGGAGATCACCAGGCTGCAGTTCGGTGGCATATCCGTCCCCAAGGCAGTGGACATAGCGCCGTCCCGGCGCTTGGACATCGCCCTGCGCAACGTCGCCAGGGGAGCGGTCCAGTCCTCGTTCAAGTCAACCAAGCCCATAGCAGAATGCCTGGCCAGCGAGCTCATCCTCGCCAGCAAGAACGACATGAACAGCTTCTCGGTCTCCAAGAAGGAAGAGGTCGAGAGAGTGGCTCAGTCGGCCCGTTGAACCTAAGGTGGTATTATGGGACGTAAGGAAGACAACATCAAGAAAGCCCAGGCCATCATGCGGACGCCGAAGTTCATCCGCAACATCGGTACCGCTGCTCACATCGACCACGGCAAGACCACCCTCTCCGACAACCTCATCGCCGGCGCCGGCATGATGTCCGAGAACCTTGCTGGAAAACAGCTCATGCTCGACTTCGATGAGCAGGAGCAGGCTCGTGGCATCACCATCAACGCCGCCAACGCCTCGATGGTGCACACCTACCATGGTAACGAGTATCTCATCAACCTGATCGACACGCCAGGTCACGTGGACTTCGGCGGCGACGTCACCAGGGCCATGCGCGCCTTGGACGGCTGCATCATCCTATGTTGCGCCGTCGAGGGGATAATGCCCCAGACCGAGACCGTCATCCGCCAGGCCCTGAAGGAGCGCGTCCGGCCTGTCCTGTTCATCAACAAGGTGGACCGCCTCGTCAACGAGCTCAAGGTCACCCAGGAGCAGATGCAGCAGCGCTTCGTGCAGATCATCACCGAGGTCAACAAGCGCATCGTCACTCAGCTCCCGGACGACCTGAAGAAGAAATGGCAGGTCAGCGTCCAGGACGGCTCCGTTGCCTTCGGTTCCGCCTTCAACAACTGGGCCATATCCGCGCCCTACATGAAGAAGAGCAACATATCTTTCAAGGACGTTTACGAGTACTGCAAGAACGGTGACCAGAAGACCCTGGCCAAGCGCTCCCCGGTTCACGAGGTGCTGCTTGACATGGTCATCACCCACGTCCCCGACCCCTTGACCGCTCAGAAGGTCCGTATCCCGGTCATCTGGAAGGGCGACCAGGAGAGCCCGGTCGGCAAGGCCATGATGCACTGCGACAAGGAAGGGCCGACCACCCTGATGGTCACCAAGATCATCATGGACCCCCATGCCGGCGAGGTCGCCGTAGGACGTATGTTCAGCGGCAGGATCAGCAAGGGGATGGAGATGTACATCTCGAGCATGCCCAACCCCAACCGGGTGCAGACCGTCGCCCTGAGCGTCGGTGCGGACCGCATCCCCGTGGAAGAGGTCGACGCCGGAAACATCGTCGCCATCTCTGGTCTGAAGGACGCCGTGGCCGGTTCCACCGTATCCACAGACCCGGTGATGGAGCCCTTCGAGAAGATCACCCACTACTCCGAGCCGGTGGTCACCGTCGCCATCGAGGCGAAGCACATGAAGGACCTGCCCAAGCTGGTCGAGGTGCTGCGCACCGTGGCCAAGGCGGACCCCTCCCTCAGCGTGCAGATCAACCAAGAGACCGGGGAGAACCTCCTGTCCGGAATGGGAGAGCTGCACCTTGAGATCACCATCTACAGGATCGTCAACGACCACAAGTGCGAGATCAAGTCCTCGCCGCCGATCGTCGTCTATCGTGAGAACGTGAAGGGAGCGGGCGGTCCGTTCGAGGGCAAGTCCCCCAACAAGCACAACAAGTTCTACATGGAAGTGGAGCCGCTGGAACAGGCCATCGTCGATGCGATCAAAGCAGGCGAGATCAAGACCGAGGGAAAGATCAAGGACCCCAAAGCCCTCGCCAAGCAGCTGCAGCGACCTGGGCATGGACAAGGAGGAGGCCAAGGGCGTTGTATGTTTCAAGAACAACAACATCTTCCTCGACGTGACCAAAGGTATCCAGAACCTCAACGAGACCATCGAGCTGTGCAAGCAGGCCTTCGAGGAGGCCATGGACGTCGGTCCATTGGCCCAGGAGAAGGTCATGGGCATGAAGATACGCCTGGTCGATGCCAAGCTGCACGAGGATAGCATCCACCGTGGGCCTGGACAGGTCATCCCGGCCACCCGCGCCGGTATCTATGGGGCCATGTGCCAGGCCGAACGCATCCTGTTGGAGCCGATCACAAAGGTCTACATCAACGTCCCACAGGACATGATGGGAGATGCGACCCGCGAGCTGCAGTCCCGCCGTTCCACCATCGAGGACATCACCTCCGAGGGCGATGCCGCGGTCATCGTGGCGCGCGCCCCCGTGGCGGAGATGTTCGGATTCGCTTCGGCGATACGAGGAGCGACACAGGGTCGTGCCCTCTGGTCCACGGAGAACGCCGGGTTCGTCCGGCTGCCGACCGAGCTTCAAGAGCAAGGTGGTGGCGGAAATACGCAAGCGCAAGGGATTGAACCCAGAGCCCTATGACGCCAACTACTACCAACAGTAGGGAAAACCGCTTGAAAAACCGTTAAATACAGAGAACAATATCGAGCAAAAAGCTCAACCTATATGGATATAACATTGAAGGAGGAAGAAAAATGGCAGAGAAACCTCACATGAACATCGTGTTCATCGGTCACGTCGATCACGGAAAGTCCACCACTGTCGGCCGGATCCTTCTGGACACCGGCGCCATCGACAAGTACGTCATTGACAAGTTCAAGAAAGAGGCGGAGGAGAAGGGGAAGGCAACCTTCGAGTTCGCTTGGGTCATGGACAACTTGAAGGAAGAGAGGGAGCGCGGTGTCACCATCGACGTGTCCCACAAGAAGTTCGTCACCGACAAGTACTACTTCACCGTCATCGACGCCCCGGGCCACCGTGACTTCGTCAAGAACATGATCACTGGTACCTCCCAGGCAGACGCCGCCATCGTCGTCGTCTCCGCCAAGGACGGCCCACAGGCCCAGACCAAGGAGCACATCTTCCTGGCCAAGACCTTGGGTGTGAAGCAGATCATCATCGCCCTCAACAAGATGGACGACACCAAGCCCGCCATACGACGAGAAGGTCTTCACCACCGTCAAGGAGGAAGTGTCCAAGCTGCTGAAGACCGTCGGTTACAAGCTCGAGGAGGTCCCGTTCGTGCCCATCAGCGCCTACAAGGGCGACAACGTCGCCAAGAAGTCCGCCAACATGCCCTGGTACAAGGGAGGCACCCTGGTCGACGCCCTCAACGGTCTGAAGTTGCCGAGTCCCAGGAGGGAAAGGCCCTGCGCCTCCCCATCCAGGACGTCTACACCATCACCGGCATCGGCACCGTGCCTGTCGGCCGTGTCGAGACCGGTATCCTGAAGCCGGACATGAAGATCATCTTCATGCCCTCCAACAAGATCGGTGAGGTCAAGACCATCGAGATGCACCACGAGCAGCTGCCAAGCGCCAAGCCTGGCGACAACGTCGGCTTCAACGTCCGCGGCATCGCCAAGAACGACATCAAGCGCGGCGATGTTGCCGGCCCCGTCGACAACCCGCCGACCGTGGCCAAGACCTTCGTGGCCCAGATCGTGGTCCTGAACCACCCGACCGCCATCCCGGTCGGATACACCCCGGTGTTCCACTGCCACACCGCTCAGGTCGCCTGCACCTTCATCGAGCTCCAGAAGACCTTGGACCCCAAGACCGGTCAGATCAAGGAGGAGAACCCGACCTTCCTGAAGACCGGCGACGTCGCCATCGTCAAGGTCGAGCCCACCAAGCCCATGGTCGTCGAGAAGGCCAAGGACTTCCCCCAGTTGGGAAGGTTCGCCATCCGCGACATGGGCGCAGACCGTCGCGGCCGGTATGTGCATCGATGTCGAAAAGAAGGAGATGTAAACCCCTTTCCATTTCCCTTTATTTGAAGGTATAACCCATGGCACAGCGCGCTAGGATATCGCTGAGCGGGACCGACCCGAAGAAGGTGGACAGCGTCTGCTCTCAGATCAAACAGATCTCACCAAGGACTGGAGTTGCCATCCGTGGCCCGATACCGCTGCCCACCAAGAGGCTGCAGGTACCCTGCCGCAAGAGCCCCGACGGAGAGGGCTCTGAGACCTGGGACCGCTGGGAGATGCGCATCCACAAGCGCCTCATCGACCTCGACGCCGATGAGAGAGCCCTCAGGCAGCTCATGCGCATTCAGGTTCCCGACGGCGTAAACATCGAGATCGTGCTACGATCTTAAACTCTTTAATATCCTCAATTTTTAAGTTCATCTCATTCCAATCAATCCATAAGTCTTTTTAGTACAATCTCCCTCTAGGAAACCCGATGGTCGATTGGGCAGGGTTGTGTCGAGGCAGCGATCTGGTCAATTGGGATAATCATCATTTGCACCACAGTCTACATCATTCTGACGGCGAGTCCTCACCCCCAACATCGGACCAGACAAGTCCAAGATTGTTGACAAGGATCGTTGTTCTAATCGTCGGGCGTCCTGATGCTGAACGCCATGATGGTCAACCTCTTCGACATGACCTTGACCGTCGTGCTCACCTCCATCGGGGTCATCGGTATCGCCGTGGCCTTCGCCTCGCAGCAGATCATGCAGAACGCCATGGCAGGGATGCTGATCTCCATCGACAAACGCATCAAGACCAACGACTGGGTCGAGGTGGGAGGGACTCCGAACACCAACATCGCCATGGTCAAGGATGTCCAGGTCCTGGGAACGGTCTTCGTGGATATCGATGGCAGGGAGTTCATCGTCCCCAACTCCTTCTTGCTGGCCAACAAGGTGGTCAACTACACCCATGCTGGCATGGCAATGGTCACTTTGAAACTGACTTTGCCGATCAATAACGACATCTCCTCCATACAGGAGGGCGATCATGGATGTGGCCAGGGCCGATGGCAGGATACTGCCGTGGAGCAACGAGAGAAACGCAGAGAAGAAGATCAAGGCGAACACGATCCGTGAATTCCTGGAGTACAAGGACGAGCTGGACATGGGCAAGGATCCATTCAAACCAACCCTTCTGGTTACGAGAGCTCAGTGATGATGGGTATTGTGATCGAGGTCACGATTGTGGTCCTACGACATCCCCAAGCGAGACGTCATCACCGGTGAGCTTTACGAGAAGGTCCTGGCCCGCCTGATGCAGGACGGGGTCAAGCTCTATGGGGTTCAGAGAGTCCTGAGACCGCAAACATTGAATCAGGCAAGAGACATGCCGATTCCTAGTTCCAGTCGTGAGAACATGAGAAGTGACAACGTCAAGAAGGGAGTGGAGAAGGCGCCGAGCCGCAGCCTGCTCCGCGCCGATGGTCTGAAGGACGAGGACTTCGAGAAGCCGTTCATAGGCATCGCCAACTCCTGGAACGAGGTCATACCCGGACACATCCACCTCAACAAGCTCCTTGAGGAGGTCAAGAGGGGCATAATCGATGCTGGAGGCGTGCCCTTCACGTTCGGAGTGCCAGGCATCTGCGACGGCATCGCCATGGGTCACACTGGGATGCGCTATTCGTTGGCGTCGAGGGAGACCATCGCCGATTGCGTCGAGCTCATGGTGCAGGCCCACCAGTTCGATGGATGGGTCGGTCTAACCAATTGCGACAAGATCACCCCAGGCATGCTGATGGCGGCCGGGCGCATGGACGTTCCCTGCATCATGCTCACCGGCGGACCGATGGAGACCGGTTGCCTGGACGACAAGAAACTCAGTCTGCAGAGCGTGTTCGAGGCGTTGGGCCAATACAACGCAGGAAAGATGGATGAGGAGGGCGTCAGGGCCATCGAGCGCTGTGCTTGCCCGGGCGAGGGGGCCTGCGCGGGATTGTTCACGGCCAATACCATGGCCTGCCTGACCGAAGCCCTCGGCATGAGCCTTACCGACTGTGGGTCATCCATGGCCAATAGCCAAAGGAAGATGGAACTGGCCTACGAGACGGGTAAGAGGGTGGTGGAGCTAGCTCGCGGAGAGATAAAACCGAGCACCATCGTCACCAGGGACTCGTTCCTCAATGCCGTCAAGGTCGACATGGCCATAGGCGGCTCCACCAATACCGCGCTGCACATCCCCGCGATAGCCACCGAGTTCGGCTTCAAGGTCGACCTCAAGGTCTTCGACGAGGTCTCCAGTAGGATACCGCACCTGACCAGCATCATGCCGTCCGGTCCATACTCCATGGGCGACTTCGATCGGGCCGGTGGGGTGCCAGCCATGATGAAGAGGTTGGAGGAGGACCTCTCCGATGAGATGACCGTGTCCGGCAAGAAGATCAAGGCCATCCTGAAGGAGTCCGTCGTCAAGGACGCCGAGGTCATTCGACCCAAGGAGAACCCGTTCCACAAGGAAGGCGGCATCGCCGTGCTCTATGGTAACCTGGCCCCGCAAGGTTCGGTGGTCAAGCAGGCCGCTGTGGGCGAGGGCATGATGCGCTTCACCGGTAACGCCAAGGTGTTCGACTCGGAGGACGATGCGATCAAAGCCATCAGCCATGGCAAGATCCACGCTGGGGACGTGGTGGTGATCAGGTACGAGGGTCCGAAAGGAGGTCCGGGCATGCCGGAGATGCTCGGACCCACCAGCATGATATCCGGCATGGGTCTGATGGATTCGGTGGCGCTCATCACCGATGGAAGGTTCTCAGGCGCCACCAAGGGCCCATGCATCGGCCACGTATGTCCGGAGGCATTCGAGAAAGGCCCTATCGCGGCGGTCAGGGACGGGGACAAGGTCTGCATCGACATCCCGGGCAGGAAGATCGACCTTCTGGTCTCCCCGAAGGAGATGAAGGACCGCATGGAGAGGGTCAAGGTCGTCGATCGGAACCCGAAGGGGGTCCTGGCCAAATACCGCAAGCTCGTCTCCAGCGCGGCCGATGGCGCCATCTGCAAATAGGCACCTAGAAACCTATTTATCGTTCAGGTTGATACGAGCAGCCACTGGGCGGATAGATCAGACTGGAAGATCGCCTGATTTGCAATCAGGAGGTCTCGGGTTCAAATCCCGATCCGTCCACCATTACGCTGGCTAACATCAAAACTGCCCGTTTTCGGGCAGATCACTTCATTTGTGGCAATGATGGTACAGTTCCATCGCCTTGTCTCACGGTGTCCCTACCGATCCTAGGCAGCCAGAGCAATTGCAAAAGTGGGCTCCGATAACAAATTTTCAGGATTCCCCGATTTGATGCATAACCGTTATAACCATTCATAATTATATTATCACAGGAATATGAATGATTTGTCCTAAATGCGGGGTTGAAAATCCTGTTGGAGATTATTGTGGTAGCTGCGGTCAAGGATTAACTGCATCGATACAAACGACTCCGGAGATGTTGATTAAACAAAAAGGAGAATCCAGAAGAAAGACAATCAAGGTCATCGCCATTATTGTTGTTGCCGTAGCGATTTCAATATTTATTCTATCCTTCGCTCCCATCATGTCGGAAAAGGTCGTTGTTACAATTAATTCTGACGGTCCATACAATGTGGTCCATTATTTTATAATTATAAATGGAGATATAAAAGCTGAAGGCGATATAGTACCAGGTGGAAGCGACATCGCCTCGTTCACCTTTAATTACCCCATTATCAATGAGGGGAAAACTGTCATTGTTTCAGTTGTCGCTACTGATGCTAATTATGGAGGTTTTGTGCACATTGAGCTTCAAGATGGTAGCACACAATCGATAATAATGAGCTTCTAAACCCTTTTGTTCACCTTTTAGGCAATTCCATGGCACAATTAGGACAGAGAACGCTTTCGAGAGGGATTGATTTTCCGCAGAAATTGCAATATCTCTGATATTGGGAAGATGATTGTTGTTGAGATTGATTGGAAGATGGTGGGGTGGGTTTTTGGTATGAGCCAAATACTATCACGAGAAAACCGAAAATAAAAATAATTACACCTAACCAACCAAGATTTGTTAGATAGTACGTCGTGTCCCCCGTCCATGGGTCGTAACCCCCAATCCATCCAAAAAGCACGAACAAAATACCAAATGCCAGTAGCAGGACCCCTATTCTTCGGATCAGCACTCTTCTTTCCATTCCAGATCAATGGTTTTATCATATTGTCCATATAAATAGATGCAGTCTTGAGGCATCATCGAGGTCATATAATCGCGTCTACCAGCATCATCTCGATCAGATCAAGGTTACTCGATGAAATAAGGCCACATATGATTATCTAAAGGGTGACACTGGTAGAGGCCCGTATCTGGGCGGCACTCCGATTTTCAACGGTATAATCAAATTTTAAATATCTTGTGCCTAAAGACGGATGTGTCAACATCACCTGATCTTTTAAGAAAGATATCGGTCACCAGCTTTCCTTCCCTCAACCCCCAAGGATCACTGTAACGACCGTAATAATCACTCCAACCAAAGCGGTCACGATCCCGCTCCCCATTTTTTCCACCAGGTTCTTCGTCTCCCTGCGGTAGAACCCCATGATGAAGAGCACCATGATGCACATCATGTTGGAAGTGACCAACGCGTCCCCCAAATCATCTATCAGATAGAATGGCAGAACAACGAACGCCCCAGTCCCGAGCACCAACCCTACCGTTATCGCAATTATGGTCAGGTCCTCCTTCAATGAGCTGCTTGGAGGGTCATCCTTTTTCATACCTTGCGAGATCTTATCGATTACATCCTTTCTATCTTTTTCATCCAGATAATCCAGATAGGTATCCTCCATCGCCGAATCGATCAGTTGGGTCGCCTCCACCTTTTCTCCTTTGTTCAGGTCCTTGAAGACCCTCTTCTTCCGCCTGGTCTCGAATCTGCCTTCCCAGACATAAAAGACCCCGTCGACCAGACCCCAGGCGAAACAACATGCCAGTGCCGACTGGAGGACAATATCAACAATGTTGTCTGGAATGTCGCTGTTCAACCTGAACAGGCTGGTGAAACATACGACCATGATGACCCCGAACATGGGCTCGGCGCTGAACCAGAATCTACCTAGGTAATCTGAAACGGCCATTTCTTTCACCCTCGTTCCATAGTTCAATCGTTATAGGGGGTTGAAGTCTATCTAATATTTGTCCTGAATAGGTCCACCTTGCGGCATTCCCATCATTTGACCGAAAATTTTATTTTTATAAAAATCATTCAATAACTCGGGATGGATGCATTCGATGGATAATGTAAATGAGGTCGCTTTCTTTTCCGCTTTGGCGGTGACGGTTCCGGTAGGGGTCGCCTTGGTCCCCACAGGTCCGATGGTCCTAGGCCATTCGTTGGTCGCCATGATCATGGCTTCCGTATTGGTCCTGACCGCCGTGGCCTTGATCAACGAATGCAGGCAACCGAGGCAAGCGGTTGGAGGCGGGCAGGGCCAATTTTCCTGATCGGAGGGGTGGTCATCGGCCTGGGATCGACCGAGATCATGGCGGCATTGCTGCTGGCATTGATAGTCATCGACATTCTCTTGGGGTCTTTCACAGGAGCGGAACGATTGGTGAACCTCGGGGTGCGGAGCGCGCCAGCGATTGAGCCCATCGTGTCTCAGTCCTGTAGGAAAAGCTTGCCTTTGGCTTCCTGATAGCATCGCTCCACAACGTTGAGGGAGCAAGGGAACCTCTGTATCTTCATTCCGAATAGATTGGCGAACTCCTCCAATTGGCGATCGAACACGGTCGACTCCACCAGTCCTGTGTCCAGACCGACGACCACACGATAGTCCATGTACTGGAACACCTCCTTGATCTCGGACATGTCCTCTGGGTCCCTGAGCATCTGGATCTCTTGCATGAATTCCTTCCAGTTTGCCGCCCACATCGTGTTCAGGACATACGCCCCCTGCTGACCTATGAGGAACTGCCTGTATTCCTCCGAGCCGCCCAACAATGATCCGGTGCAATCATCCACCAACATATCGTTACTTCCTTTCAGCAATGTGACCGGGACCTGGACATCTTCCAACACCTTTTCCACGTTCCGGAAGGCATAACCGCATTGGCCATAGAACATAATGAACGACTTGACATGGGGCTCCATGCATTTGATGGCCGAGTGGACCTGCTCACGAAGCAATGGCGGGCTCTGGTGCAACTCTATCGGCTTGAGCCAGATCAGTACCGACAGACCATTTCTCAGATCTAGCTCCGGGACCACATCGGGACATTTGACCCTCAGGACGTTCTTGTTCGGGTCGATCCCAAGGATCTTCCGTTCCATCCGGTTCGATCCGGTGGCGTCGATCAGTAAAACATTGACGACATCCTGGATCACCTCCGACCAGGTGGACGATCTCGTCCTCCATGACCTCGCATCCCACTATTCCCAGTGCCAATGGGTTGCTCATCTCCCTCCCTCGTTCGGGCGACCATGGCGTTTGGTGGTCTCCACCATCGCCTTTAGGTTCTCCGTCGGGGTGTAAAGTTCCAGATTGCAGCCTGGGGCGACAGCGTCCACCCCTTCGCCCAGGCATCTCTTCGTAACCTCCTCCACCAGCCCCACATCGCCCATCAGCAGGGTCCTGGTCGGGCACAGGCTCCCGATGACCTTCATCTTTCGCCTGGACGCTGATCCGCTTGGCCTCAGGGACAGACACGTCCTGGTCGATGCTGATGGCGTTGGCATCCACCTCCACCATCCTCTCCAACTGCTTGGTCGTCAGATTTCCACAGACATGGAGTATCGATTCGATATCGTTCTTCCTGATCTCGTTGGCTATACGGTCATCGAACGGCTCCGCGAAGACCATGAACTGCTCATCGGTGAGGAAATCTCCGCTTGCCAAGGAGTCATCGATGACGATCATGTCCACTCCATGGTCCGCCCCCTGTCTCGAGTATTCGAGAAGGAACTGGGTGGCCTTCTCCAGCAGCGAGGTCACCAATCCCGGGTCGTCGACCATGTCCATCATCAGCTCGTGGTCCCCCCGCAGATGCATGGCCAAGGTCAATGGCGATATGACCCCGAGCAATATCGGCAAGGATTTCCTCTGGTTGTCAAGCACCCACGCTGCCCGCAGCACGGTCTTGGTCCTCCCGCTCGACATCGGGTCTGGGACCTCCAGTCGGTCCACGTCCTCTGGCGACCTTACCAGATGTTCTAGGACGATGGGGTGGCGCTTGGCCCCCTTCCTTCCTGTCGCCGCCCCGAAGGCAGAAACCTCGACGCTCTCGTCGAAAGGGATGCGGACGTTCTCGATGCCCGCCTCGGTGAACGCGGCCTCCGCCAACCTCGCCATCTGGTGGGGGTCATCCTGTACCAATGGGTAATAGGCCCCTGAAGCCTTCATGAAGGCCGAGGTGGCCGTTTGCATCGGACAGATGCAGGGGGGACGGTCCACGTACTCCCCGTTCAACATGGCGTTCAACCTCTGCCATTCGTTCATTGTCAACCTCCCCCACACCCGATGATTATTCAGTCCTCGTCCTGGGGATTTCTATTATCGACTGCATTAATAGTTTTAATGGGGCCGGTCCGGATAACGGGAGGGATAGGGTCTCGCTCGATCACCGATATTATTATATTCAAATATAATAATAATTATAGGACTTGCTATTATATAGCGTACCATCCTAACTTTCATGCGGTCAATATGAACCATCGTCATGCCGTTGCCGCCGTCCTCACCTCGGCCATCATGTTGGGCTCGATCCTTTGCGTCACAGCGATGGGGCCAGTGGTGATGGGCAAAGGACCGACCGAAGGTGAGCAGGTCATAGACGGTGAGGCGTTCTGGAACCATCTGACCAACATAACCACCATCTCCGACGCTCACGAAGCATATCGAGTGGCTGGCTCCACCGGCGCTGAGGCGACGGCGGACTATATCGAGCAAAGCTTCAACGAAATCGGTTTGGAAACCAGGTCGGAGGGCTTCATGTTCACCGGATGGGACCTCGATGAAGGCTCCTTCCTCAGGATCGATGAGGATGGCGACCCAAGCACCCTCGACGACGTCCATCCCATCGCGTCCTTCGTGCCAGAGGCCTTCAGTTGGCCCAAGGGAGAACGGGTCCGAGCCTTTGGAGATGGTCGTCATGCCCATGCCAGCGGCATCCAGTTACCTGGCCATGCGAGGGGCATCACTTCCTTTGGATGAGTGGGATGAGCTCAACACCAGCGGCAAGATGGTGATCGTCGCAAGGGAGATGCGGTGGCGCAGCGACTGGGAATCTCATTTCGTCTCAAAGTTGCAGGAGCAGACCCCGGCTGGCCTGATCTATGTTTGGTACTATGATTGGATGGGCTTCGCGGAGGAGATGTCGTTCGCATCCTCAGGCGGAAGGCCTTTGGGTCCGAACAGCGGATACCTGTGGGACCTAGGCATCCCGACGGGATCAGTGAACACCAGTGATGGCAAGGCTTTGATGGCGGCCGCCGCTGGAGGGGGGTCGCATCTCTCCATGAGGATCCCCTCGGAGATCGGGACCGTGGCCCACAGGAACGTGGTGGCGGAGGTCCCCGGTCTCGATAAGGACCAGACCGTATTGATCACGGCGCATTATGACAGCGTCATGTGCCAGGGGGCGGTGGACAACGGCGGCGGCGTGGCCGCGATGCTCCAGATCGCCTCCCAGACCATGGAGGCGGTGCAGAGCGGAGCATTGGTCCCTAAGTACAACATGATCTTCGTGGCATTTGCGGGGGAGGAGCTTGGGATGGTCGGGAGCGCCCATTTCGTGGCCACCCACAGCAATGAGATGGAGGATTATGTGGCGATGATCAACCTGGATTGCATCGGTTCCACCCAGATGTGCATCACTGGTACCCCCGCCTCCGGTGGCATCGACCTTGACCGATTGTTCCTTGACCAGGCAGAGAAGGACGGGATCCCCTTACAGATAACCAATTCAGGCGGGTCTGACCAGGACACCTTCCGGTCGCCTCAGGCGGTCGAGGGAAGCATCAACTCCTATTGGGGTTGGGACCTGGACCTTTCCGAGGTGAAGGCATTGGACCAGGCCACCATGGTCTACAGTCTGCCTCTCGCGTTGACAGATGGTCGGGAGGGGGCGAACGCGGGATACATCCACACCACCCGGGACGGCTTCAACGACGGCATCACATGGGTCGAAAAAGGGTCGATGGTGGGGCAGGCCCAGGTCGTGATGGGGGTCGTGATGGAGCTGAGCGGGGATGAGAGCACATCCGGAACTTCGATCTCGACCTACATCATGATCATGGCCGTGGTCGGCTTGGCAGCGATCGGGATATGGATGGTAGTGAAGCGAAGAAAAGGGAAAATGTAAGGGGTTTAGGGCCGAGGGGCCATCACTTATCTTGGTCGGAGCTCTTGCGCTTGGTGATGAGCTCCCTCACCTGGTCGGCCACGGTCTGCTCCTGCATGAGGGCATCTTCCACGGCCTTCAGGTCACGCTTGAGGTCCTCCGCTTTGGGTATGATGCCCAGTATGTCGTCGGCGTTACCGATGATCGCGGTCAGCTCCTCCTTGGTGGAGACATGCTTCTCGGGCAGCTTCTGGCTGACACCCAAGTATTCGGAGACACCGTCCAGCAATTTGGTGACCTCGAAGGGCAATATCCATTTTGTGGACGCACCAGCACCGAGCGCCTTCATGGTGTCCAGGGAGAGCACGGTGAGGGCTTTGGAGTCCAATGTGTAAGCACCGATGGAGAGTATCCTCAACCGCTGCGCCTCACCTTGGCTCTGCAATATGATGGCCAACCGTTCCCCCTCCGCCTCCAGGATCTTGGCCTGACGTACGCCCTCCGCTTGGAGGATGCGGGAACGCTTCTCCCCCTCAGCGTTGAGTATGGCGGCGGTCTTGGAACCATCCGCCTTTAGGATGGCCGCGCGGCGCAACCTCTCTGCAGATGTCTGCTCCTCCATGGCCTGCTTGACCTTGGGAGCAGGGTCGACCTCACGGATCTCGACCGCCTCCACCTTGACACCCCACTTGTCGGTCGCCTCGTCGAGGATGTCCCTCAACCGGAGGTTTATCTTCTCCCGGTTGGAGAGGATCTCATCCAGGTTCATGTCTCCGATGATGGACCTCAACGTGGTCTGAGCCAGATAGATGGTGGCGGACCGATAGTCGGTCACCTCGAAGAAGGCCTTCTTGGGGTCGATGACCTTGATGTATATGATGGCGTCGACGTTCACAGGTGAGTTGTCCTTGGTGATCACTTCCTGGCGCGGGACGTCCAGGACCTGCGTCCTCAGGTCGATCTTCACGACCTCGTTGACCATCGGCGTGACGAAGTTGAACCCTTGGCTGAGGACGCGGACGAAACGCCCCAACCTCATGTACACACCTTGTTCGTATGGCCTGATGATCTTGACGCCGCTGAGCATTATCAGCAATGCCGCGACGATCGCCAGTATCAACAAGGCTAGGATGAACCAGCTTATCTCCATGTTTTTACTCTCCACTCATGATCGAATCATCCTGATGTCTTCTCCTTCTCCTTCACCTTCACATGTACGCCCTCGCTCTCAAAGACGATCACCCAAGCGCCCTTGGGGATCTCATGGTCGGAGGTGGCGCTCCAGGTGTCGTTCTGGATCCGAACCTTCCCCTTCAACGAGTTCGGTTTCACTGTCTCGGTGACAATGCCCTCCCTCCCCACCATGGAAGTGGCCACGCTGGTCTCTGGAGGGCCGGGTGGGGCGAGCCTCTGGTACACCCTGATCGTCAGGTAGGTCATGGGAATCAGTAAAGCGAAGGCGATGACTCGGGGACCACCAGGAGAAGAGCACCTCGGGCCAGATAAGACCGATGAACCCTAAGATGGCCAGCACGGTCGCCGGAACTATCAGGAAGAAACCCGGGGATAGTGCCTCCGCGAGGAACAATAGTACAGCTAGTACGATCAGAACGATCGAAATCTGCATCGCCAGGTCCATGTTCTAATGAATTAATTTTTCCACTATTAAACAATATCACCCTCATAAGGTCATTTTTATCCTCTTTAGACAAAAAACCGGCGATTTCGACCTTGATTTGGAGGAATCAGACCCTGATTCGAGGATCTGAAGGGGTGGATAGGATTAAGTAATCTAGGGGCTCAATTCCCACCGGTGCTCAAATGACCCAGGTAGAGACGACTTCAGAGCAGGCCGGCCGGATACCGCTAATCGGCGATCGTTTCCCGGAGATGGAGGTAAAGACCACACACGGCACGATGAAGCTGCCCACCGATTACACTGGGAAATGGTTCATCCTCTTCAGCCATCCTGCGGACTTCACTCCGGTCTGTACGACCGAGTTCATCGCCTTTGCGAAGAGGGCGGAGAGATTTGAGGCCCTCGATACCAAGCTCATAGGTCTATCCATAGACCAGGTTTTCTCGCACATCAAATGGGTCGAGTGGATCGAGGACAACCTCAAGGTGTCCGTCAACTTCCCGGTGATCGCAGACGACGTTGGGAAGGTGGCCGGTCAGCTGGGCATGATCCATTCCGCCAGGGCGGCAAACACCGTGCGTGCGGTCTTCATCGTCGACCCCAACGGTATAATCCGTCTCATCATCTACTACCCCCAGGAGGTGGGCCGGAGCATAGATGAGGTCGTCAGGTCACTGACCGCTCTTCAGTTCAGCGACTCCAACAAGGTCTCGACCCCAGAGAACTGGCCCAACAATGAGTTCCTCGGTGACAAGGTCATCATCCCCCCACCGCGCACTTACAAGGAGGCCATGGAGCGGAAGAAGAAGATCGGGACGGACTGCTACGATTGGTGGTTCTGCACGAAAAAGGTTTGAGGCCAGGCCATCGCCCTGAACTGGTGTAGGTCCATTCATCTAGCCATGAGGAAGGCTCCTTACCTCAGGTTCCCCCGATTTCAGAGACCGTCTTGGTCTTACCTCGCTCCATAGATGATAAGGTCAGACGAACAGGACGGACCACATTAGGCGCGTCAGATTTTAGTGCAATATTAATTTATTATAATAATATATTATAATTAAATTATATATATTATTGTAATAGAATTATCGAAATCAGCAATGTGACGATGGTGACGACGATCCCACCCTTGACGAACTGCCAGAAGGTCACCAGGACACCTTGCTTCCTCGCCCCCTCCACCACGATGACGTTCGCCGCCGCACCGAGTATGGTGGCATTCCCGGCCAGGGTGGAGCTGGAGGCCAAGGTCAACCACATCTTGTCGCTGTTCAGGTCCGCCACGAATGGGGAAAGCAGAATGACCGCTGGAACGTTGCTGATGAGGTTCGACAGCAAAGCGGTGAACACGGTCAGGCCGGACACGGTGGCTATCCCGCCATCGTTGACGGAATTGAATCCGTCCAGCATCTCCTGCAGCACTCCTGATGTATCCAAGCCCTTGAGCAGGATGAACAGTCCGATGAAAAAGAGGAGCAAGGTCCAGTCGACCTTCTTGGCCATGATGACATAGCCAGCGCTTTGGTTCAGGAACGGTAGGACGATCAGGACCGTCAATCCGCCCAGAAGCGCCACCAAAGCGAGGGAGATCCCAAGCCAGTTGGAGAGGACAAAGCCGGTGAACACCACGCCAAGCACGAACACCACGAAATAAATGGAACGGTGGACCGGCCGCAACGGCAGGTCTCGCAATGCGGCGCTGGCATCTATCGGTTTGGGAGCTTTGGAACACCCCGTTCCTGCCTGATGGAACGTTCTTGGAGAACTGTCTTGCGATACACTAACCAGATGATGCCGATCGCCGCCACCAGGGAAAGGACCGCCACCGGGGCCAGTCCGATGAAGAACTGATTGAACGATATCCCTGATTGTACCGCGATGTACGCGTTCTGAGGGTTGCCCACCGGGGTGGCCACGCTGCCAATGTTGGCGGCGCAGGCCTCGGCCACCAGGAAAGGCACCGGGTTGGCCCCGATCATCTGACAGACCTTGATCACTATGGGCGTGAAGATGAGCACCACGGTGTCGTTCAGGATGAGGGCGGAGAGCACCGCCGTGACCACCATGAGGAGGACAAGGAACTGGAAATGGTTCTTGGAGCGAATGACCAGACGTATCGATACCCACGTGAAGAATCCGCACAGCTCCAGCCCGACCACCAGCAGCATCATCCCCAGGAGCAGGCCTAGCGTGCCCAGGTCGATCGCCTCCCATGCCTCCTGGGGGGTGACGATGCCAAGTAGGACCATGAGGCCAGCCCCGATCAGCGCGGCAAGGTAACGGTCGACCTTGAAGACCTTGAAATCCCTCACCGAGATCAGGACATAGGTCAGGATGAAAATGGCCAGGGCGAGGACCATCACCGTTTGCATTCAAGGTGCAAATGCCACTGACACTAAAAAAGGTTCGAGATTGTCAGACTCCCGGGTTACGCACGACATGGTCCAGGACGTAGATGATGTCGATCTCCTCGAAACCGAGGGGTCGGACCTTCTTGTCCAGGATCTGAAGGAGCTCGGCGTTGCTCTCAGCGCTGATGCGGAACATGATGCGCCTCTCCCCGGTGGTATGCAGAACCTCGCTGACGTTCTCCACTCCCAGCAACTGGGAGATGGCCTCCCCCTCCTTCTCTGGCGGGATGTTGGTGGAAACATAGGCGTCAGCGTTAATGCCGACCCGACCCTCATTGACGATCGCCGAGTAGCCCATGATGGTTCGCTCATCCTCCATCTTCTTGATCCTATCACGGATGGTGGAGGGCGACCGGTCCAGCATGGTGCCGATCTCCTCATTCGTCAGCTTACCGTTCTTCTGAAGGATGGTAAGGATCCTCTGGTCGAGGTCGTCCTGCGACATTCATTCAGTCAATTGAACTGCCGAGCATTTATTGTTTCCTCGGAGTTCGGACCTCGCTCATTTCCTCAAGGTCGCTCGGACCATCTCCTCATGGTCGAAGGCCAGTTGAGGCAAGTCGATCGAGAGGGTAGAAGCCAGTTTCGGCCGCATCGTCACCGGCCAAAAGCTCTCCCCCTGTCCTTTCCAGTTCGTAGAAGGCGCTGACGAAATGCCCTCGAGGGTCTCGTCCCGGGTCTGAGAAAATGCCTATCAGCCGCAACACCCTGGTCTCGAGGCCGGTCTCCTCCCTCACTTCCCTCACCACGCAGTCCTCCAGACGCTCCCCGTACTCGACGATGCCACCTGGCAACGCCATTGCTCCTTTGGCCGGTTCCTTTCCCCTTCTTACCAGGAGCACCATCCCACTTTCGATGAGGACACCGTCCGTGGTCAGGTAGGGCTTCCTCCACAGGTGGTCCATCTGCTCGTCCAACATCTTCCTTTTAAGTTCGAAGGTGAGGAGGGCCTCGAGCCCTTCCGAGGTGAGGTCCACGTCATCTCCGTCGATGGAGACGAGCTCACGTCCCCGTCCATCGTTCAAGGACCCCAAAGTCCCGAGAAGGTCCCCGCTCGGCATCCCGAGTCGTTTGCCGATCGCCTGGAGCGAGCCCACGTCACGAACCGAACGCAGTAACGATGCCTCGAGCTCCGTCAGGACCACCTTGCCATCGCGCTTGAGCAAAAGACCGCATTCCACATCGTAGGACATAGGACCGAGGAGGTATGCCAAGGCAGGCATTATAACCATCCTCCTCCTACGCCATATCGTGCTGAACCTAAGGAAGATGATACCCACCATCATGACCTCTCAAGAGATAATCGACAAGGCCTTCCGACGCATCGTCAAAGTGGATGTGGAATCGGCCGAGTCAAAGCTGGAGATGGTGAGGGAGAAGTCGTTGGGCCGTCTCAACTCGGCCACCGACACCATCACCGAGGTCCTGATCAAGTACCATCATGCCTTCCCGAGCGTGAACAAGAAGGAAGGATTCCTTGTCGAGCTGATGTGCGTGGTCATCGACATGAACCGTCTGAAGCAGGCGCTTTCGAAACTGCAATGGGCCACAAAGAAGATCAGGGACCTGCGCAGGATCTACATGATCAAGATCAAGGAGGCACGCAACCTTGACGAGCTGGACACCGTGCGTAAGCAGTTCTATGGGCGCATGTGCAGCGTGGTGAATCGTCTGGAGGGGGACCTTAAGTTCATGGCAGCAGCAAGGGAGGAGTTCCGCAAGATCCCCATGGTGGATGAGACCGATGCCCACGGTGGTGATAGCGGGATTCCCGAACGTAGGGAAGAGCCAGCTGGTGGAACGCATCTCCACGGCCCGTCCGGAGATCGCCCCGTACCCTTTCACCACCCAGGGGATTGGCGTAGGTCATTTCTCCGTCGGATGGCGCCGCTTCCAGGTCATCGATACCCCCGGGCTTCTCGATCGTCCGCTGGATGAGAGGAACGCCATCGAGCTCCAGGCGGTCTTGGCCTTGAAGTACCTTGGCCGACGTCATCGTCTTCATCCTCGACCCCTCCGAGACCTCGGGCTATTTCATGGACCAGCAGATGAATCTTTTGCGCTCCGTCCGGGAGAACTTCCCCGACATCCAAATAATCGAGGTGGAGAACAAGGTGGACCTGCTTCGGAGTGGAAGCGATAGGCTCAAGATATCCGCGGCCAATGGTGAGGGCACGGATGCACTGGTGGATGAACTGGTCCGCACATTGGTGGCCATCGAGAAGGAGTCGTACCCCCAACCGGCGGACTGATCCACCTTTTCCTTAAGTTTCATCGGTCATGGGACCACTATGAGAGAACCAGCCTGCAGCGAGGAGATGAAGGCATACTTCCGCCAGCTCTTCAGTGAGAACGACCGCTGCTATGATGTGGCGGAGAGGGCACGCAGCGTTGGATGCGACCCACAGACCCATGTGGAGATACCCAAGGCAGAGGACCTGGCCGCGCGGGTGGAGGAGCAACTGTCCCAATGGAACGTCTCCGGGGTGGCGGACATTGTGCGGGAGCTGAGCGCCAAGCACGAGAGCCGGGAGGAAGTGTCATTGCTGGTGGCGAAAGAGGTGGCCAAATGGCCTTCTCGCAACCGGGAGGAGGCCATCGACCGGGCCGTCCGGGTCGGGCTCTCTGTCCTGACGGAGGGCATCCTGGTCGCTCCGATAGTGGGCATCGGCGGTGTCAAGGTGGGACGCAACTCCGACGGTACCGATTACGTCTCCCTATTCTTCAACGGTCCGATCCGTGCGGCCGGCGGCACTGGTCAGGCCATGAGCGTGCTCATCGCGGACATGGTGCGGCGCGAGTTCGGCATCGGCAGATACAAACCTGAGCACGGCGAGGTGGAGCGGCTCAAGGAGGAGATCCCCCTCTACAAGCAATGCGCCCATCTGCAATATTCGCCCAACAACGAAGAGATCGAGCTCATCTACAAGAACTGTCCCGTCTGCATCGATGGCGAGAAGACCGAGGACATCGAGATCACTGGCTTCCGGAACCTGCCCCGCATCAAGACCAACTGTGTACGTGGCGGCGTCTGCCTGGTCATCGCAGAGGGACTGTGCCAGAAGGCCCCCAAGCTGGAGAAGCACGTCAAGAAGTTGGGCATCGACGGCTGGGACTTCATCACCCAGTACCTGCAGAGGAAGAAGGGCGGGGAGAGCAAGGACGTAAGGAAGGTCGTACCGGACTACAAGTTCCTCAAGGACATAGTGGGCGGACGTCCGGTGCTCGGCCATCCTTCCCGGGTGGGTGGTCTTCGCTTGCGCTACGGACGGGGCAGGACCACCGGCCTGGCCGCCTTGGCGATCCACCCTGCCACCATGTACGCCCTCGACTCGTTCCTGGCCATCGGGACGCAGATCAAGATCGAACGGCCTGGAAAGGCGGGCGCGGTCACGCCCTGCGATAGGTTGGACGGCCCCATCGTGCTCCTGAACAACGGCGACCTGGTCCAGGCCAACAGCGTGGTCGAGATACAGAGCTACCTCGCCGAGATGAAGGAGATCGTCGATCTGGGCGAGGTCCTCCTCCCGTACGGGGAGTTCGCCGAGAACAATCACATATTGGTACCGGGGGCGTTCAGCCTGGAATGGTACCGGCAGGAGCTGTTGGCCAGGTGCGATTCCGAGCTCCCCTCCGACTGGGCATCCCCCGCCAGTTATGGGCGTTCCAAGGAGATATCCTCCCAGTACGACAGCCCCTTGCATCCCAACTACAACCTCTTCTGGTACGATGTCCCCCTTGACTCGTTGAGGTCCTTGCGGGAGGCCCTGCTCACCGACGGCCATTGGATGGACGGCAACCTGCTCTTCGATGCAGGGGCGGTGGAGAAAAGGACCCTGGAGGACCTGGGCGCCTTGCACGTGATGAAGGATGGTGGCTCGGTCATAGGTCGATATGCCGAGCCATTGCTGGACGGCCTTGGCATCGCCGTGAGGGAGGGGGTATTGGTGGAGAACGCCCCGTTCGATGGACAAACCTCGATCCAGGCAGTGTCCAAGGCGGTGGGCCTGACCGTCCGTCCGAGGGCGGTGACCCGCATCGGATCCCGCATGGCCCGACCGGAGAAGGCCAAGGAGCGACGCATGAAGCCCCCGCCCCATGTCCTGTTCCCCATCGGCAAGAACGGGGGGCCACAGAGGCTGATCGACAAGGCGTCGGAGAAGAGCTCGATACGCGTCCAGGTCGGCGTGCGCACCTGCCCTGAATGCGGAACGAGCACCATGAGCTGCCGCTGCGACTGCGGCGCGCACACCCAGACCAGGGAGAGCCCCCAGGACCTCAGTGTCGACCTATCAAGGATGATGCGGGAAGCCTCGGAAACGCTCGGGGAACCGATCCCGGAGAAGATCAAGGCGGTAGAGGGCCTCATATCCAAGGACAAGGTGCCAGAGCCTTTGGAGAAGGGGATATTGCGTCGCAAGCACGAGATATTCGTCAACAAGGACGGCACCATCCGCTTCGACCTTACCGATGTGCCGCTCACGCACTTCCGTCCTCGGGAGATCGGTCTGGACCTGGACCGGGCGCGTCGCCTCGGCTACACCCACGACATCTACGACCAGGAGCTGGTCTCGGGAGAGCAACTTTGCGAACTGAAGGTACAGGACATCGTCCCATCCGTCGGTTGCGGTGATTTCATGGTCCGTGTGGCCAAGTTCGTGGACGACCTCCTGGTCAAGTTGTACGGCATGGATCAGTATTACCGGGCAGAGGTACGGGAGGACCTGATAGGGCATCTCGCCATCGGCCTCGCGCCACACACCTCCGGCGGGATCCTCTGTCGCATCATCGGCTACACCGACGCCCAAGTGTGCTATGGCCATCCTTTCTTCCACGCCGCGAAAAGACGCAATGCCGACGGTGACGAGGACAGCGTCATGCTCCTGCTGGATGGCCTGCTGAACTTCTCCCGCGCCTATCTACCCGACTCGCGCGGCGGCCTCATGGACGCACCATTGGTGCTGGCCATCCGCCTCGACCCTAACGAGATCGACAAGGAGGCCCACAACATCGATGTGCTCTGGGAGTACCCGCTTTCCTTCTACCATGCCACCATGGAGATGAAGCACCCCAAGGACGTGCAGGACCAAATGGACATGGTGGCGAACCGCATCAAATCCCTGCTGCAGTACGAGGGCTTCGGTTTCACGCTGGATACTAACGACATAGCGGAAGGGCCGAGGGAGTCCAGTTACAAGACCTTGGGGAGCATGACGGACAAGATGAACGCCCAGCTCCGCCTGGCCCGCATGATCCGGGCCGTCGATGAGCAGGACGTGGCCCAGCGCATCATCTCCAAGCATTTCCTGCCCGATCTCATCGGGAACCTAAAGCAATTCTCTGGGCAGAAGGTGCGGTGCACCAAATGCGGGGCCTCCTATCGCCGGGTGCCATTGGCCGGCAAATGCTACTGCGGCAACAATCTCACGCTCACCGTGCACGAGGCGAGCGTCAAGAAGTACTTGGCGGTCACCAAGAGGGTGGGCCAAGAGTACCAGGTGTCCCAGTACATCCAACAGAGGGTGGCGTTGATCGAGGAATCGTTATGGTCCATTTTCGGGAAGATCGAGGTGGACCCGAACGTCAGCATAGAGGACCTTGACCCCATGGTCGAGGTGGAGGAGGCGATGGACTGCGCCCCCACCCTCGACTCCTTCTGCAATGCCAGCGAGATCGTGGACACGGTCTCGGAAGAGGAGATGAGGACATGTTCCTCCCTACCGGAGATGCCTCTGCAGCAAGAGGTCAAGCGCAAGGGGAGCTGCAAGCTGGACGATTTCTTCTAAAAAATAAAGATAATGGGGAAAGGGGTTTTCAGTTCTCGAGGGCGGACACCATGTCCTTGAACTCTTCGAACTTGGCCTCGAGGATGTTCAAGGCGGCGATGAGCGCGGTCTTGGCATCCAAGTGAGCCGTCCGTCTCGAACTCGAAGACGAAGCGGGTGGCATCTCCATCCACCTTGATGGCCTTGGTCTTGCATATCTCGGGATCGGCGCAGGCCAGGCACATGATGCATGACCCCTCGTCGACCACTTTGACCTTCCCGTCCACGCGTTCGAAAACGTGCTTGGGGCAGACCGGTATGCAACGGCCACCGTTGTCGCAGCGGTGGTGGTCGATCTTGACGCTGGGGAGATATTTGTACCCAGTGCCGTTCGTCACCTGCCACTTGGCGTGCTCCTTGCCCTTGCCCAGCTCGGCCGAGGCATAGACCAATATGGCCTGTCCCGGTCCCAACCGGACGATGGGGATGAGCTCGTCCTTGACGCGGAAGCGAGCGTCGCCCAAGGGTTCCAGGTCACCGGAGTACACCTCGCACGGCCCCTTCTTGTTGAGGCTGTACATGATGGTGCATGATGGGCAACCCTCTCCTCCACAGGTGCACTTGGACCGCTCCACGAAGAGCTGCAGGTCGGTGGGGATGGGGACCAGACCGAGGCGGTGGGCCACGATCTCGTCGAACAAGGGCGAGACGCTCTCGTACTCCTTGCCCTCTTCGTCCATGATCGGCCCAAGGTGGAACTCCACGTTGTCGATGGCCATCTTGGGGACCTCGGACATGAGCACACGGCGCAATGCATTGGCGACCTCCGGGCTGGACTGGCTGAGCAGGAACTTGACCCGGGTCTCCATCATCTCTAGGATCTTGATTTCCATAGAAGTGCGCCTCTAGACCCTTCTACCCCTTCTTCCGCCCTTCTTCTTGGTGCCATCGTGTGGGATGGGCGTGACGTCCTCAATCCTGCCGATCTTCATGCCCGCCCTGGCCAGGCCACGGATGGCGGCCTGGGCCCCTGGACCGGGCGAGGCGGACTTGTTGCCGCCTGGTGCCCGTACCTTCACGTGCACGCCGACGATGCCCTTCTCCTTGGCGATGTCCACGACGCGCTCAGCGGCGCGCATGGCAGCGTAAGGGGACGACTCGTCCTTGGCCTGCTTGACCACCATTCCGCCGGTGGCCTTGGTGATGGTCTCAGCACCAGTTATGTCGGTCAAGGTGATGATGATGTTGTTATAGCTGGCATAGATGTTGGCAATGCCCCACTTCTCGCTCATTTACTTCGCCTCCTCAGGTGGTAGCTCGATGGGCACTGGGGCCTCCACGCCGGTGTCGGCCTTCACAGTGGTCTTGTCGAGCTTCCTCACGAACTTCTTCTTCGGGTTGCGGTAGTCGTCGCGGCGGGTCTCCACCACTTCCCTCGGAGCACCGGCCTCACGGGCGGCCTGTTGGGCCACACGCACCGGGTGCATCTCGTCGGCGATGGGGGAGCGCGGGGTGAGCACTATGCTCTCTTCCTCGCCCCGGTTCACGATGTAGCCGGGGATGGTGACGCGGCGGTCCTCGATGCTGATATGACCGTGCACGATGAACTGCCTGGCCTGACCAGGGGGTGGTGGCCAGACCCTTGCTGACCACGACGGTCTGGAGGCGGCGCCCCAACATGACCTCGGTACCGAGACCGAGAACGTCATCCAGGGTGGCGCCCTCCATGGGCAGCAATCCCATCCTGGCGCACTTGCGCAGCAGAGCGACCGTCTCCTTCTTGGCCTGCTCCTCTCCGGTGCGCAGGCGGGCCTGCAGGTCCCTGGACTGCTTCCTCAGGTCGCGCACGATGGTCTTGGCCTTCCACAGTTCCCTCTTGTTCTTGAGGCCGTACTTCTTAACGATGATGGCCTCCTCTTTGATCCTGTCGCCCTGCCACGGGTGGGAGGGGGTGTTATAGGAACGGCTTGAGAATTTTGGGTCTCCCATTCAAATCACCTCTACTTCTTATCCTCGGTCTTGCCAGCGGAGGCCTGCTGCTGCAGCTTCTGCCTCATGACACCGAGCGTCAGTCCGGTCCTTCCGTTGGCCCTGGTGCGCTGGCCTCTGACCTTCTGTCCGGTCTCGTGCCTCACGCCCTTGTATGACCTGATCATCTTCATGCGGTTGATGTCGTCCTTCAGGGAGACCTCCATGTCGATTCCGACTATGTGCAGGTCTGCCCCGGACTCGATGTCGTGCTGGCGGTTGACCGCCCAGGACGGGGTGTACTCGGAAAAGCTCTTGATCAGCTTCTCCATCTCATCGATCTTCTCGTCCGAGACGGTGCCGATCTTGGCCATGCGCTCCACGCCAGCCTTACGGATGATGATGTCCGCGACACGGGCACCGACGCCCTTCACGCCTTGGATGGCGATGATGGTCGGCTTGATCCCGTCCAGGTCAGAGTTGACGATGCGGACGATGTACTTGAAGTCCTTACCGTAATCAACCTTGGGCGTCTTGGGCGCCGCCTTTTCCTGCGGGGCCGCCTTCTCGCCCTTTTCCTTCTTCTCGCCCTTGGGCTCCTTAGCCTCTTTGGGCTCTTTGGCCTCTTTCGCTGCCTTCTGCTCTTTCTCCGCCAAGAGTCTTCCTCCGAATGATATCAATCCAGAACCATCTGGATCCCTTCTTGGAGTGCTCGTCCGCGCTCAAGCGCGCGGTTCGCAGTCCCCCTCTCTGGATAGGGGCCAGTCCGGGGACCATTTGCTCTTATGAGCAATAGCTCCGAGCGATGACGGTCGCTCAGCCGTTAAGGAGGCTAAACCCTGACGGTATATAAAGGTTGTTGGTCTGAGGTCGACGATGCCAGTATCGATCCTCAGGCCTTGCCCAGATGGGAACGGATGATCTCCGGGGCCTTCTCCAATGCCTGCTGGACCTTGGCCGGGTCGCCTCCGCCGCCTTGGGCGAACTCCTTTCGGCCTCCGCCGCCGCCACCCACCAAGCTCATGACCTCCTTGAGCACCGCCCGACTGTCCAGCTCGACATCGGCGCTGCGGGAGACCAATACCTTCAGGGCCGGGACTTGAGACGCTATGACCGCCACCACCTTGGGCTCGGACGCCAGGACCTTCGACATGCCGTCGGGGTCCTCGCCCTCCTGGACCAGATGCACAACGACGCGGACATCGCCCACCATGGGGGCGGAGACCAGCATCTCTCTGACCTTGGACTCGGAGTTGAGCTGGCTGAACTGTTCCAACCTCTTCTTCTGTTCCTTGAGCTCGCCCAGCACCCGGTCGGTGGCCTCGACCACCTGGTCCTGGGGGGTGTTGAGCCTCTCGGCCAACGTCTCCACCGCGTCCTTGTCGCGCTGCATCTCCATGATCGCGGCCATGCCTGCGGTGTACTCTATCCTCACGATCCCGTCCTGGATGCGCTTGGTGCGACGTATGCGCACCGGTCCGATGTAGTTGGTGTTGGGGCAATGGATGCCGCCGCAGGCCTCAGCGTCGAAGCCTTTGATGTCCACCACGCGGATGACCTTACCTGGCACCGCTCCGCCCTGGTAGAGGCGATAGCCGTGCAAGCCCTCGGCCACATCCCTCTGCATGAACTGGATGTCCACCTTCAGGTTCTGCAGCACCACCTTATTGACCTCCCGCTCCAGCTGGTCTCGTTGCTCGGGGGTGAGGTTCTCATAATGGGTGATGTCCAGGCGCGCCTCCTCCACCGCCTTGTGGGCACCGGCCTGCCAGACGTGGTTCCCGAAGAGGTTCCGCGCTGCCCCGTTGATGACATGGGCCGCGGTGTGGTGGCGCATCAGCTGCACCCTCCTCTGCCGGTCGATGCTGCCCTTGACGATGGAACCGATCGCAGGGACCGGACCGTCGATGAAATGCAGAATGGTGGTCTTCACCTTGATGACGCGGTTGACCCTGTGCCCGTCCAGCACGCCCAGGTCCCACTCCTGGCCGCCGCCCTCGGGATAGAAGGCGGTCTTGTCCAGCACGATACCTCCATTGTAGACGCCAAGGACCTTGGCATCGAAATGGTCCATCTCCGGGTCCTCGTAGTAGAGCATGCGGGTCGCAGGCATGTTCTGCGGGTACTCCTCCTTGACATCCACCTCGGCCTCGGGTTTCTCATGCCGTTTGGCCACCATCATGTAGAAATGGTCCGGAACGTCAACCCGGTCCGGTGCGTACTCCTTGACGATCTCCGGGTTCATGCCCTGGGAATCGTAGAGGTCGATGAGCCTCTCCAAGGAAAGCTTCTCCCCTTTCTTCAGGTCCTTGACCATCTTGGAGACCAGCAGCTTCCCCCGTTCCAGGGTCTCGAAGTAACGTACCTCCTCGACGTTGACCAGGTTGATGATGTCCTCGCGGTTGGCCACCAGCTCCGGGACCACCGTTTGGAAGTAATCGATCTGCCGGTCGACCACCTCGGAGAGCCTTGATCTCCAGTCCAAGGTTGCGGATGGAGCGCAGAGCGCGTCGCACCAACATGCGGGCGAAGTACCCCTCCCTCACGTTGGATGGGACCACGCCATCGTTCAGCAAGAGCATCAGGGCGCGGGAATGATCGCAGACGGTGTAGATGTCCTCCAGCGGGGCCACCATCTTCATCAGCTCATCATAGCTCACGCCGATGCGCTCCGCGGTCAGCTCCCTTAGCCGTCGCACGTCCGCCGCGGTCTTCATGTTCATGGCGCCAGCGATCTTGCTGTATTCGGTCAGCACGCGTTCGTTGAGCTCGACCCCGCACAGCTCCTTGAGCCACTCCACCACCGGACCGAACACGGCCTCATAGGCCGAGGTCTTTCCCTGGGTGACCCAGCAGATGCGCTCCAGTCCGTATCCGGTGTCGACCACGGTCATGTCCATAGGCTTGCGGCCATCAGGGGTCTCCCGGTACATCATGAACACCAGGGTGGCGACCTCCACACCTTCCAACAGCACCTCGACGCAGGGACCGGAGTTACCGCCGCCCTCCCACCACTCCTCGATGTAGCGCAGGCGCTTCGGGTCCACTCCCAGGCGCTCCGAGAAGAAGCGGTGGCATAGCTCGACGGTCCGGTCCTTGAAGTAGATCTCCTTGCCAGGCTTGTTGAAGGCATGGTGCGCCATCATCTCGAAGAAGGTGAGATGGCGACCGGTCTTGCCCACGTTGTCTATGTCATTGAACCGGACACAGGTCTGGGAGATGGTGAGGGGATTGGCGGGCGGGTCGATCACGCCGTTCAGCACCCAGGGCTGGAAGTCGTAGATCGAGGCCTGGGTGAAGAAAACGTCATCGCGCCAGCGCGCCACGATCGGGTATCGCTTGACCCGGCCATGGCCGTTCTGCTCGAAGAAGGAGAGATATGCCTCTCGGGTGGCGTGCAGGTCCAAAGAGATGTTGGTCGGAGGGTTCCCGATGAAGGTGTACTCCACGCATGGAGGTTCCCCGCAGGTGGACCAGTCGCCCAGGGTCCAGAAGTGCCGCTTGCACTTGGGACACTCCTTGCGCATGAACCCATTGTCGAGGAAGAACTTAAGTTGGAAGTCGGACTCCGCCATGACCCGCAGTATTAAAAGGACCCTATTAGTAATTTTTTGAATTTCCAGCGGTCGATATAGTTCAGGCCAGCAACTTCGAGTTCTCAGTGTAGTCCACCCTAAGGTCGATGACCGCCAAGGCATCTCGGCCCACGCAATCGGTCAGGACCGCGGAGAGCTCCCGCGAGCTGTCCACCCTATAGCCCTCCGCTCCCATGGACTGGGCTAGCCTGACGAAGTCAGGGTTCTGGAACCGCACCGAGGTGGCCCGACCGCACGCCTTCTCCATCTTCAGCTTGATCAGACCGTAACCGCCATCGTTGAATATGATGGTGACGAAGTTCACGCCGTTCTCCTTGGCAGTGCGCCAGCTCCAGACCGGACATCATGAACCCACCATCCCCGCAGACCGCCACCACATTACGATGGGGGAAAGCCATCTTGGCCCCGATGGCCCAAGGCACGCCCACCCCCATGGAGATCAGGCCATTGTCCAACAGCAGGGTGTTCTCCTGGAGGACTGGATAGTATTTCGCGAGCCAGATGAGATGGGCGCCGACATCGCTGACCACTATGTCCTCTCGACCCAGTGCAGACCGTATGGTCCTGATGACGTTCTGAGGTTTGGCCCCCTGGCCCTCGGGCAAGCGCCTCCTCAAGTGAGGGCGCGGGTGCGGTCCCTGACCTCCTCCCCCCAGAGCTGCTTCCTATGGGCGTTCTCCGCCAGCATATGGAAGATGTGTTTGAGCGGACCAATGACCTGAACGTCCGGCTCCAGATGCTCGGAGTGACCGATCGGTCCCTGGCCGAAATAGACGATCGTCTTTCTCCGCACCGATGTTCCAGAACTGGGGCTGGAACTCGATCATGTCATAACCTGCTAGGAGCACAAGGTCCGCTCTGCTCGTAGAACTCGCGGGCATTGTCGCTCGCCCTCACCCCGATGGTATTTAGGCTCTGGTCGGCATCGCCTGGAACGATCCCAGCCCCGAACCAGGTATGGATGACGGGCATGTTCCAGCGTTTGACGAGATCACGGAGGGCATCGGACGCCCCGGCCCGGACCACGCCCTGACCGGCCAGTACCAACGGCCTCTCCGCCTCCTCGATGATGGAGACGATCAGGGCCAGGCTCTTCCGGTCCGGCCATATCAACTCGTTCTCGCATCTGGTGAGCGGCCGCCCCTTCGCCTCGGTGCGCAGCACATCCTCAGGCAGCTCCAAGTGCACCGGTCCAGGCCTCTCCTGCCTGGTCACATCGAAGGCCCGCCTCATGAGCACCGGGACCTTGTTGCCCTCGCGGATGGTGATGCTCTCCTTCACGATCGGTCTGAAAAGGGCGGGAAGGTCGATCACCTGTTTTCCCGGTGGACTGGTCCGCTCCGTTCCCGCCTGGCCGGTCATGGCGATGACGGGGGCGAAGCTCAACATGGCATCGGCCACCCCCGTGACTAGGTTGGTGGCACCTGGGCCAAGGGTGGACAGGCACACCTTCGTCTCGCCTGTCATCCTCGCCTGTACCGCGGCCATGAACGCCGCCGACTGTTCATGCCTGGTCAGTACGAACTTGATCTGGGAGGAGGAGAGGCTGTCCATCAGCTCGATGTTCTCCTCGCCCGGGATGCCGAAGATCTGAGTGACCCCTTCCGCTTCCAGGCACTTTACGATGAGCTCAGAGGTCTTCATCTTGCCACTCACTCGAACACTCGAGCCCGTTCCTCGAAGATAAACCTCACGGCAGCCCTGACCCCCTCTTCGACGGCGCAGGCGGAGACGAAGGTGTCGATGCCCTCCTCCTGCAGGTACTCCTTGGCTGGGTCGCCAAAGCTCTTCGCCACCACGACATCGTTGCCCTTCAAGGCCAAGGCCATGTTCTCCAACTTCCCGCGATGGGATTCACCGAACAAGGCCACGTTGGGCATGTTGTCCACTCTTATGCTTCCCTTTGGCCGTGATCTTTCCCTCATGCACCTCGAACAACAGGAATTGAGCGGCCTGGCCGAAATGCACGTCCACGTCCACTCCGTCCGAGCTGGCCACCGCCACCTTGTATTTGGCGGCCCCTTCCATCTGTATCCCGAGCGGGAGGTCCTTCGGCGCCTTCTTCAGTCCGCAGGTGGCGTGGGCGAACTCAGCGGAACGGTCCTCACCCAGAAGGCCGATGGCATCGGCCCGGCAGAAACGGCAGTGGCGCATCTGCCTGATGTCCGTCTCGCACAGGTCCTGGAGCTTTTTCCTCTCCTCGGCGGTGGGGGACCGCAGGTCCTCGAAGTTGGAGCCTGGCACTGGGATCATGGGAATGATGTTGACCATGTACGCCCCCAGCTCCTTGACCTTCTTGGCCACGGCCGGGATGTCGTCGGCGTTGATCCCTGGCACCATCACCACGTTCGCTTTGACCAAGAGCCCGGCCTCGACCGATCTCTTGATGCCTTCCAGTTGGTTCTCTATCATCAATTTTCCAGCCTCGATGCCGTGGAGGGTCTTGCCTTCGAAAACTACGAAACCATACATCTTGGCGGCCACCTCTGGGTCGACCGCGTTGATGGTGACAGTGATGAACTTGACCCCCAGCCCCTTCAATCTCTCCACGTTGCGGGGCAGCATCAGGCCGTTGGTGCTCAGGCACAGCGTCATCTCCGGGAAATCCCGCCTCACCATCTCCAAGGTTTCGAACGTCTCCTCGTTGGCCAAGGGGTCTCCAGGTCCAGCGATGCCGATGACGGTGAGCTGCGGTATCTTTTCCTTCACCATGCGGATCTTGTCCACGGCCTGCTGAGGCGTCAGCACCTCGCTCGTGACGCCTGGCCTGCTCTCGTTGCTGCAATCGTACTTTCGGTTGCAATAGTTGCATTGCACGTTGCACCTCGGGGCGACCGGCAAGTGCATGCGCGCGAACTTGGTGTGCGCCTTCTCATTGTAACAAGGGTGGGTCTCCAGTTCCTTCCTGATGTTCTCAGGCACCTGGTCTGCCATGTTTCCTATTCCTCCATCGTCCCACATCCATTCCATCAACATCTATAATACAATAACTCAGGGGCTGACATTCACTTTTTGATTTTCTGACAGATATCCTAATGAAACATCATCGAAATTTTATGTGCCGATGAGCGAGGACGCAAAGAGATGTTGGATCTGCCATCGGACGGAGGGTCGTTTGAGATATGAGCTGCCTGACATCATGTGGCCCATCAAAGGGGACCCATTTCGGACCATGTACTTCTCCGCGAACGTTATCGACGTGGACAAGCGGCGAGACACCGACGTCCCGACTGGGGAGACCTTCTACCGACCGAACCTCCCTGACGACGTTTCCAGTTATTACGATAAAGGCAAGGACGCCATCGTCCTGGTCAAGAGGCATGCCCTCCCCATATGCCCGCTCTGCTCCGCCCTGATGTTCGATAGGAAACCCGAGTTTGCAGGGTCCAGAGGTCGCATCCAAACTAAGAACCATGCGTCAACCTGGAGCGCTCGACCTTTTGGACGACCCTTCGGTGTTGGCCGAGCATGAGCGCCTGGTCAACAACATATGGAACTACAAGATAGCGGAGGCCCAGCGTTTGGAGGGCGAGTTCCCTCATGCGGAGTTCAAGACGCTGATGTCCCTCTATCGGACGGACCTCAACGCGCCGGTGACGCCGGTCATGGCCGCCAATAGGACAGGTTTGCAGGAGCCTCAGGCGGTGATAGCCCTGAAGAACATCTCGCAGAAATGCCCCGCGCTGGGCAACTTCTATGATGATTCCTCGGTCTTCGTGTTCAACAGCGACACAGATGTCAAGAAGTGCTTGGAGGAGCAGATCCAGTTATATCTAAAAAACCCAGATAACCTGGCCTCTCTACAAGCATGATCCTTCGAGCAAAGATGGTTTATACAAGGTAATGGGAGAGGACCGGTATGTTCGATGAACGGGTCCTCGAGAAGCTCTTCAAGAACATGAACCAGCACGTGCCCTCCCAACGTCCCAATCTAGCGGACCTTTTGGCTTCGAGCGACCCGAGTTATATCGGGAAGGACGGTCGAACCTATTGTCTCGATCGGGAAGAGCTCAAGCTCATCAGCGCGAACCTGGATCCCTGGGACTGGTCCAGGTTGAAGATCCCCATACTCCTGATGACGGACACCACCTACGAAGCGGGGTGCTGGAAGGTGATGGGTCGATTGGAGGTCAAATTGGTCTCTCGTCTTATCAATCGTGAACCAGAGCGCGAGGACGAGTTCCGCATATTCTATCCCCATCTTCTGGAGATCCGAAAATTACTGCCAACGACTACAAATTCCATGTACATGCCTTGATGGCACATGACCAAATGGTATTGGTTTTATTGGTTTTGATCAAAGCATTATCCAGCATTTCTGCTGACCTTTGAAAAATTAAAAATTTTGGAAGAGCGCGATCATACGCAACCTGTTTAACGGTTAAGCCAAAGCCTACCAGCAAGGTAAGCCTACAATATTGCTACGGCGGTACGGACGTTAGTAACCGCGGACTGAACATCTCGGAGAACCTTGATGCGTACATCCCGATTCTATCAAGCTCATCAATTATGAGCGTCCTAAGATGCCTCTTTTCCAGGGTGGCTTCGAGCTTAGATGCTTTCAGCTCTTATCCAGTAGTGCGTGGCTGCTCAGCATGCCCTGTCGGACAACTGATTGACTAGAGGCACCGAACCCCCGTTCCTCTCGTACTCAAGGGTCCTTCTCGTCAGGCATCAATACACTTCCACCAAAAAGCAACAAACCTGTCTCACGACGGTCTAAACCCAGCTCACGATCCCTTTTAATGGGCGAACAACCCCACCCTTGGCAGCTGCTGCACCGCCAGGATAGGGAGAGCCGACAGCGAAGTAGCAAGCCGCCAGGTCGATATGAACTCTTGCTGGCGACAACTCAGTTATCCCCAGGGTAACTTTTCTGTCATCAATCACCCCCATTCAGAAGGTTGATTGGTTCGCTAGGCCCTACTTTCGTATCGCCGATTCTTGTTGTCCGAATCCGCGTCAAGCCAGCTTTTACCCTTACATTCACCGGCAGATTTCTGACCTGCCTGAGCTGACCATTGGGCGCGCTTGTTATCTTTTTGAGCGCGTGGCGCCCCACCCAAACTGCCCACCTATCGGTGTCCTTCTCACGAAGTTAGTGATACAAATTCTAAAGGGCGGTGTTTCATCGTTGACTCGGAGAATACCTAGCGGCATTTCCTGGGTAACGTCTCCCGCCTACCCTACACATCAAAATTCATATCACAACAACAGGTTGCAGTAAAGCTCCATGGGGTCTTCGCTTTCAGGTGGAAGATACTGGACTGTGCACCAGTACTGTTAGTTTCACCGGCTTCGATGCGGGGACAGTAGAACTCTCGTTGGGCCTTCATGCAAGTCGCCAATTAAGCGACAAGGTATTACGCTACCTTAAGAGGGTCATAGTTACCCCCGCCGTTTAACGGTCCTTCGTTCGGTTGGACCCGAGTTTCAGATACCGTCACTGGGCAGGCTTCAACCGCTATACACATCCTTTCGGACTTGCAGCGATCTGTGTTTTTATTAAACAGTCGGAGTTCCCTTGTCACTGCGACCAGCCACTCTCACGGCTGGCACCCCTTATCCCGAAGTTACGGGGCTAATTTGCCGAGTTCCCTCGCATCGATTAGGCCGACACGCCTTAGACTTCTCATCTAGGGGCACCTGTGTCGGTTCTTGGTACGAACGGACAGGTGTATTAATCATCCAATTTTCACGGACACCAGGAATCGACGGAAGGGGACTTTCGTCCCCCTGCTCGCGCTTTCACCAAGTTCACACCATTACGGTTCTTCCTCAGTTTATACACTTGAATAACCAGACAAGATTATTCCATTTATCCCGATGTGTCAAGAATGACGCAAAATTTGACGCGGCACAGGAATATTAACCTGTTTCCCTTTCACTATTTCCGATTAAGTAATAGTTTAGGATCGGCTAACCCTCGGCTGACGAACATTGCCGAGGAACCCTGGCCCCTACGGCGGAATGGATTCTCACCATTCTTTGCTGCTACTCCTGCCATGATCCTTATACAAACGCGGTCCACCAGACCTCACGGCCTAGCTTCTACCCACGCCTGTCACCTCCTTACCAGATCACCTTGCGGTGCTCAATAATATCGGTATTCGGTTTAGCCCCGTCCATTTTCGGGGCCTATAATCTCGACTGGTGAGCTGTTACGCTTTCTTTAAAGGATGGCTGCTTCTAAGCTCACCTCCCAGTTGTCTTGGACTACAGACTCCCTTTGTTATTACACTTAACCGAAATTTAGGGACCTTAATTATTGGCTGGGTTACGTTCCCTGATGGACATCAAGCTTACCCCGGATGCCCTCACTCCCGGCTTCTACGGTGACCACATGTTCGGAGTTTGACAGGGGGCCGAGGGATTTCTCCCCCTAAGCCCCCAATCAGTGCTCTACCACACGATCGACCTCGACCGAGGTCTAACTGCGATTAGTTTCAGGAGGAACCAGCTATTTCCAGCTTTGATTGACCTTTCATCCCTATACCCAGGTTATCCGAAAGATTTGCACATCATTACCGGTTCGGTCCTCCACCTTCCTTTCGAAAGGCTTCAACCTACCCAGGTATAGATCAACTGGCTTCGGGTATCCCTCCAATGACTCCAGGCGAGCGCACCTCGTCCCTCACCTTGCGGTTGCGGACTTGTTGGTTTCCCTTCGGCTCCGAGGATTAACCTCTTAGCCTCGCCATTGAATAGAACTCCATGGCCCGTTTTTCGAAACGGACGTATGAACACTGGTCGTTACGACTCTCCCTTTCATGCCCTACAATTTATAGCCGACTGGTTTCAGGCTCTTTGAACCTCCCGTTAAGGGTACTTTTCAGCTTTCACTCACGCTACTACTGCGCTATCGGTCTCGAGGTGTATTTAGGGTTGGAAATGAATGTTTCCCAAATTCACGCGCGATATCCAACGCACGTTACTCAGGGACACCGGAACTCATCTTTTCGATTTGTCCATACGGGACTATCACCCTCTATGGTACTGCGTTCCAGCAGATTTCTGGTTGTCTTAAGGATGTAACCGGGCCCATAACACCACATCTCCACTCCATTACTGGAGCGGATTCGGTTTGCCCTGTACCGTTTTCGATCGCCTTTACTCACGGCATCTCTATTGATTTCTTTTCCTGCGGTTACTAGGATGTTTCGATCCACCGCGTTCCCTTCCATTACTGAACATTCCGAAGATTACGAAGTCACATTAGGTAATCATCGGATCATAGGCTTCTTGCACCTACCCGACGCTTATCGCAGCTTGACACGACCTTCTTCGGCGCTCGAGCCGAGCCATTCCCCAGTCGGCGTAGCAACGCCGTATCTATATACTGTCGGCTTAACACACGTCCAGGTTGCGTATGATCGGTATTCATCGAACGCCGAGGGCTCTTCCTCTATTTTCTTTCTCGACGTCCTATACCACTTCCCCGGAGAAGCGAACTTCCCGGGTGCATTTAGCATACAACTATCACAGCCATACATATCGTTTGGCCGCGGTGAGTCCCCCAATATTTGAGGGTGTATTTATACATTGTCAAGACGCTTTTCGCGCCAAGACAACGCACCATTCACTCGCCTGTTTGGGCGGGTAAATCGGGACACTACAGACCCGTTATTTAAGATTTTTCCATGCTAACTGGTGGCAATGAGCCCCCAATAGTCTGATGAATACTACCAACTCCCATCATTAATAACTTATGCTAATACAATGGAAACATCGACCTACCATATATTACTCATACAGGACAATGACGCATCCCAGAATCATCTCAAACGGGTTTTTTGGACCGTGGCCGATACGTCGCCTAATCGGTCGCAGACCGTCGCCCCTTTATCGCGCAGGACCTGTCGTTTCTCCTCGTAGGTCCCAGACCGTTTGGAGATGATGGCACCGGCGTGCCCCATCCGTTTCCCTATCGGGGCAGTTCGGCCTGCCAGATAGGCGACCACGGGCATGTTCAGGTCCTGCAGCACCTTGGCAGCCTCCTGCTCGGCCGACCCCCCGATCTCGCCGATCAACACCACCGATCTTGTGGCCCTATCATCTCTTAGTTCAAGGAGCGCGTCCTTCATCGACGTGCCATTGACAGGGTCGCCGCCAACCCCGATGCAGATGGACTGACCAACTCCTACCTCCGTCAATCGCTGGACCACCTCGTAGGTCAAAGTGCCGGAACGCGACACCACTGCCACATCTCCAACGGCGAATATCGGGTTCGGCATGATCCCCAGCTTGATGACACCAGGGACGCATATCCCTGGGCAGTTGGGTCCCAATATCCGTGCTCCTCTCAGGGCGGCATACCTCTTCATGTACGAAGCGTCCCTGATCGGAACATGTTCGGTTATCACCACCAGGTTCGTTATTCCGGAGTCGACGGCCTCCACCACTGCATCCAGACAGTGAGGTGCGGGGACGAAAAGCACCGATGTGGAAGGTCGATGGTGTCCCAAAGCTTCGTTCATCGAATCATAGACCGGAACCCCCGAGACCTCCGAACCTCCCTTCCCGGGCGACACACCGGCCACCACTTTGGTCCCGAACTCCAGCATTTGCTGTGTATGGAAACGTCCTTGGTGTCCTGTGATGCCTTGCACCACGACCCGAGTGTCCTTTTCCAACCCCCAGATCATTCTCCCACCAGCCTTTGCGCCAGGGAACGGCAGGCATCATCAATGTCTCGCAATGCTTCCAGGCCCTCACGCCTTAACATTTCGATGCCCTCCGTCTCCATCATCCCCCTGAGCCTGACCATGATCGGGAGATCCGTCCTGTCCGATAGGCCCATGAGCACACCCTGGGCCACGGTGTCGCAACGAGTGATGCCCCCGAACACGCATATCAACACCCCTCGGATATGGGGCAAATTTTCATGGTCCAGCAGCAATCGTACCGCCTCGGCTACCCGAGATGGGTCATCCGTGCCGCTGAGGTCGAGGAAGGCCCCCGCCCTCAATCCATGCTCGGTAAGCGAATCCATCACCGACATGGACAGCCCCGCTCCGTTGGCCAAAACGGCCACCGGGCCATTCATCTCCACACCGGTCAAACCCAGTCTCCTCGCCCGCCTTTCGAAGGGAGTCCTCTCCCTGTCCAGGTCCAGGCCGAGATCAGGATGCCTGAAGGCCGAGTCGTCATTGAAGCGCATCTTCACATCGGCCACGGCCAGCTCGCCCGATGGCATCAACATCAAAGGGTTGATCTCAAGAAGCTCGAGGTCAAGGTCCCAAAAAGTGTTCCAGAGGAGGTCAAGCAATTCTTGCTTCCCCTTGGGGTCCTCCATCAATTCGAGGAATTTGATGCGGTCTCTTTCTGTCCTCTGCCAGCCCGATGCATGGGTCCACCTTCTGGCTCAAAAAACTTCCAGGTCTAGCGTCCTCCACATCGACGCCTCCCAGCGAACCGACCACCATCATCGGCATACCTGAGGATGGGTCGTAGGAGAGGCTGAGATAGAGCTCCCTTTCCGCACGGACCGCTTGCTCGACCAGCAAAGACATCACCGGTTTTCCGTTTATGGTAAGTCCCAAAATCCTTCGACCCTCCCTCAGCCCAGACTCGGGGTCGTCAACCTTGACTATCCCGCCCGCCTTTCCACGGCCGCCGGCTAGGACCTGGGCTTTAATCATCACCGGGAAATCCGCTCGAGCTAGACACTCACTTAGTCGCTCTAGGTTGGGACAAACTTCGCCTCTCGGCACGTCGATGCTCCGTCGTCGAAGGATCTCCTTGCCCTCGCTCTCTAAAAGGTCCATCTGCTCCTAGCTCCAATGGCAGCATGTCCGTATTTATGATTGCCGTCATCCCATCAGACGTTCTGTCCAGCTGCTTCTGGTCGAGTCATAAGTATTCACATTAATGTTTAAATAAGTGGACAATCTTCGGAATCGTTGATGTCGGTCCTCAGCATTGCTGGCACGGGCTATGACTGCAATTTGTACGTGGTAACTGGCCCCCATCCGATCTTGATAGATGCGGGGACCGGTATGCACATGCGTAAGGTGCTGGACCGCATCGAGAAGCTTGAGCTGGGGAGCCCGATCGAGAAGATCGTCCTCACCCATCGCCATTTTGACCATGTCGGCGGGGCGGCGGACCTTGCCGCCAAGTTCAATGCCGAAGTGCTAATCCATGTGGACGATGCCGATTGCGTGGAGGGGGGCGACAACGCGAGCACTGCCGCCGACGCCTTCGGTGCCAAGCTGAAGCCCATCAAGGTGACCAGGGTGGCGGAGGATGATGTCATCAGCACGGGCGATAATGAACTGACCGTGCTGCACACGCCGGGGCACACGACGGGCAGCATCTGTCTGTACGAGAGGCGCAAACGCTTCCTGATCGCAGGCGATACGGTGTTCGTCGGTGGCGTAGGTCGTTGGGACCTTCCCACCGGCAACCGTCGGGAACTGAAAAATTCGATCAGGACCCTGCTCATGCTACAACCCCAGGACATGTATCCGGGCCATGGGCCGACCGCTATCGGGAACGCCACCGAGGCCATCCAAGATGCTTATCACATATTTTCCGAAGTACCGAAATCGCCGAACGTATCGGGGGAATTGTAATTGGAGATCATCAAGTGCAAGGACAACAACTGCAAGAGATGCGACATGTCAGATGAGACCTTGGAGCATATAATCTCCGAGCTCAACTCCGGCAAGTTGGTGGTCTATCCCACCGAGACGCTCTACGGACTAGGTGCGGACCCCTTCGATGAGGCTGCGGTGAAGCATGTCTTCATGGCCAAGAAAAGGCCTTTCGACATGCCCTTGAGCATAGCCGTCAGCAACGTGCGAATGATGGAAGAGCTGGCCGTTCTGGACAATCGGGCCCGTAAGCTGATCGACAAGTTCTTGCCCGGGCCATTGACTCTGCTCCTGCAGAAGAAAGCGCTCGTCCCTGACATCGTCACCGCCGCCTCCAACGAGGTCGGCATCCGCATGCCCGACCATCCATTCGCGCTTCGCCTCATCGAGGAGTTCGGGCCGATCATCTCCACGAGCGCCAACCTGCACTCCCATCCCAACCCCTACGATGTCCAGCTGGCGATAAAGGACCTGGGGGAAAGTGCCAGCATCTATGTTGATTGCGGGCCGACCAAGTATGGAAAACCGTCCACCATCGTCCAATTGATGGAGGGAGAGGTAGAGGTCATCCGGCCGGGTGCCATCCCCATCAGCGAGGTCGAGGCTGTTCTGCATGGATGAGCATGCACTGGAATGTGTGCGAAAGGCTGGGGCGATCGCCGGGGAGGCCAGGGAACTTGGCGTGAGCCTGGTCGCACCTGGAAGGACGTTAGCTTCTCTAGCGAACGAGGTGGAGGCATACATCATGGATAGGGGCGCCAAGCCTGCGTTCCCCGTCAATATCAGCATCAACGAGGTAGCAGCCCATTTCTCGCCCAACAACACTGACAAGACGGTGTTCGAACCGGGCGATGTGGTCAAGGTGGACGTGGGCGCGCACGTCGATGGCTACATTGGCGACACGGCAGCAACAGTGGAGGTGGGCAGTCGGAACTGGCAGGGATTGATCGAGGCCTCGCACCGAGCCCTCATGATGGTGGTGGAGATGATCGGGGACGGCACCCCGGTAAGGGCCATCGGAGGGACCGTGAAGCGGTCCATTCTTGAATCTGGATATCGTCCTGTCAGCAACCTGCACGGTCACGAGATGAAGCGATACAACCTCCATGCCGGGCTCTCCATCCCGAACATCGATGATGATACTCTGGCCTGGATCAGGAACGACATGGTCATAGCGGTGGAGCCTTTCGCCACTAACGGGAACGGGGTGGTGAACAACGGTAAACCAGGCAACATCTACCGGGTGATCCGGGACCGCCCGATTAAGGATGAGAAGGCCGCTAAGATGCTGGAGGACATCCGCCAGTACTTTGGGACCCTACCGTTCTGCGAAAGGTGGTGCGACGCCTTCTCGAACGATGCCGCGCATAATCTGAAGCTACTGCTCCGCCATGGGGTGATATCCTCCTATTCGATATTGAAGGAGAGGAACGGGGCGGTGGTCAGCCAGGCCGAGCACACCTTGCTGGTGCGGAACGGAAAGTGCGAGATCACCACCAGGAAGCTGTGACCGTAGACGGTCCAGTGAATCCGGTCCTTCACCGCAAATATTTATAATGAATCCGCTTTTACGAAGTTTTACTTTGCGAGGGTAGCCAAGCCAGGTCAAAGGCGACAGACTCAAGATCTGTTCCTGCAGAGGTTCGCCGGTTCAAATCCGGCCCTTCGCACCATTTCACCTCAATTCTTGAAAAATAATAATCGTCCCAACCGATCTCAATGAGGATCGAGTTAGGATAAAAAAGGAAAAGGGGTTTTTATGCCGCTGGTTTCTCAGCAGGCGTCTGGTCCGGCTTTGGCTTCCATATGATGGCCAACAGACCACCGACGATACCTAATACAGACCCTAGGATCCATCCGCCACCGAACAGAAGTCCGACGATCGAGAAGATGATGATGCTGGCACCAGCGGTCTTTCGGAGCTCCGGTTTCAACAGTAGGGTCATGGCACCACCGGCAATGATCGAACCGATGAACAGAAGGATGATACCGATCAGAACCCAGGACAGTCCGGCCCAAAGGTCTTCGTTGATTCCGAAATAGAGCGACCTGAAGAAGATCGCGGCTAATCCCTCGAAGAACATCAACATGCCACCAAAGGCGGACAGGAACAGGGCGGCCTTGGGGTAGTTGTTCGCGTTCAACATCTCAGGGGTTATCTTTATCTGTTGAGGTGGTTGCGGCGCTGGTTTTACGGGTTGTTCATTGGTCAATTGTAACTCCTCCATTCCCATCGTTAGATGGGGATTAAACACCGATGGCAATAATTGCTATTTAAAATTATGAATTCCGAAATTGGAATTTTTATCAGGATTGAGAAATCACCGTTCTATTAAATACCATTCCTAAACTATTGCATCTGGGGAGGAAATCGGTATGGCACGGAAGGACCCGATTCTCAAAACAGTTGTAGTTTGCCTGTTGGCACTCGCCACATTGATGGCCGCGGTATTGATCATTCCAGTGGAAAACGTCGAGGCAGCTCCAGCACCTGGTTGGATAGTGGAAACACCCGATTCCACAGGGTTGGTCGGCATGTATTCTTCGATGGAATTGGACTCCATGGACAAGGCTCATATCAGTTATTACGACCAGACCAACACGGCCTTGAAATATGCGACCAATTCCGGAGGCTCTTGGGCAAGCGTGACCCTGGACGAGGCCGGAGAGGTCGGGCTGTATTCCTCTTTAGCGATCGATTCCAACGACAAGGTCCATATCAGCTACTTCGATAGCACCAATGCCAACCTGAAATACGCGACCAATGCCGGGGGCAGTTGGGCCATCTCCACCGTGGACAGCAGCACTGACAATGTCGGGAGCTACAATTCCATAGATGTGGATAATAACGATAAGGCTCACATCAGCTATTACGATCTGACCAGTAAGGACCTGAAATATGCCAACAACATGGCTGGCAGCTGGGCGATCGTCACCGTCGACTCCACTGGGAGTGTCGGTATGCATTCTGCTATCGGGGTAGATTCGTCGAGTTATGCCCATATCGCCTACTATAACGAATCTGGGTCTGGTGGATATAAGAACCTGAAATATGCCTCGAACATCGGAGGGACCTGGAATTGGAAAGTGTTAGATGCCAGCACCTCTGACATGGGAAGGTATACCTCCCTGGTCATGGATTCCAACGACAAGGTCCATATCAGCTATTGCTGTTACTCCTGTCAGAAATTGAGCTATGCGACGAACTCGAAGGGTGCGAACGAGTTCGATTTCGATTTCGACTACCCGGACTATGGCCAGGTGGGATGGTTCACCTCCATAGCCCTCGATCCCAATGATAAGCCATACATCTCATATTATGACATATTGAATAATGACCTGCTTATGGTCGAAAAGACCGGTACATACTGGTCTTCAATATTGACCGTCATCGGTGATGGGTCGGTCGGTACATACAGCTCTATTGATGTGAAGACGAATGGTAAGGTCTGCATCAGCTACTTCAACAGCACGACCAGCGACCTCTGTTTCGTGATGCAATCCTCCGTCCCGTTGGCCCCCGCTCTACTTTCAGCGAACTCAGGTGACCAACACACTGTCCTATCATGGACCACTCCGACCGACAATGGTGGGTCCAGTGTCACCGGTTACAAACTATACCGGGGAACGACATCTGGTGGGGAGTCATTATTGACAACACTTGGTACATGTCCTGACCTTCAACGACACTGGCCTGACGAACGGTCAGACCTATTATTACAAGGTCAGGGCGGTCAGCGCCCTAGGGGACGGCGAGATGTCCAACGAACTGAATGCCACACCATCTACCGTTTCATCCGCCCCACAGAATCTCCACGCCCTATCGGGCGACGCCTTCGTGGCCTTAGATTGGGGCACCCCATCGAACAATGGCGGGGCGGCCATTTCCAACTACCAGGTCTGGAGGGGGTCCATTTCCGGTGGGGAGACCCTCCTGACGGAGATCGGTAACACCTTGACATACAACGATACTAGCGCTCAGAACGGACAGACCTATTATTACGTGGTAAAGGCGAAGAATGTCAGGGGCCTGAGCACAGCCTCAAACGAAGTGATCGGTGAACCATTAAGACCGATATCGACCCCCTCTTCCCCACAGAACTTGGCGGCCACTCCCGGAAATGGTCAGGTCTCGCTCACTTGGGTTGTTCCGTTGGACGATGGCGGCGAGGATGTCACAGCATACAAGGTGTATCGCGGTACATCATCGGGATCGGAGGTCCTCCGCACCACACTGGGCAACGTCCTAAGCTTCACGGACACCGGGTTGACGAACGGTCAGACCTATTATTACTACGTGCGGGCGGTCAATGTCATAGGTGAGGGGCAGCCCTCCAACGAGGTTTCGACCGCTCCAAGGACCATCCCATCTGCCCCGACGATAACATCTGCCACTCCTGGAAATGGTCAGGTCGAACTGGTATGGACGAGTCCCAATAACGGAGGGGCGACGATAACAAGCTTCGCCCTCTATCGTGGGACGACCGAGGGAGGAGAGACCTGGTTGATAGACCTGGGTAACGTTCTGACATATACCGATACCGGTCTTTCCAACGGTCAGGAATATTACTATAAGGTCACAGCCAGAAATTCCGCCGGTGAAGGTGCGTATTCCAACGAGGTAACAGCTACGCCGGCCACCGTGCCCTCCGCTCCATTGGGATTGGTGGCGGTCGCTGACGATGGCGAGGTCCACCTGACCTGGTCAGAACCGAGCGAAGATGGCGGCGAGGACATCACTGGTTACAATGTCTACCGAGGCACATCCTCTGGGGATCTCGGTCTTATCGCAGAGCTTGGGAACGTAATGCTCTACAATGATGTCGGGCTCACCAATGGCCAGATATATTATTATGTGGTGATGGCTCAGAACGAAAGAGGGGAGGGGGCGGCCTCTGCGGAGGTCTCAGCCACTCCTGTGACCGTTCCTTCAGCACCGGTCATAATATCGGCAACGCCAAACGATGGTCAGGTGATTTTGATCTGGACCATTTCTGACGACGGTGGTTCGAACATCACAGGTTATGTCATCTACCGTGGTACAGAGGCTGGAGCGGAGACGGAACTCATCGAGGTGGGGGTCGTCCTCACGTATACCGATGACGGCCTTACCAACGGACAAACCTACTTCTATACAGTGAGCGCGGTCAATGGGGTGGGCGAGGGAGCCTATTCGAACGAGGTCTCAGCCACTCCCGCGAGCGAACCATCCGCGCCGTCTAACCTTATTGCAATAGCAGGTGACGGGGTCGTGGACCTATCATGGCAGGCACCATCATACAGTGGTCCAGGTCCGATCACCTACCATCTGTTCCGAAATGATGTCATGATATGGAGCGGAAGTTCATTGGCCCATTCCGATTCCGAAGTGACGAACGATGTCACCTACACCTACAAGGTAGCGGCACAGAACTCCATAGGGTGGGGACCAAACTGCACCGCGGTGCAAATCACGCCTGGTATTGTTGTGCCTACCGCTCCAAGGGGTCTCGCGGCGACCGAAGGGAACGGATTCGTCGAAATCACATGGGTCTCTCCCGAACAGGTTGGATCTGGAACGTTGACCTACTACTTGTTCCGGGACGGAGCGGTCGTGTACAGCGGGACCCAGATCGGATTCGTCGATGACGATTTGCAGAAGGGGGTGCTACATACCTACGCTGTCGCCGCCCTCAATGCCGTAGGTTGGGGTCCCAACAGCAGCGCGATCACGGCCATGTCGTTCGGTGTACCTGACGCTCCATGGGGTCTTACCGGGATAACCGGAAACGGGGAGGCCCAATTGAGCTGGAACGCAGTAAATTATTCTGGACCAGGACAACTGGTCTATCATCTGTTCCGGGACGGGGTGGAGGTCCACTTTGGATCGGAACTATCGTTCACCGATCTCGGCCTGATCAATGGCCAGACCTATCTCTATGTGCTCTCGGCCAACAACTCCGTCGGGACAAGTGCCTTCTCTGAAGCGATAACCGTCACTCCACAGGGACCGCCCTCCGCGCCACAGGAGCTGATCGCAGCCTCAGGAGACGGCTGGGTCAGACTTAGCTGGTCCATGCCAGGCTACATCAGTGAGGGGAACATCATCTATCACCTGTTCCGCGATGATGCGGAGGTCTGGTCCGGACTGGATCTGGCTTTCAATGACACCGATGTCAGCAACGACGTTACCTATGTGTATACCGTGGCCGCTCAGAGCTCCCTCGGTTGGGGCCCCAATAGCACGGGGGTAGTAGGGATGCCCGAGGGGACGTCCCAGATGATCCCCGGTCCGCCCACGGGGTTGGTCGTAACCCCAGGGGATGGCACAGTGTTGTTGACCTGGCAGGTCCCAAGCGAGAACGCATCGTCCGTGACCGGTTACAACGTTTATCGTAAGAGCGGGCAAGGGACGTGGGAGCTCATCGCCACCGTCAATGGCACCAGCTACAATGACGATAACGTGATTAACGGACAGGAGTACAGTTACAAGGTCTCCTCCGTAGGGTCAGGGGAGGAAGGCGAACCGACCGAATCGGCGGTCATCATCCCTCAGAGCTCTGACTCGAACGACGACGAAGGGAACAACATGCTGCTGTTCCTCGGCATCGGCGTGCTGGCCATAGCTGCGGTCCTAGCCCTGTTGTTCGTGATGAGGAGGAAAAAGAAGTAGCCACGAAAGGGTCCGACCGACCGCGTTCACCGATGTCACCGTGCCTGGCAACGAGGCATTTTATAGTAAATGCTGCGTTGCGAATCCAGCGACCTCGTCATCGAGGTCGTGGAAGGTTACGTTCATGGCAACTGCTAAGACAAAGGCGAAGAAAGGGAAGAGCGCCCCCAAGAAGACGAAGGCCGAGCCCAAACCGAAGAAGGCGGTCGAGGTCGAGCCAGAAGAGACCGTTGAGATCGTCGAGGAGAGCTGTTCCTGCGGATGCGAGGGAGAGCATGAGCACGATCCCATCATGAAGAACCCGATGCGCTCCTACGTGCTCAGGGACATTTGGTACGAAGGTCTGAACCAGGTCATCGAGGAGGAGGCGGCCCCCGAGGACAACAAGAAGGAGATGCTCTTCCTTACCTTGAGCAACGCCCTCCTGGACATGGTCATGGACATAGTCCCTGCCGATGTGGGCGAGATATTGGCGGAGAACATCGATGATTTCCTTTGCATAACCATGGTCAACCGCGAGAACGACCTGGACCTGCTGCAGAAGTTCAAGGAGGACTTCGTCATCGAGAAGGGCGACACCTTCGAGGACGAGATCGAGCTGCAGGAGGCCCTAACTGAGTTCGAGGAGATCTGGTGGAACAAGGAGCGCAAGGACCTCGGCGACAAGTCCCCCAACGAAGCCATCGCCGATGTGGCGGAACGTTACGACCTCTAGGATTAAATCGGTCGCATGACCTCACCTTTCCTGGGCACGGCGGAGGTATGGGCACGATTACGACCTCGGCACCGGGAAAGGTGATCCTTCTAGGCGAGCACGCAGTCGTCTTCGGTCAGCCGGCCATATCCCTTGCCATCGACCTCAGGTTGCAGTTGCGCATGCGGCCAGGTCACCACAACAGCCTCAACGGTCACCCTTTGTCGGAGAGGACGCACCCTTACATCACCCATTGCATCAAACATCTGTGGAACGGGGGGGCTTTGGAACTGGAGACCAGCTCCGCGTTCCCTTCAGGTTCAGGTCTGGGTTCCTCGGCCGCCGTGACCACGGCCACGCTCGCCGCCCTGATGTCCGCCTCGGGGAACGAGATATCCCAGGAGGGCATCGCCCGCCACGCCTTCGAGGTGGAGTCAGAGGTCCAGGGGCGTGCCAGCCCCATCGACACCTCCACCGTCACCCACGGGGAGGGCATCCTTATCGACACAAGACCAGGCTCAGATCTGCTCTGGCACATCTCCCGCGACGTGAGGGAATGGTACATCCACCATTGCACCGTGCCCCGCATGACCTTGGTGGTCGGATTCACCGGCATCTCCTCCCCGACCGGCCCGCAGGTGGCGAAGGTGAAGCGATATGTGGACCACAGCAGCTTCGCCCGGGAGGTGGTGGAGGAGATCGGATCGCTCACCCTAGATGGACTAAAGTGCCTGCGCGATCAGGACATGGTCGGTCTGGGAGAGCTGATGACCCGGGACCACAAACTGCTCGCCATCCTCGGGGTCTCCTGCCAGGCGTTAGATAAGTTGGTGGAGGCGGCATTGCCCCACTCCTATGGGGCCAAGCTCACCGGGTCAGGAGGGGGAGGAAGCATGATCGCCCTGACCGATAGGCCAGAGCAGGTCGCCGAAGGGATAAAGAACAAGGGAGGCACGCCGTTCATCGTGCACACTGGCGTGCCTGGAGTGAGAAAAGAGATTTAGGGAGGAGGTTCAGAGGAACTCCTCGAACTCCTTCACCAGGTCTGGGTGCCGTTCCCTGATGGCCTTGAGCAGGTTGTAGACGGTCACCCTCTCCACCCCGACCTCGTTCAGAGTGTCGATGACGCTGTCCAGGGTCTTGTCGGGCAGGGTGAGGAACTTCTCCTTGGCCATCCAGTTGCGCCATAGCTTGTTCTCCAGGTCGTCACGCCACAATGTCTCGTATTCTTGCAGCGCTGCCTCGGAGAAGTCATTGCACTCGACACTTTTAGCCAGGACCTTTCCGGCGTGCATACCGGTTATCATGCCGTTGACGATCCCGCCTCCGGTGATGGGGTCGATGACCCGAGCAGCATCCCCGACGAGCAGGAAGCCATCCCCGATGCACTTGTCCAGGGGTGCGCACACAGAGACTCCCCCAGCGATCGCCTCTACCGGCTGGCCGCATTTGAGGCGGTCATCCTTAGCGATGAACTTGTCCAGGTAGGTCTTGACCTCGCCGGGCTTCTTGAGCTTGGACAGCAAAACGCCGATGCCGACGTTGGCGGTGTCGTCACCCTTAGGGAATATCCAGACGTAGCCTCCTGGGGCCATGGAGCCGATGATGAACTCACAGAACTCCGGGTCATGCTTGATGTCGACCATGCGGTACTGGAAGCAGGTGGTGATATCGCCTGCCTTAAGGCTGGTATCGATCCCCGCCCATCTGGCCACTTGGGATTCGAAACCATCGGCGCAGACCACGCATCCAGCCTCGATGGTCAACGGTTCACCGTATGACCTGGCCTTAATGCCCACGACCTTCCCTTTCTTCTTGATGACGTCCACAGCGGAGGTGCGTAGCATGATCTCTGCCCCGGCCCGAGCGGCATCGGCGGCCATGGCCTTGTCGAAACGGTGCCTCTCCAGCACCACGCCGACCTCGTTGCCTGCCTGCTTCTCGTCGATCTGTAATACCTTACCACCGGGCGAGACTATCCTTGCTCCGGAAACGTCCGCCGAGATCCAGCTCCGGTCCGCCTTGATGCCGACCTTCTTAAGGCCTTCCTTACTGACGCCCTCGGCGCAGCGAAGCGGTGCACCGATCTCCGGCTTCTTCTCGATCATCAGGACGGTGGCACCACCTTCCGCAGCGTGTCTGGCGGTCAGACTACCGGCGGGACCGGCACCGACGACCACAACGTCGTACTTGAGCTTCATTTCTTCACCTCGAGCTTCAGGGCACCTACGGGACAGGCCTTCACGCAACGGCCACAGCGGTTGCAGTCGTCATTGAAGTCCAGGACCACGTCGTTCAGGTAGATGGCGTTCTGGGGGCAGGAACCAACACAGGCGCCGCAATGCATGCATTTCTCGACATTCACGATCATGAGCTCTCCTCCTCAGGTGTACTCGGTACCATGCCTCTTGCGCCACTCCTCCAATGGGATGGCGAACTTCTTCTCTACCTCGGTACGGTAGGTCGGACCACCGTTATACGCGCAGAAGGGAATGATCCTCCCGTCCGGGACAGCGTAGTGGATGCAGCAACGCTTCACCCTCTCGATGTCATAGTTGTAATCGTCCTGGAAGTGCATGCCTCCGATGAACATCATGTTCCAGGAGAACTTGGCCACAGACTTCTTGGATGGAATCACCCATTACGGAGCCAAGTAGCTCGAGGAACATCTTCAGGTCCAAGCCTTTGGGCATACGATCCTCATGGATGTTCCTTCTTCAGGGCGTTGTACGCCTTCAGTTTGGAGGGGAACTTCACCTTTGACTTCTCCGCCTTGATGGAAATTTCGTAAAGTTCCTTGAACAACGGTTCCACATCGACGAACCTGGTCAAGGGCACGACCTCTCCCGCGTCGCTGCACGAACAGATAGGTGGCCAGCCCGCAGTGTGGGTGAGCGGTGAAGGCGACCTTCTCCTCGCCTAGCAAGGCGGAGGCCAGGGTTGATATGGGCACGACGGAGGGTACGGGGTACCAATCGTCTTTGGTTATCTGCCCATCCAATTGCGCTTCCAAATCAATCGCTAGGTCCGTCAACGTGTAGCGCTGCTTGGCTCGCTCCTCCTGGTTGATGCGTCCCGTGAAGGCGACCGGTTGGAAATTGATCCCACGGATCACGTCACGGTTCTTCAGGGCGAAGCGGAAGATCTCCCCCACCTGGTCGCTGTTCACTCCCTTCACTACCGTGGGCACGAGCACGATGGATGGACGGGGGTCGATGGCTCGCACGTTCTCGATGCACTTCAGCTTGGTGGCGAGCAGCTTCTTCCCTCTCGCCATCAAGTAGACGTTATCGTCCAGACCGTCGAACTGTAAGTAGATGGTGTTCAGGCCCGCGTTGGTGGCAGCACGGAGGAACTCGATGTCATCAGCGAAGCGAATGCCGTTGGTGGCCACCTGGATCTGGGTGACCCCCAGCTCTTTGGCCTTGGCGATCGCATCGACGAACCGAGGGTAGATGGTGGGCTCCCCACCGGCGAACTGAACTGCCGGACAGGGAACCGGCCGCTCCGCCCTGAGGGTCTGGAGCATGCCTGTGACCTGCTCGAAGGTCGGCTCGAACACATAGCCCGCCTGGTTGGCGTTAGCGAAGCAGATCGGACATTTGAGGTTGCAGCGGTTGGTCAGGTCAAGGTTGGCCAACGAGGTGTGGCTCAGGTGGATCTGGCACAGACCGCACTCATTCGGGCAGACCTTGGCGTCCGGGATGGCCGGGTTGGTCACACCGACCCCATCGAAGGCGAACTGCTCCGCCTTCAAGTAGAGGCTCGACGTCCGACCAGTATATGTCGTGATCTTTCCATGCTCCGGGCAATTCTTCTCCATCAGTACCTTTCCGTCCGACTCGAAGATGGTGGCGGATATGATCCGCTTGCACTCGGGGCAGAGGGACTCGGTCTTCTTGGGAAGTCCCTTGGGCAATGCACTTTCTTTTGCAATCATCTATGCATCCCTTCTGAGACTGTAATTTTTAGATAAGATATAAAAATATTGTAGCACTATCCACTACAAAGATAGAGATGAACGTGATAGACATATTAAGGCTGGACGTCAAGGAGTTGGAGACGGAATACCGAAAGGTAGCCGCCGTCCTAACTAAATTGGGGTTAACAGACTATGAGGCGAGGCTGTTCACCGGGGCGGTGGTCAAAGGTCACGGCACCGCGGATGACCTAGCGGAGATGGTGATGGTGCCAAGAACAAGCGCGTACAAGGCCCTTCAGTCCCTTGAGTCCAAAGGTTTCGTCACTTCCAGCCCGGGGCGGCCCACGATACTCCACCCCACCGATCTGGAGGTGGTGCGCAAGAGCATCATATCGGAGATAGAGGAGACCTTCGATAAGTTGTCCTCCGTACGAGGCTTGCTATCCGAGAAAGGGATCCCCCAGCTGATCTACACCATATCGGGGAGGGAGCGGGTGATGGCCAAGATCGGAGAGATGTTGGACGGATCGAAGTACCGTTTCCTCATCTCCAGCCCCATGATGAGGGAGATACGCATGGAGCATGGGCAACGGTTCAAGGAGGCGGCCAAACGAGGGGTGGAGATCATCATCATCACCATACCCAATGTCAAGGTTCCGGAGGCCAGCGCGGTTCATAGGAAGAAGGAGCTGATGGCCACCGACATAATCTCTGATGTTAAGAGTGCAATGATCGCATCACCTGCGTTGGACCTATGTGGATTTTCGGACAATCCCTTCATCGCTGAGCACTTCGAGCACTTCCTCCTCATGTCCATAGCCGGGTCCGATTGATGTAGGCTGAGTGTAGCTGCACCGGTTATCCTTTCCTTGGACCTCCCATGTCCTGATGAGATTCCATTCGATGAAAGGGAGGAGGGGACGGGCCTCTCCCAATGGACACAACCTCAGGGGCGATGTCAGGGCACAGATGTCATTCTCCATGGTCGCTGTGCTCATACTTCTGATTTCGAGCATCTCTCTCGCAATGGTAAGCCAATCACATAACGGGACCGGAGGCTCATCACTACCCTCGTTGCAGAGGATGGGCTCGCTTTCCGAACAGACGGCGAAGGAATGCGAGGCCGCTGCATATTCCTGCGCGCTTGCTTTAGCAACCGATGGGACTTTGGACAGCGATCAGGTGCAGACATACTATCCGATGCTCCTTGAACCAGCAGCTCACCCAGATCTTCCCGAGGAACCTGGGAGGTTATGTCATATCGGTGAATTGCTCCGACCTGCATCTTGATGTCCTGACCATGCCCGAAGGGGATGCCCTCGGGTTTGACGTCGGTCGGATGGGACATCTGGCCCTGTCGCCATTCCGGCGTACCTCACCCTTTCCGGCCTCATCAGGGTGAACATATCCCGCTCTTTGGAATTCCTTGTGTCCGACCATGATGTGGATCGGGGCGTCTATCTGCCCGCTCCCCTTTTAGAGGGGCGTCTGGACAGATATCAAAGCTTGAGCGAGGGCGGGTCCTCTTTGCTCTGGAGGGCGGTCCAATCCGAACTTGCCGCCTTGTTACAGTTGCGTCTCCTCTCCTACGGTTCCGTCGGTCCCAGGGCCTGCGATGATCTATTGACAGAAACAGACGCCAGAAACGCCTATACCCTAGCCTCCATTCTTTTACAGGTGGCATGCTTCCGAGCGTGCGACCCAAAGCTTTTTGACTTATTCATTGCCCCTGATGGGGTCGTTCTTGACGTTCAAAGTATGAAACGTTGTTTAGAGATCACAGGGGAGATCGATCCGGCCGACGTTTTTCTGACACTGTATGGGATGGATGTGATCTATCCCTCGATGCTGTTCGCTCAGAGCCTCTACTCCAACGCGGACATGCTGGCCATGCGATGGTTGGATTACCTCCGGGTCACCGATGCCTTGACATCATTGGAGTCGGTGGTAGAGGCTGGGCAGATCACTGGGGAGAGATTGTTGGGACGATTACTGGGAAGGGACCTGACCGGGGAAAAGGCCAGGGCATTGGTTGGTTGGCCTGTTGGATTCATCTGGGACCGACGAGCTTGATTATCGGTATCTCTGTGAGTCCAGTCTCGATATGGAGATATCTGTCCAAGGATTGGACGTCGCCTTGCGGAACGCCACTGGTGGCTGGACCATGGTGAAGTTGGATGGTCTTTATCCAGTGGACTTCCGGGCCGTCGACATCTTCGATGAAGTAAGATGGGATGATTTTTACAATGATTACCGTAGGTCCACCTCTCAGCTCCTTCAATCGATCACTTTATCGATCAAAGCACTCGCTCTATCACTTTCCGATGGTGTCACAGGACCATTGGCCTTAACATTGGACCCCACAGACGACCTTTCATACATCGATGAGGTGGGCAAAGGTCTCCAGACACTCCTTGCGGACGATGGGTGGTGGGCTACCAAGGAAAGCGGTTCTTCCTTTGACCTGCTTTCGGACCCGATGGGAGAAAGTTTCGTGAGTTATCTGGAACAGAACTCCGACGTCATTTTCGACCCCAATCGCACCGTGGACGACGCCCTCGGACCATTGGCCCTGAAATTGTTCCAGGGGATCGAACTCTCCTTTCCGGAGATCAATGGTTCTTATCGGTCGGTGAATCTTGACATTATCAGGCAATACATCGGGAGCCAAGGCGGGTCAGGATTATTCGAATCCATGATGGCGGGTTATTACCGAGAAATATGTTCCATTTTCGAGGATTATCGGACCTGGCTTGTTGGGACGAACAGTCTTGGCAAAGGTCTTATCACCACCGCATTGGAACACCTGGCAAAAGGATCCATCGAGGCAATACCGGGCGTTCGGGATTGGATCGAGTCAAGGATGTTCGACCTGACCAAGGAGGTCGACAGAAGGCCAGGATGTCCTCGGAGACGACCCGTTTGCAATTGGATGGAATGGGTCCATTCGTGCTGGTGACCGGAAAAGGCATGCGAATAACCGAGCGATTGGAAGTCAGCAGCGAGATCGATCCCACGGCACCGATCGACGGGCTCACTCTGGTAGAGATCATAGGACCCCAACGAGTTGGCCAACGGTACGGGCAATCTGCATTTGACCGATGTCACCGATTGTGCCATGTTGCCCTATCAGAGCGGGTGGGGGATGACCATGTCAGGGTCTCAGGATATTACGCTGACCGCCTCTTGTGTCAGTGGGGCCGAGGACATGAGCATGACTAGGCATTGCGAGGTAGGCACCCAAAGGGAGCTGACGGGAGTGACCGGATGGCCACTGTCCGGTGTGGACTACTCGCCGACGAACACCCTCGACCAGGACGTCCTGGGGACGCTCAAGGAGATCTTGGACTCATTATCCGCAGCCTTGTGCGATCTCGGCCAAGGTGCGGTCCAATTGTTGGATTATGTCACTATGGTTATTCGGGACCTGACCGATTATTGCGCGGGTGGTTGGACCGTCTGGTGCAAAGGTTCTGTGACCTGGTGGCAACTTTACAGGATTGGAGCCAATATGCCATGGAGGGGCTTGGGAAGGTGATCGAACCTATCGCCTCCCGCCTAGATGGTGTATCGCTTTCCTTCCGGATGTATGGTGGCGATTTCACCCTCAGCTTCGGAGGGGACGAACCAGGTCTTCACGGATCTCCGGAGATGCTAGCCATCGGTTTTCACCTATCATTTGGTGACAGTCAGATCAGCATGACCGCTCGTTTGCTCGAGGTCTCAGACCATTGTCATTATCTTTTGATAAATGGCACCATATCCTCCACCGGTTCCATCGTAAGTGTTGTCATCGATCCTCAAATGGGGCTCTTCGATCACTTTGTCGAGGTGACCGGGACTGTTGAAGGGCGCAGCTTTGAGATGACCTTGCCTGAGTTCGATTTCAAACGTGAGATCAGTTTCTCACTGTCCCAGGTGCCTGGTATCGGGACGTTATTGTCCAACATCCCCTCCCCCATCCCTGGGGTGAAGGTAAAGGTCGATGCCGGTTTCTATTTCAAGTTCGCCACACCAGGACTTGGCCACCCAGTTATAAACGAATATGAGCAGAACCCATCGGGCAGGGACGCTGGGAACGAGTGGGTGGAGATATACAATCCGGATGAAAAGGCCATTAGTCTCAACGGATGGTCTCTTCGCACCTCCCACGGACAGGTGCGGCTAGAGCAGTTGGGTGACACCTTGATCCTGCCCCGAGAGCACATGGTCTACCGGTTCACCGAGCAATCCCTCGACAACGGGGAGGTCAACAGCTTCCCATTCGCCGAGAGCGTCGCTCTATTGGATCCAAGCGGGAAGAAGGTAGACTCATCCCCCTTCACGTTCGACGAGGAGAACGATGGTCGCACCTGGCAGAGGTGTTACGATGCTGGTGACCTCTGGGAGTTCCGTCATTCCACCATGGGGGAGGCCAACTCTGCCTTAAAACCAGGGCCGGTCGAGATAGAAATTCTCGCAGGCATCGTGATCAACACTTTGGAAGAGGCCTTGGAACAGTTCGAAGCCCTTGGATACGACCTCAACGCGCTGGGCAAGGTCATGCAAACGGCGATCAACAACCTTGCGGTAAGGCTTTTAGAAGTCATCTCCGAAAGGGTGGCGGAGGTCGGAATATTCCTGGAATTGGCCTTCTCCGATGAGACAGGAGCGTTATCAACCGGGCTCAAGACCTCTTTGTTGGTGGATGGCAACTTCCTTCCGGAGGCATTCAAATGGTTCGCCCAGGTGGTTCGGGAACTTATTGAAGCCCCTCTGAGCCCAATATCGCCAAGTACTACGAGGGCTGGAATGCATATTCTCACCGAGAACATCTGGGTGCAGTTGGACCTTAGGTCCAAGGTATCGCTCCCCGACATAATGATCGGGCTAAAGGAGAGCAACGACCTCGCGGTCTCCGCAAAGGTGAAAGCAAACCTAGCTCAGTTGGGGGAGATGCTCGGAATGGACCTAGGTCGCTCTCAGGTGAGCGGAGGCCTACTTCTCACCAGCACAACGTCTTACGCCTTCCCTGGATCGGGCCTAGCCAAAGATCGCTACACAAAGGAATGTTGGTTGATCAAAGTGTCCATAATGGAGCGATGATGACCTGATGGTTGCTGGGCGGCCCAACCTTATTATTTAGGACAGCGGTTACTCGGTCATGCGAAGGTCCTCGGGAGGCGTGGAACCATAGCCATCGGAGACGAACAATGGATGTCCGAGGTCGGTTGGCCTCTTCTATTCTGGATCGCAGGGGTCGTCATCTGTCTATATGTCTGGTCATACCTGACCCGCAACTTCGAAAAAATGAAGATGCAATGCGGGAAGTACATGGATGCCGACGTAGCATCCGCCATCGAGATGACCGTCAAGGCAGGCATACTGATCCTCTTGTCGTTCACCGGTCTCTATGTCCTGACACTGGCATGGCCATGGTTCGAGGAGAACGTCTGGAATCCCTTCATCCCATACGCTCTGGACCTCACCATCATCTTGTTCATCTTCCTGATAGCCAGGATACTTGTGAACTTCATGCGACATATCGCCCTTCTGAACCGCACCTGCGCACCCGAGGAGGCAGAGGTCAAGAGGAAGTCAGTGCACACCACCAGTCTGGTCCTCAGTTATGTGATATATGTCATCGCAGTGGTCGTGGCCTTGCTGATCATCCTCTCTCTGATCCCCGACCTGGACGTGATGGGCGAACTGGAGGCCTTCCTCACCGATCATTTCGCGCTCATCATCACGGTCATCGTCATTATCCTGGGCATCTATCTGTTCATCAAATTGGTGGACGAGATATTGGAGGACTACAAGTACCGCACCAAGCGTTTCAGTCCCCAGGTAATAGACCTGTTCAAATCGGTCATCCGATACGTACTCTGGACCATCGCTATCCTGACCATCACCTACTCTCTGTTCGCGTTGCTCAATCTGCAGGACGTGGGCACCTTGTTCATCGTGCTCGTTCTCACATTCATTGTGGTGGCATTGGTCTTAGCCTATCCTACCCTTAGGAACATTTTCTCCGGGCTGGCATTGATGGATGCCGAGATCTACGAGCTCAACGACCTGATAGAGGTGGAGGATATGCAAGGCGAGGTGGTGCAGAAGAACCTCCTCTTCACCGAACTGCGCACGCCAGATGGTACGTTCGTCAACCTTCCGAACAGCATGATGATGCAGTCACGCCTGGCCAACATCTCCCGCACCAGCTCCCATGCCATATGTGTGAATATGGAGGTGGGTTTCGTCACTCCACACGCAGAGGTGGAACGACTGTTCAAGCTAGCCGTGGATGAGGTCGAAGGCATCTCAAAGGATCCCGCACCCTCATTGAGGGCGGTGTCCCTCACCGGGAACCGGATGGTCTATGAGCTGCGCGTTTACACCACCCAACTAAAGGAGATGACCCGGATCCGCTCCGACCTGATATTCGCGCTGCAGGACGCCTTCCACGACGCCGGGCTTGAGGTGCCAGCCTAGAGGGGCTTGGCGAACTCGAACTGATAGTAACTGGGGAAGCTGTGCTGACCAACAACCTCATGCAATTGAAGAGCGTTGGCACATCGGCCTCGTCGATCCTCTCCTCCATCGGGGGGCCCCTCGTGGTCGGCCTCTTTTGAAAATCAACCAGCGTGAGCCCTGCCCCCATCCTTTAGCACTCTGAAGGCCTCAGCTGACCATACGCGACCGGTCCTCGAACTCATGGAGGACGTTCACCATGAACACGTGGTCCATGCTGGAGGACCTCAGAGGCAGTTCGGGTAGTTCGCAACGGATCGGCAGGACCTTCTCGCTTGCAATCCTCATCGCATCTCCCCATCAGGTCCCTAAGCATTTCCGGGCTCACGTCCAAGGCAAGGACGAGTCCAGCCTTCCTGCTCAAAGGGACCGAAATGTAACCGTTGCCGCATCCCAGGTCGGCAACGATGCCGTCCGACCCGATCTCAGCCCTTGCTATGATATCCTCGGCAGGTTGTTCCGCGGACCTCTCTTGGTCCACCAATGAGCCCCTATTATGTGATTCGAAACGGTGTGGTGACATATACCGACGGATTATCGCACCCCCACCCATTTCATTTTTTTCCCTCAACTCACCCTCTTGCGGCAACAGCATATTAATTATAGGGGCTCTCTATTGCCTTTCGGTGAATTTTAATGGTAACCCTTGGGGAACTGTTTGACGAACTGGACTTTGAATTGGAAGACATGCTCGACGTTCTTTCCCAGGCCATCGACCTCATAGAGGACGGCAAGGTGAAGGAAGGTGTCGAGGTCTTGAAGGCCCTCGAGGAGGATATGTTCGATTTCCTCGACTACGTCGATGTGGGCGAAGAAGAGATCGATATCGTGGTGGAAGAAGGCGAGTGCGATGACGATGAGGCGGACGAGGAAGAGGAGAAGCCCGCCCCCAAGAAGAAGCCCGCCCCAAAGAAGACCCCCAACAAGCCTAAGGGAAAGAAGTAGTCAGATCGATCAAGTGACGACACGTCCACCAGGGGACCTCCATGCCAGACATAATAATGGAGAGGGTGGACCAGGGCAACTTCCCTGAGCTCGTCACATTGATATTCGCATTGGCCGAGTTCGAACACCTCACACCTCCGGACGAAGAGGGGGTGAAAAGGTTGCAAGAGCATGCCCTTTCCCCCAAACCCTATTTCGAGGCCTATCTGGCCCGATCGGATGGTCGGGCCATAGCATATCTCATTCTCATCCAGACCTATTCCAGCTTCCTGGCCCGCCCTACCCTTTTTATCGAGGACATCTTCGTGTTGGAGGAGTTCCGGGGGCGCGGCGTGGGCAAGGCCATATTCCTGTTCTGCGCGGAAAAGGCCAAGGCCATGGATTGCGGCAGGATGGAATGGCAGGCGCTTGACTGGAACGTCAACGCCATCAATTTCTATGAGAGGATGGGCGCGAGACAGCTCAACGAGTGGGTCTCTTTCCGAATGGACGCTGACACCATCGACCGCCTCCTTTCGAAGTGAGTTTACTCTATCAGCTCTTGCCCTTGCATGTATGGGCGGAGCACCTTGGGCAAGATGACCTTCCCCTCCTTCGTCTGGTTGTTCTCCAGGACCGACACCATGGTCCTCGGAAGTGCCACTCCTGATCCGTTCAGCGTATGGAGGAACTCGCTCTTCAGGTGAGGCTCTGGACGGTACTTTATCCGGGCGCGCCGGGCCTGGAAATCGGTGAAGCAGCTGCACGAGGAGCACTCCAACCAAGATTTGGTGCCTGGTGCCCATGATTCGATGTCATAGGTCTTGGCCGAGGCAAAGCCCATGTCACCCGTGCATAGAAGAAGCACTCGGTAGGGCAGCTCCAGTCCTCGGAAGATGTCCTCGGCGTCCTGCCTCAATCTCTCCAGCTCGGTCCAGGAGGTGTTTGGGTGGACGAACTTCACCAGCTCCACCTTGTTGAACTCATGCACACGGATGATGCCTTTCATCTCCGCGTGCCGTCCTGCCTCCCTTCGGAACGACGGCAGATAGGCCGTGTAAGTTGATGGGCAGCTGATCCTTCTCCAGGATCTCGTCCATGAACATGTTGGTGAGCGGCACCTCCGCCGTGGGGTTCAACCAGAGGTCGTCCCTCTCGCACCAATACATGTCATCCTTCATCTTCGGGTACTGGCCGGTGCCTATGACCGAGTTCCGGTTCACCACGACCGGAGGGAAGATCTCGACGTAACCCTGTTTTCGGTGCACGTCCAGCATGTAGTTGATCATGGCCCGTTCCAGTCGTGCTCCGTCCCCCTTCAACACGTAGAACCCGCTGCCAGTGATCTTCGCCCCTCTGGCGAAATCGATGATACCCAACGACTCCCCCAGTTCGATGTGGTCCTTGGCGGGGAAGTCGAACTCCCTGATCTTCCCGCTCTCCAGGATCAACTTGTTATGGTCATAATCGCCCCCCACCGGGACCGATTCGTCCGGTTGGTTCGGGATCAGGAGGACCACGTCCCCGCGCCGTTGCTCCAAATCCGCCACCCGGACCTCGATGTCCGAGATGCGCTGCGCCACGGCCTTCATCTCTGCCAGCAGGTTCGCCTTCTCCTCTCCTTTGAGCTTCGGGACCTGGACCGAGGCCTCATTCCTCTTGCGCCTCAGCTGGTTCCCTTCCTCCATCAGGCGTCTCCATTCCGCATCAAGTCCAAGGAACTCGTTCAGGGTGTCCTCCGGGTAGTTGCGGTTGCGAAGCATGGTGCGGATACGTTCCGGGTCCGCTCGAATGACCGCTATGTCTAGCATGGTCTCCCTTACTCGACCGACATCGGCTTTCCAGCGAAATATCTTTTCTCGCAGAGCACTGCCACCGACCCCCTCACATCGACCAGAGTGGCCTTGCTTCGCTCCGCCACCAGCTCAGCGGTGGCCTTGGGGTCCTCCCCACTGGAGTCGAGAAGTCGCATCTTGATCACCTTTCGTGTCTTCAACTGCAACTTCACCTCCTCCACCAGTTCGTCAGTGATCCCATCCTTTCCTACATGGACGGTGGGACGAAGCTCTGAAGCATCCCTCATGACGTCCTTTTTGGTCCTTGACATCCTCTCAGCTCCCTTTGTTCCTTGACATAAGGCAATCTCCTCTTTCCGCCGCATTCCAAACAGGTGATGGTCAGGTGCGCGGACCGCAACCTGACCCGGCAGGTCCTTCCGGCCAGGAAGGGCGTGTGGCACTCCCGACAGACGCTTGCGCCATAGGGCATGGGGACGTTACCCCGCATCGACACCCTCCTCGCCAGGTCCACATATCTCCTGGCTCGATCGAGATTACCCGAGCCGGCCTGTTGTTGTGCCAGTACCAGGAGCCTCACCACCCGACGGCGGGCTATGGCCTTGACCTCCTTGTTGCTGACGTGCCTTCTACCCATGCTCTCTCCGCTCCTTGAATCCTCGTCCTGTCAAATAGGTTTGCCTTGCTACTGGGTCCGCATCGAGCTCATAGATGGTGTTACGAGGACGGAAGCCATGTCTCTCATAGAACCGAGGGGCGTCAATGTTCCCCACGGTCACGGAAAGGAAGGCCCTCTGCACCGGGAACGCCCTCATCCAATCGATGGCGCTGTCCAGGAGGTCGCCCCCCAACCCTTGGTCCCTTTCACCCTCCTCCACATATATCGAGTCCACCTCCCCAATGTATTCAGAGTCGATCGTGGCCACGCAGTAGCCGATCGGAACTCCTGCCCCATCTAGCACGACCTCCACCCTGGCCATCCCCTCGCTCACCTTGCGATGAACTGGTCCCATCCTCTCCTCGAAGGTAAGGTTCCGATGCCGTTCGCCGAAATGGACAGACCTTTCCACGTTCATCGCGTTCAACCTTTCCCATAAAGGTTTGATATCGGGAAGTAGTTCCAGACCACCGACCTTGTGCCTCAGGGCCATCGAAGGATCCTCGACCATGACCGTTTTGAGGAGCATATATATGATGCGACAGGAGCCTTTGCTGGACAAGTGCACGTTTGAATTGTGACCATCCATCAGCTATAAATAGGAAAATACGAATGTAGCCATCCCGTCAGGTGAGACGAAGTTAAAGGTGATTATCATGGCAAGGAAGCCAGCAAGGATGTACAGACAGATTCGAGGTCAGGCCTATTGCCGCAGGGAGTACATGGGCGGAGTGCCGGCCTCCCGTATCAACACTTTCGATATCGGGGCCATCAACGGTGATTTCCCGGTCACCATCGCCCTTAAGATCAAAGAGCCCTGCCAGATCAGGCACATAGCGTTGGAGGCCGCCCGTATAACATGCAACAGGATCATGACCAAGATGGCCGGGACCAACAACTACCACATCAAGTTCCGGGTCTATCCCCACCACGTGCTGCGCGAGAACAAGCTCGCCACCGGCGCTGGTGCTGACCGTGTCTCCAGCGGCATGCGCGCCGCCTTCGGAAAGGCGGTCGGAACCGCGGCCAGGGTGCAGGCGGGACAGGTCATCATAGTCGTCCGTGTTCCGGTCCAGTACGTCAACGCCGCCAAGGAGGCTCTGTGGAGCGCGTCCCTGAAGTTGCCCAGCCCGTGCTTCACCGAGTTCGAGACCGGCGGAGAGCTGGTACACTAACCCTTTTATCATTCGCCCTCTTTCCTTATGTGAGGGCGACCCTATGTACGACTTCAAATTGGACCAGGTCTGCGCCTTCATCTTGTCCAAAGGCGCCAGGACCGTGGCCCTCCAGATGCCTGAAGGTCTCAAGACTCATGCCCAGCGCATCGGTGATGAGATAAATGCCCGGACCAAGGCGAACATGATCATCCTAGGCGACCCTTGTTACGGCGCGTGCGACCTTTCCCCCCACTATTCTCGGTACGCTGACGTTCTGGTGCATTTCGGCCATGCCGAGATCCCGTCCATGATCGACATCGGACCGGGTGCTGTTCGTGGAGGTCCGGTTCGATTTCGACGTCATCCCTTTGCTGGAGAGGGCTTTGCCCATGGTGATGAAGAATGTTGGTCTGGTCACCACCGTCCAGCACGTCCCAATGCTTACCAACGTCAAGGCATTCCTGGAGAGCAAAGGGAGGACCTGTCTCATCGGCAAAGGGGATGGCAGGATCAAGCATGAGGGCCAGGTGCTCGGTTGCAACGTCACCTCCGCCTACGCGGTGCGTCGCGATGTGGAGCAATTCATATTCATCGGCAGCGGGGACTTCCACCCCTTGGCCGTATCGTTGGAGACGAAGAGGCCGGTCCTGGTGTTGGACCCGGTCATGGATGAGGTGCGGACCATGGAGCAGCTCACCGACCGTGTGCTCCGCCAACGTTACGCCGCCATCGCCAGGGCGCAGGACGGGAAGAGGTTCGGCATACTGGTCTCCTCCAAATCCGGACAGGACCGTTTCGCGTTGGCCCTTGACCTGGCGGACAGGTTACGCTCGAAGGGGAAGCAGGCCGACATCATCGTCATGGACGAGATAGGTCCGAACCAGCTCATGCCCTTCCAAGCCGACGCCTTCGTATCCACCGCCTGTCCGCGATTGGCCATTGACGATCAGGTGCGTTACCCGAAGCCCTTGCTGACCCCGGTGGAGTTGGAAGTGCTGCTGGGCGAGCGGGAGTGGGACGAATATCGCATGGACTCCATACTGGGTTGAGCTCAGGACCCCCGCATCTCCTCATATCTCGCCATGAACGCCTCATATGCCTCCTGACCAGCCTTTTCAATGATGTCCTCCATCTTCTCGAAGTAAGGCTGAAACTCCGGCCGGTAGCAGCGGTAATGCCCATTGGGGTAGAACTCCGCCACCAAGGTGTCGTCCCCGCCCTCCAAGACCTCGAAGGTATGGCGAGGAAGAGGACCGGTCCAATGCATCGGTGGCTGGACCGGTGGATTGATCTTAAGACGGTAGCGGTTGAGGCGAGCGCACACCTTTTGGAAGGCCATCGGAATGGCCTCTTCCCGACCACGGTCCATCTCCTCGTACTGGGGCGGTTTCAATCTCATCCCTCCATTGCTCATCGGTTCATTTCTGACCGATTTATTTAATCGTTGCCTCCATCAGGACAATGGCGAGACAAACTAATAGGAGGTCCATGGATAACATCTCAGGGTGATTATGATGGACAAATTGGCGCCAGAGACCGTTTTCCGAGCGGGCAAGAGCAAGGAGAGGCGTATCGGCGTGGGGAGCCTGGTGGGATCGGACCATGTCCGCACCAGTGTGGACCTTGCCAACGCCAGCGGGTACGGGAGGAGCGAGATATATCATGATGCCGAGGAGATGGTCCAGCATCTCAAGGAAGGAAGGATCGATGCCGCCGTGCGTGGCGACCTTGACTCCAAGCAGGCGATGCTTGCCGTGAAGCGCGTATTCGGCCTGGAACGGTTGGAGCGAATGGTCATGGTCCAACCCCGCGGTGGGAGCGTCTTCCTCCTGGCCCCGGTCGGAGTGGACGAGGGCGTCACGATCGAGGAGAAGGTGGACATGGTACGTCGAGGCGTGGCATTGTTGAGAAGGATGGGAGTGGCCCCGAGCATCGGTATAATGGCCGGGGGTCGGGCATCGGACATCGGTAGGTGCCCGGTGGTGGACCGCACCATCCACGAGGCGGAGTCCATAGTGACCATACTCAAAGGACAGGGTCTGGAAGCGGAGAACGTGCACATCCTCATCGAGGAGGCGGCCCAAACCAAGAACCTCATCATCGCCCCAGATGGGATATCTGGCAATCTCATCTTCCGTTGCATCCACCTAGTGGACGGAGGGCGTTCCATGGGGGCGCCCATACTTAATCTGGACAAGGTGTTCATCGACACCTCCCGAGCGAAGACCAGCTATGTGGACTCCATCGCCCTGGCCTCGGCGCTCGCAGGCGGGGGTTTCTCCTCCAAAGGACATCCTGGCGGTCATCCCGGTAACATTAAAAGGTGAGGTCAGTATTGACAGCAGGTGGGACAATGAGACTCGAGATCGATGGCGAGCACACCAACGTCAAGTTCTCCGCATGCCATTTCATAGCTGGCCATGAGAAGTGCGGCAGGCTCCACGGCCATACATACGTGGTCAGCCTGCGCATCCATGGCGACATCGGTGAGAAGGGCATGGTGATGGACTTCGTTCAGATCAAACGCGGCCTGCGCAGCATCGTGGACGACCTGGACCATCGAGTGATAATCCCGGGGGACTCCAAGAGGATCACCGTCTCGGTCGGCGATGAGGTCGAGGTCCTGGCGGGTTGCAAGAGGTATGTTTTCCCGGTCGAGGACGTCGTGCTGCTGGACACCGAGGAATCTAGCGCCGAGGAGCTTTCCCGCGTTCTGTTGCAGCGCCTCATCGGGTCGGTAAGGTTCCCAGCCAACATCGAGAGCATCGAGCTGGGCATCCACGAGGAGCTGGGCCAGAGCGCCTGGGCCTGCCATCGCTTCCGGTGATACCATGCGTGCGGTATCATTGTTATCTGGCGGTCTTGATTCGACGGTCTCCTTGGCCTATGCCCTTTCAAAGGGATACGACGTGACGCCGCTCACCGTTCGTTACGGACAGAGACACTCGCGGGAACTGGAGTCGGCCCGACGGGTGGTCGAGCATTATGGTCTCAAAGGCCATGTGGTGATGGACCTGGACCTCCGAGCGTTCACGGGGAGCGCCCTCACATCCGCGAGGAGTAGAGGTGCCAGAGAGAGAGTCCGCCTCGGACATTGGGGAGGGCATCCCGGTCACCTATGTCCCTGCGCGCAACATCATCTTCCTCAGCGTGGCCGCCGGTCTTTGCGAGACCATTGGGGGCGAGGCCATATTCATCGGCGCCAACGCCATCGATTACTCTGGTTACCCAGACTGCAGGCCGGAGTTCTTTGAGGCCTTCGAGCGCACATTGGCGGTCGGCACGAAGGCCGGTGTGGAAGGCCATGCCCCGAAGGTGCACGCCCCCATCCTGCGTATGACCAAGGCGGAGATCGTCCGTCTTGGGATGGACCTGAGGGCCCCGCTCGAGCTCACATGGTCCTGCTATCAAGGGGGCGAGAAGGCCTGCGGTCGTTGCGATTCCTGTTTGCTCCGTCTCAAAGGTTTCGAGGAGGCGGGCACCAAGGACCCGTTGGACTATCTGGTGAGATCATGAAGATCTGCGAGATGTTCCGTTCATTGCAAGGCGAAGGGACCATGATAGGGGTCCCCACCGGCTTCATCAGAACCACCGGATGCAACCTGGACTGCACATGGTGCGACACCCGGTTCGCCATCAAGGAAGGCAGGGAGATGTCCCTCGAGTCCATCCTGGAGAAGGTGGATGAGATGGAAGCACGTTTCGTTTGCGTCACTGGAGGGGAACCGCTGATGCAAAAGGGCACGATCAAGCTCTTGGAGGCCTTGCTGGATCGAGGCCACCACGTCACCCTTGAGACCAACGGTTCCATGTCATTGGAGGACCTGCCCTGCTCCGAGATGATGTTGGTGAGCATGGACCTGAAGTGCCCTTCATCCGGGATGCAGGACCGCATGCTGCTCTCCAACCTCGAGCTCCTCTCACCGGTGGATCAGTTGAAGTTCGTGGTGGCGGACCGCAAGGACATGCAGCACGCCTACAAGCTGTTGCAGGAAAATGAGGTAGGCTGCAATGTGGTCTTCACTCCGGTCGGAGGTATGGACCTTCGGCCAGTGGCGGATTTCGTACTGGACAAGAAGATCAACGCCAGGGTGCTCCCTCAACTGCACAAATTGATCTGGGGAGAGGTCCGCGGGGTCTGATCAGCAAGGCTGACGATAGCTGTCGGTGGGCACGCTGATGACGAACCTGGCCCCATCGTTGTCCCCTCCCACCTCATCGATGTTGCACTGGGTGATCTCCAGGATGGCCTTTACCAAGAACAGGCCCAGACCGGTGTGCTTGCCGAAACCCATCTCGAAGATCCTCTGCTTGTCCTCCTTGGGAATGCCATTTCCATCGTCACTGTAGATCAACGAGAGATGGCCGTTGCGCTCCTCCGTCTCCAAGGAGAGGCGGGTCACCTGCCCTCCGTGGCGGAGGGAATTGTCCAGCAGGTTGAAGAACACCTTTTCGAACATCGGGTCGGCGAAGACCTCCCAGTTGTCGCCGTCGGTGAACACATCCAACCCGTTCAGGTCCAGACCGACCGATGCGCGCTTGAACACCGAGTGCAGGTTCTGCCATGTAGGCTCCTTGACCCCCATGCTCTGATAGTCCCGGGTGAACTCCACCTGACGCTTTATGGTCCCCAGTGATTTCTCTATGCGGACCACGTACTCGGTGAACTGCTTCTTCATGTCCTTGGTCTTGAGGAGGTCGGTGTAGCCCTGCACCACCACCAGTTGGTTGAGGATATCGTGCCTGGTGATGCTGTTGAGCAGCGAGAGCTTGTCGTTGGCGCGCTTGAGCGCTTCCTCTGCTCGTCGCCTCTCGGTTATGTCCTCCACCGTGCCCTCGTAATAGACGGTCTTGCCGCCATCGTCCCGCACCGCCTTGGCGCTGTCGCGGATGTAGATGCTCGAACCGTCCCTCCTCCTCCACGCCGTCTCCATGCCCATGCAGAATCCCTGTTGTTCGATGGTGTTCAGGATGCGGTTCCTGCCCCCATCGACATATATGGAGTTGGCATCGGTATTGGCCAACATCTCCTCGATGTTGCCATAGTCCAACATTCGCGCAAGGGCGGGGTTCGCCATCATGATGCGCCCTTCCGGGCTGGTCCGATAGATGCCGATCAGGACATTGTCGAATATGCTCTTCAGCTCCTCCTGGGAACGTTTTAGGGCTTCCTTGTCACGCTCCTTGTCGCTGATGTCCCTGGTGACACCGATGAGCCCACCGTCGTCAAGATAGGTGAGCGAGACCTCCTGTGGGAACCGACACCCGTCCCTCTTCCGACCCAGCACCTGTCCGAACCAGGAACCGTTGGCCTTGGCCGTGGGAATGATCTCGTCCAGGAACTTCCGTCCCTCATTGGCGTCATAGAATATGAGCCAGTGCTTACCGATGAGGTCCGATGGCGACTCGTAGCCATAGATGCGGGCCTGGGCGTGGTTGACATAGACGCACTCGCCGTTGGCGTTGATGATGGCCATGCCATCGATGGAGGTCTCCATGGCCCCGAAGGTGCGCTTCACAGTGCGCTCGGCCTGCCTCCGTTCACTGATGTCGTTGATGAAGGAATAGAAGTACTGCAGTTCGCCCTGGGGATTCTTGATGATGTGCACCAGCACCTCGACCGGGACGCGCGACCCGTCCGATCTGGTGAGCTCCCGCTCATACCTTTGCGGCACGCCCGAGACCTCCAGCTCCTGGAAGACGCGCTGGTCGACCTCCCGCCATTCCGACGGTGTGAGGTCAGTGGTCCAGTTCATGTCCTTCAGCTGCGCCTCGTTGTAACCGGTCAGTTGGCAGAACGCTTGGTTGGGCAGGCCGAGACCGCCGTCAGGGTAGCTGACCACAAATGCCTGGGTGGAATGCTTGATGATATTGACCAGGAAGCGCTCGTGCCTCTCGCTCACCGAGAGGGCGTACTCAGCATGCCGCTTCTTGACCGCCTGGCGGATCTTATGCTCAAGCTCAACGAATTGGGCTTTGACGTCCCCCCCTTTCTGGATGTAGAAGTCAGCCCCGTTGTTCAGGGCCTCTATGACCACTTCCTCACGCCCTTTGCCTGTGAAGAGGAGGAAGGGTATGTCCGGGATCTCGTGGCGGACCAACTTCAAAAACTCAATGCCATCGATCTCTGGCATGTCGTAGTCGGAGACGATGGCATCGAAGACATGCTCCCTGAGGAGGTCCATGGCCCGATAACCAGACTGGGTCATCTCCACCCTGAGGTCCACTGATTGCTCTAGGAAGGCCTTGGTGATGTCCAGTATGTAAGGCTCATCGTCAACGCAAAGCACACGTATCAATTCGGTCCCCTTTGCCAGTTTATTCTCTGGTTAAAAAAACCGGGCATGATATATAATTCTGTCAGCACAGGTACCAAAAACGACAAATTGTGCTGTTTTTGGCCAAATCGCCCGCTTCTCTGCCCATTACGGCACCAGTTCGGCAACGATTATATATCCTGTTGCCAATGCAAGATTTGACATCGAGGGCGGTAGATGAGCAAGCACATTCTTGCCAACAACTTGCTTTTGCGGCACTGAAAGTGCTCATCGCTGAACTCGGTGAATTCTGGTGGTTTTATGACCGGCCTAACGAATTCGGAGAGCGGGGGCTCGACGCCCCGGGACAAGGGTTGCGTACAGGACAGTATCTTCACTAGCCAGTACAACCGTTTGGTCTTGGACGTGCCCCTCCCTGACCATGTCATGATCTTCGATACCACCCTGCGGGATGGGGAGCAGACGCCCGGGGTGGCCCTGTCCGTGGAGGACAAGATGAGGATAGCCACGGCCCTAGCGGACCTGGGGGTGGACGTGATCGAGGCCGGGTTCCCAATGACATCGCCTGGCGAGCGGGAGGCGGTCAGGAAGATCGCGTCCCTCAAGCTGCCTAGTCGCATCTGCGGACTGGCGCGGTGCACCAAAGCGGACGTGGATGCGGTCATCGAATGCGACCTTGACTACGTGCACACCTTCATCGCCACCTCCGACATCCATCTGAAGCACAAGCTGCGCATGACCCGGGAGCAGGTAAAGGCCAAGGCGGTCGAGACCATAGAGTACGCCAAGGGTCATGGGCTGACGGTGGAGTTCAGCTGCGAGGACGGCACCCGCACCGAACTGGAGTTCCTGAAGGAGATGCACGTCGCGGTGCAAGAGGCAGGGGTGGACAAGATCAACCTCCCAGACACGGTGGGCACGATGTCCCCGGCGGCCATGGAGTACCTGGTGCGCAACATAATGCCTGTCACCAAGGTCCCGCTGAGCATGCACTGCCACAACGATTTCGGTCTGGCGGTGGCGAACTCGCTGGCAGCGGTCAGGCAAGGGGCCAGACAGGTGCATGTCTGCGTCAACGGCCTGGGGGAGAGATGCGGCAACGCCTCCCTGGAAGAGGTCGTGCTGGGTCTGATGGCATTCTTCGATATCCGGACCAACGTGGACACAAAGAAGATCGGTTCGACATCGAAGATGGTGTCAAGGTTGACCGGCTTCCCCATCCCTGACAACAAGCCCGTGGTGGGGGCCAATGCCTTCGCCCACGAGTCCGGGATACATGTTCATGGCGTCCTCAAGGACCCATCCACATACGAGGCGTACAGCCCCGAGCTGGTGGGCATGAGACGCCACATAGTGGTAGGAAAGCACTCCGGCGCGCATTCCATCAAGGAGAAGCTTTCCCAGTACGGGATCGTACTGAGCGACGAGCAGACACTGGAAGTGGTGGACAAGGTGAAGAAGCTGGCGGAGAGCGGGAAGGAGGTGGACGATGCCGAGCTGGTGGCCCTTGCCTCCCATGTGATGGGTCAAAAGGAGAAGGGTCAGCGCAAGGTGCAGCTCAAGGAGTTCACGGTGTTCACCGGGCTGAACATCACCCCCACCTCCACCGTGGTCATCGACATGGATGGGGAATTACGCCGTAGCGCCAACATCGGCATCGGACCGGTGGACGCCGCGCTCAACGCCATCCGTGCCGCGGTCAGCGACAGGATCTCGTTGGAGGAGTACAAGCTCAGCGCCATCACCGGAGGCTCGGACGCGCTGTGCGAGGTCATGGTCAAGCTCAAACTGAAGGACGATGGCGACGTGATGTCGGTAGGCAAGAGCGTGGGCACGGACATCGTGCTCACCAGCGTGGACGCCACCATCGCCGCTATCGACCGGCTGTATTCGCGGAAGAACGCTTAGGAGGAGATCACATGAAGAACACTGGTCCCAAGACCATTTCAGAGAAGATTATGAGCGTCAAGTCCGGCACCGACGCCCATGCGGGCGACATCGTGGATGCCGAGGTCGACTACGTCATGGTGAACGACATCACCGGGCCTCTGGCCTTCCGCGAGTTCGAGAACCTGGAATGCTCCATCATGAGGGAGAAGGTGGTGCTGATACCAGACCATTATGTCCCGAACAAGGACGTCGCCTCCGCCGAACAGGCCAAGGAGATGCGGGAGTTCGCCAAGAAATGGGGCATACAGAACTATTACGAGGTCGGTCGGGGCGGGGTCTGTCACCAGGTGATGGTGGATGAGGGTTTCGCTGCGCCGGGACGCCTCATCGTCGGCGCTGACTCCCACACCTGCACCTATGGCGCCTTGAACGCCTTCAGCACCGGGGTCGGGTCCTCGGAGGCGGCGGCGGTGTTCGCCACCGGTAGGCTATGGTTCCGTGTCCCCGAGTCCATCCGCGTGCTTCTCAAAGGTCGCTTGAACCGTTACGTAACGGGCAAGGACCTCATCATCAGGTTGATCACCGACATCGGTGTGGAGGGTGCCAACTACAAGACCCTGGAGTTCGGAGGCACCGGGGTCAGCGCGCTCACCGTGAGCGAGCGCATGAGCGTGTCGAACATGGCCATCGAGGCCGGTGGAAAGGCCGGCATCTTCCCCTGCGACGCGGCCACGGTGGCGTTCATGAAGACGGTGCGGACAGGAAGCTGGAGCGCGGTCACAGCGGACGGGGAGGCGAGGTACTGTCAAGAGCTGGAGTACGACCTGTCCAAGCTGGAGAGCATGGTGGCCCTGCCCCATCTGCCCAGCAACGGAAAGCCGGTCAGCGAGGTCGACGTGGAGATCGAGCAGGCGTTCCTGGGATCTTGCACCAACGGGCGCATCGAGGACCTGCGCATCGCGGTCGAGGTCTTGAAGGGCCGCAAGGTGCATCCGTCTGTGCGCATGATAGTCGTACCGGCCAGCACCAGGGTCTACCAGCAGGCGTTGGAGGAAGGCCTCATCGCCGAGTTCGTCAAGGCCGGAGCGTTCGTCTCCGGGCCGACCTGCGCCGCCTGCCTCGGTGGTCACATGGGCGTGCTGGCCAAGGGCGAGAGGTGTGTGTCCACCACCAACCGCAACTTCATCGGAAGGATGGGGCACAAGGGATCGGAGGTATATCTGGCCGGTCCGGCGGTGGTGGCGGCGAGCGCAGTGGCTGGAAGGATCGTCCGGCCCCAGGACCTGAGGGAGTGAGCCAAATGATGAATGCAAATGGAAAGGTCTGGCGATTCGGCGACCATGTGGACACCGACCAGATCATCCCAGCAGAGCGCCTGACCAGCGATAACAATGACCGATTGGGACAGTTCGCCTTCGAGAAGGTACGTCCGGATATGGCCGCTAAGGTCAGGAAGGGCGATATCATCGTGGCCGGCCGCAACTTCGGTTGCGGGTCCAGTCGGGAGCACGCGCCCAGGGCGATACTCCAGCTGGGCATATCTTGCGTGGTGGCGGAGAGCTACGCAAGGATATTCTATCGCAATTGCATTAACGTCGGCCTGTTACCGGTCACATGTCAGATCGAGGCGGATGAGGGAGACGCCCTCATCGTCGACTTCGACAAGGGCGTGATCAGGAACGAGACCAGGGCGAAGGAGTGGCGCTTCGCGCCGTTCCCCGATTTCGTCCAGGACCTCATAGACAAAGGTGGCCTCATGGCCAAGATCAAGGAGGAGAAGAGATGTTCAAAGTAGCGGTTCTGCCAGGCGATGGCATAGGGCCCGAAGTGGTGAACGAGGGGATGAAGGTCCTGAAGGTGCTGTCCGAGAACTACTCGGTGCAGTTCGACTTCCAGGAGATGCAGATCAACGCGGAGCGTTTCCTGAACACCGGCAAATTGCTCACCGCCGAGGACGTGGAGGCGCTGCGCAGGTTCGACACCATCTATCTTGGCGCCATCGGCGACGACCGGGTTCAGCCTGGCGTGCTGGAGAAAGGCATCCTGCTCAACCTGCGCTTCACGTTCGATCAATACATCAACCACCGCCCAGCCCCGCTGTGGAAGCCGTTCGGCCGCCTGAAGCGGGACGTCGATTTCAACATCGATGTGTTCCGCGAGAACACCGAGGACTATTACATCGGAGCCGGTGGGCGCGTGAACGATGGGCATGGGAAACTGGACCTGAGGGTGAAGCGGAACCTGTACGACATGCGCGTGACCCTCCAGGCCGACGCGGACGCCAAGGACGATTTCGCCTTCGAGATCGGAATGATGTCCCGAAAGAACATAGAGCGCTTCGCCGACTTCGTCATCTCATACGCCAAGCTCGTCAATGAGAACTCCTTGACCGTGGTGGACAAGGCCAACGTCTGCAGCAACATCTATGGTCTGTGGAGGGAGGTCTGGACCGAGAAGTGCAAGCAGGCCAACATACAGCTTGGCTTCATGTACGTGGACGCCATGTCCATGGCCTTGGTGAAGAACCCGGACAAGTTCCGCATAGTGGCCACCCCGAACATGTTCGGCGACATCCTCACCGACCTCCTGGCCGAGGTGACCGGCGGTCTGGGCCTGGCCCCAGGCGGCAACATCAACCCCAAGGGCATATCCATGTTCGAACCGGTGCATGGCTCGGCCCCGAAGTACAAGGGCATGGACCGCATCAACCCCATCGCCACCATCCTGGCCGCCAAGCTGATGCTGGACAATCTGGGTCGCAGGGACCTCGGTACCGTGGTGAACAACGCGGTGCGGGCGACGCTCGACCAGGGCATATACACCCAGGACCTGGGCGGGACTTACAAGACCCACCAGGTGGGAGACGCCGTAGTGGCTGCGATACGGAAGATGAAGTGAAAGAACCGGCCTCGTCGAGGCCTTTATATATTTTTTTTAAAATTTTAAAGGTTCCTGCCCTGCTCAGATATCCACCTGGCGGCTCATCTCGTAGGGCATGTACATAGGTCGGTTGGGCATATCTCCAACCTCGGCCTTGACCTTCTCCACCAGCGCATCGAACGACATCTCCACGTTCTTGTTCTGCAGATCGATCGTATATCATGAACGTGTCCGAGGCAAGCTCCTTGTCGCCGATGACTATGGCATAGCCGACCCAGTCCTGCTTGGCCTCGCGGACCTTCTTGCCCACCGTCTCGCCGCGGTCGTCTAGGCCGACCCTTATCCTCTGCTTCTGCAGCCTCTCAACCAGCTCCCTGGCCCGGGGCAGGTGCGTCTCAGAGACGGTCATGATCCTTACCTGTTCTGGGTTGACCCAGGTGGGCAAGGTACCCAAACGGCCTTGGCTCTCATCCCGGACTGCGGTGTCGAACAAGGTGTAGAGGTAGCGTTCGATGGTACCGATCACCGCGGTGTGCAATATGATCGGGTACTGCTTCTTGCCGTTCTCATCGGTGTAGGTGATGCCAAAGCGCTTGGCGTTACCGATGTCGATCTGAACCGTCCCGATCTCCCTGGCCCTCTTCATGTCGTCCAGGATGTGGTACTCGATGTTGACCGTCCAGTAGTAGTTTATTCCCTCGGGATAGAAATGGATGAGCATGGGTTTCTTATGTGCCTTCATGAGCCGCATGAGCATGGGCTTGTGCAGTTCATAGGCCTCCTTGCTGGAGAGGTTCACCAGCATCTCATAGTCGCGGCCAAGCTTCTCCGCCTCGTCGTATATGCGGGCGTCCAATCGCTCGAACCAACCCTCCGACTCCGGAATGTCGCGACAGATGACGTGAAGGTCAGGCATGTTCAGGCGCCTGGTTCTGAAGCAGAGCATGGTCTCCCCCGACTGCTCCAGGCGGTAGGAGTCGGCCACCTCGAACGCCCCATAGGGCAGTGACTTATAACTGATGGTCCAGTGGCGCATCATGGCGAACTGCTGATGGCAGGCGGCATAGCGCATCACGAAGTCCTTCTTCTCCCCTTCGATCATGTAGAGGCGGTCCCCGAACAGCTTGGCATGCTCGGCCACCGGCCCCTCGTCCAGAGAGAACATGTTCGTGCCCTTGACCGTGTATACGGCCAGTCCCATGGAGTTGACGATCTGCCAGGAGTAGTCAGCGCACAGGTCGAACATGAGCGCCCCCTTGGGGCTGAAGCACATGTGCCCGACATCGCTCATCGATTCCCACTGGATGCCGAACTTCTTGCACAGGCGCAGGTACTTGACCTCGCCGGTTAGGGGCCACTCCTTCTTGAGCGCCTCCTTTTGCATCATGATCATGAAGCATTCCGACCCCTGTTCGTACTCGGTGGGGGCGAGCTCGGTGCCGTCGGGAAGGAGGATGAGGAATCGCTCCTCGCCCTTGCGCTCAGGCGCTGCTTCCTTGCCCTCAAAGTCGCGGGAAAGCTCGGAGAGCGGGTGGCCCTTGCAGCTGATCTTGAACGACTTGTACCAACCGAAAGGAGCCCTTTCCACCTCGACCCCTTCCTCCTTGAGCATCTGTTCCAGGACCTTGAGCATCTCCTTGCCGGTCTGAGGGTCGGAAAGCTCTGGGCTCAGGTGGGCATAGGGATAGAGCAAGTATCCTCTCCGCGCCCACCTTCCGCTGGACCTCGATCAGGTCCGCCGTAGCCTCCGCGGCGACGGCGTTCACCTTCCCTTCATCCGATTTCTCCACGGTGACGAACGCGACCAGGACCTCCTCCATCCTTCCCGAGGCATGCCCCTCGGGCAGGGACTCGGCCACCGGTGTCGCCTTCTTTGTCTCATACTCCATGAAGTCAGCGTGAATGTAAAGGGTCTTCATACTCTCGCCATTGGTATTCGAATGCCATTGTAACAGATGCCATATATAAAAAGGATATCCGGATGGACGGCTCTGGACAAATGAAGAAAATATTATATGGCTCGATGGGATTGCCTGCCTAGTATCGCTATGAAGCTCAAGGACCTATCCAAGGACGAGAGCGCTCTGTCCAAAAAGTTCTGGGTGGTGGTCGTGGTTATCATCATGGTCGCCGGCTTCCACCTTCGTCTTGTTCGGTTTCCTCAGTCCCGACCCGCCTCAGCAGGTAGCCATGGGAGACCAGGTAAGTGTCGACTACATCGGTTATGTGAACGTCACCGGGACCCCGCAAGTCTTCGATACCTCGATATGGAGCGTGGCAGTTGACAATGTCACATACCCCAAGGCCGCCTGGTTCACCATGAGGGCGCAATCGGCCTACAAACCGCTCAACTTCACCGCCGGTAACGGACAAGTGGTGGTGGGCTTTGATCAAGGGGTCCTAGGAATGGAAGAGGATGAGACCAAGACCATCATCATCACCCCAGACCAGGGCTATGGTCAGATGGACCCGACCAAACTGATATCCTTCGACCTCACCGTCGATGTTCCATTGTTCGTTCAATCGACGCAGGCCGAGTTCAAGGCCAAGTACGGAGTGAGCGCCGTCACCGGTCTCACCGTGAATGACCCCAACTACAAATGGGATGTCAGCGTCCTCAACGTCGATGCTCTGGCCGACACCGTGCTCTATAAGAACATGCCCTCCCCCGGAGAGAAGTACATGGTGTACAACAACCCATCATCCACCTTCGCCACGGGATGGTTTGTCAATATCGATTCCGTGAACGCCACCAGTGATAACGGCAACGGGACCATCACCTTGACCCATCAGGTCGAGGATTCGGACAGCTGGGACATGTGCGGTTACGACACATTTGCCGGCAAGAGCAGCTTGTTCGTGCTCATCGATGTCGACACCGCCAACGGCACAGCGGTCAAGAACTTCAACGGACCTCTGGCCGGCAACACCATGACCTTCGAGGTCACGATGCTTGACATAACCAGCGGTTGAGCGGGCGGAACAACGGACCGGTGAATGCCGGTCCCCTTCCCTTCTTTTTTTGATCATTTTCCGACGCCATTCTCGGTCATGCCATGCCTGCGGCTCGACGGGACCTTCACTTCTCATCCTTGATCCCACAAGCATCCAAGGGCCGATCGGTCCCTAGTGCCTCCAGACGTTTCTTGCGGACCATCGAGAAGGCGATGCTGATGGCGATGATGGCGATCACCAGCACCAGCGTGACAAACGTGGCGGCCTCGCTGGACAGATATGTGAAGAATATGCTGCTCAGACCTAGGATGACCCCGTACTTGATCATACCTCCGATCAAAGTGTACAGGACCGCCTTCTTGAAGCTCCAGTTGCATGCGGCCACGAAAGCCCCGGAGAAGGGAAGGACAGGGGCCACTCGGTTGACCAGCAGGGCCTTCTCGTCCGAAACGATGAGAAAACCGGTGTAACGATTGAGCGCCTTCCCTATCACGTCCGGGACGCCCACCTTCTTCACCAAAAAGTAAAGGGTAGCCAATCCTAGCACCTCGGCCACCGCGATGGTCAGCAGGATGGCGACGGCGAACTCCACCGTCGGGTTCACCGAGAAGATGATGATCACGAACAGCTCGGGCAAGGTGGGGAAGATGATGGCGTCGATGTAGAACAGCAGGAATATGCAGAAGAGCAAGCCTGCCACGCCCAGTGGGCTGAGCCAATCATAGAACGCTTGTCCGATGTCCCACATCCGACCATTAAACGTGCTCGCCCTAATTAATCATCGCCTATGTTTGTTCAGGCGTTCCTTTTTGGAGCGGATGGCATAGTCATAGAGCTGCACCAGCTGCTCTGCGCCGGTCTTGGTGGAGTACTGCTCCGCCTTGGAGCGGCCGGCGGCACGGACCACCGCGGGGGCGTCCAAGGCCTTTCCGGTCGCTTCGGCCCAGCTTTCGGGCCCATCCTCGAACAAATATCCATTATGGCCGTCGCTGACGATCTCCTTCAACGCTCGATAGTTGATGGCCGATACGGGTTTGCCGCTCGCCATCGCCTCCAAAACCACCAACCCCTGGGTTTCGAATTTGGAGGCCAGTGTGAAGGCGTCGCAGGCGGCATAGTAGGCTGGCAGGTCCTCATCGCTCACGAAACCGGGGAAAATGACCCGGTCCGCCATGCCCATCTCACTGGCCCTTTGAATGTAATGCTTCCTTGCTGGCCCTTCCCCCGCGATGACCAGTTTGACGTTACCTCTGTCTTTTAGAAGGATCTTGAACCCCTCAAGCAAAAGATCTAGGTTCTTCTCCCAAGCGATGCGCCCCAAGCTGAGGACCATCTGGTCGTTCCCTATTCCCAACCTTTCCCTTATCGCGAGGCCATCGTTCTCAGGGGAGAATCGATCGCTGTCGACACCGGTGGGTATCACCTCGACATGCCGGATGTGGGGGGACATCACCAACAGCTCCTCCTTGATGGACTGGGTCGGGGCCACCACGGCGTCCGCCCTGGCCAGCAGCGATCTGAGGTATCGCTTCATGAGCAAGGTCACCATCCACTCCGGCAACTTGGTGAAATTATAGTACTGGGCCGCCTCCGTCACCATGGTGTGCCACGTCACCACCACGGGCAGTCCTAGGTTTCGACCGGCCATAAGGCTGCGAAGACCTTGGAAGGTCAATCCGTGGGAATGGATGACCTCGGCCTTGACCTCCCTGAGCAGGTCGCTCTTGTTGGTCGGGTAGAGGGGTATGCCGTAGGTGTCGTAATTCTTGAAGGTGCGGGCCCGGAAGTAGAACACACCCGGCTCCCTGTCCTTATCGTCCTTGGGCGCGGGAGCGAAGATGAAGACCTCATGGCCCAAGGCCTGCAACTGCTCCCTTGTGACCAGTATGGACGTGACCACGCCGTCCCGTGCTGGTAGATAGGTGTCCGTGAACATGGCTATGCGCATCTTGGCACCTCAGCTCATCGTCGATCGGGCCTTGAGCAGGACATCTCGGGGGTCATTGCCGAAGAAGAGGAGCGGTCAACCACCCCTCCCTCTCCGACACCACAAGGTCCGGGGCATTGCCCAAAGCATCTGTCGATCTAGCAAGTTCTTTCATGAAGGTCCCAGGACCCTCGGCGTCCGGTCCGATGTACAGGACATCGAGCTCGTCCTCACTCGGGACATTCCACGCTCCGCTTTCCACGACCAGCTCCAACGCCGATAGGACATGTTCATCGATGCGGTTCAAGGTCAGCAGGGCATCGGGCACGCCCCCTCCCGCACCGAAGGTCGCCGAGGTCGCGCGCATTCGCCCTCTGTGCAGATGGATAAAGGCCATGCCCACCTCGTCATGCCCCTGCGGGTTGGGCAGGGCATGGCAGAAGGACGCCCTCCCCGACCTGCCTGCCGGTAGGATCCCCGCCGCCAGATGCCTGACCGACCGGTCCAGGCCACGCAATAGGTCGGACCGCATCGCCTCCTTCTGTCTGGTGGCGGTCGGATTGACGACCGAAATCCCATGCCCGACCGGATAGGAAAGGGCGATGGAATCGTGCACCCGGCGTTTCGCCTCCAACATGGATCGCTTAAGGCCCCACCCATTGGCCAGCCCGCAGGCCAGGAAGGAGGCGAAGGTGCAACCGCCCCCGTGCACTCGACGGTCCAGTCGTGGCATGGAGAACTCGGTGACGACGCCGTTATGGTAAAGCAGGTCAGTGGCCATGTCCCCATCGAAATGGCCTCCTTTAAGGACCACGGCCTTCGGCCCCATGGCGGCCAGGTCCTTGCATGCCTTGGTCAGGTCAGTTTGGGTTTCGAGATCCTCCTCCCGAGCAGCAGTTCCGCCTCTCCTCGGTTGGGAGTGATAACGGTCGCGATGGGGAACACCACTTCCCGAAACGCGGCCAAGAGGTCCTTGGAATACAGCGAATCGCCCACTCCTGCCACCAGCACTGGGTCGACCACTATCGGTACATCGACATCGACCAAGTCGAGAGCAAACGGTCTCCGCGATCTCGCGGGAGTAGAGCATGCCGGTCTTGACCGCAGATATCTTCGACGTCCTTTAGGACGGAATCCAACTGCGAATGCGACCTCCTTCTCGGAAAAAGGATGGATGGCGCTCACAGCCATGGTGTTCTGCGATGTCGCCGCAGTGATGACCGAGCAACCATGCAGGTCCATGGACGAGATGGCCTTGATGTCGGCCTGGACCCCCGCCCCACCGATGGGGTCGGACCCGGCTACGGTCATGACCACGCGCATGCTGGTATATCCCGCCCGTAAATAAATATTGGTCAAGTGTCCGGAAAGGGTCAGCGCGCTCGAACGAGCTGTTTCAGAGATTTATCGGAAAGGCATCGACGAATGTCTATGGGGATCACATTGTTTGATTGAGAAATTTTAAATAACATCCATGGCATCGAACGAAATCAGATGAAAGCGACCAGTGGTCATTTTGTTTTCCGTGAGGGTGTGGATTACAAGGACATAGTAAAGGTGTTCCCAGAGGTCCTCACCACCTTCCTTAACGATTCGGAACAGGTCCCTGAGGACCAGGACGTCCTGCACATGTTCATCCACCTCAACCTGATGGACCTGGAGAAGAACAACAAGCCCGAGGGTTACAATCGCAAGGGGCGAATGAGGATGGTCTTCCCCCTCACCCGCAAGGAGTTCTACATCCGCGGCTCCGCCAAGAGCGGCGAGGTGGTGCGCATCACCGAGAAGATCAGCAAGATACTCAACAAGAACGGCGTGAAGCACGATCTGGAATGGAACGCCCTCTCCACCTTCGAAGAGTGAGCCCGCTCACAACGAATAGGTGAGATCGTTCCATTTCCCTATCAATCGCTCCCTCTCGGCCTGGCAGAACGAAAGTTGGGCCTTGGAGAGGTCGCGGGCCATGGCGATCTGGTTCTCCACCTGGTCCGGTGCGGTCCCTCCATAGGTCGAACGGCGTTCCACGCAGGAGCGCATGGTCAGCATCTGCAACGACTTCCGGACCGACCGATGGCGAGAACCCCTTGAGCTCATCCAGCGTCAGGTCCTCCAGCGTCTTGTTCTCCTCGATGCAGTGGCGCACCGCCTTGCCCACGATCTCGTGCGCCTTGCGGAACGGCACCCCCTTCGAGACGAGATGGTCCGCCAGGTCGGTGGCGTTCAGGAAGCCGCCCTTCAATGCCTTCTCCATGTTCTCAGGTCGGAAACGGGCCTCGCTCAGCATGGCCGCCATCATGCGCAGGCAGGCGGTGGTGTTCTCGTAGGTGCGGAACAGACCCTCCTTGTCCTCCTGCAGGTCGCGATTGTATGCCATAGGCAGACCCTTGACCAACGTGAGCATCGACATCAGGGTCCCGATGGCCCGGCTGGACCGGCCGCGGATCAGCTCCGCCACGTCCGGGTTCTTCTTCTGGGGCATGATCGAGCTGCCGGTGCTGAATCCTTCGCTTATCTCCACGAAACCGAACTCCGGACTGCTCCACAGTACCAGTTCCTCACCCAAGGAGCTCAGGTGGGTCATGATGGTGGCGGCGTCGAAGCAATATTCGAGGACGAAGTCCCGGTCGGTAACGCCGTCCATGGCGTTCTCTCCCGGCCTTTCGAAGCCAAGTAGGTCCGCCGTCATGTGCCGGTCTATGTCATAGGTAGTGCCCGCCAGCGCTGCCGATCCGAGAGGGCTCACGTTCACCCTCTTGTATGCGTCCCTGAGGCGCTCCACATCACGTTGCAGCTTGAAGACGTAGGCCATCAGATGGAATCCGAGCGTCACGGGCTGGGCGTGCTGCATGTGGGTGAAACCGGGCATCAGGGTGGACTTGTGCCTCTCCGCCTGCCCCATCAAGACCGACTGGAGCCCGATGGCGTGCTCCATGCTGTCCAATATCGCGTCGCGCATGAACATGCGCAGGTCGGTGACGACCTGGTCGTTACGGCTCCGGCCGGTGTGCAGTTTGCCCCCGGCCTCCCCGATGCGTTCGGTGAGGAGCACTTCGATGGCCGAATGAACGTCCTCGCTCGACCGGTCCAGCTCCACCTCGCCCTTCTCGATCTCCTTGAGCAGTTGGCGCAGGCCTTCGACGATGAGCTCGCCGTCCTTGGCTGGGAATGATGCGTTGCTTCGTCAACATGCGGGCGTGGGCCATCGATCCCATGACATCGTACCAGGCCAGACGCATGTCCACCCCGAACGAGCTGGTGAAATCGATCGTGGATCGGTCCGGCGCTTTGCCGAACCTGCCGGACCAGAGGACCTTCTCCGCCATGCCTCATCACTTCTTCTTGCTTCTTGGCCACGCTGCGTAGCGGCAGGCCCCAGACGTAAATGAAGCCGGTCGGCGCTGGTGTGATCGAACTGGTCGCCCTCGGCATACGTGGCCAGGCCATGATCGTACAGCGAATATTGAGAGCGACGGGCCACCACCACGGCGGAGCCCTTGAACAACTTCACCTTCACCTCACCGGAGACGAACTCCTGGGTCTTGTCTATGAACACGTCGAGCGCCTCCTTCAGCGGGCTGAACCACAGGCCGTCATAGCATAGCTCCGCATACCTCTGCTCGGCGATGCGCTTGAAGTTGGCCACGTCCTTGGTGAGCACCATCTTCTCCAGGTCCTTGTGGGCGGCGATCAGCACCACCGCCGCCGGGGACTCGTATATCTCCCTGGACTTGATCCCTACCAAGCGGTCCTCGATCTGGTCGATGCGACCGACACCGTTGGCCCCAGCGATCTGGTTGAGCTTCTGGATGAGGTCCACTGGCTTCATCTTCTTGCCATCGAGTGCCGACGGGGACGCCCTTCTCGAACTTGATGGTGACGTACTTGGGCTCGTTCGGAGCCTTGGTCGGGTCGATGGTCCACTCGAAGGCATCCTCCGGTGGCTCGGCCCAGGCATCCTCCAGCACGCCGCATTCGCAGCTCCGGCCCCATAGGTTCTCGTCGGTGGAATAGGGGCATGCCTTCTTCACCTTGATCGGGATGTCGTGCTCCTTGGCATATTCGATCTCATCCTCCCTGGTCATCACCCATTCGCGCATGGGGGCGATGATCTTCAAGGAGGGGTCGAGGGCGTTGATGGAAACATCGAAGCGCACCTGGTCGTTGCCCTTGGCGGTGCAGCCGTGGGCGATGTACTTGGCACCTTCCTTCTGCGCTATCTCCACCAACAGCTTGGCGATGAGCGGCCTGGCGATGGAGGTGGCCATGGGGTAGGTCTGCATGTAAAGGGCGTTGGCCTTCAGGCACGGGAAGACATAGTCCTCGGCGAACTCCTCCCTGGCATCGATGGCATAGGCCTCCAAGGACCCGATGACCTTGGCGCGTTGGATGTTCTCCTCCATGTCCCCAGGCTGACCGACGTCGACGGACACCGAGATCACGTCGAGGTTGTACTTCTCCTGGAGCCAGCGGATGGCCACGGAGGTGTCCAGACCTCCGGAGTAAGCTAGGACGACCTTGTCGCGCTTCTTGGACGGGGCAGACGATTTCCTGGATGCCATATGATATCGGATTCGGCGAGGTCGGAGAAGATATAATAGGTTATGCCAACGATGGAGACATTTGATAAAAGGGGAGTCTTCTATTGGACAGAACGCTTCTCGTCCAGGAAAGGGCCGATCGTCCAAGGCACCCTCACGTTCCCGACCTTTGCCTGGGGCAGGTTTGTGATAATGCTGACATCTTTAATAGAGTGTGTCCCATTTGGGTCATCATTCTTAATAAGCGAATCGAGGAATTCGCCGGAATCTAGTCGAGGGAAGATCGGATGATAAAAGCAGCTATCGTTGGAGGCTCAGGATACACCGGGGGCGAACTGGCAAGGATAATCTGCCGCCATCCGGAGATAGAGGTAAGCGCGGTCACTTCCCGGCAGCTGGCCGGATCCAGCATCAGCAAGGCCCATCCCTTCCTCCAGGGTTTCTTGGATATCAAATTCCAGGAAAGGTTGACGCGGCGACCACGACGTGGTCTTCACCGCGACACCGCACGGGGCCTCCATGGAGATCGTGCCAGAGCTATTGGCCAGCGGCGTCAAGGTCATCGATCTCTCTGGCGATTATCGCCTCAAGGACCCTGTCACCTACAAGCATTGGTATGGGCACGACCACAAGGACACCGTCAACCTGGAGAAGGCGGTCTACGGCATACCGGAGCTGTTCCGGGAGGAGATCGCCAAGGCCGATTTCGTTTCCAACCCAGGGTGCTACCCCACCTGCTCCATCCTATCCCTCGCGCCCATGTTCGCCAACGGACTGGTCGACGATCACCTGGTCATCGATGCCAAGAGCAGCACCTCAGGGGCCGGGGCGGAGCCGACCAAGGCCACCCACCATCCCACCTGTGGGGCGAGCATAACGCCTTACAAGGTGGGCACTCACCGGCACACCCCGGAGATCCAGATGTGCCTTGGAAGGTCTCTACCGGGGCAAGTTGGACGTCATATTCACTCCTCATCTCCTGCCCGTGGTAAGGGGCATGCTGACCACCAGCTACGTGACCTTGAGGCAAGAGCTGAGCATCGAGGTCATGAACAAGTTGTACGCGGACTTCTACAAGGGCAGCCGTTTCGTGCGACGTACCGGCATCCCTTCCATGCAATCGGTGGTCGGGTCGAACTTCTGCGAGGTGGGCCTGGAGAAGGCGGGGAGGAACACCGTGGTGGTGATGGGCGCCATTGACAACCTGGTCAAGGGGGCGTCCGGTCAGGCGGTGCAGAACTGCAACATCATGTTCGGACTAGAGGAGACGATGGGATTGGACTTCCCGGGATTGGGGGTTTGAACAATGGCATACCGAGTGATCGAAGGAGGCATTACCGCGGCCAAGGGATTCCGGGCCAGCGGCGTGCATTGCGGCATAAAGAAACAGAACCTGGACCTGGCCATCATCGTTTCCGATGTGCCGGGAAAGTGCGCCTTGGCCTACACCCAGAACAAGATGCGTGCCGCGCCCATCGAGGTCATGATGAAGAAGGACCCCAAGATGCTGCAGGCCCTGGTGATCAACAGCGGCAACGCCAACGCTCTGACCGGGTCGAAAGGCCTCTACGATGCCAGGGAGATGTGCGCCCTCACCGCCGAGGCATTGAACATATCCGAGGACCTGGTGGGGGTCGCCTCCACCGGGGTCATTTCCCGCTTCCTGCCCATGCATAAGATATCCGGCGGCGTTGCCAAGGCCGCCTCAGAGCTGGGCCGGGGACGGGAAGCCGACCAGTTGGCCGCGAAGGCCATCATGACCACCGATACCCGCATGAAGGAGGCGGCCTGCGAGGTCACGCTGAAGGATGGGACCGTCGTCACCATCGGCGGCATCACCAAGGGCTCCGGCATGATCGCCCCTTCCATGAAGGTGCTGCACGCCACCACCCTGAGCTTCATCACCACCGACGCCGTGCTCACCAAGAACGCCAATGCCAAGTGGCAGGACATGATGGACACCAGCTTCAACATGATCTCCGTGGATGGGGACCAGAGCACCAACGATGTCTCCATGATCATCGCCAACGGCAAGGCGGGCGGACCGCCGGTGGACAACGACCCCGCCTTCTGGGAAGGGGTGCGGTACGTGGCCCAGTCCTTGGCCAAGCAGATAGTCATCGACGGCGAGGGCGCGACCAAGCTCATCGAGGTCCATGTCCGCGACGCCAAGAGCTCGAGGGAGGCGAGGAGCGCGGCCCGTTCCATCATATCATCCAGCCTGGTAAAGACCGCCATCTTCGGGGCCGACCCGAACTTCGGTCGCATCCTGGCCGCCCTGGGCAACTCCGACGCATCGTTCAAACTGGACGAGGTGAAACTGATGGTGAGCGACGATGACATATCGGTCACGTTGTTCGAGAAGGGGTCACCCACCATGGTGCCAGCGTCCCAGGACGAGCTCAATGCCAGGAAGATCCTGAGCGGGAAGAAGGTCATCATCGACCTCTGGCTCGGGGTAGGCCACTCGGTGGGAGAGGCCTGGGGCTGCGACCTCACCTATGATTATGTGAAGATCAACGCGGACTATACCACCTGAGGCAGAATGCAGAGGATGGAGTAGCATGATGACACGATACCCCCGAGCTCCCAAGCTGAGGGGGAAGAAGGTGGTGATCAAGTTCGGAGGCAGCTCCATCGAGAACCCGGCCGAACTGGAACGTTTCGCCAAGGACATGGCATTGCTCGTCAGCTTGGGCATCAGGCCCGTCATTGGTCCACGGCGGCGGTCCGGAGATCACCGAGGAGATGAAGAGGAGGGACCTTCCGGTCAAGAAGGTGCTCGGGCTGAGGATCACCGACGATGTGACCTTGGAGGTGGCCAAGGGCGTGCTCTCCCGCATCAACGACAAGGTGGTCAGGGCCTTGCAGACCGCCGGCCTGAGCGCCATCGGTCTGGCCGGGACCGAATGCAACACCATCCTATGCAAAAAGATGCCCCCGATCAAGGGCAAGGACGAGAGCGGAAAGGAGATCGAGGTCGACCTGGGATGGGTCGGGGAGCCAGTACGGTCCGACCCAAGGACCATGGACCATCTGGTGAGGCGGGGCTTCGTTCCGGTCATCTACCCCATCTGCGGTGACGAGGATGGTCAACTGATGAACGTCAACGCCGACACCGCCGCCTGCTTATGTGGCCAAGGCGGTCCAGGCCGAGGACTTCGTGCTGGTCACCGACGTTCCAGGCCTGATGCGGGTGTTCGGCGATCCGTCCTCGGTGATCCCCGAGATCAAGGTGGCCGAATTCCAGACATTGGTGTCGGAAGGAGTGGTGAAGGACGGGATGATCCCCAAGCTGGAAGCGTGCGTCATCGCCGTTCGAGATGGGGTCAGGACCGCCCACATGATCGATGGCAAGAACCCGGACGCCATCATCGGCCAGCTGTTGACCGGGAAGAACTATGGGACGCGCATAGTCCCGTGATGCAAGAGAGTGACCCAATTGGAAATCAACGACGTCAAGACCCTGTACTCCTCCTATCTGTTCCAGAACTACGGGCGCGAGGACATCTGCCTCTCCCACGGTGAGCGGGAGTTCCTATACGACCTCGACGGCAAGAGGTACGTGGACTTCGTGGCTGGAATAGCCGTGAACTGTCTGGGCCATGCCCACCCGGCGCTGGTGGAGGCGATCACCGAACAGGCGAAGCGCATGCTGCACGTCTCCAACCTCTATTATACCATGGAACAGGCCGACCTCGGGGAGGCGCTGGCCTCCATCGTCCCCTCACCGTTGGCGGTCTCCATGTTCTGCAACAGCGGGGCGGAGGCGAACGAGGCGGCGTTGAAGTTGGCGGCGAAGCACACCAAGCGGGCGAAGTTCGTGGCCTGCCTGAACTCCTTCCATGGGCGCACGGCGGGAGCATTGGCGGCCACCGGCCAGAGGAAGTACCAGGAAGGGTACGAGTGCTTGCTCTCCAAGGCCTTCGATTTCGTCAACTTCAACGACAGCGAGGCCATGAAGGCCATGGTGTCCAAGGACACCGCCGCGGTCATGATGGAGATGGTGCAGGGGGAGGGAGGGGTGATACCGGCCAGCCCGGAGTTCGTCCGGACGGTGCGGGACCTGTGCGATGACACCGGGGCGTTGATGATCGTGGACGAGGTGCAGACCGGGATGGGCCGGACCGGCAAATGGTTCGGCTTCCAGCACTATGGCGTGGTACCGGACATCATATCCTTGGCAAAGGGGTTGGGCGGGGGCGTCCCGATCGGCGCCATCGTCTCCACCCGCGAAGTGGCGAAGACCTTCACCCCCGGGAGCCATGGGACCACCTTCGGAGGCAACCCACTGGCCTGCGCGGCAGGCAAGGCGGTCATCGAGACCATCAAGAAGGAAGGCCTGGTGGAGCGGTCCGCTGAGCTAGGTTCACGCTGGAAACGCTCCATCCAGAAGATCGCGGACGAGAAGGGTGGGGTCAAAGAGGTCCGGGGCATGGGCCTCATGATCGGCATCGAGATCGGAGCGAGGTCGAAGGAGTTCAAGGAGCTCTGCTTCAAGGAGGGCCTGCTGGTCAACGTGGCCGGAGGGAACTCCATTCGGCTGGTCCCGCCGCTGATCATCAGCCAAGGGATCCGTGGAGCTTTTCGATCGGACCCTGGGCGGTTTCCTTTCCTGACATCAGTGTCCGAAATAAAACATTATATATTTTTTTACATTTTAGGTGGACCGATGAAGGACCCCACCCCCAAGGAGAGCATCGCCGAGAAGACCCGTGCTTACATCGACGCCCATCCGAGCATCAAGGATTGCATCTCCAAGGACCTGATCAACTATTCATCATTGGCCAGGCAGATCATGAAGGACCTGGACATCAAGAACGAGGAGGCGGTCATGATCGCCTGCCGTCGTTACGCGCAAAAACTTTCCAAACGCGATCACGAGAAAGAGATATTGCGCATTCTGGGAAGCAGCCGCATCGAGGTCAAGACCAAGATATGCTCCGTGACCGCGAAGAACGATTGGACCGTGCTGCACAAGTTAGAACTGGTCTTCATCAAGCTCATCAACGAGAAGGCGATAATGCAGATCATCCAGGGGGCTCAGGCCATCACGATCATCGCCGATGAGAAGCTCAAGAACGAGATCGTCAACGCCATCGGCAAGGAGAACGTGCTGCACGTCAGGCCAGACCTGGTGGAGATAACGGTCAAGTCACCTGAGAAGATCACCGACACCTCTGGAGTGTTCTCTTATCTTGCCGACAACCTCGCTGAGAACGGGGTCAACCTCGCCGAGACGGTGTCTTGCTACACCGATACCATATTCATCGTGGACGAGAGCGACATGATCCCCGCCTATTCCATACTCTCGAACGTCATCGAGAGCGCGGAGCGCACCTTCGGTTCTGATCTCCAATAGACCGCCTCAAGGGCGGGCAGAGAGGGAATTTCCATCATTGTCCAGATACGAAAAAACGCTCGACGGTAACCCATTTATAGGTTGGGCCATATGGCTGAGCCAAAGGGGTGATATTCTGTCCAAGGTACCGAACATAGTGGTGGAACCTCCTGGTCCGAACGCCAAGGAGATAATCAAGGTCGACAACGAATATCTCGCCACATCCACCAAGACCGCCCCTATCGTCGTCGAGAGCGCCAAGGGCGCTTTGGTAAAAGACGTTGACGGCAACACATTCATCGATTTCGCATCCGGGGTGGCGGTGCTGAACGTCGGCCATTGTCATCCCAAGGTGGTCAAGGCGGTCCAGGACCAGGCAGCGAAGGTGATGCACTTCGCCGGGACCGATTACTATTACCAGGTTCAAAGCGACCTCGTGAAGCGACTCTGCGAGATAGCCCCTGGCGACCACGCCAAGAAGGTCTTCCTGAGCAACTCCGGAACCGAATCGGTGGAGGCGGCGATGAAGCTGGCCCGATGGAGGAGCGCCGAGCGCAAGCAGTTCATCGCCTTCATCGGGGCCTTCCACGGGCGGACCATGGGCTCATTATCCCTCACCGCGAGCAAGAAGGTGCAACGGGAGCGCTACTTCCCTATGGTCCCGGGCGTCACGCACATCCCCTATGCTTACTGCTACCGTTGCCCTTACAAGCTGGAGTACCCCTCGTGCGACCTCTGGTGCGCCAAGATCCTGAAGGAGATCTACTTCGAGACCATCACCCCACCGCATGAGGTGGCGGCGTTGTTCTTAGAGCCTATACAGGGCGAGGGCGGCTACATCGTACCGCCTAAGGGCTGGACCAGCACCATCACCAAGATCGTCAGGGACCAGGGCATCCTGGTCGTGGACGACGAGGTGCAGGCCGGCATCGGGCGCACTGGCAAGATGTGGGCCATTGAACATTTCGATGTCGTTCCTGACGTGATCTGCACCGCCAAGTCCCTCGGTTCGGGCATCCCCATCGGGGCGACCATATTCCGTCGGGAGTTGGACTTCGGCGTCCAGGGTGCCCACTCCAACACCTACGGAGGTAACTGTGTGGCCTGCGCCTCCGCCTTGGCCACATTGGATGTCGTCGAGGAGGAGCGCTTGCCGGAGAGGGCGGAGAAGATGGGGGCCTTGTTGCGCAAACGTATGGAGGAGATGATGCGCGACCATGAGGTCATCGGCGACGTCCGTGGCCTAGGTCTGATGCAGGCCATGGAGTTCGTGCGGGACCGCCGCACCAAGGAACCGGCCAAGCACCTGCGTGATGATGTTGCCTTCCTTTTGTTCAAACGCGGGATCGTCGCCATTGGCTGTGGGCGGTCCGGGCTGCGGCTCATCCCTCCACTGGTCATATCCGAGGAGCACCTGAACACAGGATTGGACATTCTGGAAGGTTGCATCAAGGATGCGGCCAAGGCGATGAAATGAGGCTGCACCGCTCCTCGGTGAAGCCGTGGGCGCAGGGCAAGGGATACCGAAAGCGCACCGTACTGGACGAGTCGGACCTGGGCATACCGGGCTCATTCCTGCAGGAGGTCTCCTTCCGCAAGGGCGACATCGTCCCCATCCATCACCACAGGGTCCAGACCGAGGTCTTCTACGCGGTGACCGAAGCGGTATTCGAGATCAATGGGGAAAAGGTGACCCTGGCAGCCTGGGGACGTTCTGGTGTGCGAACCAGGCGACCGGCATGGAAACCCGGAGATACCGCACGACATGAAGATACTGGTTCTGAAGGTCGGGTTCCTCGAGGACGACACCGTCTGGTGACATGGCCCATGGGGTGACCAGTTACTTCGTCTGAATAGAATGGTCTGGAGCCACCTGGGAGATTTGAACTCCCGACCTGCTGATTACAAGTCAGCTGCTCAACCAGCTAAGCTAAGGTGGCTTGTTGGCCAAGTAACAATAATCTCCGATTTAACCTTATTCGATGTAGGCCCGACCTGCAACAACCAACTTTTTTTTGGAATGGCCCTCAAAACAGGGAGGGAAACGTTTTATTGCTGTCGACATCTCTTCTTCACCACCTCTTGGCATCAAGGAGGGGGAACATCATGGATAAAAGAGCATTAGGTTTCTTCGAGGAGCTATGCAACGCCCCTGGCCCGTCCGGTTTCGAAGCCATCCCGATCAAATTGTTGAAAGATTATGTGGTCCCCTTCGTGGAAAGGCATTACAGCGATAAAATGGGGAATTTCATGTTCGAAAGGGGCGGGACCTCCAATGGGCCTCGGATCCTTCTCGCGGGTCATATCGATGAGATAGGTTTCATCGTGACCGGCATCTCCCCCTTGGGATTCATCTCCTTCCGGCAGCTAGGTGGCTGGTATGACCAGGTGCTGTTAGGACAACGGGTCCAGGTCATGAGCAACAAGGGTATGCTGGCCGGGGTCATCGCCTGCAAACCTCCTCACCTCATGGAAGCGGAGGAGATGAAGAAGGTGGTGGCGAAGGATAAGATGTTCATAGACATCGGCGCCGCCAATCTCAAGGAGGCGCAGGAGATGGGGGTCCGTTTGGGCGACGCCATCGTGCCCGATTCCAAGTTCTCCACCATGAGCAAGACCGTCTACAAGGATGGGAAGAGGAAGGGCAAGCGCACCCTGGCCTTTGGGAAAGCATTCGATAATCGTTACGGCGCCTTCGTGGCCGCCGAGGTGATGCGCGTCCTCCATGAAGAGAAGGTCAAGCATGCCAACACGGTGATCGGGGCGGCGACGGTGCAGGAGGAGGTGGGTACGAGAGGGGCGAAGACCGTCTCCGCCACCGTGAACCCGGACGTGGCCATCGTGCTCGATGTCGATATCGCCGGTGACGTCCCAGGCGTCGACCCGTTGATGGCGCCGGCCAAGATGGGCGATGGGGTGGCCATCACGGTGTTCGATAGCATGATGATCCCCAACCAGCCATTGAAGGAGCTGGTCATCGAGGTGTGCGAGAAGAGGAAGATCCCATACCAGCTGGCCTACACTCACGGAGGCGGAACGGACGGCAGCGCCATCCACACATCCAACATGGGAGTGCCCAGCATCGCCATCGGTGCCCCGACGCGGCACATTCATTCCCATGTAGGCATCATCGACCTGAAGGACATCGATGACAGCGTGCGGTTGGCGGTCGAGCTCCTGAAGGCCTTGGACCGGAGGGCAGTGGAGGGCCTGACCACGGTCTGAATTGTCCCGCGGGAAGGGACCATTTTCGCATGATGGCCAATACCAAAAGGTATAAGAAGAGTCAATATATCCACCATCCTGCACAATCCGACAAGGACTGGTGGATTTAATGTCAACTGGCAACAAGGTCTCCAAAGGGGACATCATCAGGTTCGAATTCGATGGATACATCGCTGACAGCGGAGAGATGTTCGACACCACGAACGCTGACACCGCTCAAGAGAACGGCATCTTCAACGAGAAGTTCAAGTACGCCCCAATGCCCCTGTTGGTCGGAGGCGGAAGGGTCTTCCCCGGTCTGGAGGAGGCCTTGGAGGGCGCTCCCATCGACGAGGACGTCGAGGTCGTTATCCCGCCGGAGAAGGCAGCCGGTCAGAGAGACCCCAAGTTGATCCAGATGCACTCGGTGCGCGAGTTCCTGAAGCAGGACATCGAGCCCCGCCCAGGCATGGAGGTCAACATGAACAACAAGACCGGCCTCATAATCTCGGTCACCGCTGGAAGGGTCCGCGTGGATTTCAACCGCCGCTTCGCCGGCCAGGCCCTGAAGTACCGCTTCAAGATCTTGGAGGTCGTCGAGAACGATGAGGAGAAGGCCATGGCCGTCGTGGAGATGGACTATGGTACCTCCGAGGGTTTCAAGGTCACCGTTGACGGTAAGAAGGTCACAATGGTCCTCCCCGACGTATGCAAGTACGACCAGAAGTGGACCTTGGCCAAGTACAAAGTGGTCGCCGACCTGAGGGAGGCCCTGCAGGCCAACCCGGTCGAGCTCATCGAGGAGTACGTGAAGCAGGAAGATAAGGCGGAGCCCACCGAGGACAAGGAACCCGAGGAGCTGGGCTCTGAAGAGGACAAGAGCTGAACCGCTCCGTCCTCACCTTCACAAACCCTTTCAAACCCGCTCATTTTTGGACGAGTGGCCTAGCATGGATATGGCAGCAGCCTCCTAAGCTGCAGGTCCGGGGTTCGAATCCCCGCTCGTCCGCTTTAATCGATGGTAAAAGATATGCTGGTTCATTCTGTTCTTAATTGCCTCCAGGTTGATTCGGATTATGGAATGCCGAGAAGATCCATGTTCGATCGAGCGGGTTGCTAGATGCTTCGTTCCTTTGATTGAGTGTTATCCTCAAATAATTAATTCATACCTATCAATAAAATATTATCCATCATTTATTCATAATCATTAATAGATATTAATTTTCCCAATAATGAGAAAACCATTTCTTCACCATGTATTAAATAGAGGTGCTTACAACTCAAACAATTGGAATTACTTCTATAGCATCGAGGATGAAATAAAATCTGGGATGGATTTGATTTCTGTCTTTTATTTGATGCATGAATAAGGAGTGGTAACTATGGAAAAAAATGGGTTTATGAAACTCACTGCAATAGTTGTAGTGATATTGTTAGCGATATCCACCGCTGGGGTCTTTATTTTAATGACCCACGATGGATCTTCCTTGGCATCTTTGTCAGAGGGATGATTCAAAATCTCCAGCGATGGTGGATGACGAGAACGACAACCCCTCAGATACCAAATTGTGGTTGCGACTGACCGCTGGAGCAGTCAAACGACCACTTTGCTAGGGGTTAGTACCATCACCTTAGGTCAGTCAGTTACTGACAACGCTACGGTGATCGGTAAGGGCGCAGGATACCCTGTGTCCGACCGGTACAGTTAACTTCCAGGTGAGCTACAATGATGGGGCATGGTCGACGTTTAGCGCCGGCGTTGCCCTGGTAAATGGAGCAGCCGTCTCGACCTGGTATACACCTGTTTCTACCGGCAACTATGACTTCCGGGCGATCTACAGCGGCGACAGCAAATATCTCGCCTCTCAGAGCGGCAATGGTGATGAGCCTCTAGTCGTCGAATCTGGACTAGGCGAGGTATCGGTCACTACTTTGCTCTCTCAGACGATCATCACCCTGGGCGACTCAATCACAGACGATGTGACGGTCGCCAGCATGGGTGAGCCGACACCGGTCCCGACCGGCACCGTGGAATTCCAGGTGCAGATCGGAGCGGGCGAGTGGAACGCCTTCGATACGCAGACACTGTCCGCATCGGGCGATGACGGGGTAGCTACCTCGATCGCCTATGAGCCATTGACCGTGGGTTCGTATCATTTCAGGGCGATCTACAGCGGCGACAGCGAATATCTCGGCTCTCAGAGCGGGGATATGGATGAGCCTCTGACCGTCCAACCACAACAAAGTACCGATATGATCTGGACTTTGCTCTCTCAGAATTCCATAATTCTGGGTGAATCTGTCACCGACAACGTGACAGTCCCCGGCATGGATGGATTCCCGGTCCCGACCGGCACAGTGGAATTCCAGGTGCAGATCGGCGCTGGTGTATGGACCACCTTCGATACGCAGACATTGTCCGCATCTGGCGATGATGGGGTAGCTACCTCGATCGCCTACATGCCGATGATGGTTGACGCATACCACTTCCGGGCGGTATACCTGGGTGATAGCGAATATTTCGGCTCTCAGAGCGGGGATATGGACGAGCCTCTCATCGTAAATGAGGCCAGCTCCACCACTATGACAGTGCTGGGAGAGGACAGCATCGATCTGGGTCAGTCAGTGACCGACAATGCGACCGTTACTGGTCTGGGCGACGGGTTCCCGATGCCTACCGGCACGGTCGACTTCCAGGTCAGCTATGATGGCGGAGAATGGATGACCTATGACACTGGTGTGATCCTGGTGAATGGCGCGGCCATCTCAATCATGTACATGCCAATGGCAGCAGGTGACTATGACTTCAGGGCGATCTACAGCGGCGACAGCAACTATCTCGGCTCTCAGAGCGGGGATGAGGACGAGCCACTGTATGTAACTGATTCTGAATGTGGCCCATGCTGGGGAATCATCTTGGGTCAGTCTGTGACCGACAATGCGACCGTGACCGGTCTGGGCGACGGATACCCGATGCCTACCGGCACCGTAGATTTCCAGGTTAACTTCGAGGGCGGAGCCTGGATGACCTATGATGCAGACGTGATCCTGGTGGATGGTTCGGCCATTTCAACCTGGTACACGCCAATGGTAACAGGCAACTATTTCTTCCGGGCGATTTACAGCGGTGACGACAACTATCTCCCCTCACAGAGCGGAGAATGCGAGGAACCTCTATGCGTCGCTCCGGCTAGCTCGACCACGGTGACATTATTGTCATCGGACAACATCAACCTGGGTGAATCTATCACTGACTTTGTGACCGTGAGCGGTCTGGGCAACGGATTCCCGGTGCCTACCGGTTCAGTCGACTTCCAGGTGCAGATCGGCGCGGGCGAGTGGAACAACTTCGATACGCAGACACTGTCCGCATTGGGCGATGATGGGGTAGCTACCTCGATCGCCTACATGCCTTTGTCATCTGGTTCGTATCACTTCAGGGCGATATACAGCGGTGACAGCAACTATCTCGCCTCACAGAGCGGGGATGAGGAAGAGCCTCTGACCGTCCAACCTGCCCTGATCTTGATCCCGGTGACCACCCTGCTCTCTCAGACGACCATCACCCTCGGTGACTCTATCACCGACGATGCGACGGTCCCTGGTCTAGGAGAACCTTTCGCGGTCCCGACCGGCACAGTGGAATTCCAGGTGCAGATCGGCGCTGGTGTATGGACCACCTTCGATACGCAGACATTGTCCGCATCTGGCGATGATGGGGTAGCCACCTCGATCGCCTACATGCCGATGATGGTGGACGACTATCACTTCAGGGCAGTATACCTGGGTGACAGCAACTATCTCGGCTCTCAGAGCGCGGATGGGGACGAGCCTCTCATCGTAAATGAGGCCAGCTCCACCACGACAACTGTTCTGGGAACTAGCAGCATCATTTTGGGCCAATCTGTCTACGACAACGCGACAGTAATGGGTCTGGATGGAAGCTTCCCAATGCCAACCGGTATGGTCGACTTCCAGGTTAGCTTCAACGGCGGAGCCTGGGAGACCTACCATGCAGATGTGGTTTTGGTGGACGGAAAGGCTACCTCGAACTGGTACATGCCAATGATGACCGGCGACTATGACTTCCGGGCCATCTACAGCGGTGACAGCAACTATCTCGGCTCTCAGAGCGCGGATGGGGACGAGCCTCTCCTCGTAAGTGAGGCCAGCTCCACAACCACGACAATGCTGGGTGCGCTGAACATCATCTTGGGTCAGTCCGTGACCGACAATGCGACCGTGACCGGTCTGGGCGACGGGTTCCCGATGCCTACTGGTACAGTGGACTTCCAGGTAAGAATCAACGACGGAGCCTGGACGACCTATGACGCTGGTGTAGTCCTGGTGAATGGCGAGGCCATGTCAATCTGGTACATGCCAATGTTAGCAGTCGAACATGACTTCAGGGCGATCTACAGCGGCGACGACAGCTATCTCCCCTCACAGAGCGGAGAATGCGAGGAGCCTCTATGCGTCGCTCCAGCCAGCTCGACCACGACGACGTTATTGTCATCGGACCACATCTATGTGGGCGGCTCTGTCACCGATGATGCGACAGTTACTGGTCTAGGCAACGGATTCCCGGTGCCTACCGGTTCAGTCGACTTCCAGGTGCAGATCGGCGCAGGCGAGTGGAACACCTTTGACACTGAGCAGTTGTCAAATGGTGTAGCGACCTCTATGGCCTACATGCCTTTGACAGCCGGTTCGTACCACTTCAGGGCGATCTACAGCGGCGACGACAACTATTTCGGCTCTCAGAGCGGAAATATGGATGAGCCTCTTCAGGTCGACCTGGCGCCGTCGGTAACCACGACCGAACTGGGCGTGACGATCATCACCCTAGGTCAGTCCGTGACCGACAATGCGACCGTGACCGGTCTGGGCGACGGGTTCCCGATGCCTACCGGCACAGTGGACTTCCAGGTGAGCTTCAATGGCGGAGCCTGGGCGACCTACGATGCAGGCGTGGTCCTTGTGAACGGTGAAGCAACTTCGACTTGGTACAAGCCAATGGCAGCAGGTAACTACACCTTCAGGGCGATCTACAGCGGCGACAGCAACTATCTCGGCTCTCAGAGCGGGGATGGGGATGAGCCACTAGAGGTATTGAGGGCACCATCGGACACGACCACCGACCTCGGGGGGATGCCCAGGCGTCGGTGATCTCAACCTGAGTCAAAGGTACTCATAGAATTGAGGAGCAAAGAGGAGGCAACTCCTCATTTTATTTCTTTTTTTTATTTTATGGTTGCGACGAGGTTAAGATTTCAATCAATTTTTTGTGATCACATGAATTGATTTCTCATCCCTAGTGCGAGATCATGCCTGTTCCTGGTCCATTCTCGCTGGATGCACCCTTCAATGAACGGAGGCCAAGTATCATCGTTAAAGCGATCAAACTGGTCACGATCCCGAACGTGAACGTGGCCCAATCACCGAATGAGTCCCACAGTAACCCAGCGATCAATCCTCCTGGAAGCATCACCAGCCCCATGATGGTGTAATAACCGCCCAGTGCGGTCGCTCTCAATTCAGATGGAGCGATATCGGTTATGAGAGCTTTTAGCACCCCCTCCGAAGACCCTTTGTATATCCCGAAAAGTACGAAACCTAGGCCGAGGAGCCACCATCTGTCCGCCAAGGACATCACAGCACACGTGCAGGCGAAAATTAAGAAGGAGAGGGCGATCACCGGTTTCCTGCCGATTCTATCAGATAGAGAGCCAGAAGGGATGGCGAACACCACGAATGTCAGGTTGAAAAGTACATAGTAGAGAATGATATCGACATCGCTCAATCCGATGTCCTGGGCCTTCAATACGAAGAAGGCATAGCTGACCTCCCCTAGGAAAAAGACCCCAACTACCATCATAAAAGCCCAATACCTCCCCCCCAGGCGCCTCAGTTCAGGGACGAACTTGGAGGGCCTTCGTACTATCTTCGTCTCCTTCTCCCTCACGAAAAGGACGATTACCAATAAGGCAGCGAACGCGGGTATCGCGGATAGCAGGAAAATCAAGCGGTAGGTGTCGGTTGTGACGACTGCCGCAGTGAGCAGCACAGGGATGACCAGAAGAGGTCCTAACACCGCTCCCGTGGAGTCCATGGCCTTGTGGAACCCAAAGGCCTTCCCCCGGTTCTCAGGGCTGGTGGAATCAGCGATCAGCGCATCCCTCGGGGCACTCCTGATGCCCTTTCCTATCCGCTCTGTGACGCGTATACCTAATACCTGCCAGTAATTTGTCACTAGGGCAAGAAGCGGTTTTGTAGCAGAGCTGAGGGCGTATCCAGCCAATATGAAGCGCTTTCTTTGGTTGAATTTGTCAGAGTACCATCCGGAAAGCACCTTCACCAGTGAGGCCGTGGTCTCGGCCGCCCCTTCGATCAGCCCAATGACCAGGCCAGTGGCCCCGATTCCAGTGAGGAACAGCGGAAGGATCGGATAGATCATCTCGCTGCTCATGTCCGTCAACAAGGACACGATGCCAAGGACCAGCACGTTGGTGCTCACCCCGGCCATCAACCGTCGTCCTCTCCTCCCTGCTTCCATCGACCTGGCCTCCCATCATCGATGGTCCGAACCGGTGCATTTCTTGCCGCTCCTCTCGTGAACCCGGGCAAGTATCTTTTCCGACCTAAGTTCCCTGACCGCGTCCTTGCCGATCCATCTGGCGGTCGCGTCCTCGCTCTGGCTGAGCCTTAGTGCGAGAGGTAGTGCCAACCCATAGCAGTCCAGGTCGCGCTTCCCGATCTGCCTCAATGCCCAGTTGACCGCCTTCTTCACATAGATCCGGTCGTCCCGACTGTGCCGCTCGATCAGATGCAAGTAAGAGCGGAACGAATCGCACGGTGCTCTCTTATCTTTGACCGACAGCACCGCTATCATCACGAATCCGGCCCGCCTCACGAACTGCTGCTCTCTCTCGCACCACGGCCCTATCACCTCCCTGGCGAAGCTGGTATGGATGAAAAGATTGTTGCAGCATTGGTCACAGATGTCCCAGGAATCGAAGTCCATGGCCCATCGGTCCATTTGGGCCAACGTGACCTTTTTCGGTTCGTCCACGATGGAGGCGAGGATGCGGGCCTCATGGACCTTAGAATCCCAGAGGGCCAGGGCCAGATCGTGGTCCTTTCCGATCCGTTTCGCCAATTGCCTGAGCCAGGTCACAGACACGCCGTAGGCGTTGCTCGGATCGATACCGAAACGAGCCATCCCTTCTCGGTTGTGCTCACTGCCATTGGCCTTGATCTCCTCTATTATCTCCCACGCCTCGTTCACAGACCAAGGATGGTGCCTATGGAGATATTAGGATATTCCATTGCGCGATCGAAAGGATGGCGATGTCCTGGGACCTTAGAACAAAGAGGAATAAAGAATGCTAGAAGAGGTTTGAAAAGTGTTTAGGGGGGTCATTTTTATTTCTCGGTCATTTCTCCAGTGCGGATCTTTATGACCTTCTCGACATTGGTGATGAAGATCTTACCATCGCCGATCTCCCCGGTCCTGGCGGCGGTTATGATCTTATCCACCACCTTCTGAACCTGGTCGTCCGGGACGATTATGTCGATCTTGCGCTTGGGGAGGAGGTCGATGCGGTACTTGCCCGCCCTATGGGTGAACTCCAGCCCTTTCTGCTCCCCGCGTCCCTCTACCTCGTACACGGTCATTCCATGCACTCCGATCTCCTCGAGGGCGGCCTTGACGGTGTTCAAACGCTCGGGACGGATTATTGCCTCGATCTTTTTCATTTCTAACACCTCACATGTCGTAAGCGACCTCGCCGTGCTGGACTATGTCCGGACCGACGCGCTCCTCTTCTTTCGTCATCCGGATGGCCGTCACCTTCTTCATGACATATATCACCGCGAAGGTTATGCCGAACGCCCAAGCCCATACCACTGCCACCGCGGTGAGCTGATAGCTGAGCAGGGTCAGACCACCACCGTAGAAGACCCCTTCGTTCACCACGGCGGAGTTGACGGTGCTGGTGGCGAACAACCCGGTGGCGATGGCACCGAAGGTACCACCCACACCGTGGACGCCGAACACGTCCAGGGCATCATCGTACTTGAACCGCTTGCGCAGCAATATACCACCATAGCAGATCACACCTGCGGACAGGCCGATGATCATCGCACCAGTGGTGTCCACGTAACCGGCCGCGGGAGTGATGGCCACGAGACCTGCCACCGCACCGGAGATCAAACCGAGGACGCCCGGCCTTCCCAGGTGCAACCAGCTGACGATGCCCCAGGTCATTGCGGCCATGGAACCCGCCAACATGGTGTTCCACATAGCGGTGACAGCCAGAGCGTTCGATGCCAGGGCACTGCCACCGTTGAAACCGAACCAACCGACCCAGAGCAGGGCACCACCCAATACCACGAAGGGAATGTTGTGAGGCCTCTCCTCTCCACCGTTGGAGGCGGAGATACGTTTGCCAAGGACCATGACCGCAGCCAGAGTGGAGACGCCGGCGGTGATGTGCACCACGGTGCCGCCCGCGAAATCAAGGGCGCCCATCTCGAATATCCAACCGCCACCCCAGACCCAGTGGGCCACCGGCAGGTAGACGGCCATCATCCATACGACCAGCAGGATGATCAGCGAGCGCAATTTCATGCGTTCGGCGATGCCCCCTATGAGCAGGGACACTGTGATGATGGCGAAGGTTAGCTGGAACATCATGTACAACAATTGGGGCACTGTGGTGGGCATGAATATCGCACTGCCCGGGTCGGCCCCAACGCCATCAAGCATGACGTAGTCTAGGTTACCTATCAATCCCAGATCCCCAACGTTCGGTCCGAAGGCCAATGAATAGCCAATGATGACCCAGATGAAGGTCACGAAAGCTGTGATGATTATGGTCTGGCCCAATATGGAAAGCATGCTCTCCTTGCGCAGCATGCCCCCGTAGAAGAATCCCACCGCCGGTGTCATCATGAACACCAGGGCGGTAGAGATCAACAACCAGGCCGTGTCGCCGGAGTCTACCATAGTTTGACATCCTCCTTTGACGGGCAGGCATGCTCATTTGCTTCCATCATCGTTCCAGTCACAAAGAATCCGTTCAGTTCTTTCGACATTCTTCACATCTCTCCTTGAATCCTGACCTTGTGATCAGGGTCGCATTTTCGCTCGTCGGCTCAGGGCGAACCTCGCCCCCGAATGCCTCATTGCTAGATGATGAGACATCCGACGGGACGTTTGCATAGACAATTAGATATTAATATTCTTGGAAATAAGACATATTGTACATCAATTTTAAAAATATTAGATGTATGAATCATGATTCCAATAATACGTCACAATAAAATGACCATCACAATATAAGCAAAGTGGAAGCTGGTGAATATCTGGCTTGACAAAAATACAACGATGCGAGGACAAACAAAAAATGTATGGATTTAGAAAATCGATTCTTTTAGGAATAATAAAGGTTTATCGTGGAACGTTCTTCAATCGGTCCAGCGTCATCCTGAACGCCGTGTTCCATCTCTTCGTCGGAATAACCCAGAACATCTGTCTTCTTCATGCCGATGTCTGTGACCAGCACCTGAAGGGTCGGTCTGATCCCTGCCTTCTCCACGATCTTCTTGGCACAGCTCATGGGGCAACCATCGATGATCAGGACTATCTTGGCCTCATTCGCCGCTTTTATCGCCATCGGTCCTCCCGCACCAACTGCGGCGATGCAGGCCATCTTACCGATGCCCTCCTTGCTCATCCTTTTTGCCAGGTCGTTACTGAGCTGTCCCACGCTACAAGCCCCTGCGCAGGGGAAGATCATCAGTTCGCTGGCGGTACAGTTGCACTCAACATTCGGGTCCATCAGAGCACCGTCATTAGGACCTATCAGCAGGTATGTAATGATATCGTCATCACTCATGGCTTGGTCAGCGGTAACACTAAAATAAGGTGGGCACAGATTGCATCGGGACCAGGTGCGGATATGAAGGAATACGACATCATCGTAATCGGAACAGGGGCTGGATTGACCATCGCGAGCAGGGCGCGAAACAAGGAGATGAAGGTGGCCTTGGTGGAGAATGGCCCAGTGGGGGGCACATGCCTGAACCGAGGTTGCATCCCTAGCAAGATATTGACCTACCCAGCCGAGGTCATCCGCACCATCGAGCATGGAAAGGCCGTCGGCATCAAGGCGAAGGTGGAGGAGGTCGATTTCGATCTGGTCCGCAAGAGAATGTGGGACCTCATTCTGCCTGACCGTGAAGGTATCGAGGAAGGGATCAAGGACGACCCAGATCTGCATTTCTACCGCACCACGGGTTACTTCGTCGCTCCTTATACATTGCAGGTCAATGAAGATCAGATCAAAGCCCCCAGGATCGTTTTGGCATGCGGTACCAGAAGTCAGGTTCCGAATGTCAAAGGGCTCGAGGAGGCAGGTTATCTTCTGTCCGAGACCGTGTTCGACATCGAGAAGGTGCCAAAGAGCCTGGTCATCATGGGAGGCGGTTACAAAGCCTGTGAGTTTGGGCATTTCTTCTCCGCCTTCGGGACCAAGGTCACAGTGATCGGGAGGAACCCTCATCTATTGTCGAAGGAGGAGCCCGAGGTATCTGATCTGATGCTTGAAAAGGCCAGGGAGTACATGGATGTCCTGGTGGACACCGAGGTCCTCGAGGTGAGGAAAGGGGCGCAGGGCAAGACCCTGGTCGTGCGCGATCGCCCCACCCAAAAGGTCTCCGAGGTCACTGCGGATGAGATAATGGTGACCACCGGCGTGGTGAGCAACGCCGATACGCTCAACGCTACGGCAGCCGGGATCAACCTGGACAAGAACAATTACATCGTCATAGACCAGTTCATGCAGACGTCCCAACCCAACATCTTCGCTATGGGGGATGTGATCGGTCGGACCATGTTCCGCCATACGGCCAACTATCATGTGGACGTGGTGTGGCGAAACCTGTTCAGCAAATCCAAGGTCGCATTGGACGAGCATGCGGTCCCTCACGCCGTCTTCGGTTACCCGGAGGTGGCGTCAGTGGGTATGACCGAGGCCGAGGTCAAGGCCAAGGCCATCAAGTACCTTGTGGGTCGAAGCGATTATTACGACTGCGCCAAGGGGTATGCCATGGCCGAGGAGGGCAGCTTCGTGAAGGTGATCGTACAAGCTGGGGACCTCAAGATCCTAGGTGCCAGCGCCATCGGTTCACATGCCGCCATTCTCATCCAATCGGTCGTCTATCTGATGAACGCCGGAGATCAGAGCTTCATGCCCTTGGCCAGGAGCCAGACCATCCATCCAGCGCTATCGGAGGCGGTGGTCAACGCTTTTGGGAACCTGGTGGATCCAGAGCACCAGCACCATCATGGGAGTGATTGATCTCTGGTTTCATCACCAAACGGCGGCGGAAACGGTTCATCTGGTCGCGGATCTCATGCTTCTTGCGCATGATCGCCTTGCTGGCGATACCGGCTAGGTACGGAATGGGAGGGGTTAGATAGATGGCCGACCCGAAAAGTGCCATCATCTTCTGGTCGGTCCTCATGTGACTAATGGCATCGACCAACGGGTCTCCCTCCTCCCCCTCCATAACCCCGAGGATGGACCGGAGCATCAATTCGTCCGCCTTCAACACGATGCCAATGCTCCACTGCACCCCTAGATGCAGAGGCATGGTGCTTCCGTAGACGTCGGTGACCTTATTTCTGAGCGCCTTCCTGAAGTCCTCATCTCCCTCTCCTGGGAACAAGCGTGTAGGCGCATCCGATCTGGGAAAGGGAATGGGCGTCACTCCCCGCCACCCTGGCCCACCGACCGGAACGGGAATGCTCCATGGCCCTATCGTTGGCCGGTCCATCTATATGGCCGCCATTGATCACCTCGATGCCATCCAGGTCGATGTCATCAACTAGAAGTCCTAAGGCCGGGACATGGTAACTGAAGGGATGAGGGGCCACCAGCATGCCGTCCTGCTGTCGCACCAGGTCGACGGTCTCCTCCACCGAAAGCCCCGGAGGGACGAGTTCGTTCAAGAACAGACCGATGATCTCCCCATCGGCCGTGCTGATCTCCTCTCCGACCACGACCTCGATGCAGTCATGTTCTTTTGCGAAGTTCTTAGCCTTCAAAGCACCAAGAATGCTGTTGTGGTCGGTGATGCAAACGATGTCCAAGTTCACCCGTTTCGCTATCTTGACCACATCATTGGGATTTGAAACCGATTCAGGGAATCGGAGCATGCCATGCTCGGTGACACCCGAATATTTGGTGTGGACATGGACATCGGCATGGCCTAGCATCGGATTATCAACCCTCCGCCCCTATAATACGGTTTTCCCTACAAAGAGCGGCAATAGAGAACGACATACTTGGCGACGTCCTCGTGACCAAGTAGGGGCCAGCATCATGGATGATAGGGATGGTCGTTGGATTTCCTACCGGTTCAAATGACGCCATCTTCGTGCATCCTAGGCATAGAACGGAGTCATCCCATGATAATCTTTTTCGCTATTGATAATCCGAGCTCATGACATCTCTTCAGGTCCGCCTCAGTGGGGTTGAACCTGACCTCCAGGTCCTCGAATGGGAGCTCGAGGCCGGATCCGGTCACCAACTCCCTCATGGCCTTCACCCCTCCTGCCGACCAGCCATATGCCCCGAAGCAGGCCCCGAAACGGCCTCTCGGCTTCAAGCCCTTCATGTAAACCACCACGTCCGCCATGCTGGGGAACATGCCAAGGTTGAGCGTCGGGGTTCCCAACACGACCGCCTTGGCGTCCAGGATCTCCCGCATGATCACACTGCGTGGCGTCGCGCTGGCCTTACAGACGCGGACCGTCACTCCCCCGGCGGTGATGCCTTCGGCGATGGCCATCGCCATCTTCTCCGTGCTGCCCCACATGGTATCGAAAACCACCACCGCCTTCTGCTCCGTCTGGTGCTTGGACCATTTGTCATATAGCTTAAGGATGCCAGGAATGTCGCTCCTCCAGATGACACCATGGGCAGTGGCCAGCATCTTGATGTCCAGTCCCTTGACCTTCTCCAGGGCAGAGGCGTATGGTTGCCCGAAGGGCATGAGGATGTTAGCATAGTACTTGGCCGCCTCCTCGTAGAGCGCTCCTTGATCCACCTCGTCATCGAATCGTTTGGATGAGGCGAAATGCTGGCCGAAACCGTCCATACAGAAGAGGATGCCCAGTTCCTTGAGGTAGGTGAACATGGAGTCGGGCCAGTGCAGCATAGGGGTCTCGATGAACTTGAGACTGTACTTGCCCAAGACTGAGCTCCTGACCATCGTTCACCTTGGTGAGCTGCAACGGGCCATAGTTGAGGGGCAGATGCTCCATTCCCTTCCTGGACGCATAGATGGGAGCGTCCGTGAGCTCTTGAAGCATCGGTAGGCCAGAGGAATGGTCGTTCTCCGAGTGGTTCGAGATTATGACATCGATATCCTTTGGGTCGACGATGCTGCGCACGCGTCTCCATCATCTGGGAGAGGAATGGCGCTTTGACCGCGTCGATCAAAGCGATCTTGTCGTCCACGATCAAGTAAGCGTTGTAGCTTGAACCTCTGGGCGTGTCGTAACCATGGAAATTTCGACCGTTCCAATCGATTGCACCGACCCAATAGACATTATCTGCGATCCTTACAGCTTCCACTCATCTCACCATCATGGCCATGGGAAGAGCTCGCTAATATCTCTTTCCTGCTCCAAGCATGTCGATATTATATCCTACCTCGCCATTATCGCCACGATGGGCCTGGTCGATGCCATCGTTCAATGGGTTCTGGACATCATTCAATCCATGGGGTACTTGGGGATTGTCTTCCTCATGTTCCTGGACGGCATCAGTTTCCCCATCCCCAGCGAAGTCATCATGGCATTTTCCGGTTGGCTCGCCTACGATGGTGATTTTGATCTCATCCTCGTCATATTGGCAGGCACCCTAGGAAGCGTCCTCGGCGCGTTAGCGGCTTATGGCATCGGATATACCGGAGGAAGGGTGCTGGTGCAACGCTTTGGCCGATACGTTCTCATGGGCGATGACAGCCTTGACAAGGCGGAGGCATGGTTCAAGCATTATGGTGATTGGGCCATTTTCCTGACCCGATTCGTTCCGCTGGTCCGCACCTTGATATCGTTCCCAGCCGGTATCGCGAAGTACGATCTGAAAAGGTTCATCCTCTACACGACACTGGGTTCCCTCATATGGAACGCGATTTTGGCATATCTAGGATATTTGCTCGGACCGGAATGGGAGAACATCATCGACTTCTTCGACCGTTATTCGATGGTGGCGTTGGCA
>CAWHCB010000003.1:0-87411 GCA_963827905.1 Methanomassiliicoccaceae archaeon
TATGCACTCCTGAGCATCCCCATCGATGCCGGACACGGTGACCCTCTACCTGTTCTCGCTCTTCAACAAGGAAGGCAAGGTGATGGTAGCGGCAGACATTTCCGTGGCCAATCAACTTCCTCGGGTCCTCTGACGCGCTGCGCCATCGTCTACGTCGCCGCCGACATCCTCAGGCCGATCCTGGGCATCTGATATCATGGAGAACGATTAGGTCGATGTACGCTCCATATCAACATCTAGAGTCCAACGAAGAGCCTATTTAAACAAGAAGTCATATGACCGGCCCAATGGGCGTCATCGATGACATGATAAGTTATCTGGAGAGCGTCGCCCATGACCCCTTGCTCTACCTTTTCCTATTGTTCCTTTACTCCATCGCCGCCGCCGTCTTCCTGCCCATCCCGGTGGAGTTCGCTCTCTTCCTCAGTCCTGACACCCCCTTCGCCGCCAAGGCATTGGTGCTGGCCTTAGGCAAGTCGGTGGGTAGCCTATTGGTCTTCTATATCGGTTACAACGTGGAGGAGCCGATAAGGCGTTGGTCTGAAAAATGGACCTTCTTCCGGGTGTTCGTCCGCTTCTGCGAATGGTTCGTGACCAAACTGGGGTACGTCGGTCTCTTCATCCTGCTCAGCATACCGTTCATGAGCGACACCGTCGTCCTCTATGTCTTTGCGGTCTTCAACAAGGAGGGCAAGGTCCTCGACATGAAGATGTTCGCATTGGTGAACTTCCTGGGCGCGCTCACCCGTTGCGTCATAGTCTACTTCGCATCAGGCTACCTGGCCGATTATTTCGGCTACGACTATACATTGTGAACAGGGGTTAATCCCTGACCATCATCTTTTTGAACATGGTTGGAAAGATTTATTAGGAAAAGACAAATTCCTAGTTAATGGTCCCGAAGAACAAGATCTCAAGATCCTCGAGGAGTATGACAAGGACAAGCTCACCGTGGCCACCCTGTGCTCTCATTCCTCCTTGCAGATTTTCAACGGGGCCAGGAAGGAAGGTTTCCGCACTCTGGGGCTCGCGGTCAGGCAGAACAACGAAATTACGACGCCTTCCCGCTGGCCAAGCCGGACGAGATCATCAAGCTGCAATCCTACACGGACCTGCTGGACAACGCGGACGAGCTGCTGGCCCGCAACGTCATCATCGTCCCCCACGGCTCGTTCGTCGAGTACATGGGCACCGGCAAGTTCGAGAAGATGCCCATACCCACCTTCGGCAACCGGAACGTGCTGGGATGGGAATCCGACCGGGACAAGATGAGGGAGTGGCTCGAGTCCGCGGGCATCGAGATGCCCGCGTGATCGATGACCCCAAGACATCGACCGGCCGGTGCTGGTGAAGTACCACGGGGCCAAGGGCGGCCGGGGCTTCTTCATCGCCAAGGACTACCCGGAGTTCAAGATGGGCATCGACATGAGCCAGCCGTACACCATCCAGGAGTACATCCTGGGGACGAGGTACTATCTTGCATTTCTTCTATTCGCCGATCAAGCAGGACGGCTACAAGGATGGCGATGGCACCCTAGAGCTCATGTCCATGGACCGGCGGGACGAGAGCAACATCGATGAGCTGTACAAGCTGGGGGCGTCGGAGGAGCTGAAGAGCCTGGGCACTTCCCGACCTTCGTGGTCACCGGCAACGTCCCCGTGGTCATCCGCGAGATCCTCCTGCCCAAGGTCTTCGAGATGGGCGAGAAGGTGGTCAACCGCTCCAAGGAGCTGTTCGGAGGCATGATCGGGCCGTTCTGCCTGGAGACGCATCGTGACCGACAAGCTGAAGTTCAAGGTCTTCGAGATATCCTCGACGGATCGTGGCCGGCAGCAATCCCTTCGTCTCCGGTTCTCCCTACTCCGATCTGATCGAGCCGGACATGACCACCGGCAGACGGATCTCGCGCGAGATCAAGAACTCCCGGCCGAAGAGAAGGGAATGCTGAGCAAGATAGTCTCATGAGCGTCCACTGGTCCTGGTCGATGCCGAGCTCGAGGTCCTGCCGTCCGGAGAAGCCTCGGACCGGCGTAGCTGCGGCATGCTCCGGAGCGGACTGGCTAAGAGGAATCGGCATCCTGGACAGCTTCTTGCATCGGGACCTCGTGTCCTCCATGCCGGACCAATCACGCCGAGGAAGGCCAGACATCGCCCACGCCTCCCTGCCATAAGTCCATTGGCCTACGCGCATGGGCGACATCGAGGTGCTGGTGCACACCCGCAACGACGAGGCGATCGACTTCGGTCCCGAAGGCGGAGATCCGCAGAACTACGTCAAGTTCCTGCGATGATGGGCAAGCTGTTCAGCTTGGGCATGTCGACTGGGGAGAAGCGCATGGGCCATCGAGCCCAACCGGGACCTGGCACAGCTCGTGGAAGAGCAGGGCGACCTCAGCATGCTCATGTCCCCGAGGCGAGGAGAAAGGGCTGGGCAAGATCTTGACAGGCTTCCAGGAGAACAAGGCCATCATCATGTTCGGGGGTTTCCCGAAGGCGATTTCATCAGCCCGGTATACGAGCTCGCGGACATAGCGTCTCGCTGGGACCGGATCGCTGAACATAAACGCGTGACGGCGGATCACTCGTGCCGTGCCAGACGACACCGCACGAATTTGTTAAGCTTGCCGTCAATCGGAACAAGGGCCTAGGGTCTACCAGCCGCGTTCCTGCAGCGCTGGCTCCGGCTTCATGGTGGAGATCTCGATGCCCTTCATCGCCTCCCCCAGTCCCTTCGAGATCTCGGCGAGCACCTTCGGGTCGTCGAAGTGGGTGACCGCTTCCACGATGGCCTTGGCCCGGACCTCCGGGTCGTCGGACTTGAAGATGCCCGAGCCGACGAACACACCGTCGCTCCCAGCTGCATCATCAGCGCCGCGTCGGCCGGGGTCGCTATGCCGCCGGCGGCGAAGTTGATGACCGGCAGGCGCTGCAGCTCGCGCGATCTCCTTGACCAGGTAGAGCGGCGCCTCGATCTTCCTGGCGATGCATCCAGCTCCTCGTGCTCCTTTCCCTTCAGCTCGCGGACCTGCGCCATGATGATCCGCTGGTGGCGGACCGCCTCGACGACGTTGCCGGTGCCCGGCTCTCCCTTGGTCCGGATCATGGCCGCGCCCTCGTCGATGCGCCGCAGCGCCTCGCCCAGGTCCTGGCCCCGCAAACGAACGGTACGGTGAACTTGTTCTTGACCACGTGATAGAACGGGTCGGCCGGCGTCAGCACCTCCGACTCGTCGATCATGTCCACTCCCAGGGATCTCCAGGACCTGGGCCTCGACGAAGTGGCCGATGCGGCACTTGGCCATGACCGGGATGGTGACCGCGTCCATGATCTCCTCGATCTTGATCGGGTCGGCCATGCGGGCCACGCCGCCCTGGGCTCGGATGTCCGCCGGAACCCGCTCCAGCGCCATGACCGCCACCGCGCCGGCTTCCTCGGCGATGCTGGCCTGGTCGGCGTTGGTGACGTCCATGACCACTCCTCCCTGTTGCATCTTGGCAAAACCTCTCTTTACCAGTTCAGTCCCAAACCGGAGCTTGGTCATGTCGAAATCTAATGGCATTCTTTCACCAGTTGGCTTAATTGCGAGCGCTTATATGAATATTGACATGAAATGAACATAAAACACAATAAGGTATTGAATGTACAATATGAAGTGCATCGCTCAGATCGACTTCGTGGAATTGACGAAATCTAATATACGCCGGTGCGATATCCGCGCCAATGGTCGCCAAGCGCATGGCCAACATCCCCGAGTCTGGGACGGTCAGGATCGCCAACATCGTGAGCAACCTGAAGGCCGAGGGAGTGAACGATCATCTCCTTCTCGGTCGGCGAGCCAGACTTCAACACTCCTGACAACATCACCGAGGCGTGCGTCCAATCCCTGCGCGACCATTTCACCCATTATACGCCTTCGGCCGGAATACCCGAGCTGAGGAAGGCGGTGGCGGAGAAGACCGGAAGGGACAATGGCATCCCTTGCGACCAGCAAGCACGTCGTGATCACCCCGACCAAGCACGCCATCTTCATGGCCTTCCTGGCGATGGTCGAGGAGGGCGACGAGGTCATCCTGCCCGACCCTTCCTGGGGGACGTTCGAGGCTTGCGCCCGGATCGCTGGGGCCAAGGTCGTAGCCAAGTTCGACCCGGAGAAGGAGTACCGCATGTTCCCGGAGAGGGTGGCGGAGCAGGTCACCAAGAAGACGAAGATGATCCTCATCAACTCGCCCTCGAACCCACTCGGCTCGGTCATGGAGAAGAAGGACGTCAAGGGAATCGCCGACATCTGCCAAGGACCACGATCTCTACCGTCCTATCGGACGAGACCTACGAGAAGATCATCTTCGAGGGGGAGCACACCTCCATCGCCTCGCTTCCAGGGATGTTCGAGCGCACCATCACCGTGAACGGGTTCTCCAAGACCTATGCCATGACCGGCTGGAGGATCGGGTGGAGCGTCGCCCCCATGCACATCACCAAGGAGATCAACAAGCTCCAGAGCCAGACCGTGACCAACGTCACCTCGTTCGTCCAGACGGCCGGGGTCGAGGCGCTGATAGGGCCGCAGGACTCGGTCCAGACGATGAAGGAGGAGCTGAAGGCCCGCCGGGACCTGGTCTACGATCTGGTATCGGAGATACCCAGCCTGCATTGCCCGAAGCCCAAGGGCGCTTTCTACATCTTCCCCTCGTACGATCATGAAGATGTCCTCGGAGGAGATGGCCGAATATCTTCTGAAGAAGGCGCATGTCGCGGTCACGCCTGGCTCTGCCTTCGGTCCGGCGGGGGAGGGGCATTTCCGCATCTCTTACGCGGCGAGCAGGCAGAACATCATCGATGGGATGGGGCGGTTGCGCTCGACCCTCAGTCAACTGTGAATCATCGCCTCTAAGGCGGTAGCAAGTTAGGAATCGAGTCTTCTATTTGAAACGAAATTGAGCACACGGGACAAATCAACACTCCATCGACAATGTCCTCGCCTTGCTGTTTTGCCACCACCAGGGTTAATGGGTGGCCTTTACAAATTGGGCAAGCCAAAATATCCAAAAGCTCTATCTTCATGGTTACTTAGCGCAGATACATAGTAAATGATATTTGTTTCCATTTTTTTTAACATCATATCCTTAGCCAATAAAAATCTCAGAGGAAGCCAAATTATTTATCATCTCTAAAATCTCCACCACAAAGTGCAAAAAAAGGGCATTATCTTTTCAATGGTAGGGACAGATGTCCGTCATTACAACGGTCAAACATTCAGGGCAAGGATGCTGTCACTAAAATTCTCGACGAGCTTTATAACACGAGGGTCTATTATTTTTGGACGGACCAAGAAAAAATACCAATGGAAATTAAACAAGTAAAGGCGCAATTCTCTGCCCGATACAATAAGAGGACAATAGCTAAAATTCCATTCGTTTTCGATTTACTGAAGCAAGATAATAAATTCAATATATTATATATATGTGGAGAATTTAAAATGTTTCCACTTTTTATTATTCCATGTAAAATAAAAAAGATAAAGGTCGTGTTTGGAGCCGAGAGCATTTTGTCCCTCGAGCAGAAAGCAACGTCTGGAAGTCCTTTGGACAAGATCATTGATGGTGCCCTTGAACGATTTGTTGTAAAAAGATCAGACAAGGTGATCGTTACTTTCGGAGGATATTAAAAAGTTCTATACTGTTTATAATGCACGAACCGAGGTTGTAAATGCCATCCTGAACGAGAGCTGGTTCGAAAACTCCAGAAGTGAAATTAAGAAAAAAGATTTTTACGATGTCGGAGTTATTGGTCCATTTAACATCGAGAAGAGGAACAAGCGAGAGCTTGATTTTATCCTCACGAATTTAGATCGATTTGGGGAGGGGGTTGTTTTTCACATATTTGGTAAGTGCGACCACCAACTCCCAATTTCGAAAAAGATCAACAAGATTGGTTTCATTCCCGATTACTCAGATTACATGAAGAGCCTGTCGAAAATGGACGCCGTTATTGTCCCGACCACGATACCAACATATGGACCATTGACGAAGATCCTTGAGCCTATGGCATGTGGGATATTCCTGTTTTCACAACGCCAGACGGTTATTTTGGCCTAGACCACATTGAAAAAGACCAAGATATTTTCGTTTACAATTTAGATGATATTGTGGGGGGGATTCCACCACAGCCTTTCAGATATTTCGAATCTTAACGCGGTAAGGATTCGTGGTATGAAGAAGGTCCGAGAATTTTACAGTTATGAATATAATAAAAACAAATTGGCCGATATTATTCGAAGGATCTGACACGCTTAGCTCAGGCAAATGTCAATGATTATTACACCAAAGGTCGTTAATGGAAGGATGATGCGTGTTGGTGTGATTCGGCGTGGGCTCTATGGGTCAGAACCATGCAAGGGTCTTCTCAGAAATAGCTGACTTGATAGGCGTTCACGACTCCATGAAGAACCAAGCGCGCAACGTAGCAGATAGGCTGGGGGTGGGGGCCTTCGATTCATTAGACGATCCATTAGAAAGAGTGGATGCGGTAAGTGTCTGTACCCCCACCAGTATACATTTCGAAGTGGCGATGAAGGTCATTTCGAAGGGGTGCTCCCTTCTCGTCGAAAAGCCTTTCACAGGGGACTCCAACAAGGCTTTGGAGCTCGAGGCCAAAGCAAAGTCGAAAGGCGTGGTCCTTGCGTCCGGTTTTATCGAAAGATTCAACCCCATCGTTTCTGTCGCCAGGGACGCGGTAAGAGAAGGAAGATTGGGGGACATAATTTCTATATCATCACGAAGGGTTTCTTCCTTCCCATCTCGTATCCGAGATATCGGGGTGATAATGGACCTGGGTATCCACGACATTGACGTCATTCGGTATATCACCTCCTCGGATGTGAGATCCGTGTTCGCGGTAGGAGGGATGCACCAGAACTCGGATTTCGAGGATCATGCCAATATTATCATGGAGATGGTCAACGGTACTTTAGGATTGGTTGAAGTAAATTGGTTGACCCCGATGAAGGTCCGGAAGGTGGCAATGACCTGTAGTGCCGGCTTTGCACAGCTTAGACTATACCGATCAGAGCTCTGGAGCTATCGACTGCGAAACTGCAAGAAATTGACCCCTCAGATATGTTCCACATTCCATTGGAATATGATGTTCGCAGAATTTCAGTCAAGAAGGAAGAACCTTTGAAACGAGAATTATCAGATTTTTTGAGGGCGGTCGAAACCGGGGAAGGGCCACAGGTCACTGCCATAGACGCCGTAAAGAATCTTAAGGTCTGTGAGGCAGCATTAGAATCGATGAGAACGGGGAAAAAAGGTCATGTTGACCTGAAGCACCATTTATTACCGTCAGATAATATGTCGACCATGATAGAATGAGAATGATCGATTTACGTAGTGACACATTCACCATTCCCCCTAGGGAGATGCTTGAAACAATAGTGGAGGCCCCGCTAGGTGACGACGTGGAGAGGGAGGACCCCACGGTCAACAAGTTGCAAGATATGGCGGCCGACCGCTTTGGTGCAGAGGCAGCTCTGCTGGTACCAAGTGGGACCATGGGCAATCTGGTGGCAATGCTCTCCCACTGCAGAAGGGGGGACGAGATCATTCTCGAGGCTGACGCCCACATGTACTATTACGAGGTAGGGGGCATGTCCTCCCTGGTGGGGGCCATGCCCCATCTTATCAAAGGAACAAATGGAGTGTTCACTCCTGAACAGGTGCAGGCAGCATTGCGGCCTGGGGACCCACTTCATTATCCCCCATCTCGGTTGTTAGAGATAGAAACACCCATAATCGAGCAGGAGGGTGTTGTTGGACGCCCATTCAAGTAAAGGCCGTCAGTCGATTGGCGCACGACAATGGCATGAGCGTGCACATCGACGGAGCCAGGATATTCAACGCATGCATCGCGTTTGAGACGCAAGTCCTAAGGATTTCATGCGACACGTCGACAGCCTCACCTTCTGCCTGTCCAAGGGATTGAGCTGCCCCATCGGTTCCATAATAGTCGGCAACGAGGAGTTCATCGAGAAAGCGAGGATAAATCGAAAGATGGTCGGAGGGGGTATGCGTCAGGCTGGTGTCATCGCCGCCCCAGGTATATACGCCCTGGAGAATATGGTCTCGCGATTGAAAGAGGACCACGACAACGCTAAGCGTCTCGCCGATCGGTCTTGCCAATCTAGGACTCGAAGTTGATTGCAGCACGGTACAAACCAATCTAGTTCTAGCTGATACATCGGGGGTAGGTCTGAACGAGGATGAGATGGTGGGCCTTGGGAAGAATGCGGGCGTTCAGTTCTTCACGATGGGCCACAACAAAATTCGTTTCGTGACCCATTATGGGATCGATCATAAGGACGTTGATGAGGCGTTGGTTAGGTTGGAGAATGCGTTAAGGCGAGACGCTAACCCTTCCCCACACCCTTGTAAATCAAACCGGCCTTTACACAATCATTCTGGTTGAACAGGTTCCTACCATCGATCACGATAGGTGTTCGCATCAATTCCTTCATTACTGTCAGTTTTATCCGCTTATATGGAGTGGTCGGTGACGAATATGGCACAATCGGCACCGCGAAGCGCCCCTTCTATGTCTCTCGTCATAGGTACCTTGTAATGTCTTTTCACATATGGGTCATGAACGATTAGGTCGGCCATCGTCGTCAATTCATCAATTATTCGAATCGATGGCGAGTTACGGATATCATCAGAGTCCCTCAGGAAGGCAAGCCCCATGATAGCGACCTTCGCCCTTCCTTCAACATTAGAAATTTATGGTGGATCGGGCAATTTCCGCTACATGCAAAGGCATCATCTCGTTGAGCTCCCTTGATGGTGCGATTACCTTGGATTCATAATGAGGGGTGGAACTAAGGAGAAGCCAGGAATCCTTGGGCAGGCAATGTCCTCCCACTCCCGCCCCAGGAACATGCATGTCGCGAAACGGGCAGGTATTGACCAATCGTCTCACTTCATATGCGTTTGCACCCAGGGATTCGCATATCAACCCTACCTCGTTGGCGAATGCTATCTGGACATCTCTGTAAGCATTCTCCTGTCGTCTTAGAAATCTCCGCACATGGTAGATCCGTAGGGTGGATTTCTGCTTGAACTACCTTGGAGTAATAGTAAGCACCCTTCCGAATTGATTCCTCATCCAATCCACCAAGGACCCTTTCTACACCTCTCATGTTTTGCAGCAATTTTCCAGGCATGACCCTTTCCGGGCAATGGACCAGTGAGAAATCTATGCCCGCCTTCAGGCCACTCCTCTCTTCTAAGATTGGCAGAACAATGTTTTCCATTGTCCCCGGCGGTAGGGTCGACTCGATTGATATCAGGCACCCCCTCTGAATAACGTTGCCAACAGAGACCAAAGCTGCCCTCAATTGCTCAAGTTTTGGTTTGTGATCTTCATCTATTGGAGTATCAACACAAACGAAGAAGGCCGAAGCAGATCTTGCCTCTTCCATCTTGCTTACTGCCTTCAATCTCCCCTCGGACACGGTTCTGAGTAAAAGACCATTCAACCCTGGCTCGTCACCCGCTATTGGGCAATCCCCATTATTGATTTTGGAGACCCGGTCGATATCGATGTCAACGCCAATGGTGAAAAACCCACTTTCAGCTAGAACGCACGCTAACGGCAGGCCCACATATCCAAGCCCTACTACTGCAACTTTTTCTGAGGCCATTTATCCCCAATCATGATGATGTCATATAGCCATTACTGATAGGATAGAGTTATTTGTGTTGGCATCGTTTCATCGAACGAGTTCGGTTAATGTCGTTTCGATCGCCCCCTCCTTTCTCGAGGGAGAATTGGTTGATAACTCTTCTTCTCCGGCTCCATCCGCATCCAATGCGATTTCAATGGCTGAGGAGATCCTATTCACATCTCCGTAGGGGACAAGGAAACCGGTGTCTCCAGCAGCGGACCTATTCCCAGGGATGTCTGATCCGACAAAAGTGCATTCGCAGAGCATGCTTTCACAAACGGCATTAGGAAGACCTTCGCGGTAGGATAATTGTGCATACACTTTCGCCCTTTGGTATAGTTTAGGTGTTTCCTCAAAAGGAACCGGTGGAACGAACGCGACATTGGCCGGGGCCAGGTTGCGCAACCGTTCAAGAGCCTCACCGCTAGGTCCTGCTATCACAAAGTCGACCTCAGGAAGTTGCGTGGCGGTCGAAACCAACACATCCAGTCCCTTTATCCTTGCCCTTGACCAAGAGGAACCCGAAGATACCGTCAAGACCTTGCGCTCCTTCTTACCTATGGGCTGGAACATTTCGGAATCGTAACCTGTTGGAATCACTCGAAATCCGCTAGTGTCCAGCCCTAGATTCTTTCTGACATCGGCACACAATCCCTCGTCCACCGGAAGAATTGCGTCTGCCCTCTCTAAGACATTTTTAACCCTTCTTCTCCCCTTTTCAGTTTAACAACGCCCCATATGCAAAATCTGGCTCCGCTGCAACATCGTATCCGCCAAGCACCACCGCGGTTTTTTTCCTAAAGGTCGAGCTATTTTTGAGGGCCAGTAAGAAAAGTCAGCGAACCATGAATAGACAACATCTGCCCATTGGACACCTCTCGCCAGCGAGAGTAAATTCGGCACATTGTCTATGATATACCTCTTACCGAGCTGCTCCCTGCCATAAAGATAGACAGTTCTAACATCGAACGATTTTGCTAAAAGGTTGGCGTCATGAAGAATGAAAGGAGACCTCGTTGGAGCTACCAACAGGACCCGAGTTCTGCGCTCTCTCATCGAACCGGTCACGCACCTCGATTGGTCTGAGATGATATTAAATGGAACGGCCACCCCGAATTTCGAATATAAACCCAGCTATGGTAACCTATAAATCTCGTCTCCCTTTTTCCTCCTCTGCACTCGTGGGTATGGTTCAATATCACCAATAATCGCAAAAATGATGAATTGGTATCATTGGCCTTCCTATTAGCGCATCGAACAGTCAGACTCGGCTTTGAGAGGAAAGTGAGCCAATGAGGAAATTATTCACTGTGGGCCCAGTAGAAGTCTTCCCGGACACCCTGGAGGCGATGAGCCGTCCCATGGTCGTGCACCGGGGGAAGGACTACCAGAACCTGCAGCATGGCGTGGTGGAGAAGCTGCACAAGGTCTTGGACACGGACATGGAGATATTCCTGTCCCCCGCTTCGGCCACCGGGTTCCTGGAAGCGTGCGTGCGCTGCGGCGTGCACAAGAAGATGACGGGCATCTCGAACGGCTCCTTCGGCGACCGCTGGCAGCGATCGGCACCCTGAACGGCAAACTGGTCGATCGCATCGACGCCACCTGGGGCAAGGCAGTGCGCAAGGAGCATATCGAGGGCAAGATCAGCCCGGAGGCCGAGGCCATCACCGTGGTCTCGAACGAATCGTCCACCGGCGTGCTCAATCCCATGCTGGAGATCGCGGACGCGGTCCGGGCCAATGGCGACCCGTTGCTGTTCGTGGACGGCGTGACCGCGGTGGGCGCGGTGGACATGCATCTCCGCAAGATGCGACCGGACGCGATGGTCTTCGGCAGCCAGAAGGCGCTCGCTCTGCCGCCCGGCCTGGCGATCATCTGCGTCTCCGAACGGCTCATGAAGAAGGCGGAGACGGTGAAGAACCGCGGCTACTACTTCGATCTGGTCGAGATCAAGAAGTTCGCCGACAAGGACCTGCCGCTGACCACCCCGCCGTGTCGCTGCTGTACGGCCTCGACTACCAGCTGGACAAGATGGCTGAAGGAGGGCATGGCCCGGTACGATCGGCACGACGCCATGACCGAGATCGCCACGAGTGGGCCATGAAGCGCTTCGAGCTCTACGCCGAGGAAGGCTTCTGTTCCCGGACGATCACCGTGGTGGAGACGGGAAGTTCGACGTCGGCCACCTCGACAAGGAGCTCAAGGCGGAAGGGTTCGAGGTCTCGCCTGGCTACGGCAAGCTGAAGGACACCACCTTCCGCATCGGGCACATGGGCGATCTCACCACGTCCGATATTAAGGACCTGCTAAGCGATGTGATGGACGAGGTTCTGGAGGACATGAAATGAAGATAATCGTCACCGACGAGCTGTCCAAGGAGGGCATGGAGATGCTCACCGAGGGCTCGAAGGTGTAGGTGGACGTCAGGCCGAGGATATCCCCGGAGGACTTGCTCAAGGTCATCGGCGACTACGATGCCATCATCATCCGCTCCGGCACCAAGGTCACCGCCCAGGTCATCGAGGCCGGGAAGAAGCTGAAGGTCGTCGGGCGCGCCGGCGTGGGCGTGGACAACGTGGACGTCGAGGCGGCCACCCGGCATGGGGTGCTCGTCATGAACACCCCCGGCGGCAACACCGTCTCCGCGGCGGAGCACGCCATGGCCATGATGCTGGCGTTGGCGAGGAACATCGTCTGGGCCGACGCATCCTTGAAGTCGGGCAAATGGGAGCGGGGCAAGTTCATGGGCACCGAGCTCAACGGCAAGACCCTGGGCATCGTCGGCATCGGCCGGGTCGGCGGCGAGGTCGCCAAGAGGGCGAAGTCCTTCCAGATGAAGATGATCGGGTACGACCCGTTCATGTCGCCGGAGGTGGCGGTCAAGCTCGGCGTGCGCTTGACTACCGCTGGACAAGGTCTTCGAGGAGGCGGACATCATCACGGTGCACGCACCCCTGACGTCCAGGCACCCACCACCTGATCGGGAAGGAGCAGTTCGAGAAGATGAAGCCCGGATGATGATCATCAACTGCGCCCGCGGCGGGATCATCGACGAGGAGGCGCTGTACGAGGCGCTCAAGAGCAACCGCATCGCCGGCGCCGCCCTGGACGTGTTCGAGAGCGAGCCGCCCAAGGGATCGAAGCTGATGGAGCTGAGCAACATCGTGCGTCACGCCCCACCTGGGCGCTTCCACCAAGGAGGCGCAGGAGAAGGTCTCCCTGGAGATGGCCGAACCGTCAAGGACTTCCTGGTCGAGGGCAAGATCGCCAACGCGGTGAACGCGCCCATCGGCCGGGTGGACCCGAAGGTCATCCCCTACATGGCCTCGCCGAGATGCTGGCTCCTTCGCCTTCCAGCTGGTCGACGGCCCGGTCAAGCGGGTCGAGGTGGTGGTGAACGGCGAAATGGCCAAGATGGACACGAAGACGCTGGCAACGTATCCGCGCTCATCGGCGTGCTGGAGAACATCATCGGGGAAGTGAACATAATCAACGCCGGCGCGATCGCCAAGGAGAAGGGCATCCAGATCGTGGAGACCAAGATCGAGGAGTCAAGCCGCTACGTGAACATGCTGACGGTGATGGTGCATTCGGACGGCAGCCGCCAGGTCCGGGGCACGGTCTTCCCCTCGGGCGAGCCACGCCTGCTCGGCGTGGACGAGTACGACCTCGACATGCCGGTGGAGGGCGATTTCATACTCACCATGCACAACGACGTTCCGGGGATGATCGGGAAGGTCGGGACGATCCTGGGCGAGAAGGGCATCAACATCGCCCGCATGGGCGTGGGCCGAGAGAGCCGGGGCGGGAAGGCGTTGATGCTGGTCTCGGTGACGACCTGGTCACCAAGGACGTGCTGGAGGCGCTGAAGGCGCTGCCTAACTTCCAGGAGGCCCACTATGTCCGCCTCAGCCACATGAAGGCCAAGGAGTACATGAACGTCTGAACGGGTTGGCAAACGGTTAAGAGCAGCGCCCCCATTCGGGACATGCGCATAGCGTCAGTGGTGGGAGCGAGACCCCAGTTTGTCAAGCTGGCACCGCTGCACCGCGAGGTCGTGAAGAGACATCGTCACATCATTGTCCACACCGGACAGCATTATGATTATAAGATGAGCCAGGTGTTCTTCGAGGAGCTTAACATCCCTGAGCCGGACCATAACTTGGGCGTGGGGTCCGGGAGCCACGGGGAGCAGACCGGGATGATGCTCTCGGCCATCGAGGAGGTCTTCATGAGGGAGAGGCCGGACATGGTCCTGGTCTACGGCGACACCAATTCTACATTGGCAGGGGCCCTTGCCGCCACCAAGCTCCTCATCCCGGTGGCGCATGTCGAGGCTGGCCTGAGGTCCTACCGCCGGGGCATGCCCGAGGAGATAAACCGGGTGCTCACCGACCATATGGCCGACCTGCTGCTATGCCCTACCGAGCTGGCCATGGCCAACCTGAGGAAGGAGGGCGTGCAGAAGGGCTGCCACCTGGTGGGCGACCCCATGGCCCAGGTGCTGCTGGTGTTCGAACCATTGCTGGACCCAGCCGTGCCGGAACGTTTCGGCACCAGACGGGAGGATATGTCCTGGCCACCATACATCGCCAGGAGAACGCCGACTCCAGGGAGAACATGGAGAGCATAATCGAGGCCATGCTGGAGTATGATGGGGACATAGTCCTTCCGCTACATCCCCGTACCGCGAAGAACCTCCGCTCCTGGGGGGCGCTATCCCGTCTGGAGGCCGCCGGACACATCAAGCTGGCGGAGCCGCAGGGTTTCCTGGCATTCACCTCGTTGGAGAGGCACGCCCGCATGGTGATGACCGATTCCGGTGGCGTGCAGAAGGAGGCCTATTTCTTCCGGGTGCCTTGCGTCACGGTGCGGGACGAAACGGAATGGGTGGAGACCTTGGAAGGGGGTTGGAACGTTCTTACAGGGGCCGACAAGGGACGGATCGCCGCGGCATTGCAGAGACCGAGGCCCAAGGCAGAGCCAAGGCTTACCTATGGGGACAAGCACGTCTCGCAAAGGATCGTGGAGTGCTTGGAGGCCTTCATGGCCTCAAGGTCATAGTTTGGCGCGGACGCTCTCCACCTTGTCACTTATGTGACTCTCGATCTATTGGTCAACGATCATGACGTCGCTCATCGCTCGGCTTGACAAGCTCAAGACCTTCCAGATAGTTCATGATGACCGCAATGACCTCGTCCATGTCCCCTTGCACTATGGTGCCCATGGGCGTAAGCGCTGAACTCCGCTATCATTTCGGAACATCTGCGAAAAAGATGATGTTATTCGGATGGCGTGATATTTCTGCATAAGTTCATATAAATGTGTCGCTACGAAATTTCAAACCTGGATTTCAACCAGGGAAAGATGTCGAGCTCTGCGAAACATCGTATCAAAATGATAGGGGCGTCGACCAAAATATATATATACATTATTGTGAATGGTTTAAATTCAATTTCTTATAGATTCATTATATCGTTCAGAGGCCAGTCAGCATGAAAAGCGGTGCAGGTGCCAAGGGAAGAGTTATTTCTGGAGCCAAGAAAGCCGGGAGCAAGTCCGCGACCATTTCTATGGTCGGGGATTCTAGCATCAAGGACGAGGTCCCGTTCGTCTCCGGTGGAGGCGCGAAACAACCAACCTTTGAGATCTGTTTCGACAATAAATGTACCACCTTGACCGTGGAAGACCTCACCAACGCCATCCGAAACGGCATAGACCGCGAGGGCATGCCGGAGGAACAGGCCCGGGGAATGGCCCAACATGTTCTGAACTTCTTTGGTTACAGCGAGAGGATCATCGACAACATCTTGGAACCGGAGGACCGGGACGCCTTCTATCAACTGGAGGACACCGGCATACTCACCACCGAGCGGGAGGAGACCACCCTATACGACGGAAGGGAGTGGCGCATCCATTACTGGCTTTTCCGCAAGGAGCGCATCCATGAGCTGATAAACGTGGATGGCAGCCTGAGCGCGGGGAACGAGGACGCCTCGTTCGATTATGGCGAAGTGCCGGAAGAGATCTGGCAGCGCACCAAGTGATCGTTTTTTCATTCGGTCCCTGACAGTTTCGGGGACCTCAAGGAAACCATATTGACGTTCATAGGGATAGCTCTAGAGATGGACCTCTTCCCTTACCCTCACCGGCCTCACCAGACGGAGTTCGTTTCGCTGGTGGCGAGCACCGCGGCCAAGAGGCGCCACGTGGTACTGGAGAGCGGCACTGGGACCGGCAAGACCGTATGCGCCTTGTGCGGTGCGCTTCAGGAGGCGTTGCCCCAGGGCCGCAAGGTCCTCTACCTGACCCGGACCAATTCGCAAGAGAAGCAGGTCATCATGGAACTTAGGCGAATCGCGCAGAAGGCTCCCGTCTTCGGTCTGGCCATTCAAGGGCGCCAGGTCACCTGCCCGTTGGTGCGCCAGGACCCGGACCTCAAGGGCGGCAACCCCGAGGAGCTGGCCCGACTGTGCCGGGAGAAGAAGAAAAAGGCCATGCAGGGCGATGGCGGCTGCCGCTTCTTCGCCGAGACCATGGCGGCGGACCGGGACGCCATCGCCGCCTGGTGCCGCCAGCAGCTTCCCACCGCCGAGGAGTTCGTGGAATATTGCGAAAAGTATCGCTACTGTCCTCACGAGCTCATGAAGGAACTAGCGGCAGAGGCAGACGTGATCGCCGCTCCCTACGCCTACTTCTTCATCCCCTTCATCCGACATTCTCTACTCAACTGGATGAACGTCTCCCTGGAGGACCTGTTCATAATAATAGACGAGGCTCACAACCTGCCTGACTACACCAGGGACGTGGAGAGCTTCTCCCTGTCGACCTGGACGCTGGACGCGGTAGGGCGGGAGATCGAGGAGTACGGCGACCCCGAGGTGCTGGAAGGAACGAGCATCCGCGATGTGCTGGTGCAGACCCGGCGTATGTTGGAAGAGGCGGTGCGCGACTACCTCATCGACGAGGACGGCCTCATCCCGCCCTCATTCCTGGAGGAAGGGCTTATGTCGGCCTTCACCACCTCCTCGCGCGGGCTGCAGGCGGCCGCCAAGATGCTGATGGAGCAAGGGGAGATCATCAAGGAGCAACGCACCATTGAAGGCCGATTGCCCCGCTCCTACATATTCGCCCTCGGCTCCTTCATAAATTATTGGACCAGCCTGGACGACGCCCTTTATGTCAAGCTCATCACTTGGAGGCGATAACCCCAGCTTCCGAGCCTACTGCCTGGACCCGGAGGTGACCACCTCGGTGCTCTTAGGGTCAGGGGGCTCGCTGCATATGTCCGGCACCCTGGCCCCCTTGTCCGAATACCGGGACTCGATCGGGCTGCCTCGGGACAGCGTGCTCATGACCTTCCCCTCCCCCTTCCCACCGGAGAACCGGGCCATATTCTATCTGGACGACGTCACCACCAAATATGAGGAGATGGCCGCCGATGCGGACATGGTGCAGCGCTTAGAGGACCGGGTGGTGCAAGTGTGCAACGTCATCGGGCGCAACACCGTGGTCTTCTTTCCCTCCTATTCGCTAATGGAGAGGTTCATAGCCGACCGAATTCTGCCGCGCATGAAGCGGAAGGTGCACGTGGAGGAACGTGGCATGGCCCAGAACGACCTGATGGAGGTGGTCTCCCGCTTCAAGGGCCAAAGCGAACATGGGGCGGTGTTGTTCGCCGTGATGGGGGGAAGGATCAGCGAAGGTATCGACTTCCCCGACCGGGAGCTGGAGCTGGCCTTGATCGTGGGCCTGCCATATCCTCGTCCGACCGCGAAGCAGCGTGCCCTCATGCATTTCTATGAGACCCGCTTCCGCAAGGGTTGGGAGTACACCGTAAAGGCGCCGACCTACCGCAAGATGGCCCAGGCCATCGGACGCCTGATACGCACGGAGACGGACGTGGGGGCGGCCCTGATCATGGACAAGCGCGCCAAGCAGTTCGAGGAGCGTTTCGACCTCATCCTCAGCGAATCGCCGGCCAACGACCTGCTGCTCTTTTTCGAGGAAAGGGGCTCCAGTCCTCCCGGGCCGTCGAAAGTTTCTTAATCGATGGGGGGAATCGGCCGCCATGGACCTAACCGAGGTCTTGCTCCTGATCTTCCTGGGCTTCTGGCTCATGCTCCCCGCCTTCCTGCCCAATTCCGCGGCTGTCCTGTTCGGCGGTGGCCTGCCCATGGACCTCGGTAAGAGCTGGAAGGGCAAGCGGTTGCTGGGGGACGGAAAGACCTGGAGGGGTTTCATCGGCGGGGTGAGCGCCGGCACATGCATCGGCATAATCCAGTTGTTCATCGCCTACCCCTTTGACGCCGTGGAGTTCTGGGGCTTCGGCCCGGTGCCCGAGGCCATCCTGGTGGTGTTCGTCCTCGCCCTCGGTTCACTGCTGGGGGACCTGGTCAGCGCCTTCATCAAACGCCGATTGGGATTGGAGCGGGGCGCCAAGGCACCGGTCCTGGATCAGTACAACTTCATTGCCGGGGCGATGCTGCTCGCCCTGCTCATCGTGCCAGACTGGTTCATCGGCGCGTTCATCGAGGGGGAGCACGTCATAAGTCTGATCGCGGTCCTGGTCATAACGCCGATCCTGCATCGCGGGGTCAACATCATCGGTTACAAGAAAGGTCTTAAGAAGGTTCCCTGGTGAGATCATGAGCGAGAAGATGAAGCAGGCGCTGGTCGGGTGCGGGGCCATACTCTACGGGGACTTCACCCTGGCCTCGGGCAAGAAGAGCCGTTACTACATCGACATAAAGAAGGCCAGCACCGACCCCAAGGTGCTGAGGTTGGTGGCCGCCGAGATGGCGACGGAGCTGAGGCACAAGGGGATCAAGGCGGACCGCATCGCCGGGGTGGTGCTCGGCTCCATCCCGTTGGCGGTGGCGCTATCGTTGGAGACCGGCATCCCCTTCATCATGGTGCGAAAGGAGAAGAAGGACCACGGCACCAGCAAGCTCATCGAGGGCGCCTACCAAAAGGGAGAGAGGGTGTTAGTGGTGGAGGACGTGGTCACCTCCGCTGGGTCGGCGCTCTTCGCGCTTGACCTCCTTCGCTCCGAAGGCATGGTGGTCGACCAGGTCTTCAGCGTGGTGGATCGGGAGGAGGGCGGACGGGAGAGGCTTCGCGATGCCGGGACCGAGCTGACCGCCCTGGTCACCGCCACCGAGGTCCTGGGGCAGTGATGTCCACCGATCCGCGATGCCGCCGGTGCCGCCTCTGCGAAGGCCGCACCCAGGTCGTCCACCCGCAGGGAGACCAGAGCTCTCCACTGCTCTTGATCGGGGAGGGCCCCGGGGAGAAGGAGGACCGGTCGGGACGCCCCTTCGTGGGCCGAGCGGGGAAATGGTTGGACAAATGCCTCGAACAGGCCGACCTTAGGCGCGATAGCGTGCTCATCACCAACACCGTGCGCTGCCGACCGCCGCAGAACCGCCGTCCCGAGCCTGACGAGATGGCGGCCTGCAGACCTTACCTGATGGAGGAGCTGCCCGGCCGACGTCTGGTCGTTCCCTTGGGGGCGACCGCCACCGAGAACCTGCTGGGAAGGCCGGTGCGTATGGGGGAGGAGGCGAACCGCGTCCGGGAAGTGGTCCTGGACGGGATCGTGATAACCGTAATGCCCACCTACCACCCCTCCGCCTGCATCTACAACAAGGAGGCCAGGGTGAAACTGGTCGAAGGCTTGGCCATTGCAAAAGAGCTCAGCGGTCTTGCTTGAAGGTGCGGCGCTTCGTGAACAGGAAACGGATGTTCTTGTAACCGTCCTTCCAGGAGGACAGCTTCACCTCTCCCACCCGGCGCCGGTATTCGATCGGGACCTCTCTGGCCTTGCCTTTGCGGAAGGCCTCGATCTTGATCTCCTCCGACAGGGCCATGCCATCCGAGGTCAGGTCCAATCGGTCCAGCAATGAGCGATGGAACACCCACATGCCGCTCTGCGAATCCTTGATCCAGACATGGAAGAGGAGGTTGGTGGTGAACGTGAGCGCCTTGTTGCCGAGGGTGTGCTTGGCCGACATCGCTCCCTCCTCCAACATGGCGAAGCGGTTGGTGGTGATGAAGTCCAGCGATCCGTCTGCAGCATGCGGGTCAGCCTGGGTATCTCCTCCGCCGGGTAGGTGCAATCGGCGTCCAGGGTGGCGATGATGTCCCCCTCGGCCTTTTCGAAACCGGTCTTGTAGGCCCGTCCATACCCACGACGGGGCTCTTCGACGACCACCGCGCCCATCTCCTTGGCGATGTCCTTGGTCCGGTCCTTGGAGTTGGTGTCTACGATCACGACGTCATAGGAGAACTCCGTGCCGTCCAGGGCCTTCCTGACCGACTCGATCACTCCGCCTATTCCCGCCTCCTCGTTCATGGTTGGGATGATGACCGTGATCCGCATGTCAAACACCGGGAACGCCCCCCTCCCGATATAAGGGTTGTTGCACGTTGGTAGGGAGCCGCTATCTCAGCGGCCCTATCGCCGTTCGTAAGGACCGCGGTCCCCGAATAGCTTGAAGGCCACGTAGCCCATCATGGCCACCGACAGCCTGGTCAGGGACCAGAAGGTCGTCTTCTGTTTGAACATGCGCAACGGGTCGTAGCTGGTCCACAGCCTACCATGCTTCATGGTGAGCTGCTTGCGCCCCGCCCCGTTCCAGAAGGCCTGTTTGTAGAAGCGGTAGAGGGTGGACTTGTGCCGGTGGTAGACGATGGCATTCTCGTTGTAGGATATGTTGAAGCCCTTGTCCACCACCCTCATGTTGAGGTCTATGTCCTCGGCGGTGATGAACCAGGGGTCGAACATGCCCGCCTTGATCACCGCCTCGCGTTTGAAGGCCTCGTTGCAGCTGGGCCAGGAGATATCGTTGCCTCGGTAGTACAGCTCCACCCGGTCCAGGTCCACCCAGGCGTCCAGACCGATGGTGATGGTCTTACCCACCACCACGCCGTTGCCCTTCCATTATGGTCTTGCGCAGCTCCTTTATCCAAAAGGGGTTGGCCAGACAGTCACCGCCGATGAACGCCAGGATATCGCCCTTCGCCTTCTCCACCCCGTAGTTGGTGCTCTCGCCTCGGCGGCCGGGTTTGACGTGCAGACTGATGAAGGGATATCTTTCCACATATTTCTGCACGATCTCCCTGGTGCGGTCCTTGCTGGCGGCGTCGACCACCACCACCTCCATGGGCTGCTCCTGGATGACCAGGGAGTCGAGGAGGTCGGCTATGTTCTTCTCCTCGTTCATGACATTGAGGACGACGCTCACCATCATCGGAAACGCTCTAGCATCTTGGCCGATGGATATGATGATTTCGCCCCGCTTCCGCGGCAGGATAACCATATCTACAGGACCTCGTCCACCCTCTCCTTGATGGCATCGATGACCATTGGGTCGTCGTTCCAGGCCCCTAGGTTCAACAGTTCCACATCGCTGCCTACCCTGGCCTTACGCACCAGATCAGGTATATCGCATTGGCTGTGTATCGCGTCGGCGCTGATGGCGGCAGAGAAGTAAATGACCTTCCTAACCCCTTTGGCCACCAGCTCCTCCACCTTATCCTGGGGGGAAGGTTGGCGGAAGGCCATCCAGGCGAGGCTCACGTTCTCCTGTTTATAGCCATTAGCAACGAAGAGGTCCATGACCTTGATCCGGAAGTTGTTCTCATGCTCCGTCTCCGTGGGGAACTCCCGGTCCCACTCCTTAGGTTGGCCATGCCCGACCAGTAGGACACCGACCTCTCCCCTTTCCGTCACTGGCACCACGCGGTCCGCCTTGGCAAGGAACGCCTGATGCAACTTTTCCGAGTTCCAGAGGGTACGGGTGTACCTGACATCGATGCCCATCCTCCCCAGGTCCAAGCGTCTCGACCTGGTGCTTCCCCTCCTTGGTATGGTTCGAGTCCGTGAGGAAAACCTCTGCCACCACCACCCGCCCGGCCCCTTCGTTGACCGCCTTGGCACGACACCGTCCACCCTTGGGTCCGAGTCCAGGAAGGACAGGTAGAACCGGGTGTCCTTGTCACCTTCGTTCCGGTATCGTCTCTCCAATTCCCGCATCATCCGTTCATGGACTTCGGTGTGGTTGCTCTTACCCGCCCTTTTGTATTTGGAGCGGAGGATGAAGAGGAAGAAGGGACGGACGAGGAAGGGCATGAACGGAACACCCTGCTCATCGAACTCCCTGAACTGGAGAACCCAGCTCATAGGTTCGTAGAACGGTGACTCACCGTGGCTGAAGTAGACGATGGCCGTGGGTCCGGAGTCAATACCCGTTTCGCGCGGAGCGATCGGTCCGGGGACCGGTCTTTGGTACTTGATGCCTAACACGAACCGAGCCATCAGGCTGTAGCCCAAAAGGGCAAGGGTGGCAGCCAGCGCGATGCCGATCCAGATATCGGTTCCAGACAGTTGCGTGATGGCAAGGACGACTGTGCCCAATGAAAGGCTCATAAGGACCACGAACGGCATAACATATCGGGGCAAACAGGTCAGGTACTGGACGAAGAGACCCCCAAAAAGGAATGAAGAGGCGGCCGCAAGCAAGAGCATCGAGGCGTCCATGCGGATTGAGGATGCCCGCCCATCACTATTAATGGTTTCGACTTTTATAATGAATGCCGTAATAATATCAATGGAAAAATGCTACGCCAGTTCGCATCGAAAGCCAGGTACAATCATTATCCGATAGGGCCAGTCAGACGATAGCAAATAAGTATCAAAAGGGACATTCCAAACCCGGTCGAGATGAAGCTGTTGGCCGAGTTCTATTCCATTAAGGACTGCAAGATCGGGGATGGCACCATCGTGCGCGATTTCGTCAACCTTTATGGCTGCCAGATCGGCAAGGATTGCAAGGTGGCGGCCTTCGTGGAAATTCAGCGCGGCGTGATCATTGGCGATAGGTGCAAGATCGAGGCCTTCGCATTCATACCTAGCGGGGTCACCATCGAGGACGAGGTCTTCGTTGGGCCTCATGCCACGTTCACAAACGATCTCCACCCCCATGCGGTGGGCGACTGGTCCATAACCCCCACGACGGTAAGGCGCGGCGCATCCATTGGAGCCAACGCGACCATAGTGTGCGGCGTGACGATCGGCGAAGGCGCCACAGTCGGGGCGGGCGCCGTGGTGACCAAGGACGTCCCACCAGGGGAGTTGGTGGTAGGTAACCCGGCCAGACCGATCAAGAGGAGAGGTGATTGAATGGAAAGGATTCCAGCGGCGAGACCCACAGTGACCGATGAGATGGTGGAGGCGGCTGCCAACGCCCTGCGGAATGAGAAGATGGTGCTGGGCGAGAGCGTTTTCAAGTTCGAGGAGGCGTTCGCGCGGTACACTGGAACGAAGCATGCCATATCCCTTTCGTCGGGAACGAACGCGCTGCATCTGACCTTGGAAGGGTTGGGCGTCCGCGGCAAACCGGTCATCACCACCACCTTGTCGTTCGTGGCCACGGCCAACGTCATAGTCCAGGCCGGGGGCGTGCCGACGTTCTGCGATGCCTCCCAGGCGGACAACAACATAGAGCCGACAAAGGTGCGCCAAGCCATCGGTCCGAGCACCTCCGCCCTAATGCCCGTCCATCTGTTCGGCCATCCCTGCGACATGCGGTCGTTGGGGGCCATCGCCGAGGAGAAAGGGCTCACCCTCATCGAGGACGCCTGCCAAGCACATGGCGCACTATACCATGGCAAGAAGGCCGGGGTCCATAGGCCACGTGGGCTGCTTCTCCTTCTACCCCACCAAGAACATGACGGTGGGCGGTGACGGGGGCATGATAACCACTGACGATACCGACCTGGCCAAGCGCATCGCCAAGCTCAGGGACTGCGGACGGGTGTCCCGTTACGTGCACGATGTCATCGGTTACACCTCCCGGCTCAACAGCAGCAACGCCGCCTTCGGGCTGGTCCAACTGAAGCATCTGGACCAGTGGAATGACAGAAGACGGGCGATCGCCAGGCTCTACACCGGTCTTTTGAAGGACGTGGTGGAGCTCACCCCCCCGCCCATGGGGGACAAGGACGTGATCCCGGTGTTCCATCTCTATGCCGTGCACTGCCAGCGGCGGGATGTCCTGGCCCAGCACCTTATCGATAAAGGGATAGAGTGCGGCGTCCATTACCCCGTCCCCATCCATCTCCAGCCGGTCTACAAGGACCTCTACGGGTTCAAGGGCGGCGAGTTCCCGGTGGCGGAGAAGCTATCGCAGATGCTGCTCTCCCTGCCGATCTTCCCCACCATGACCGATGACCAGGTGAGGCGCGTGGCCGAGGAGATAAGACAGTTCTACGGGAGATGATGGCATGAGGCGATTCGAGGTCGGGGTGCTGGGCGTCGGTTATTGGGGCAGGAAGATCGTGGAGGAGTACAGCTCCATCCAGAACGTCAAGGTGAAGGCGGTCTCCGATCTGATGGACCGCAACCTGGAGTACTGCCGCGACCGGTACCAGGTCCCCAACCTGGTCCATGATTACAAGGAGGTCATCGCGGACAGCTCCATCCAGGCGGTGCACATCTGCCTGCCCAACGCGCTCCACTACCAGGCTTGCAAGGAGGCCCTGGAACGGGGCAAGCACGTCCTTGTGGAGAAGCCCATCACGTTGACGAGCGAGGAGGGACGCAAACTGGTGGAGCTCGCCGAGGAGAAGAACCTCACCCTTGTCCGTGGGTCACATCTACCGTTTCAACAACGCCCTCGCCGAGGTGAAGAGGCTGTGGAAGGAGAACTTCTTCGGGCGGGTCTTCCTGCTCAACCTTACCTGGACCAATCTCGAGCCAGTGTTCTCCGACCGGGACGTCATCGTAGACCTGGCCCCTCATTACTTCGACATAGTCAACTATCTCTTCGAGGCCTGGCCCCAGCGCATCACCTGCGTGGCCAAGCCCTACCGTCAGAAGGCCCAGGAGGAGGCGGCCTACATCATCAGCGAGATGCCGTCCGGGGCGGTCTCCCAGGCCCATCTCAACTGGGTATCGCCGAAGAAGGTGCGCCAGATCGAGGTGGTGGGCGAGAACCGTTCCTGCACCATAGACGCGGTGGGGCAGGTGGTCACGGTCTACGAGAGCGGTTACACCTACCAGCTGGGCGTGGTTCGCAACAACACCATCCGGGACGAGCTCCTGCATTTCATCCAATCCATCGGCGACCCTTCCGCGGAGACCAGGAACAGCGGCTCCATCGGGGTCCGCACCGTGGAGATGATCGAGGGGGCGAAGGAATCCTTGCGGAGCGGGTGCTCCGTGGAAGTGTGAGGGGGAGACCTTGCGCCACCGGGTCCTGATGCTCCTCTCCAACGAGTACCGGCCCGACGTTCGGGTGGAGAAGGAGGCCAGGGCCTTGGCCGACGATGGTCATGAGGTCACCGTGCTGGCCTGGGACCGAGGGCACAAACGTCCAATGGAGGAGGCCAAGGACGGCATCCTGGTGAACCGGGTGAGGACCAGGAGGTTCGATTCCAAATTCGGGCTGGCCTTCAACTATCCATTTTTCATCATAGCGCTCCTGAGCTCCTCCAGAGGCCGTCATTTCGATGTGGTGCACGCCCATGACCTGGACACGCTATTGGCGGGCACACTGATCTCCCGCCTGAGGGGCGTGCCCCTCGTCTATGACGCCCATGAGCATTATGCCGACATGGTGTCCCAGGACCTGCCTCGCGGCGTAGCGAGGATGTTCGACCTTTTCGAGAAGGTACTGGTCAGGAACGCGGACCGAGTGGTCGCCGCCAATCAGAGGATAGCCGAATATCTCAATGACTGGACCACCCGACCACCGGTGGTGGTGATGAACTGCATCGAGCCGCCGCAGGGGATGGAGACCAGACAACGGCGCGAAAAAATGGTGGTGTTCTACGGTGGCAGCCTGGAGCCGCTACGTTTCATAGAGGAGGCGGTGGCGGCGGTGCGGGAAGGCGATGGCACCCTCCTCCGCGTGGCCGGGGACGGATCGCTGCGAAACCTCGTGGAGGATGCCGCAGGCTCCGGTCGCAACGTGCAGTACATAGGGTATGTGGACCATGCCACACTTGTTGAAGGAGATGGCGCAGGCCGATGTGATCATCGCCATGCTCGACCCGAGCAACCATAACAACCGCATCGGGACCCCGAACCGCATGTTCGAGGCCATGGCGGTAGGGACGCCGGTCCTCGTCTCCAAGGGCACCTTGAGCGGGGAGATCGTCGAGAGCGCAGGGGCTGGGCTGGCCATCGAGTGGAGCGTATCCTCGTTCCAAGAAGCGTTGCTAGCGTTTGGCCGACCCGGAGCTAAGGGCGAGGCTCGGTGAAAATGGCAAGGATGCGGTCAAGAGGGAATACAACTGGGGCGCCATGCGGGCCAGGCTCCTCGACCTTTACCGATCGCTGTGATGATGGTCGGTCCTACTTTCCTTTCAGTTCGGAACGGATGTAGCTCATCATCTCCCCGACGTTGACCACGTCCAGGAAGAAGTCCAGGTCCCGCTTCTGCAGCTCCTTCAGCAAGAGCAGCACCAATGCAAAGACGCAGTAGCTGACGATGCTGACCAACACCAGGTCGTACCATCGCTCCACCGGGACCAAGAGGCTCAGACCATAGGCGGCCATGGCAGCCGCCGCTATCGCCGCCAGATACTTCAAGGGGCGGTGGTCCAGCTTGACCGGGATCTGTCGGCTGGCATAATAGATGGAGAGGCCGAACACCACGACATATGTGATGAGGTTGGCGATGGCCGCGCCCACGTAGGAAAGCCCGAGGAGCTCCACTCCGAGGATCTCGTGGGGGACCAGGATGAAAAGCAGGACCGCGTCCACCAGCATGGCGGTCACGTAGATGCGCGCCACCTTCTTCGGCTCGTTTATGGCGTAGAGCTGGGTGATGAAGATGGTGGCGATGGCGCTCAGGAATATGGAGACCGAAAGGATGTTCAACGTCTTGCCCGAATCGGCGAAGGTGCCCCCGAAGATGATGACCGCCGTCTCCACCGGGAATAGCAGGATCACCACCACCATGGGCAGGATGATCATGCTGATGTAGCGGATGGCCTCGGTGGACTTGGAACGGATCTCGTCATGCCGGCCCTCCTTGTCCAGCATGGAGAACGCCGGGAAGGCAAGGGCGGCCACGGCGCTGCTCACCACCAGGAACATGGACAGCAGGTTCTGGCTGGAGCTGTAGAAGCGCACCGAGTCCTCGGAGATGAAGGTGCCGATGACCAGCTTGTCCATGGTGGAGAGCACGGTGCTGGCGATGACTATGGCGAGCACCGGGGTGGCATATCTCAAATAGGAACGGAACAGGGTGGGCTTGGTCCAGTGCACCTTGTCCCGGAAAAGGTAGAACAGGGCCACGCAAACCGTGGCCAGACCGCCCAGCACATAGGCCCAGGCAACCTCGGTCACTCCCTGCCGGTCCATGAGCAGGAAGACCACCAGGGGCACCCTTATCAGAGGGTCCACCAGCACCGAGAGCTGGGTCTTGGTGGTCTGCAGGCGGGCGTCGAAGGTGAGCGTGGCGATCCCTGCCAGCCCATAGAACACGTAATAGGCCAGGAGGATGTAGACCAGCTCCTTGACCGTCGGTTCCATGGGCGTGGGGAAGATGAGGTCATAGCTGAACAGCAGCGCGAGCGTCACCGCCACCGCTCCGGCCAGGGTGCAGAGCTTTACCGTCGCATAGGTGCTGACGCAATCATTTAGGTCATTGCCCTCCGAGACCCGTTTTATGTGCGCCTGGGCGAAACCGAGGTCCGCCACCCCGAAGATGATGGCCAGGAAGGCGAGCGAATAGCTGAGCTGCCCATAGGCCTCGTCCAAATACCGGGTCATGAAGGTGAGGGCGACCAGGCCGAGGGCGGCGCTGAGGAACCGCGAGATCATGATCAGAAAGGAGCGACGGCCTATCAACGGGCTCTCGTAGCCATTGTCATTATTTAACGGTAATCGGCCCGATACCGGGCAGGATAAAAAGGGCAAAGGGTTCGGACCCGCAGGCCAAAGAATTTATTGGTGCGAGATAAATAAAATATAAATAATTCAGAAGGCATTCCTTAAATATGTCCGACAGTCGTCGGACTCGATGGATGGGATGCACTTGGAGCTTGAGCTTTATCAGAGCGTATGCTCAAGGGCCCTTGGCCGAGGAGGGCGGGAATGTACCTGAAGCAGATCGAAGTGGAGAACTTCAAGTCCTTCGGCAAGCGGATGACGATCCCCATGCTGAACGGCTTCACCGCCGTCACTGGCCCGAACGGCTCTGGCAAGTCCAACATCTCTGACGCCATCCTTTTCGTCCTCGGCCCGAAGAGTTCCAAGGCCATCCGCGCCGGTCGGCTCACCGACCTTATTTTCAACGGCGGACCGTCCAAGCAACCGTCCTCCTATACCAAGGTCTCCCTGGTGTTCGACAACAAGGACCGTCTCATCCCCATCGACGACGACATCGTCAGGCTCACCAGGCATGTCAAGCTCTCTGAGAGCGAGACCGGTTACAACTCATATTTCTACGTGAACGACAGGAAGTCGTCCCTTAACGAGTTCGATTATCTGTTGGCCTCGGCAAGGATCAGCGCCGACGGCTACAACCTAGTGCAACAGGGCGACGTCACCCGCATCGTGGAGATGTCGCCATTGGAACGACGCAGATTGATGGACGACATCTCTGGCATCAGCAAGTTCGATGAGGACATCGTCAAGGCCGAGGGCGAGCGCAAGGGCGCCGAGGAGAACATGGACCGCATCGGCATCATCATGAACGAGCTGGAGAAGCAACTGCATCAGCTGGAGCTGGAGAAGGCGGCGGCGTTGCGCTTCATGGAGGCGAGGGACCGTCTCGCCCTGTCCAGGTCACGCATGGCGCACAAGAAGAAGGAGGCGGCGGAGTCCGAGGTCAACGCCACCCGCGCCCAGATCGATGCCTATAACAAGGACATGGAGGCCTTGCGCCTGCGTAAGGCCGAGATCGGCAGGGCCATCGCCGACGCCGAAAGAAGGATAATCGAGCTGGAGGCCCAGATCACCGAGAAGGGCGGCCAGGAGTTCAAGGACCTGAAGGAGCGCATGGACGCCGCCAAGATCGAGATCGCCAGGGCGACCGACGCGGCCCAACGCTCGGACGAGGAGGGCAAGGAGCTGCAGGAGACGCTGCGCCACCACCGTGAGGAGCGCAACAAGCTCCAGCACGAGGTCCGCTCCATCGATGACAAGCACAAGGTCACGGAGGAGACCCTGCTGGACAAGCAACGCCTTCTCGAAGAGAGGCGCAAGCAGCAGGCGGAGGTGCAGTCCAAGATATCCGCCTCCGACTCCGAGCTGTCCGCCCTGGAGAGGCGGTTGCTCGATCTGGACGCCCAGGTCAGCGAGGGCGAGGAGAAGGTCCACTCCCTCACCATGGACAAGGACCGCCAGGAGGACCGGCTGAACCGTCTCAAGGCCGAGCTGGCCGAGAACGAGGAGAGCAAGGGCAACCTGGAGTTCCAGATCAAGGACGCGGAGTGGCGCCTGCGCGAGATCCAGAAGACGGAAAAAAGCTCCACGGGCGAGCTCAGCGCCTTGCAGACCCAGTTCTTCGCCAAGCGTTCGCAGGAGGCGAAGATGGCCGCACAGCTGGACGAGCTGGAGCAGGCCATCAAGACCCTCACCCGGGAATACAATCACATCTCCGCGGAGAAGGAGGCGGTGGAGAACCTCGCCAAGGGCTACAACCGCGCCGTCCGTTCCCTGTTGGAGGCGAGGGACAAGCACGAGATCAGAGGCATCCATGGCACCGTGGCCGAGCTGGCCAAGGTCGACCCCCAGTACGACATCGCCCTCAACGTCGCCGCCGGCGCGCGGATGCAGTCGGTCATCGTGGACGATGACGATGTGGCCTCCGAGGCCATCCAGTTCCTGAAGCGGAACAACCTGGGCCGCGCCACCTTCCTACCTCTCAACAAGATGCTGGACGGCAAACCGCGGGGCAAGGCCCAGCTTGTCGTCAAGGAGGCGGTCGGATACGCCATCGACCTCATCGACTTCGAGGAACGCTACCGTCCCGCCTTCTGGTACGTTTTCGGCGACACCGTGGTGGTCCAGGACCTGGCCAAGGCCCGAAAGCTGATGGGCGGGGTTCGCCTGGTGACCGCGGGCGGCGAGCTCATCGAGGCCTCCGGGGCCATGGTGGGCGGCACGCTGGACACCAACACCCCCAAGTTCGGCCAGAGCTCGAAGGGCAAGCTGGAGGAGATCGCCGAGGAGCTGCGCAAGAGCGTGGAGCACTCGGAGAAGCTGACCGCCCAGCTCAAGGCGCTGCGTCTGGAGCTGCAACAGGTGGAGTCCCGCATGCGCGAGCTCAGCGGCTCGGAGAGCAACAACGAGATCAAGATCAGCGGCCTGGAGGCCACCTTGAAGGACCTGAAGGGCCGGATGGCCAAGGGACGCGAGGAGGCGACGACCAAGGCCAAGGAATCGGAGGAGCTGCGTCTGGCCATCGAGAGGTTGTCCAAGGAGGTCGCTTCCGCCGCATCCAAGGTGGAGCAGACCAAATCTCAACGTGAGCAGGCCCGGCAGAGGCAGATGGAGATCGCCCCCAAGGACCTCACCGCCAAGCTGCGCGCGTTGCAGTCCGAGGTGGTGGAGCTCACCGCCTCGGTGGCGGAGCTGAACTCCGAGAAGGCCACCGGCAAGACCCAGATGGACCTGCTCCGCAAACGCCTGGAGGAGATGGACCAGTTCGAGGCCGGTTCCAAGGAGAAGTCGGTCAAGCTGCGCTCCGAGGGCGAGGAGGCCCGGGCCAAGGAGGCCAAGCTCCGCGTGGAGCTCAACGGCATGAGGCGCATCGAGGACTCCATGGGCAAGGAGATGAACGACCTCCGCCTCAAGAAGGAGGCCTCGTTCAAGGAACGGACCCAGTTGGAGTCCGACCGGGACAAGGTCCAGACCAAGGCCGAGACCTCACAGGACTTCGTCATCACGCTCAACACCAAGCTCGCCACCGCCATGGAGCGCATCAAGGAGTGCGACGTCGAGATCGAGCAGATCAAGGTGCCGGTCACCTACCCTCTGCCCCCCATGGACGAGATCAAGGCGGAGATCAACCGCTGCGAGTCCACCCTGGCCAACATGGGCGCCGTCAACCTGCGTTCCATAGAGGACTACGAGGACAAGTTCGCCCGGCATGTGGAGCTGCGCAACGAGATCAAACGCCTGGACGACCAGAAGAACGACCTCATCAAGCTCACCAACGAGCTGAACGAGAAGAAGAAGGTCGCCCTGCTCAAGGTGTTCGACGCGGTCAACGAGAACTTCCGCACCGTCTACGCCGAGCTTTCGCAGGGAGGCGAGGCCGAGCTGCTGCTGGAGAACCCGGAGCGGCCGTTCGAGGGCGGGCTGGTCATGAAGTGCAGGCCCAGGCACGGCAAGGTGCTGCGGCTGGAGGCGCTAAGCGGAGGGGAGAAGTCGCTGGCAGCGCTGAGCTTCATCTTCGCCATGCAGGAATGGCAGCCATCGCCCTTCTATCTGCTGGACGAGGTGGACATGTTCCTGGACGCGGTCAACGCCGACATGGTGGCCCAGCGCGTCAAGAAGAGCTCCCACACCGCCCAGTTCGTCATGATCTCGTTGAGGAAGGTCACCCTGAACAAGGCGGACCACATCATCGGGGTGACGAAGCCAGAGGGCGGGATCAGCAATGTCATAATGAAGCCCGACATGGGCGATATCAAGGACCTCCAGGACGACCTTAAGGTGCTGGAGGAGAAGGGGGATGGGGTATAATGGAGACCAACGCAGAGGCCATCTACGGCCATTTGCTGTTCCACCGCGCCATCATCGACGAGGGGGACCGCAGCGAGAAGATCGAACGCTACATGGAACTGCTCAAGCAGGCCGAGGCGGGGGAGGGCATAGCCCCCCTCGACCCAGTGGATAGGGCGGTGCAGCTGGTGTTCCAGCTGGTCCTCTCCAACAACTTCGACCCTTGGGACGTGAACCTCATGGAGTTCGTCCGCATGTACACCAAGAAGATGCACGCCGACGAGGTGAACTTCATCGTGGCAGGCAAGCTGGTGCACATGGCCTGGAGCATCCTGCGCATGCAGAGCCAAGAGGTGCTGCTGCTGCACGAGCGCCCCGAGCAGTTCGAGCTGATCTGCGCCGACTGGGACCTGGAGGGCGAGGGCCACTCCGAGGAACCGTTCCATTCCGATATCGTCACCGACGTCCCGGACGGGGTGGAGCTGGCCGAGGCGGTACGCCACCACACGAGCCGACCGGTCTCGTTGGTCGAGCTCTTGGACGCGTTCGACGAGGCCAAGCGCGAGGTCGAGGTGCAACTGGCCCGGCAGAAGGCCCGGGATGTGCTCAAGGCAGCGCAGGAACGCTTCGACGGCAAGGCCCACTCCGAGGACCTGGAGAAGGACGTGGAGATGACCTGGGACCGCATCCTCCGATGCGGCAACGGGCCGATCGCGCTCGAGGACATCATTGAAGGCGGCAAGGAGGACGCGGTCACGGTCGTGGTCTCATTGCTGTTCCTGTCCCGGGCGGGCAAGATCGCCCTGTGGCAGGACGAACTGCCCTATGGCCAGGTATTCCTGGAGATCAAGATCCCGTGGGACATCGGCACCCTTGAGGAAAGGCCAGCGCCGCTGGTGCCCGCCCCTGAGAAGAGAGCGGTGATCTGAGTTGGAATCGGAGCGAGCAGTGGAGGCGGTGCTGTTCTCTTCCGGCCGGCCGATGAAGGCCTCGGAACTATGCGAGGCCACCGGACTCGGCCCTGACACCGTAAGGAGGGCGCTGAAGAAGTTGGAGGAGGAGTACGACCAGAGAGGCTCCGCCATCCAGGTGGTCAAGATCGGCCTGAAGTACTCCATGCAGCTCCGTCCGGAGGCGGCGCGCTATTCCACCACCTTCGCGGAGAAGGAGCTGCCCGACAAGGTCCTCCGCCTGGCAGCCATCATAGCCTACAACCAGCCCATACTGCAGAGCGAACTGGCCAAGCTCATGGGGTCTGATGTTTACGACGAGGTGCGCACCCTGCGCCACGCCGGTCTCGTCACCGGCAAGAGGCAAGGGCAGACGTTGTTGCTGTCCACGACGCAGAAGTTCTCCGAGTACTTCGGCATCGGCAGCAACCGAAAAGAGGACATCAAGAGGTGGTTGGAATCACAGTCAAAGAAGTAGTGAGAGTGAAGGAAGATCAGAAGACTACCATCGGGCGCATACCTATCATGGTCTCCGAGACGAGGCGTTTGCCTGGCTCCGACCCCTGCGTCACCATCACGGAGCTGAGCGTGGAGCGGAGGGAGGAGGACGCCCCGCCCCTGCGCACCTGGTCCGGATACCCCTTCGTATCTCTGAAGGGCTCGCACGGCAAGTGATGGTCCCAAGGCCTCGACCGTCCACGGTGCTAGATGGACGGATACGACTGGCCGGCCTTGGAACGGCCATGGGTGGGCATGCCCTCATAGAAAACCTTTATATCCAGCGGTCCTAATGCGTCAAAGTAGTGGTCTTAATGGTCATGCCCCTTGCGCTGCTCGAGAAATCCATGAACAAGAACATCTCCCTCCTGCTGAAGGACAACCGTACGCTAGAGGGCAAGCTTACCGGATACGACGAGTACATGAACATGGTCTTGGAGGAGACCGAGGAGCGCACCTCTGAACAGACCAGGCGCCTGGGCGTCGTCATCCTCCGGGGCAACAACGTGGTGAGCATCTCACCCCTCTGAAATCCGTTCCTGTTACTGGTGAAATAACGGATGAAGGCGGTAATTCTTGCAGGCGGCCTAGGCACGCGCCTAAGGCCACTCACCTACCGAACACCAAAACCCCTCGTACCTCTGGTGGGAAAGCCATTGGTGCGCCACATCATCGATTCCCTGCCCTCCCGCGTGGACACGGTGGTGCTGGCCGTCTCCTACATGAGGGAGGCGTTGGAGGATTACTTCCGGGTGAACGACTGCGGCCGCAAGGTCATCCTGGTCAATGAGACCCAACCGCTCGGGACCGGGGGGGCCCTGAAGAACGTCGAGGAGCATCTCGACGAGACCTTCATGGCCTTCAATGGCGACGTGATCTGCTCGCTGGACCTCAATGCCATGCTGCGTCGGCACCGCCAGGGGGGCGGCATCGGCACGTTGGCGTTGTGGGAGGTGGAGGACCCAAGCCCCTTCGGCGTGGTGGCCCTCGACCCGACCGGGCGGATAACCCGTTTCCAGGAGAAGCCAAGCTCGGGCGGAGGCGGTATCGAACCTGATCAACGCGGGTACCTACATCTTCGAACCGGAGATACTGGACCACATCGGCCCAGGGGTGGTGTCGCTGGAACGCGAGGTGTTCCCCAAGGTCCTGGTGGACGGGCTGTTCGGGCACGAGTTCGAGGGTTACTGGGTGGACTGCGGGACGAGGGAGAGCTACCTCAAGGCCCAGGAGACCATCATGCGGTTCCAAGGGGACAAGGTCTTCGACCTCGAGCTCCGCGGCAAGGTGGCGATGGAAGGGCCCTATCATCTGGACGGTGCCTATCTGGAGGACTGCCAGGTCGGTCCCAACGTCTATGTCTATCCCGGGGCCGAGATCATGTCTGGTGCCTTGGTGAGCAACAGCGCCATCATGGCCGGGGCCCGCGTGTCGCCCGGAGCCCAGGTGAGGGACTCCCTCATCGGTCCAGGGCAAGTGGTGCCCCAGGGCACGTCGGTCATAGGACAGATCATAGCGGAAAGATGAGTCCGTATCGACCATTACCGGGCCCCGATTGTTAGTTATGTATATATCCCTGGAAATTTTCCGGTAGGCTATAGAGGTGGTGGGCCACTGGCGGAGAAGCCTCAGCAAGGATTCCAAATTTGGATCAACAGCCGTAACTTCCGGAACGGCTGGCTGGGCTTCGTCATCATTTTCTTCATCCTCTTCATCGTCCTGCCCACCATATGGATATTGAGCTACACCGTCACGGACTGGGACCTCATCCAGAAATACGTCTTCGACGACCCGGCCACGGTCCAGCTGATACAAGATGCCATAGTGGCCTCGTTCGAGATCGCCGCCATCGTCGTCGTGATCGACATCATAACCGGCCTGCCCATGGCCTGGATCCTGGTGCGCAAGGAGTTCCGGGGCAAGCAGTTCCTGGATACCTTGATCGACATGCCCTTGGCCGTGCCCACCGCCGCCCTGGGGTTCTCCGCGGCCATATTCTGGGCCGTGTCCAAACCATCGGCGGAGGCCCCTTGGTTCGCCGTGGGCGAGATATCCAGCCCCTTCATCTTGGTGTTGCTGCTCCACGTCGTCTTCTCCTACCCCTACATGGTGCGCTCGTTGGCCGCCATCCTGGAGCAGATCGACCAGACCTATGAGACGGCCGGCCAGACCCTGGGGGCGAGCAAGCTCACCGCGGCCCGCACCATCACCCTGCCCCTGTTCCGCGCCGGCCTGGTGACCGGCATCATCCTGGCCATGGCGCGCAGCCTGAGCGAGACCGGCGGCACCATGATCGCGTTGGCCACCATGGCCAATTCCCAGAACTTCCAGACCGGGCCGACCCTCATCGGCACCCTCAAGGCGGGCCTCAACCTCAATCCCGACCTCGCCGCCCCCCTGGCCTTCATCAGCATCCTGTTGATCGCCCTCTCCTTGGTGCTCCTGGTGGCGCTCAAGCTGGTGGTCATGAAGGTAAGATTGCCCGCGGGCAAGGTCTGGCCCAAATGGGAGAAGATACTGTCCCGGGGCATCGCCCCCAAGTTGAAGGACGGTTTCAGCGGCGCCTTCCTCATCATCATCGTGCTCATACCTTCCTTCTTCATCTTCGCATATGTGTTCACCGCCACCGCCTCCCAGGGCGATTGGCAGACCTTCTGGGAGAGCCTGGCCAATTCCTTCATCATCGCCGGCGTGGTCACCTTGGTGGACATATTCCTCGGCATACCCCTGGCGCTGTACATCGCCCGCAACAAGAAGGGCCGGCTCCCTCAGTTCCTGGACGTGATGGTCAACATACCGTTGATCGTCCCCACGGCCGCTCTGGGGTACTCCCTCGGCATCTTCTGGGGCGGGGCTCCGTTCATATCGGCCATCCCGTTCCTCCTGGTCATCTTCGCCCACATCGCCTTCACCTATCCCCTGGTGGTCAGGAACGTCGAGGGGGCGGTGGAGGAGGTCGACGCGGCCTATGAGGACACCGCCCGCACCCTGGGGGCGAGACGCCTCCAGACCTTCCGCAAGGTCCTCTTCCCGATGATCAAGGCCTCGGTCCTGGCCGGCGCTATAATGGCCTTCACCAGGAGCCTTGGCGAGACCGGCGCCACCATCGCGGTGGCGGGCACGTCCGTCAACACCGCCCCGGTCTATATCGTCGAGCTCATCAACAAGGAGCAGTTCTACATGGCGGCCTTGGCCTGCATCGTGCTGATCGTGGTCTCATTCGCCTTCATGATGGCGCTCAGGGTCATCACCAGGAAGAGGAGGGCAGGCTGATGCCGTCGATCACCATGGACCGGGTCAAGAAGTCCTACGGCGACATCCATGCCGCCGATGGTCTGGAGCTGGAGGTGCTCGATGGGGAGTACCTGTGCATCCTCGGCCCCACCGGGTCGGGCAAGACCACCATGCTGCGCCTGATCTGCGGCCTCACCCTCCCCGATTCGGGAGCGGTCTTCCTTGATGGCAAGGACATCACCAGGTGGGAGCCGGAGGACCGGGGGGCGGTCATGCTTTCCCAGACCTACTCGCTCTTTCCGCACATGACCGTGGCCGAGAACGTGCTCTTCGGACCGGAGCTCAGGGGCATGCCCGATGAGGAACAGAAACATCTTCTGGCCGAAATGCTGGACATTGTCCGACTCTCCTCTCGGGCCGACGCTCTGCCCAAGGAACTGAGCGGGGGCATGATGCAGCGCACCGCATTGGCCCGGGCCTTGGCCTCCGGCACCGAGATCCTCCTGCTGGACGAGCCTTTGCGCGCCTTGGACGCGCGATTGCGCATCAACCTCCGCCATGAGCTCCGTTCCTTGGCCAAAACGCTCGGGCTCACCACCATCCACGTCACCCACGACCAGGAGGAGGCCTTGGTCATGGCCGACCGCATCGCCGTCCTGAGACAGGGGAGGATCGTGCAGGTGGGCACCCCGGGCGAGATATTCGACAATCCCAACTCACCTTTCGTGGCCAATTTCGTGGGCCAATCCAATTTCTTCACCGGGAAGGTGGAGGCCAAGGCCGGGAACACCACGGTCCGCCTCCCCGATGGTCGGGAGCTGCATGCCCGCGCGTGCCAGTTCCCCATCGGGCAGGAGGTGGTGGTCGGCATCAAGGTGGGCAACACCGATATCAGCAAGGAGGAGGCCAGGCCCCCTGCAGGGAAGGATCGAAAGGATACTGTTCGAAGGCAAGTTCCTTTTCATCGACGTCCAAGTGCCAGGGGTGGGGCTGATCAGCTCCAAGGTGCCCTCCTGGAGGATGGGCAAGCTGGCGGTGGGGGACGATGTGAACGTGCGCTGGGCCTGGGAGAAGGCCACGGTGTTCCCGCTGCCCGAGAACGGGCTGACGGAGGAGCTGAGGGTGGACTGATGCCTGAGGTACGCTTGGAAGGATTGGGCAAAACCTACGGAAAAGTGGTGGCCGTGGGCGGGGTGGACCTGGTGATCCGGGACAAGGAATATGTCACCATCCTCGGCCCTTCGGGGTGCGGCAAGACCACACTCATCCGCATGATCGCCGGTATCATCGAACCTAGCCAGGGCAAGGTATTCCTTCGTGGAAAGGACATGCATGGCGTGCTCATCGAGGAACGGGGCATCGGTTACGTCTTCCAGAACATCGCGTTGTTCCCCAACCTGAACGCCGCCCAGAACGTCGCCTACAGCAGCCGGGCGAAAGGGGCGGACAAGGAGATGCAGGAAAAGGTGGCCCGGGAGCATCTCCAGCTCGTCAAGTTGCTGGACCGGATGGCCATGTTCCCCGACGAGATGTCCGGCGGGGAGCAACAGAAGGTGGCCTTGGCCCGGGCCCTTGCCAGCGGGTCCGACCTATTGCTGCTGGACGAACCGCTGTCCGCCCTGGACGCCCGGGTGAGGGTGGACCTGCGCTACGAGCTGCGCCGATTGACCAAGGCGCTCGGACTCACCACCATCCACGTCACCCATGACCAGGAGGAGGCGATGACGGTCTCGGACCGGATCGTGCTCATGAGGGCAGGCAGCATCGTGGAGGCCGGCACCCCCGAGGAGCTTTACTCCCAGCCCAAGCATCTGTTCACGGCCAACTTCATCGGCGAATCGAACTTCCTGGAGGGTTGGGTGAGGGAGAAGGTGGACGGCCTGACCCGGGTCGAGGTCCGGGAAGGTTCCACCATCGATGTCATGGGGTCGAGGCTGGAGCTCGGCGATCCGGTGGTGGTCTCGGTCCGGCCGGAGTTCGTGTACCCCTTCACCACCGGACTGAGGTCCAAGGTCACTGGCTCAATCTACATGGGCACATATTGGCGCATCAAGGCGACGACAGAGGGCGATGATGAAATGAACTTCGATGTTCCGATAACCGATGGACATCTCTATCAAATAGGGCAAGACATTTATCTGATGGTCAACAAGAGAGCGGCAGTGCTGTTCCCCCGTCCGCGGGAAGGGGTCGAGGAGGCGATCAGCCTTGAGTGAAAAAGGTTCTATGACAGATTGGTTCGGCAAGCGCAGGGAATCGGTCATAGCCAAAGGCATAAGGGACCATGCGGAGAAGGTGTGCGACACCGTCACTGAGGTCAACCGCGCCTTCGGGGCGATGGCCAACAACGACCACAACAAGGCGCTGGAGGCCTTGAAGCGAATGGGCTACTCGGAGAAGGAGGCGGACAACGTCGAGGAACGCATGTCCGAGGAGCTGGCCAAGGGAGACCTGGCCTCCAAGGAGCGCGAGGACCTCATGCACCTGGTCCGGCGCATGGAGGACGTGGCCGATTGGGGCAAGGAGGCCTCTCGGAACCTGCAGCTGGCCATCGAGGCGAACGTGCACGTTCCCCAGCATCTATGGAAACGCTTCTTCGAGCTCACCTCCGAATTGGAGAAGGCCGCCAAGGCCATGCGCCAGAGCGTGGAGGCCTTGGGCGTCAACGCCGAGATGGTGATGAGCCAGGAGAAGGCGGTGGGCGTTCTGGAGCACATCATCGACGACATGTACTTCAACATCAAGAAGGAGATCTTGCTGACCGAGCTGGACCCCAAGGGCGTCTATCTCCTCATGGACATGCTGCGCTGCCTGGAGGAATCCTCCGATTCCAGCAAGGACGCCGTGGACATGCTGCACATTTTGGTCATAAGCGACCAGTTCCATTCAAGATGAGGCGTTTGCGATGAGCGAGAGGTTGTTCGGCACCAACGGGGTACGGGGAGTGGTGAACGAGGACATGAGCGTCCAGCTCGCCTTGGACGTCGGCAAGGCCATCGGCACGTTCATGGGCGGCAAGGTGGCCATCGCCACCGACACCCGCACCTCGGCCCACATGATCAAGAGCGCCGTCTCCGCGGGCCTGATGGCCTCCGGCGTGGAGGTGCTGGACCTGGGCATGCTGCCCACCCCGGCGCTGCAGTACTACGTGAAGGGCTCCGCCGTGAAGGGCGGGGTGATGATCACCGCCTCCCACAACCCTCCCGAGTTCAACGGCATCAAGTGCGTCGATTATGACGGCACGGAGATGCCCCGCCACAAGGAGGAGATGATCGAGGCGATCTACTTCAACCAGAGCTTCGCCCAGAAGAGCTGGCGCACGGTCGGTTCGATGAGGCCGATCACCGGTGTGGGACAGACCTACATCACGGTGGTGAGGCGACAGGTGGACCATGCCGCCATCGAGGACGCCAAGCTGAAGGTGGTGCTGGACTGCGCCAACGGAGCCGGGTCGGCCACCTCCCCCCAGCTCCTCGAGTCCTTGGGAGTGAAGGCGATCACCCTGAACGCCAACCCGCAGGGGACGTTCCCTGGCCACGAGAGCGAGCCCACCCCGGAGAACCTCCGGGACCTGGTGGAGATGGTCAAGGTGACCGGTGCCGACCTGGGCATCGCCCACGACGGCGACGCGGACCGCTGCATCTTCGTGGACGACAAGGGCAACTACCTTTACGGAGACCGGTCCCTGGCCATCGTGGCCCGCTATGTGGTCGCCGAGAGGGGCGGCGGCACGGTGGTCACGCCGGTGAGCACCTCCTCCTGTCTGGAGGACGTGGTCAGGTCCGCTGGGGGGGAGGTCGTCTATACCAAGGTCGGCTCACCGGTGGTGGCTCGCAAGATGATCGAGGTCAAGGCCATCTTCGGCGGCGAGGAGAACGGAGGGCTCATCTTCCCGGAGCACCAGTATTGCCGGGACGCGGCCATGACCATGGCCAAGGTCCTGGAGATAATAGCCAAGGACGGCCCCCTCTCCCGATTGGCCGCTTCGATCCCCGGCTACGCCCTGGACAAGCGCAAGATGCACACCCCGCCCGGCGTCAAGGACCAGGTGGTCGAGGAGCTCCTCATGCGCTTCGACGGCATGAGGGTGGACACCACCGACGGCATCAAGGTCTACTTCGACGAGGGATGGGCATTGATCAGGCCCTCAGGCACGGAGCCGATCTTCCGCATCTACTCCGAGGCCCGCTCCGACCAGGCGGCCAAGCGCATCGGGGACGAGTGCGAGAAGGCCCTCAGGGAAGCCGTCAAGGAATGCGAGGGCGACTGAACCTCGCACCCCTGCCTTTCATCTCCCGTCAATACCCATAGATGGCAGAGAACTTCGCATCCAGGTATTTCAGGAACGGCCTGATGTCCAGGTCCTTGCCGGTCACGGTCTTGACCAGGTCGGCCGGGTCGTAGAGGTTGCCCTTGCGGTGCACGTTCTCCACCAGCCAGTTCTTGACCGGGGCGAAATCTCCCGCCTCGACCCCCTTCTTCCAATCCGGCAAAGCCCGGTCCATCTTATCTAGGAACATACCCCCGTAGATGTTGCCCAGCGCATAGCTGGGGAAGTAGCCGAAGTAGCCGGAGGCCCAATGCGTGTCCTGCATCACGCCCTCCGAGTCGTGACGGACATCGACACCGAGATAGTCCTTGTACTTCTGGTTCCAGACCTGGGGCAGATCGTCCACTCCGATCCTGCCCGAGAACAGGTCCCTCTCGATCTCGAACCTTATGATGACATGCATGCCGTAGGTGACCTCGTCCGCCTCGATGCGGATGCGGCTCGGCTCCACCAGGTTGACTGCGGCCACGAACTGTTCCAACCCGACCCCTTCCAGCGCCCCGTTGGTGACCGAGCGCAACCGGGGCAGCATGTAACGCAGGAACTCCGGGCTTCGGCCGACGATGTTCTCCACGAACCGGCTCTGGGACTCATGTATTCCGTAGCTGGCGGCAGCACCGATCGGTTGGTACTTCCATGCCGGGGGTTGGTTCTGTTCGTACAGGGCATGCCCCGCCTCATGGAGCACGCTGAACAGGCTGGAGGTGTACCGGTCCTCGAAGTAATGGGTGGTGATCCTGACATCGTCATAGTAACCGGTGGAGAAGGGGTGCTCGGTCTCGTCCAGACGCCCTCCTTCGGGCCCGTAACCGACGAACTCCATGGCCAGGTCGCTGATCCGCCTCTGGGCCTCGATGGGCACCTTGCGCTCGGTTATGGACACGTCCGGCTCGAACCCCGATCCCTCGATCTTGTCCAAGACCTTCTTCAAGCCCTTGCGCATGCCATCGAACACCTCGGTGACGCGATCGGCGGTCATGCCCGGTTCGTAGGAATCAAGCAAGGCGTCGTACGGCGTCCTGGTGCCCTTCACCTGCATCATGATGTCCGCCGCCTGTGCCCTCAGCTCGATCATGCGCGCCAGCTCGGAGCGGTACAGATTGAAGTCCTGGGCCGCCTTGGCCTTCTTCCATGCCGCGACGGTCAGGGCGGACTGTTTGGACAGGTCGGCCACCAGGCTCTCCGGCAACCGGGCCGATTCGTCGTAGGCCTTGCGGAAGAGGTGAACGTTGCGGCGCTGCGCCTGGTCCAGCGAGCCGAGGTCCTGGTGCGCCTCGATGGCGTCCAACATCCTCGCCACCTCCGGGCCGACCAGTTCCTGGTGGGCGATGACGTCCAGGACGGCCAGTTGCTCGCTCCTTTGCTCCAGGCCGCGCTCTGGCATCTTCGTCTCCATGTCCCAGTGCAGTATCCCAATGGCGGACGAGAGCAGGACGAGCTTCTTGGAACGGGTAAGGAGGCCCTCATAGACCTCCAGGATGGGTGCGGTCATGTGATATCGGCCGAGGATGGGCGGAACGATGCTTTAGCCTTTACCAAAGACAAGAAGTAGCACGCTGCGTTCGGAGAACGGGTTGAAAAATAGTGGAAGGGGAAGTCGTTTCGACTTGCCGAGTCGACAGGTCTCAGACCTTGGTGATCATGCGGCGCTCCATGGCGACCAGGTACATGATCTCCTCTCCGGAGTGGAGCTGTCCCTGGAACTCCTCTGGAACGGCCAGGGAGAAGTTCTCGAAGGTCTCCAGGTCCATCAGCTGGACCTCGTTGCCCCCGACCGCCAGGATCTGCGCCTTGCGCTTGTCGATCATGGGGACCTGCACCCTGTGCTTCACCGGGAACACCACGCTGCGCTTCTTCTTGTCGAAGATGCCAACGGCGTCGATGTTGGCCTTGGCCTCGCCATGTTTACCGGGTTTGGATGTGGATATGGAGATGATCTTGCAGGGCTCCTCATCGATGAGCATGTAACGGCCCTCTTTCAGCTCACGGACCTCTTGCTGCGTCCACGACATAACAATCTACCCGTCAATCCTACTTTGATTTATAAACCTTGCCTCTTTTAACCGGCCGCTGCGGCACTCTTGGCTGGCTCTGCGGGCTGGAAACCCGGCGCGGGGGCTCGGGGTACTTCTCCTTCACCTCGACCACCCTCGCCTCCATGTCGGCCAGTAGCTTGTCGCCGATGAAGTCGCCCTTGTAGAAGTCGACCTTGGCGGCTATGCTGGCCTTGGCCGCCAGGCTGCGGGCCACCTTGCCCCTCTGCCAGTATGGCGCCCGGTTCACCATGGGGTGTTGGAAGATCACACCGTGCTTGGGGGGCCGCTTGCCGGTCTTCAGGTGCAGGAAGAGGGCCTTCTCCGCTCCCAGCAGCTGTACGGTGCTGGAAGGGAACCGCGCCAATCGCCCCAGTCCTCCAGCGATCGAGATCATGCGCGCCGCCAGGTTGGCCGACAGCAGGTGGGTCAGGTTGGGGGCCACCTTCTGCATGCTCTCCAGGATGTATCGGTCCAACGCCTCCTTGCGTCGGTACATGGCCTCCAGACCGGAGGCGAAGGAGCGGATGGTCTCCAGGTCGTCCTCGAGCATCTCCGATCCCACGGACTCGAGCTCCATGCCCAGCTCCACCAATATCCTGTCCCGTGAGCCATGCTTGGCGATCAGCTCCGCATAGCGCAGGTCCTGGGCGTAATCGGCCAGCTCGGGGAAGTGCAGCCCGTACCACTCGTGCAATCGCTCGCTCATGAGGTTGATGGTCTCGATCAGGTCGTCGGTGGCGCGGATGGCCTGGGCCACGCACCGGTCCTCGCCCAACGGCTCCCGCGTCCTGACCTTGCCCAGCTCGACCATGACCTTCTGCATGAACTGCGGCTCCAGGCCGTAGTCCTGAGGTTTGATGAAAGAGGAGTCGAACAGCACCGGCTTTCCCAGCTTGGAGAGTCGGGGCTCGGCCACCTTCATGCGCTTCTGGGCCAGCCTCCGCTCCTCTGGCAGTATCTCGCCGCGCTGCACGGCCGCCAGCTTCTTGGCGATGGCCTTGGCGTCCTTCTCGAACAGCTCATGTCGCTTCACGCTCTGCTCGTCGCAGAGGAACACCCCGAACCACTTGGTGACCAGTATCATTTCGATGCCCTTCCTTTATGCTAACTTCGACCTCATGATGCGCGCCACCTCTTCAGGGGGAAGGTCGGCCGCCCCCCCGATGACATTGACCCGGTACTGCAGTTTGGCCAGGAACTCCATGGCCTCCATGCGATGGAACGCCTCCCGCACGTCGCGGCCCACCGTGATGGCGCCATGCTTCTCCAGCAGGTAGGCGTTGCTCCAGGACATAGGCTCACCGATGGAGCGGGCCAGGTCCTCCGTGCCCGGGGTGGTGTATGGGATCAAAGGTATATCCTTTCCCAAGTACAGCAGCGATTCCGGCGTCAGCGCCGGGCGCAACCGCTCGCTGGCCAAGGCAAGGACGGTGCAGAACTCCGGATGGGTAGTGCACCACCGCACCAACGTCCGGTCGTCCTCGATAGAAGGCCAGATGGAATGGCGTCTCAATGCTGGGCCTGCCTCCGGCCGCCACCTCCCCGGTGGCGATGTCAATCTCCACCAGCTTCTCCGCCTCCAGCATGCCCTTGCACACTCCGGAGGGGGTGATGAGCATACGACCTCCCTCCATCCTCAGGCTGATGTTGCCCGCCAGTCCGCTCACGAGCCCCTTCTCGTAGAGCAGCTTCCCATAATGGACCAGCTCCTTCCTCGCCTTCTCGTCCTTCATGACATCCGCGCCCCCTTGACCTTATGGACCTCGGATGGCTTGATGACGCCTATCTCGGTGATGATGCCGGTGACGTACTTGTGCGGCGTGACGTCGAACGACGGGTTCAACGCCGCCGACCCCTTCGGCGCGATGAGACGCCCGTCCACCTCCGTCACCTCCGTGGGCGACCGGTTCTCGATGGGTATGTCCTTGCCGCTCTCCATCTTCAGGTCGAAGGTGGAGATGGGCGCCGCGGTGTAGAAAGGCACGCCCAGCTCATGGGCCAGGACGGCCTTCTCGAAGGTGCCGATCTTGTTGGCGAAGTCCCCGTTGGCGGCGATGCGGTCGGCCCCGACGATGACGATGTCGGTGCCCAGGCGCAGGAAATGGCCCGCCGCCCCGTCCGGGATGATGGCATGGGGTATGCCCTCCTCCACCATCTCGAAGGCGGTGAGCTTCATGCCCTGCCAGCGCGGTCTGGTCTCGGAGACGTAGACGAAGAGGGGCTTGCCCTTCCTCCACGCCGCGCGGATCGGCGCCAGCGCCGTGCCGTGGTCCAGGGTCGCCAAGGCCCCGGCGTTGCAATGGGTCATCACCCTGGCCCCGCTGGCGATCAATCCCTCCCCATGCTCGCCGATCAGACGGCACTTCTCCACGATGGTGTCGGCGTAACGGTCGGCCGCCTCCTTGGCGTCCTCGCCCTTGGCCATCGATCTCCAGCATGAAGTCCACGGCGAAGAAGAGGTCGTGGGCGGTGGGCCTGGTGGACTTGAGCAGCCGTGGCCGCTTCCTGCAGGTCCATGCCCTGGTTCTTGGCCAAGAGCATTCCGTAGGCCGCCGCCGCGCCGATGGCGGGCGCGCCCCGAACGGTCATGTTGCGTATGGCCTCCGCCATGTCCTCGCAGTTGTAGATGTCCAAAAGGACCACTTGGTGGGGGAGCAGCCGCTGGTCGATCATGCGCACCTTGTCGCCCTCGAGCCATAGCGCCCGGCGGTCCTGGACCTTGCCATCTAGCCTTATCTTCATCTTCTCATGCGAGTGAGGGCGGAGGGATTAGAAAATTGTTCTTACTGCAATGGGTGGGCAGATTTCCGATATTTCGTCTCACAACAATATCTTTATTAACTGGCTTCATTAATCAGAATGTTGGCTAGGAGATGAATAAGAAACCATCGGATTTTGACGTGTATTCGACCTCGACGGGGCTGCGCCAGATATCCAATCCAGTAAGGCAGAAGATATTGGCCGAGCTGCAACGCCGGGACCTTAGCCTGAGCGAGATCGCCGCCCTCACCGGGAAGGCGCAATCCACCCTGTCCGTGCACCTTGACAAGATGGTGGTGGAAGGGTCTGATCGGTTACCGGGACGACCCGCACGACAATCGACGCAAGATATTCTATCTCATCTCAAGGCCGGTCGGTTCCTCGGTGGTGCCACGGGAGGAGCTGAAGAAGGCGGTCAGCAACACCATCGCCCGCAGCATCGGTACCCCGTCCACCTTCTTGAAGGGCATGATCCGTTCCATCGTCATCGGGATGGAGGCCATCGGCTTCAACATGGACCCGGTGCTGAAGGACATCGGGCGGCAGATCGGGACCGAGGTGGCGAAGCGGTTCAAGTCCACCAATGTGGAAGGCCTCATCCAGGAGGTCAAGGAGTTCTACAAGGAGCACGAGCTGGGCGAGGTCGTGGTCTATTCCGTGCACCCGGTCACGCTCATCATCAAGGACGAGTACGACTGCTCCAAGGCGCCCGACGTCGGACGCACCCTCTGTCTTCTGAACGAGGGCATGCTCGAGGCCATGTTCGAATCGAAGCTGAACATGCCGTTGCGCGTGGTGGAGAAGGAGACCTTCGGTTCCAATTTCAACATGTGCAAGTACGTGATCGAGCCCTCACTGTGAGGTAGCGAAGCATTTCTGGTCCATTTGTAAGATCAAAGGGTCTCTAATTATCTCTGGACCCCCAGTACATGTATAGCCAACCATGTTCCTCGCCCTCGATGTCCTCGGACCTGTCCATGAAGAAGAAAAAGTAATAGACGCCCTTCATCACCGGGACATCCACCGTTCCGTTGGCTCTGATCAATGACAAAGTGGAGTTGTAATGGAACATACCGCTGTCTTCGATCTCATGTACGTCGCTCATCGAGAGCATGTACATGGTTCCGTTCATCCCTTCGATTCGATATTTCAGGGACTGGTCGGTGCCGACCTCAACCAAACCCCAGACCAACATCCATTCTATCAGGGCCAACACCATAGCCGGTGGCATCAGCTTTTACGACGTTCAGGGCCTCAGCGTGGTTTTCCCAATACCGTTCATCGCAATCTCAGATGCCAGGACTATTGGTCTCGTTCATGAAGATCGTGTAATGGTAGGCTGGATTCACCACAATTATGCGATATACAAGGGATGATTGCAAACCGGCGTTGATTATTACGGTGGAATTGCCACACGGACCGATTATCGTCCTCACTGCTTTTTCACCGAACGGGGTCGATATCTTCTCATTCCCGATGAAGTAGTAGTGATACTCGTACTCCTTTGCGAGAATAGGTTCCACAGATCCAGCCTATTGTTAGGACCACCGAAGCTTTGATTAAACTCGGGCGGAACACGCATCCAACCTGAACTCGAAAATACCATTGTAAGGCAGCATGTGGAAAGAGCCGTTAACCGGGGAATTATCGTCGAACTCACCAGCGATGGAATAGTTGACATATTCATCGCTATGGAATTCATAGGGCCCCTCGTCGTCGTCCTGCCAATCTACCAGGAGCATCGAGGCCAATCCAATGACACCGATTATGGACAAGGCCACCAAGACCACCATCCATTTCTTTCTCCTCGATGAAGGACCTTTGATCGATTGTTCATCTGTCACTTTGGTATTCGCCCCTTCCAACCCAACCACTAGATGACAACTATTTTGCTGACCTTTAATAATTTATTCTTCTTCCATGACGATGATTTTTATCAGAACGGTCTTGCTTTTTCAACAACCTTGAAATCCTGTTCGGTCGATGCCATCGGCCATGGCAATGAAGGTCATCGCGGTCCTGGGCAGCCCCCGCCGTCATGGTGGCGGTTATGGCGTGGTCAAGAGCCTGGAGGGCAGGCTCAAAGCGCTTGGCGATGTCGAGGTGGAATATGTCCATCTCGTCGATGTCGGGCTGCTGCCATGCAAAGGATGCTTCACCTGCATCTCCAAAGGCGAGGCTCACTGTCCGCTCAAGGACGGGAGGGAGGACCTGGAGCGAAGGATGCTGGCAGCGGACGGGCTGATCCTGGTCTCCCCCGGGTATGTGCAGAACGTGAGCGGTCTGTTCAAGAACTTCATGGACCGGTTCGCCTATACCAACCACCGGCCCCGCTTCTTCCACCAGAGCACCCTGGTCGTCGCCAATGGCGGTGCGGGCCTGAAGCATACCCTGCGCGCCTTGAGCATATCCTTGGGCGGGGCGAGGATCGTCGAACGTTTGTCGGTGGCGATCCCTCCCTGGCCCATCAACCAGAAGATGCAGGACAAGAACGATAGGGCGATCCAGGGGGCGGCCCAAGCTCTATACAAGGACATGACCACCAAAGGACCTTCGCCGAGCCCCGATTTCCAGGAGTACATGCGCTTCCGTTTCTTTTCCAAGGTGGCGCCAGAGCTAAAAGAACATCTGCCGGCCGATTATGAGTTCTACCAAGGGAAGAGGGACTTCTACTACGAGACCCATATTTCCTTGGGCAAGAGATTGGCCGCTGGGATACTCGTCCCTCTCGGTCTTTTCATGGCCAAAGGAATGGCACCAGCTCCCAAAGACATGTCCAAATAAAATCCGAGCGAGGAAGGGTAATGGTGCCTCACCGGCCAAGATTAAATATCACCTAGCCAATCGCAACGACATGGTCCGGCAGCGGAAACCCTATGACCTGATATACCTGATGACGGTCGAGTTCCTGATCTCGATCCTCACTTTCTACAGCTCGGTCATCATGATCGTGGCGGTCGCCACCGGGTCGGAATCGGACAGGTTGGGGCTCATCGGCCCCGATGCCCCGGCATGGGTGTTGGACGACCCATCCCAGGCGCTGACCATCTTCAGCATGGCCTTCATGGCCCTGGCATTGCTGTCGTTCCTTTTACTATGGGGCTTCCTTCGCGCCAAGTCCTTCTCATGGATGACCGGCATCCTTGCCTCCGTCGCTACGACGGTGGTGGGCATGGCGGCCATCCTCGCCCTGGGGTACGAGGACACGCAGACCTTCTTCCGCTATGTGATACTGGTCATTGCACCGATGTTCGTGATCTATCTATTGGTCCGCCAGGACATAAAGGCCTACCTGCTCAGGTAAGCCGGTCCATCGATCAGGCCATCTTCCCACTAGTTCCGATAGCAATAGCGTTCCGAGGTAATAGCGAAAGATTTATTCAAAATGAGGAATTCATCGGCCTGCTTATCCCCTACGCTCTCAACGGCGATGGGGGTGAGATATCTGACCCATGAAGATGGGAGGGATGAACAATGGGACTGTTTGACAAAGTGAAAGGAGTTAAGGAAGCAGAGAACACCAAACTGACCAAGGAGGAATCCTTCGCCGCCGTGGCCTTGGCCGCGGTCGCAGCGGATGGGATGATCACCGAGGAGGAGGCCAACGGCCTCGTCGTCAGCCTGGTGCGCATGAAGCTCTTCTCTGGTTACAACGGCAACCAGATGGGCGCCATGTTGAACAAGCTCGTTCAGATCATCAAGAAGCAGGGCGTCGACGAACTGGTCAACATGGCCAAGGAGTCCTTGCCGAAGGACCTGAAGGAGACCGCGTTCGCGGTCGCGACCGACCTGGCATTGGCCGACGGGGAGCTGGGCGGGAAGGAGAAGGAGATCCTCACCAAGATCCAGCAGATCCTGGAGATCCCTGAGGACAAGGCGGTGACCATAATCGAGGTCATCCTCATCAAGAACAAGGGTTGAACCTTTTCAATAAATGGTCCAGAGGACCATCATTTTTTTTATTTTTCAAAATCGACATTGAGCCTGCGTATCTGCAGGCACCGGAACAACGACTCACATTCCAAGGCCTTCACCGAACGCCTCTTTTCCTCCAATCCCATGCGCATCCCCAGGACCCAGACGCCATTGTTGCTCTCTGGCAGGTCGGTGCGGGAGAAGTATCTGACATGCCCCACCTCCAGGCGGTCCTCCATGATCTTGACCGACCTTCTGTACCAATCGTGCCATGGCGCCTGTCTGGACCTGCCTAACAGCTCGAGGAGGAGGAGCATGCGGGCGAATTCCCTTCCCGTCACATATTCCCCCTGGTACCCTGGCAGATGGACGCTCCAACCCATCATGTAATATTGCCCATCGTGTCGAACGACGCCGTATCCCGGCCAGAGCGATTGGTATTCGGGACTTAGGACCAGTTTGATCACCGTCTCGACCTTCGACCTCCGGTCCTCATCGCCCATGATGCCCTTGGAATGGAGGAACGCGTACAGGTCATAGATCCAGGGCAGTTTCAGATCATCATCGGGATAGAGGTCTGGGTTGAGCAGAGGGGACCGTCGGAAGGCCTTGGGGTATCCCGGGAGGGTGTCCTGAGGGACGTACGCATGCTCGAATCAGGTCTCCTGGCAAAATCGTAGACCCTGTCCAAGCGATGCCTGACCCAGGCATCGACCGCCCCATCCTCGTAACCCAGCATGGTCAGGAACGCGGCGCAGATGGTCCGATGAAAGACCGGGAGATGGCCCTGGTGGGGGAGGTCCATCTGCTCCTCCATCCATCGTTGGAACGGAGCGACCCGATCGTCCAGGACCTGCACGCCCTTTCTCAATCCGAACTCGAACAATTTCCCCATGGCGTTCTCGAAGACCTGAGGGATGGCCCCGTGCAGGGTATGACGGTCGCACTCGCTTGGGATACTTTCGAGCCAGGACCTCACCAGTGGGGAGGCCAACAGACTCGGTCAATTCCGCGATCGCCCTGTTTCCATCTTGATCATGCCCTTTAGATAACCGATACCTGATCACAGGCCCAGCGTTCTCCATCAGCCATCGGGCGACATCTGCGTTCTCCATGTTCCCCGGACCGTTGGGATGTCACTGGGATGATTATAATCCTATCTCTCGCTCCCTTGGGCCACGGTCAGACTGGTGTCATCATTATTTCGATGCTTACATAGCTCGCTAGGACGGCGATCATATCAGGAGGTGGTCCCGGTCCCACTCCAATCCTTCTTTAGGAGCGCGAAGTAAACCTCATCAAAATATCGTCCATCGTAGAACACCCGCTCGCGAAGGACGCCTTCCTCCTTGAACCCATATTTATGTAACAGCGATCGCGACCCGACATTGATGGCCAACGGGACCGCTTCCAACCTGTTCAGGCCCACCACCGTGAAACCATAGGTGATGATGGGCATAAGGGCCTCGGTCATGATGCCCTGCCTCCAATGGTCCGGATCAAGCTCGTAACCCAGCTCTGCGCAATGGTTTAGAAGATGGAAGTTCCAGAGACAGACCATGCCGATGACCTGGTCGTTTGGCATCGATTCAATGGTCCAGATCATGGCAGAATGTTTTTCGGTGGCATCGATGCACTCCCGGACCCACTTCCTCGTATCCTCGATGGAACGATGAGGCGATTCCCCATATAGGCAGGTCACTCGGGGGTTCGATTTGGTGGCAAACAAGGTCTCCGCGTCCTCGAGGACCATTTTTCGCAATCGTAACCTCTCGGTCGAAAAGTATGATTGATGGGTGTAATCATCAAATGGTTCCATCGGACGTTTGAACACCGTCATCGATAAGTGAAATTTCGTATTCTCTGGTAGGAAGAACGCCAAAGTAGGTCATAGGGGGTGTGGGGGACGTAGTTGAAATCCACTGGACAAAACAATTCCCCCCCCCCATCACTCCCCCCTTGCCTTCTTCTGCATCAATACGAATTATCCAACATGGTTGATAAAATATTCAATGGCATCAATAAAAAATTGTAAAACATTGAGGGTCATTTCTTCTTCATCTTGGCCAGCTTCTTCTTCGCTGCCCCACTGCCCGATGCAGCCTTGCTCTCCAAAGCTGCCATCTTTTCATTCTTTCCTGCCTTTTGCTTTTTAATATCATTCTTCGAAATGCTCATGCTCCCGAAAGCAGTAATTTTCTATTTATGTGATGGGCATCCACCACGGAACATTGGGTCGAAAATGATCTGGATTCGTAGGAAGATGAGAAGGCAAGAAACACACCGGAATGGGAAATGGCGTTTAGGATATCGGTTAACGATGATCAAATTCCCTTGCATGTCGATGGGTGCCAGGGCCATTGCTCGAGCCAGCTATCAGGACCGAAAAGGATTGAATTGAAATCAGAAAATAAATGTCTGGATGAGAAGATGAGTGGGCTCAGCCGGATTCGAACCGGCGACCTTCTCCGTGTCAGGGAAACGTCATAGCCACTAGACCATGAGCCCGTGCGTTGTCGCAGTAAAGCGTTCTACTCTATATGTCTTTCGTTATCGTCCTGAAAGCACTGGCAGTCCCTACGTCACTTGTCCTGGTGAGAACGAATAATTTTTTATTGGGCTCTCGCATCACCTGCGGCTGAACAAGATGCCAGAGATCTTACTTTTCACCAAGCCCGCCTGTCAGAAGTGCGATTACGTCAAGGAACGCCTGCCGGAAGGTCTGAAGGTGGACATCGTGGACACCTCCACCGCCGAGGGCCTGGCCGAGGCCGCCTACTATGAGCTGCTGAACAAGCCCACCCCCATCCTCGTCGTCGACGACGAGGTCTTCGAAGGCGCCATCGTGATCATGAACAAGCTCAAGGCGCTCTCCGAGAACTGCTAGGGCGAATCGCTTTTTTACCTAGGTTCGTGCGTTAAGGTCATCATGATCGCGCTCGGCATCGAGGGAACGGCCCACACCTGCGGCGTAGGCATCGTCAACGCCAAAGGGGACATCCTTGCCAACGAGATCAAGATGTACAAGCCTGAGAAGGGCGGCATCCATCCCCGGGAGGCGGCCAACCACCACGCCGAGCATCTTGTCCCGACGATAAAGGCCGCGGTGGAGAAGGCCGGGATATCATTCAAGGACATCGACCTGGTGACTTTCTCCCAGGGTCCGGGTCTGGGGCCATGCCTGCGCACGGTCGCCACCGGGGCGAGGGCCCTGGCCCTGTCGCTCCAGGTGCCGATCATCGGCGTGAACCATTGCATCGCCCATCTGGAGATCGGGCGCATCAAGACCGAGGCCAAGGACCCGGTCCTGCTATACGCCTCCGGCGGCAACACCCAGGTCATCGCCTTCGCCAACGGCAAGTACCGCATTTTCGGCGAGACGCTGGACATCGGCATCGGCAACATGTTCGACAAGCTCGGTCGGGAGATCGGGCTCGGTTACTACGCCGGTCCCAAGATAGAGAAGGCCGCATTGGAGGGCTCCAAGCTGCTCGACCTCCCCTATTCCGTCAAGGGCATGGACCTGGCGTTCTCAGGCATCCTCACCGCGGCCATGCAGCACCGGGCCAAAGGGGAGAGCATCGAGGACATCTGCTTCAGCGTGCAGGAGACATGCTTCGCCATGCTCACCGAGGTCACAGAGCGGGCCATGGCCCACATCGAGAAGTCCGAGGTGCTCCTGGGCGGCGGGGTGGTGCAGAACAAGCGCCTGCAGGGCATGGTGGCGAAGATGGCCCAGGACCGGGGCGGGAGCACCTTCGTGCCGGACCGATTCCTGTGCATGGACAACGGGGCCATGATCGCCTGGACCGGTCTGGTCATGTACGAGGGCGGGGTGCGCATGACCGTCAAGGACACCGAGATAGACCAGCGCTTCCGCACCGACCAGGTCGAGGTCACCTGGCGCTGAACGCCCAAAAACTCATGGCCGCTCGGCTCACTTGGCCGCCCTGGCGGTCTTCTGGGCACCGATGATGCCATCCAACAAATTGAGGAAATCCTCCTCGCGGCCGCGAGGCACCCTGCCGCCGCTGGCGATGTTGTGCCCTCCGCCCACGCCCCCGACCTTGGCCGCCGCCTCCTTCATCGCGGAGCCCAGGTCCACCCCGAGCTCGTCCACCATCTTGCGGTTGGCGCGGGAGGATATCTTGACCTCGCCGTTCTTATGGACCAGGCTGAGGGTGGGCTTCTCCCTGTCGCCGACCCATTGCATCATGACGCTGCACGCCTCCGAGGAGACGTCGGGGTTGGGGCAGATGAAATACTGGATGTTGGCGCCTTGGATGAGACCTTTTCGGCTCACCTCGACCGAGGCATGCAGCAGGCTCTCCCCGAACTCCACCCGCATCCGCTCAGCGTCCTTGGCCGCCTCCGCCTCACCGAGGAGCATCGCCACGCCCAACGCCTGCCTCTCGGACTTGCCGCAGGCGTTCAATGCGTTGGCCAGGTCTTGGGAGAACTGCCTTTGCTCCGGGAAGTAGTAGCGGTTGGCGAGCACCTCCTCGAAGTTGCCGATGGTGCTGCCCTGCCTCAGCAGGCGCAGCATGATGAGGGAGTTGAGGCGCATGCGCTGCCCCTCGTCCAACGATTCGTATGGGAGGTTGTCCAGGACGTCCGCCTCGTCCAAAAGTCTCCTGACGCCCTCCCTGTCGCCGCTGACGCCCATGATGAAGGGGTCGGTGGTCTTGTTCAGGGCGTCCTTGAGGTTACCGTCCACGATGAGCTGTCCGGGACGTTCCTGGACGAGCTTCCGCTTGGCCCCGTTCTGATAGAGCCAGATGTTGATCCCGCTCAGGCCGCGCAGGTGCTGCTTATCGCCGATGATGCCGCCGAAGGCCACCCAGAGCAGGTCCCAGTTCTTCTCCGAGACGTGCACGGCAAGGAGCATGGCAAGCGAGCTGGCGCAACCGGAGATGGCGCCATCGATGCCGTAACAGGTGGGGGTTGAGGTGCATCAACCTCTCGCCGCCCTTCTCCGGCCGGTGATGGTCCAGCACGATCACCGGGACGCTCAACGACTGAAGGACGTCCAGGTTGTTGGACCCCATGTCGGAGATGATGAGCAGGTCGACATCCTTGGCCGTCTCCCGCACCAGTTTCTCATCGAAGCCCTTGGCCATGGTGCACTGGAACTGTTTGCACTCCCGCAAGGAGCATGGCGCAGAGGACCCCGGCGGACGCCAGTCCATCGGCATCGTTGTGGGAAATGACCCGGACCGTGACGGCCCGGCGGACGGCCTCCGCCGCCCTAGAAAAGTCAGTGAAGAGGTTTGGGGGAAGCTGGACGATATCGTCCATCCGCCCTCACTCGATGAGCAGCTCGGCGGTCTTGAGCGAATACTGCCACTCCATGGGCAGGCCGCCCTCGCGCTTGTAGTACTTCACCAAGCGGCGGATCTTCGCCTCGATGAGCTGCAGGCCGCGGCGGTTCGCCACGTCCTTCTTGTTGGCCACCACATGTACGTTGAGGTCGATGGCCCGGCGCATCAGGGCGACCAGGTCCTCGGGGAGCTTGGGGGAGAGGTTGTTCTCGTCCAGGATCTCCAGGATGGTCTTGCCGGTGGCCAGCTTGACGTCGGGGACGGCGTATTGGTCGCGCAGCTTCAGGCCGATCTTGGCCGTGGGCATGCCTTCCTTTCCGAACTTCACGACAAGCTGAACGATCTCCTCTTGGGGCACGGGGACCCACTCTGGGTTCTCCGTGACCATGGGACGGTGGGAACCTGACTTCCCCCTTCTTCTGGCGTGCATCTTTGCCATATTGTCATCTCTTTGAACTTCAATGTTAAACGGTTTAAGTACCTGTGGCGAGGCATCAGCCAATTCCACTACTAATATTTAAGACTTTAATGTCAGGGAACGGGCTCAATCCCTAGGGCGAAGGCACGCCTCGGCCCACCGCAGTTGCTCGACATATTCCACCTCCGGGAAGGCCAGTTCGTCCGGCAATGATCCGAACAGCCTCCAATCCATCTCCCCCTGGCCCTCGACGAGCATCAGATCGCCTGCGAAGACATGCCCGTCGCGAAAAGGGGCTTTGGCCCTAGGTCGGAAACCCTGTCCCGTCTCCTCCAGGAACTCCCGGACCACCGCCTGCTCCGGGGTCTCGCCCTCTTCCATCCTTCCCCCGGGCATCTCCCAACCATGACGCTTGGGGTTGTAGACCATGAGGAACCTGCGGCCAGAGAAGGCGATGGCGTAGACGAAGCTCATGCCCTTTGCACCACCACCATGGCATGGTCCTTCTCGTACGGTTCCAGGTCGACCACTTCCAGGACCTTGAACCCCGCCTTCAGGAACTGCGCCTCCACCGAGCGGAAGATGTCCCTCGGTTCCTTGGTGACGTCCTCAGAGCGTGCCTTGACCACCAGCATGCCTTGGCCGATGCCGAAGGCGTCGAGGTTGCGCAGGAAGATGCCCGCCTGGTCCTTCTGGGCCACATCCTGGTAGAGGACGTCCGGTCCTTCCACCACGAAACGGAGATCGTCCGGTCTGGTGGCGTCCCCCAGTATGGGCACCATGTTCGGCCTGGACTCGCATACGGTGACCAGGTCGCGGAAGGACCGTTGGGAGATCTCCACGCAGAAGACCGAACCGTCCAGCACGATGTCGGAGACATGGCTCGAGGTGGTCCCGCTGGCCGCTCCCAAGTACAGCACCTTGGAGCGCCTGCCGATCGGACAGTGGGCGCCGCCCTTCTTCATGTAAGCGGCCAGCTTGCTGCGGCTTGGCACCCATTCCCGGTATTCCACCCCTTCGTGGTCGAAGAGGCGCTCCCCGTAGACCCTCACTCCAGGCACCATGTTCTGGGTGAAGAGGAGATCGCCGTCGCTGAAGACCCCCACCCATCGGGTGGGACGGATGGCATGTTTGGAGGCACCCATACGGTGGCATGGATGAGGGTTAAGGTTAAAAGCGTTTCTCGCCGCTATCCGGTCCGTGGCCGGTGAGGGGGACCAGGGCAAGAAGATCGACGAGCTCACCCAGAAGGTGGAGCAACTAGAGCAGGCCATGCGCGACGTGGCCCGCCCCTACTCCGAACTGGTGGAGCAGTTGGCCCGGTTCCAGGAGACGGTGCAGAAATACTTCCGCCTCATGGACCTGTACCAGCGCTATGGTTCCATCTCCATCGAGACCATCCTCCCCGAGGTCAAGGACCCCATCTCCAAGGACATCGTCAAGGTACTGCTGGACAAACCTGGGCTGAACATATCGGAGATAACCGAGGAGCTCAGGGCCCGGCGGGGCAGCTCCTCTCGGCGCATCGTGCGCGACCGGTTGGGGGAGCTGGTGGAGCAGAAGGTGCTGGTGGAGAAGGCTGGCCAAAAGGAGAAGACATACGATATCTCCGAGCCCGTGATCAAGAAATGGTCACAAGTGCTCGGGTTGAGCAAATAGGGTGACCATGCTTGACCTAATACGAAGGACGAAGGGAGACCGGGAACGAACCGTATGAGACGGACGAGGTGAAGAGATGACAGAAAAGGAAGGGTACAAGAGCGAAATGCCGGACGCGCAGGAGCTAAGGGAGATATTCGAGGTGCTGTCCGAGCATGTGCCGCGGTTGCTCGAGGCGGTGACCAAGGTACTGTACAACGCCCAGGAAGGGGAGAAGTTCGGTCAATCGGTGGCCGGGTTCTACAAATCCCTCAAGGCGGCGGGGATGAGCGGACAGGAGGCCTTCGAGCTCACCAAGCAGTACATGGACACCATCAGCCTGGGTGGGCTTTTGAAGAACATGATCGGCGGCTATGGCGATGACGACGACATCGGGAGGGCCATCAAGAAGCGGGTGGCCAAGGAGATCGAAGAGGAGAAATGATGGACCCGGAGGATAAGGAAGCGGTCCTGGTGGTGACAGCGGCCGCCCCCAAGTTGATGATCACGCTCTTCATCTCCTATCTGCGCCTCAAGCGGGCAGCGGTGCGGGCGGAGAAGGACCTGCGGCGCTCCCTGCAGGCCAACGGTGTCCCGAAAAAGGAAGCGAAGGAGCTCGCCGCGGCCTACACCGAATGGACCTCCTTGCGTTATTGGCTGAGGAGGGCGGCGTTCCCGGCCGCCCTGGAAGGGATCCGGTCCGCCGGCAAGTGATCTCAATTCACTGCCGGATCAGATACTCGGCCACGCCGAAGCCGACCTCTTCGTCCATCTTGAACCGGGTGAGGGTCTCCCACATCACGGCGTGGTGCTTCTTGTCCTCGCCCTCGAAGTGCATCATGGCCTTGCGCTTGGTGACGCCCTTCACGCCGTACACGTTGCCATCCTTGTCATAGAACGCCATGTACAGCTCGGTCGGGCTGCCGTCCGCCTGGAACTCCTTGGCCACGTCCACCTTGACGATGGGGATCATCTCGCCGTCCAAGTACAGGAAGCCAGCGTCGACATCGCCCTTGTCCATCTCCAGCTTGGTGATGTTGAAGGCGAACTTCTCGTTGAACTGGCAGGTGACCCAGAGCCACAGGCGGGGGGCGGTCCATTCCCTGACGCCCCAGGAGTGGTCCCTCTCGCCCAAGGCGCGGACCACGAACTCCCGATCCTCGACCTTGACCGTGCCTATGAAATGTCCGACCTGCTCGATGTGCTCGGCCGCCACCTGCTGGGCGATCTTCTCCTTCTCCGGCGTCACGCAGTTGCGGTAGTCGAACTGAGGGGTGATGGCATCGAAGTCCAGGGCGAACGAGACCTTGACCGGCTTGACCTCGCCCTTGTCCATTTGCATTGAGCTCTCCCTCATAGGAGAGGTTCCACTTCTTCTCCGCCTCGACCGCGGTGAACTTGAGGCCCTTGGCGCTCAGCTCGTTGTCTTCCATCTCGACGTTCTCTTTGAGGCCCACGATGGAGCCGTCCGGCATGAGGAAGAAGCAGAAGAGCGCCTTCTCCTTCTTGTTCGGCTTCATACCGATGCGCATGAAGCCGCAAAGGTCGTTGCCGCGATCATAGAAATTGAAGTAAAAACTCTCGTTCCAGTCCTTTTGCTCTCCGACCTCATGAAGCATATCGTAATCCAAATCGATCAACCTTCCAACACGTAAATCGTGCCTTCGTTGCCGTCAAGGGTTATCCTCTGCCCCGTCTTGAAGATTTTCGTTGCACCCTTGACCGCGGTGACCGCCGGGAGGCCGTATTCGCGCGAAACCACCGCCCCGTGCGACAGCACCCCGCCGGTCTCGGTGATCAGTCCCCCGATCTTGCTGAACACCGCCGTCCAGCCCGGGTCGGTGTTGGTCGTGACCAGGATCTCGTGGTCCCGCACCTCGCCCAGCTGCTCGATGGAATCGACCACGCGAACGATGCCAGTGCACGTTCCCGGGCTGGCCGAGGTGCCGACGATCCTCAGGCCGTCCCCTTGCCATATGACCGTGTCGTCGAACTCGGTGTTCCCTCGCAGGAACTTCGGGGGCAGTCGGTCCTTGTAGCGCATGAACTCCTTCCGCCTCTGCTCCACCGTCCTCTTCAGCTCCTCTGACGGCTGCCCTGGCATTTGGAATATCTCCTCCTTGCTCAGGAAGAAGATGTCATCGACGCCTTCCAGCAACCCTCTCTCCTTGAACCTGCGGCCATACTCCATGAAGAGGCGGCGCCAGCGATAGAGGATGTGGTCCAGGTAGAAGCGCTGGTTCTCCCGGAACATGAGATAGGTCTGGGCATACCCGAGGACGGTCTTGAACAGCTTGCGGCGCAGGTAGCCGTAACGCATCTTGCCTATCGCGGCCAGTATCTCCCGCTCCGCCTCCATGCGCTCCTTGACCTTGTTCCGCTCCATCTCTTCCAGGTCAATTTGCGGCGACCGGACCAGCGCCCTCAATATGTCGACCACCAGGGCGGGGTCGTCCGCCCAGCGGGGGAAGTAGATCTCGCGGGTGTGGGACCTCTGGCCATAGGCATCGAGGAACTCCAGGAGCTCGATGCGATAATCTGAGTACATGGGCTGGGTCCAGAGCTCCTCAAGGAACTGCTCGGACGATAGCTCCTGCAGGCGTCTCGCCACGGCGGCATCCTCCCTGGCCTTGTCGGCCAGCTTGGCCAAGGCCATGTTGGTCTCGATGGTCTTGTTGCCCTTCAGCCCGGAGATGACCTTGGAGTAGAGCACGCCCGACCTATCGTCCAACCAGTCGGTCAACCAGCGCTTCACCATCAGGTTCGTTCCGATGGAGTGGGTCACCATGCCATAGCGGATCAGGCGGAAGTGCTTCAGGTAGGCCTGCTCCATGGCCAGGAACTCCTGGTGCAACCGTTCGTCCTCCACCTTGGTCAGGTCCAGGGCGTCGAAGGGACCTACCGCCTCCATGTAATCCCTCCGTCCACCGCTGGTAGGCCTTGTCGGTCCGGAATATGGTGCCGTCCCGGTCCAGCACCGCGATGCGGACCTCCGCCCACAGGCGTTTGCCCACCTTGGTCTTGACGTTGGCGATGCGTTCCTGGTCCTTCACCGGGAAGTAGTTGAGCAGCTCCTTGGTGCGTGAGAATCGGGGGTTGTAGGTGAAGACCTCCTCCAACACCTCGGTGTTGAAGTAGATGTGGCCCTTGTGCACCCGCAGCAGCACCTTGTCGGTGAGGTCCTTGTAACCCATGATCTCGCTGCCCTCGTGGTTCACGTACTTGGTGAGATACTCTCCAAGCAACGAGTAGAACAGCGGCGAGGTGACATCGGCCCAGTATTCGTCCCCGTAGGCCCTGGTCCACAGGGTCCGGTCCTTGACCAGGGTGGTGATGGGACGGGACTGCAGGATGTATACCGAACTTCCGTCCATGGCCCACTCGATGTCCTGGGGCGACCCGAAGTGGTCCTCCAGTCTCAGACCGGTGCGGGCCAGTTCCTCCGCTTGCCCTGGCTCCAGGGTGGGCTTGGTCTGCAGGTCCTCCGGGAGGGCGGTCGCCTCGGCCGAGCTCAGATGGAAGGCCTTTTCCTTCCGGTTGATCTGGCGATGCTCCAGTTTGCAGCTCCGGCCGTCGCATGTGTAGCGGTCCGGACTGACCATGCCGGAGGCCACGGCCTCTCCCAGGCCGAACGCCGCCTCGATGACGACCTTGTCATCGCCGGTCACGGGGTCCTTGGTGAACATGATCCCTGAGCTTACCGCATCCACCATCCTCTGCACGATGACCGCCATGCCCGTGCGCAGGTGAGGCACCTCGTTGTTGTGACGATAGGTCATGGCCCTCTCGTTCCAGTAGGAGGCCCAGCATCGTTTCACATGCTCCGCCACCGCCTCCTTCCCGATGCCAAGATAAGTGTCCTGCTGCCCGGCGAACGACGCGTCGCCCAGGTCCTCCGCGATGGCGGACGATCGCACCGCCCAAAGACGATCGGAGGCGAGCCTGTCCCGCAGCCCTGCCAACAGCTCATCGCGCAGAGGCCTCGCCATCATGGCCCTCTTGATCTCTTGGGAGGCCTTCTGCACTGCCAGGGCGTCATCGAAATCAGTGCCCTCAAGGACCTTGGCGATCTCCTCGGTCAGCCCATCGGCCCGGAGGAAGGAATCATACTCCATTGCCGGCACCACCAACGCCCAAGGCACCGGAAAGCCCGCCGATAGAAGGTTGGCCAGGTTCGCCGCCTTCGGCCCGACCAGCCCGATGTCCCCCTCCCCGACCTCCTCCAAGGACAGGACGGTCTTCGCAGCTGTCATGCCATTGATTTGGACCAGGCCCCCAGCCGGCTTAGACCTTCCATCAACAAAATGCTTTGCCCCTCCAATTATTTCTAAAGGAAGGGCCATTGAGGCCCTGATGCTCGATATCCTGAACGAAATCGCCGACCGGGTGGCCGAGAAGGTCAGACCGAGATGGCGCGAGGCCTGCATGGGCGAGGAGCTGGAGATGGGGGCGGACGGCACCCCCACCTTGTTGATCGACCGTCTGGCCGAGGAGATCATCATAGACCACGTCAAGCGCTCCGGACTATCCTGGGACATACTGAGCGAGGAGGCGGGCCGAGTAGGGGATGGCGGGGACAGGACCTTGGTCATCGACCCCATCGACGGCACCTACAACGCGATCATGGGAATACCGTTCTACAGCGTGTCATTGGCCCTGGGCAGGGAGAGCATGTGCGACGTCGACACCGCGGTGGTGCTGAACCTGGTGACCGGCGACCGGTACACCGCCATCAAGGGCAAGGGGGCCTGGTTGAACGGATGTCGTATCCAGACCAGGAAGCTGGACCTCAAGCAGGCGGTGTTCCTGGTCTACATGGGGCATTTCGCCACCGACAAGGACTTCCGCATGGCCCGGATGGGGCGGAGATGCCGCTCCCTCGGGTGCAGCTCCCTGGAACTGGCCTTGGTGGCCCAGGGCAGCGCCGACGGCTATTACCTTCACACGGACGTCTACGAGAAGGCCATCCGCGTGGTGGACATCGCCGCCGCGGCCTTGATCCTGCGCGAGGCCGGCGGGGACCTCGTCGATCTTAAAGGAGGCAGGTTGGACATGCCCTTCGACCTGAGCACGAGAAGTAACTTCTTAGCCTATGGCGACGAATCTATGCGCGAGGTGCTGCGATGAGATTCGGCATGAGCGTCAACATGGACATACCGGACGCACCCCGTCTGGCCAAGAAGGTGCTGGGGCTATTGAAGGGGCACGAGGTGCTGCTGGAGAACGAGGTCGCGGCCCGGCTCAAGCGCCCCGGCATGAAATTGGACGACATGGACGTGGACATGGTGGTGGCGGTGGGCGGGGACGGCACCATCCTCAGGGCTTTGCAGCACAACGCCGCCCCTTTGTTCGGCATCAACGCCGGCGACCTCGGTTTCCTCACCACGGTCACGGAGGAGGAGATGGAGGAGGGCGTGGAGAACATCCTCAACGGCAATTACTCCTTGGAATCCCGCAGCAAGCTGCAGACGATGGTCGGCGGCAAGCGCCTGCGCGACGCCGTGAACGAGGCGGTGGTGCACACCGCCCAGATCGCCAAGATCCGCCACTTCCAGGTCCACGTCGACAACGAGCTCGCCATCAATGTCCGGGCGGACGGCATCATCGTCTCCACCCCGACCGGCTCCACCTGCTACGCCATGAGCGTCGGTGCCCCGTTGGTCGACCCCAGGGTGGACGCGCTGGTCATCGTGCCCATGGCCCCTTTCAAGTTCGCCGCCAGGCCGGTGGTGGTGCCCTCGAGCAGCAAGATCACCCTGCGCGTGATGCGGCCGAAGGAGTGCTTGGTGGTCATCGACGGCCAGGACTCGGAGCTGATGGCCGGCAATGAGACGGTGGAGTTCACCATGGCCTCGACCAAGGCGCGCTTCGTCACCTTCGGCAAAGGCTTCTACACGCGTACCCGGGAGAAGCTGATGGGGTCCCTATGCTGAAAAGACCCCACGGCATTTACCGCGAGGTGCTGGAGATGGTCATCGACGTGGCCAAGAGCAGCCATCCCCGGGAGTTCGTGGCCCTGCTCCACCAGGAGGACGGGGTCATCGACGAGCTGCATTTCCTTCCCGGAACGACCTCCAACGAGGACAGTGCCTATCTCCTGTTGCACATGCGCCCCATCGACCTCAACATATGCGGCACGGTGCACTCCCATCCCGGACCATCGTTCCGGCCCTCGGGCGCGGACCTGAGCCTGTTCAATCGCTTCGGGAGCACTCACATCATCATGTGCCTGCCTTACGAAATGAGGAGCTGGCAGGCGTACGACCACGAGGGAAGGCGCATCTCCCTGCAGATCGTCGATGAGTGATCAGAAGACGCGCGAGTCCGGACCGATGTTCCCCCGGGCCAGGGTGCCCATGCCGATGGTGCATCTCTCCCAGATGATGGTGCCCGGTTCGATCATGCTGTTGATGCCGGTCTTGACGTCATCGCCCATGATCACGCCCAGCTTCCTCAGTCCGGTGTCGATGAGCTCGTCGCGGAACGTGACCTTGATGGTGCGGTTGTCGAAACGGAGGTTGGCCACCTTGGTGCCCGCGCCGAAGTTGCACCGCTCCCCGATCACGCTGTCACCCACGTAGTTGTGGTGGGGGATGTGGGTGCCGGCCATGACGATGCTGTTCTTCACCTCGACCGAGGCCCCGATCTTGACCTTCTCCGCCAGGCTGGTCGCCGGTCGGATATAGCAGTTCGGGCCGACCTCGCAGCCCTTGGATATGTACACCGGTCCTTGGACATAGGCGCCGCTGCGCACCACCGCCCCCTCCTCCACCACCACGTTCCCTTTCAGGACCGCCCCCTCCTCCACCTCGCCCCGGATGTCGCGCTGGACCTCCGACATCAGGATCTCGTTGGCCTTGAGCAGGTCCCAGGGCCGCCCCACATCCATCCAGTAACCTTCCAGACGTTGGACCACCAGGTCGTTGGCGGCGGCGAACAGGTTGAGCGTGTCGGTTATCTCGAACTCCCCGCGGGGGGACCTCACGGTCCTGCGGATGTAAGGGAATATCTCAGGGGTGAGGATGAACATGCCCGCGTTGATCAGGTCGCCCGGGGGGTCCTTGGGCTTCTCGACGATGCGTGCCATGCGGCCCTCCCTCTCGTCGATGACGCCGAAGCGGGAAGGGTCCTGCACGCGGACGGCGCATATCATGGCCTTGCGCTCCCTGCGATAGCGGTCCACCGCCGCCTTGATGTCCTGTCTCGATAGGAGCACGTCCCCGTTGAGGCATACGAACTCCTCATCGATGTGGCCCTCGGCGATGCCGATGGCGTTCGCCGTCCCCAAGCGCTCCTTCTGCTCCAGGAAGTTGATTTTCAGGCCCAGGCTCGAGCCGTCGCCGTAATGCTCCTTGATGCGGTTGGCCTTCCAACCCACCAGGATGGTGACGTCCTCCACCCCGGCCGAGCGCAGCGATTCCATGAGGTGGGTCAGGTACGGTTTGCCTGCCAACGTCAGCAATGGCTTCGGTATGTTGGAGGTGAGCGGTCTGAGCCTGGTCCCCTCTCCTGCGGCAAGGATGAACGCCTTCATTTCAGGCACCTCTTCACTATGCCCCTCCCCAGGTTCATGAGGCGGTCCACCTCCTCCTTGTTCCTGGCCTCGGCATTGACGCGGACCTTGGGCTCGGTGCCGGAGAGCCGGACCAGGAACCAACCGTCCTGGAACTCCGCGCGCCAGCCGTCCACGGTGATGAGGCGGTTGCACTTGAGGTTGGCCATCTCCCCCCCGATCTTGCCCCGGACTATGTCCCTCTCTTGGGATTGGAACATGAAGGACTCCCGGGCGGAGGGATAGGAAGGTAAGGCGTCGACCAGCTCGGAGAGACGGTTCTCCGCCACACATTTGGCCAGAAGGGCCGCGGCATACACGCCGTCCGGACAGTAGGTCTGCCGGGGGAAGATGAAGGTGCCCGACGGCTCGCCTCCGAAGGGGAAGCCGGTCTTCTTGAGCGCCTCCGCCACGTAGACATCGCCCACCTTGGTGCGGACCACGTTGCCATCGACCATGTCGTCCAACACCATCGAGGCGTCGATCGGCGCCACGATGCCGTCCGCCTCCACCAACGAGGCGAACAAGGCCAGCAACCGGTCCCCGTCGATGAAGCGGCCGTTCTCGTCCATGGCCACCATGCGGTCGCCGTCGCCATCGTGGGCGATGCCCAGGTCCGCGCTCTTGGCCAACACGGCATGGCGCAGGTCGCCCAGCTGCTCCTCGGTCGGTTCAGGCAGTCGACCGGGGAAGTATCCGTCGGGCTGGGCGTTCAGGCTGAGCACGCTGCAGCCCATCTCGCGCAGGAGGATGGGGGTGATGGTGGTGGTGGCCCCGCAGCCGCAGTCCACCACCACGTTGACATGGCATTGGCCCAGGGAGCGCATCACCTCTTGGATGTGGTCATGGATGGCGCCGGCGTAATGGCTCTGCTGCCCCACTTTCCTCCATCCAGGCATGGTCTTGGAGGGTTCGGTGATGAGGCTCTCCACCTCGTCCATCTGTCGGCTGTCGAACGCGCTTCCGTCCGGGTTCCACATCTTCACGCCGTTGTACTCTGCTGGGTTGTGGGAGGCGGTGACCATGAGACCGCAGCTATGGCCGAAGGCGGCCCGGGCCAGGGTGGGGGTGGACACCATGCCGGTCAGGTGCACATCGGCGCCAGAGGCCATGGCCCCTGCTGCCAACGCGCTCTCCATCATGTCGCTGCTGGTGCGGCAGTCCTTGCCGATGATCACGTCCTTGTAAAGCTGCCCCACCGCGATCCCGATCCGGAGGGCGAGGCCCGCTGTGATCTCGCGGCCCACCACCCCGCGGATCCCTGACGATCCGAACAACGATGTCATTTCCAGCGCGGTCATTGACATCAGCCCATATATTCTTAGCGTGCCGGCATGGAGAAAAAATGTCTTAACTGGAGCATTATCCAGCATAATTTCTATGGGGGTAAAAAATAAATTAAAAATCAATCGTTAATCCGACAAAATCTGGCTATCTTGACCGAAAAAATGGTTTATTTTATAAGTAAAATAATGTCTGGTCAGTGAGCATTATCAGATAAATATTATATATTAGTAAAGTTCATTACAATCTGGACATAAGGCCAGTTAACTGGTCTATGAATGGATGGTGATAGCACATGGTGATGGAACAGATTAGCCTGGACAAGGCGAAGGAGATTGCCAAGAAGAAGGGCCTTAAGCCCGGACGCGTCAAGGGCACCAACGGTGTTCAATTCACAAAGGGAAACAACCCGAGGCTCGAGATCGTCGATTGGAACGAGTTCGAGAAGACCCTGAACAAGAGGTCCCTGGCCGTCTACGAGTCCGGCGGCTGGATGAAGATCATGAAGAAGGCCGGCAAGTAAGGCCCCTACTCTCTTCGAACAAACGTCTTACTTCCCTTTTTATTTCTATATGGTCAAGCCGACGCCATGACCTTTGAAGACCATTGAGCCTACCAAATGCCCTTATCGACCTCGACGTCAGTGACCAAGGCCCTTCCGTACGCCTTCTGGAACGCCTTGCCGTCCGCCTCGACCCCCCAGCATTCCAGTTGGCACTCTCCCTTGGAAAGGATGCGGAGCACCGCCCGTTCCTTGGTGGCACGTATGAAGCCGGTGCCCTCCACCATGCCCACGTGGCTGCGGTCCAGGCTCTCGGCGATGCGCAGCAGCGCGGAAAGCTGGGAGATGGTCTCCTGGGCCTGATGGTCCAGACCGTCCATCTCCGGGTCGTTCCTCCTTGGCACCTTCTTGCGGTGGAACTTGGCGATGTTGGCGATGATGGCGGTCTCCTTCTGGTCGAAGCCTAAAAGCTCGGAGTTGATGATGATGTAATAGGAGTGGAGGTGATGGTTGTTGAAGGAGATGAAATCGCCGATGTCGTGCAGGAAGGCCGCGTACGAGAGCATCTCCCTCTCCCAGCCCCCATAGCCATGGAGCTTCACCATACGGGCGGAATCGAAGAGCTGCAGGGCCAGGCGTTGCACGATGCCAGCATGGTCCTCGTCCATGTCGCAGCTGCGGGCCAGTTGCAGCACGCTCCGCTCTCTGACGTTCACCGTGTCCGAGTCCGGCAGCAGACCGATGTCCCCCAGGTACTCCACGAAGAGCCCGTCCCTCAACCCTCGCTCGCTCACCAGCACCTCATTGATGCCGAGCTCGTCCATCAGCGTCTCCAGCGTGGCCGCCCCTCCGATGATGATGTCCGCCCTCTCCGGGTTTATTCCGGGCACGGCCCGCCGCTTCTCCAGGCTCAGCGAGCGGAGGTGGGCGGAGAGCTTCTTGAGGTGGGTGCGACGCAGACGGAGCGGTTGCGTCTCATCGAGGTCGAACATCTGGACGGCTATCTGGGCCAGGTTGATGGCCGTGCCTGAGGATGCCACCGTGACCGAGATCTTGTGGTCGGCCACCTCCTTCTTGGTGCGGATGATGGCGGCCCGGACGTACTTGCGCATCTTGTCATACATGGCATCGGGTATCGGTCCCGTGTGCCCCTCCGGGACGAAGATGGTGGTCATGCGGATGGCACCCAGCTTCAGGCTGTCCAGGTAGTGGTATTGCTTCTGGTCCCCGATGATGACCTCGCAGCTGCCCTCCGCCGATATCGATGAAAAGCCCCTTCTTCTTGCCCAGGTGCTGTGCGCTCGATACTCCCATGTAGATCAGTCTGGCCTCCTCCCGACCGGAGATGACGCTCACCTCCAGCCCAGCCCCTGACCGGATGCGGTCGAGGAACTCCTGCTGGTTGTTGGCCTCGCGCGCCGCCGAGGTGGCCACCGCGCTGACGTGATCGGCCCGGAAGTTCTTGGCCAGCTCAGCGAACTTGCGGCACACCACCACCGCCCTCTCCATGGCGGCAGGGATGAGCACGTTGTCCTTGAACTCCGATTCGCCGAGACGCACCACCTCCTTCTCTTGGCGCAGGACGGTGTAGGAGCCGTTGCTGTTGATGCGCACCACCAACAGGCGTATGGAGTTGGTCCCGATGTCAATGAACGCCGCCACGTGCGGCTTCCCATCCCAAGGCATCGTCACTGTATAGCCAATCGTCTATCAAAAGCCTTCTCCAGCAGTTTCCCTTTCTTCCTTCCCGCCTCGATCTCGTAGCGGTGGGACAAGGGGTCCTCGACCTCGACGATGATGACGTGGGGGTCGGCCCAGCAACCGACGATCCTCACATCGTGAGCATGCCTGACGTCCAACCCATCGGCCACCCTCAATATGCCCGCCAGGACGTCGACCGTTCCCCGCTCCCTCTTGCTCAGGACCTTGTAGTTGCCATGGTCCTTCCTGGGCAACCCCTTGCGATGGTAACGGGTCAGGCTGGCCACGATCAATCGCTCCCTCTCGTCCAAGGGCAGCTGGTGGTCTGACATGACCAGATTGAAGGAGGCGAGGTTGTGGTCGATGCCGCTCTGGGACCAGCCGATGTCGTGCAGCAACGCCCCGCACTCCAGCCAATAGCGCTCCTGGGCGCCAAGGCCATGCTCCCCCTGGAGATGGTCGAAGAGCTGCACCGCGGTGCTCCGCACGAAGAGCGAATGACCGTCCAGGTGGCCGTAGCGCCGGGCCTCCCCCTCCACCAGCTCCAATTTCTCGGCCATATCGAGCTGGGACCGGGCGTGGACCTTCTCCTCCGGCTCGTCGGTTCCGCGGCCGGCCAGGTACATCTGGGCCAGCCTCTTCGGCAATCCCACGGCGACGATGCGGTCCGCCACCTCCTTCAGGTCGTAATGGACGCGAACGAACTCGACCAGCAGGCTCTGCGTGTCCAGCAGCGCGTAGGAGGCGCGCGGGTCGCCTCCCACGGGCCGGCCCACGCTCCCTGGGTTCAGGAAGCGCACCTCCCCCACGGCCAAGTCCATGCAGCGATGGGTGTGGCCCAGCACCACCACGTCGGCGTCCGCGACCTTGGCCAACTTCTCCAATCGTGCCGGGTCGGTGCTCTCGGTGACCGGTTCCAGGATCGAGGCCGGGCTGGCATGGGTGATGAGGAACCTCTTGCCCCCCATCTCGAAGCGGACCTGCTCGGGAAGGCCAAGCAGGAAGGAGATGGACGCTTCGTTGATGTTATGGAGCGCATGCGCCGCCACCTTGCGTTTCAAGCCATCGCCCCCTTGATTTGGCGTGCCACCGCCCATCCTTGCCGCCAATATCCCTTGGTCATAATTGCCCAGGACCGTGAAGATACTTGGATCGCGGAGATACTGGACCACCTCGTTGTCGAATGGCCCCCAGCCGATGCTGTCCCCCGCGTTGATGAAGACCTCCGCCCCTCGTTCCGCTGCGTCCTCCATCACCGCCTCCAAGGCGGGCAGGTTGCCGTGCACATCGGCGATCAGGGCCACCTTGGCCGAAGGGGTCAGACCGGAGAGGTCGATGTGCTTCGACCGTGGCCGTATGGCGGCGAGAAGGTCGGTCTCAAGCGCACTAAGGAGACCGTTACCCTCCCATTCCCTCCACATGGTCACTAGCTGACCGTACAGCAGCGATCGGGTCGTCTGGCGGTCCTGGAGCAACGCCGCCACCGCCGGTCCGCAACGCCATCGCAACCGTTCCAACAAGGCCTCTATCCAAACGTCGCAGTCGTGCATCTCCCCCAGGACATCCTGGAGCTTCTTGAGGCGGGAGATGTAATGCTTCAGACCATCTTCGTAGGCGGGAGCGAAGGTCTCCAAGGTATAACGGAGCCACTTGGCCGCGATGCGCATCTGGTGATGCCTCTGCACCGCCTTCTCGTCGGCCACACAATCAGAGAGGGCGAGCAGCTCCTTGCGACGGACCACGACCTGGCCCAGGGCAGCGGTCCTCACCTCCTGCCACATGCGTTCGTCCAGGGGCACGGCCTTGGACTGGAGCAGGGCATGCCACCCCGGGATGAGCCCCTCGTCCTCGAACTTGACCAGTGCCTCTTCCACATCGGGCTGGACGGCCGCCCTTCTCCCGATCAGCTCCTGGAGCAGGACGTCAAGCTCCGCTTTGGAGGCCTCGTCCTTGGAGGCCATGTAATCGCCCAGCAGCAATGGATCTGCACGTCCAGGTCCCGGGCCGCGCCCAAGGAGCGGGTCACGGCCTTCACCCTTCTCATCCAGAGCTTGGCATGCTCCTTCTGGAAGCACCCGTCGAAGATGGTGAGCGCGGCGCGCAGGCGGCGGGAATAGACCCGGGACTGATGTATGAACTCCACTGGTCCCTCCCCGGAGGCGCCTAGCAGCTGCTGATGCAACGTGGTCAGATATTCATCGATGGCCTTGGCCCCGAAGGCCGTCATGCCGACGGTGCGCTCAAGGCTCGCCATGCCATTCGCCTCGACGGTCGATCAGCCATTGCTGGGAATTGAATCTCTTGGCGCCCTCTTTCACCGGGACCGGACGATACGTGCCGTCCGGCAAAAGCTCCCTCGCCTTGGCGTTGTCCTTGAAGTGGGTCTCCAACATCAGCTTCACGACGTTCTTCCGCAACGTCGGGTCCGGGATGGGGAAGAGCACCTCCACCCGCTTGTTCAGGTTGCGGGGCATCATGTCGCTGCTTCCCAGGAGCACCTCCGGGTTGCCGCCGTTGTTGAAGTAGTAGATGCGGGAGTGCTCCAGGAACCGGCCCACGATGGAGGAGACCTTGATGTTCTCGCTTACCCCCTTGAGCCCAGGACGAAGGGCGCACAGTCCGCGGACGTTGAGGTCGATCTTCACGCCTGCCTGGGACGCGCGGTACAGGGCCTTGATGACCTCCTTGTCCAACAGGGCGTTGAGCTTCCAGGCGATATGTCCGTTCTTCTTGTCCTTGTGCCTCTCGATCTCCCGGTCGATGCGGCGGATGATCTCGCGGCGCAGCGAGTGCGGGGCCACGAGGAGCGTCTTGAAGTCCTCCTTGTGCGAATATCCGGTCAGAGCGTTGAAGAGGTCCTGCACGTCGGAACAGATGTCCGGGTCGGCGGTGACGTAGCCGATGTCACCGTACACGCGGGAGGTGACCGAGTTGTAGTTGCCGGAGCTGAGGTGGGCGATGCGGACTATGCCCTTGTGCGATCGCTTCACGATCAGGCACATCTTGGCGTGGACCTTCAGGTCCAACAGCCCGTACACCACATGCACCCCGGCCTGCTCCAGCATCTTCGCCCAGACGATGTTGTTCTCCTCGTCGAAGCGGGCCTTCAGCTCCACCAACGCCGCCACCTGCTTGTTGTTCTCCCGGGCCAGCATCAAGGCGTCGATTATCGGTGAATGCTTGTCGATGCGGTAGAGGGTGATCTTGATGGCCAGCACGTCCGGGTCCACCGCCGCCTGACGCAACATGTTCACCACGATGCTGAAGTTGTCATAGGGATGATAGAGGACATGGTCGCGCTGCTCCAGAACGGTGAGCACCTTCTTCTCGTTGGCCAGCTCGTTGGGGATGAAGCCGGCGAAGGGAGTGTCCTTGAGGTCGGGACGGGCCAGCCCAAGCATCAGCCAGAGGTCGACCAGCGCCAGGGGGCAGTTCTCCTCGTACACCAGGTAGCCGGGCAACCCCAGCTTGTTGGCGAACATCTGCCTGAGCTTCTCGGGCATGGTGCTCTGCACCTCCAGACGGGAGGGCGCTCCGATGCGACGTTGTTCCACCCCCTCCTCGATGGCCGTGAGCAGGTCCTCCGCCTCGTCCAGCTCGATCTCGTAATCGGCATCGCGGGTGATGCGGAAGGCAAAGGCCCCGGTGATGAGCATGCCAGGGAAGAGCAGGTCCAGGTTGGACATTATCACGTCCTCCAGGAACACCAAGTGGAAGGAGGTCGTCGACTTGTCCGGCTCGAATATCTCATTAGGTATGGTGATGAGGCGCTGCATGAGGTTGACCGGTATCTTCACGCGGGCCAAGCGCTCCGCTCCCTGACCGTCCACCAACTGCACGGCCAGATTGATGCTGAGGTTGGATATGAACGGGAAGGGATGGGCCAGGTCCAATGCCAAAGGGGTGAGGGCGGGGTAGATGGCGCTCTCGAAATAGTCCCGCACCCATTGCTTCTGTTTGGGGGCGAGCTCCTTCACGTTGTGGATGTGAACGCCTGCCTGGGCCAGCTTGGGCAGGAGGTCGCTGAACCAGGTGGCGCAGTATTCCTCCAGGATGGGTTGAAGCTCGGACCGGATGGCCATGATCTGTTCCAGCGGCGTCATGCCGTCAGGGGGGGCTTCCAAGGCGCCGCGCATCAATTGCCGCCTCAGACCGGACACGCGCACCATGAAGAACTCATCCAGGTTACTGCCGCAGATGGCCAGGAACTTGACCCTTTCCAACAAGGGATGGTTCACGTCCTGGGCCTCCTCGAAGATGCGGCGGTTGAAACGCACCCAGGCGATCTCCCGGTTGATGAAGTTGCTCGGGTCGTCGAGGAGCGAGCCCTCATCACCAGCGGGCTTCTTCTCCTTCTTCTCCCTCTTCACCTTCTTGCCCTTCTCCTTCCGGTCCTTAGGCGTCATCTGTTCTCCCCCGAACAATGGCAGTAACCACTATGTCATTTTTATCATTTGATATGAAAAATCTTCACAATGGGCCAGCAAGAACTCGTAGGAGAGCATAGAGGGGTGAAAGTCCTATTTCAATAAGGTATTTGTACCACCAGGTTATTGTGTGGATTCCACACGCAGGGATAGCCAAGCCTGGCCAACGGCGCTAGATTCAGGGTCTAGTCCTTAGTGGTCCAAGGGTTCAAATCCCTTTCCCTGCACTTCTCCAATTTCCAACGACACAGGGAGACCTCCATTCGGCCCTCAGGACCGGGCTGATGTCAGGAGCCATCATATATCCCTTTTACTGTCATTCATACCATTGGGATCGCCTAGGAAGGGAACAATAACATGGAGCTCAAGACCGTGGATCATGTGGACGTGCAAAGGTATATGGGCACCTGGTATGAGATCGCCAAGTTCCCTCAAAGGTTCGAGAAAGGGATGGTCGGGATCACTGCCGAGTATTCACTGCTTCCGGACGGAAAGGTCAGGGTGTTGAACCGCGGGTACAAGGGGGACTTCAATGGCGAGCTGAAGACCATCAAAGGCAAGGCCTGGGTGGTCGATAAAAATACGAACGCCAAATTGAAGGTGACATTCTTCTGGCCTTTCGCCGGAAATTACTGGATCCTCGAGCTGGGTAAGGATTACGAGTACGCTGTGGTGGGTGAGTCCTCCCGAAAATATCTGTGGGTCCTCTCCAGAAGCCCCCAGATGGATGGAGCCATTTACGAAGGGATCATAGGGCGTTTGCGGGAAAAGGGCTTTGATGTGTCAAAATTGGAGAAGAACCCGCAAAAGCCCGTAGAAAAGTCAATTTGACGGACCCCCCAGGCACACCCATCATCTCCCCACATGATCGGTCTTCTCCACACCCTTGTCCATGAACAATACGGACTTCGAAGCCAGCCTTCCCGCGTCCAGGAACATCAAGGTACCGAGGAGGGCGAGCCCGAACCCCACGATCCAGCTTCCTGGGAAATCGAAGATCACCTCACCCCCTTCCTGAGTGGAGAATCCCCCAGCCACCATGATCGGTATGAATGCCAAGAAGGTACGGTAGAAGATACGTCGGTCCGTCACGGCCCAGGCAGATAACAGGATGCAGGGCAGCACGTAATAGCCATTATGCATCTTGGGGTAGACCACCAGGAAGACGAGCACAACCAGGGTGACGCTCTGCCACACGCCGAGCCTCCTCTTGTAACAGAAGAGATAGGCTATCAGCAGCGAGACCAGCACCAAAGCCAGCTCCACCTCCTTGGGCAATCCGTAACCGCCCACTCGTAGGAAGTGCCACATGCTCACCCCCCCGCTCTCCCGGCCGCTCACCCCCATGGTGTAGAACTCCAGGAAGAAGACGAAATCATCATAGCAGGCCAGCGCAAAGTACCCGATGGCGATGACCGTGACCACCGCGACGATCAGGAGGAGCAAGGTGCGGTCCTTCCAGTTCCTCCAACGCAAGAACTCGATCGGAAGCAAGAGCACCGAGAACATCTTGGTCCAAATGCCCACACCGATGGCGAGGGCCGCTGGCAATTTGTAATTATAGAGCATGAGCAGGACGGCCCCAAAGAAGACGAACGCCACGATGGCCTCGTCCTCAAGAGCCACCGATTCGATGAGCAGGAAGGGGGTGATGACGGTCGCAAAGCCCACTTGGAAGGCCTTGACCTCGTTCCATCGCCTCAAAGAGAGATAGAGCATGATGGCGGTGATGCCAGCGAAGAAGGAGAAGTAGAGGCCCCAAACCCATTCATGCTCGTCCCCTCCCATGAGCTGCGCCGGCACCAACATGTAGTTGATGATCGGGGGCGTCTCCGTGCCAGTATCGCGATAGAGCAATCCCCCGTCGATGATGGTCTGAGCCCTGGCCTGGTAAAGCTCAAGGTCAGGATGATGGACCGCCCCCTGGATATTCAGCTCGATGGAGCTGTTGATGATCACACCCGCTCCGTAGATCAAAACGGTCAGCAGTATGAGGATGAGAAGCTTCCTGCGCACGCTCATCCTCAGCACCCGCTCGTTGCATGAATCGATCAGCTGGTCTAGGGACGTGTCTCCACCTCCAGGCCCTTATCTGAGGGCCCACCCTCCAGGAAAGTTCTCTGCGGAAGGGACAACCAAGCGGCGAGGACGAACAGGATGGTGCCAGCCAGCGATAGGAGCAGACCGATGATCCAGCTGTCCTCGAACATACTGGAGACGTTCGAGTCCACACCAGGCAGGAACCCGGACGTCAGGCTCAGCGGGATGAAGGCGAGGTATGGCAGGATGGCCACGCGCCAATCCCTCGCCCCCCAGACTGTTAGAAGCACGGTGGGCAGGATGTAGTACCCCATGTGCATCTTCGGGTAGAAGACGATGAAGACCACCACCACCAGGGTGACGCTCTGCCATACCCCCATTTTTCTCCAATAGGCGAAGAAGTAGGCCACCAGAAGGGAGCCCAGGACCAGGACCAGCTCCAACGCCTCTGGCAACCCATAGCCGCCGACGCTCAGGAAGTTCCATATGCTAATGCCCCCGCTGGAACGCTCCGGGTCGCCGAGGAAGTAGAACTCCAGGAACTCCAGGAACTCCTCCGGGCAGAGGATGAGGAAGGGGACCGTTACCGCCAAGGTGACCGCTAGAACGATCAGCACCAGCACGCCCCGGTCCTTCCAGGTGGGCGAGCGGAGGAACTGCGTGGGGAGGAGCAGCACCGACCACATCTTGGTCCAGATCCCGATGGCTATGGCGAATGCGGCGGAACGGCGATGCTCCAACAGCATGAGCAGCACCGCGGTGAAGAATATGAAGGCCACCAACGCCCCGTCCTCCCCGATGTGGGTCTCATCGATAAGGAAGGGGCACAGCAAGGTCAGGAACGCGGCCATGAAAGCGCGGACGTCATCGTAACGGCGCAGCACCAAGTACATCATCGCGGAGAGGAGGAAGGCGAAGGCCGTCTGATAGGCCCCCCATACCCAATAATGCTCCGCCCCACCCATTACCTGGGCCGGCACCAGGAAGTAGTTGATCAAAGGGGGGGTTTCCGTATGCACGTCACGGTAGAGCAGCTCCCCGTCCAATATGGCCTGGGTCCGCTCCCGGTAGATGTCGATGTCATAAGAGGCGTTGGGGTCGGCGAGCCAGGTATCGGCGATCATGATCCCATAGACGATGATGGCGATGACCAGCAGCACTAGGACCTTTCTCCGGGGGCTCCATCCGCGGACGGGCGACAGAGCTCTATCGATCAACTTATCGATGCGTCTTGGACCATCCGTCTCTTTGGTCATGTGCGGGCGCTCCGACGATCCACTCCTGTGACCATCACTTCCTCTTCCTCATGGCCTTGATCTCTTCCTTGTGGTCCCGTTTGAACTTGTTATAATCCCCGAGCGTGATGAAGGGCACGGTGTAGAACTTGATGTAGGACTTGCCGCTGGGTCGGGCATAATGGACGATGGGTATCTCGGCTATCTTCATGCCCTTCAGCGAGGCCAAGGGCAGGATGAAACGGTGCAGCCCCTTGTAACCCTCCGGGTCGAAGCCCATGGCCACGGCCTTGTCGCGACGGAAGGCCTTGAAGCCGCTGTTCTGGTCCTTCACGTCCAATCCGAACTTCCTCTGAATGATCCAACGGTTGTAGGTCCGGGAGATCAATTTCCGGACGTAGGGATCGGTGCGCTGACTGCGCCACCCCGTGACGACGTCATAGCCCTCGTCCATCTTGGCCAGGAATAGTGGTATCTCCTTCGGCTCGTACTGTCGGTCGCCGTCCATGATGATGGCCACGTCGCCCTTGGCCTCCCTGAACCCGGTGCGGATGGCGTATGAGCGCCCGAGATTGGTGGGGTGGTGCACCGCCCGGACGTTCGCGTGGTTTTTGGCCTGCTCGTCGCAGACCTGGGGGGAGCGGTCGTCCGAGCCATCGTCCACCAGGAGCACCTCTCCGTCGATGCCGTTGTCCACATAGGCGGCCAGGACGTCCTCGGTCAAGGGTGCGATGTTATCTTGCTCGTTCTTTATCAGAAGGATGGTGGTGCATCTCAAGGTAATACCTCATCAATCACTTTTCAACCGGGGTGAAGGTCGTAGGAGCATTCCGCGAGCGCTCATAGAAAGCCAGAGCGATCAGGCTGATGGGGACGGAGAGCCAGATGGAGGTCATGGCGCTCAGCAGCCCGGCGGTGGCCGCCACCGACGGGTCCAATCCGCTGGCCGTGAATATGGCCGACGATATCAGGATGTTGCTGCTGCCCGCGGAGAGCACGATGCTGCTCAGCGAGGCCAAGCTGACCGTGGCGATGACGGCCAGCAGGGTCACTTCCGCCCCCAGGGCGACGATGATCAGATAGAGGCGCGCGATCTCGATGGACCATATCACCAAGGTCAGGGCGCCGGCATAGGCCAGGTCCCTCTTGCTGTTCCGAGACTCGGGGCGAAGGGCCTGGGCGAAGGAACCGGTGAAACCGGTCATGTACTTGGCCAGCTTCTCACCCTTGGTGCCGAGGCCGAGCCTTTTCATCATGTCTGCCCCCCAGTTGCCCAAACGCAGTGCCAGGGCGGGGTGGGCCAGGACATATATGAAGACGATATTGGCCACCACCATGGCGACCACTACGAGCAGCAGCTGGGTCCTGGTCTCGCCCACAAAATAGGTGAGTAGCGCGGCAAGGCTGGTCACGGCCAAGGCGGTCACCACCAGGAGATCCATCACCCGCTCCGTGACCACCGTGGCCAGACCGCTTCCTACGCTCACTCCCTCGTTGTTCTTGATCTCGAAGATGCGCGAGGTCTCCCCCACCACCCGCCCCGGGATGATGTTGTTCAGCGCCTGGGAGAAGGTGAACGCGGCCAGTATGGAACGGAAGGGAAGTTTCTTGCCCACGCCGTGGAGCAGGACGCCCCAGCGGTAGGCCTTCAGCATCAGGCCGACGATGTAAAGCACGATGACGACCAGGATCAGTGTGAGATCCACCTGGTCCAACGTATCAGCCACCTCGCTGGGACCGGCCAGCCACAGCACCGCCAATATCAGGAATACCGAGATCCCCAATTTCACCTTGGTGCTGGCGCTCATCTTACGCATTCGGAATGGCCCCCCGATCCATCAACATAGGTCCCATAGGTCTGGCCTGGATGATTCTGATTGTATGATAGAGGAATATTACTAATTATCGATGTTAGGTTCGGCAAGACCCCACCCTCGAGCGAAATGTCGCCCTCATGATTGTCCGTCGGAATGGCTCCTCGACATCGCCCCCCAGACCAAGGCCAGGACGACGTCGCCTAGGAACGGGCCGAGCCGTCTGGTCGCATCCAGGCCCCCTTCCGTTGTAATTGCGATATTCCGGCAGCTCCTCCTTGCCAGCCAGGTACTGCCAACAAGACGGCCCCCAGCATCTTGTCCGCCACCAGATGAGCCGGGTCGTTCCGGAACTCCCCGGTCTTCAAGCCCCGGATGTTGTCCCGATCCCCCTCGGCATCCATGAGCATGGCCGCCTGGACCAAGGCATTGACGTTGGCGTCCTCCTTGATCCTTTCCAGCTCCTTCACGAAACTGCGCCTCAGGTCGTCCGGGTCCCCGGAGGTCTCGGAACGGCGCAGCTCGCCGGCCATAGCCCACAGGTCGTCCATCGTCACGCCTTTCCGCTCCAGCAAGGAGAGGAGGTCCATGGGAGGGTTGACCAGCGACCACTTCCTGATCGATTCGGAGGTCGCCTTGCGCACGGCCCGGGCGATGGCGATGCCCACGTCGGTGGCGGTGCCGGCGTACTTGGTGCCCTGACCTAGAGGAGATACGATGGCCACGGCATCGCTGGTGGTGCCTGTGCCTGCGTATCCCTTGTTCGAACATGGCGGCGCTCTTGGCCTCGGTGGCGGTGATGATGGCGTTGGCGCAGGCCTCGCACTCCAATGGCACGTCCACCGCGACCACGGTGTTGATGGTGCCGGGCTTGGTCAGCCTCCTCACGGTGGATTCTGGCAAAAGGTCCCCCGCCATGACCGCGTTGACCACTCCCGCCGTGACCACCGCGATGGCATGTACCCCGTGATAGCGTTCCTCCGCCGTCGATATCGCCTTGCGGATCACGGCGGCGGTCATGAAGCCCACCGTTTGCTCCCCAAGGCCCAACAGGGATATCTTGGAGGCCATGTCCCTCTCCGGGTCACGGTTGTCGTAACCAGGCTCCACCTGCATCATGAGGACCGTGTCCGTCTCCGTGAAGCCACCATTGCGCATCGTGGAGGAGAGCACCTTCATCCTCTGGGGGAACCGGATGATGGCGAAGGTCTCTTCGCCCATCGTTCGCAGTTCCACGTCCACCTTGAGGTCCATCATCCGTCATCTCACCTCGCGGGGGCTGAATGAGCACATTCCTTATTTATTTCTGGACACAGCGTCGGACCATAGGTAGTTCGAAAGGAGTGCATGGAGGAGATGAAGATGGGAAGCCCTTGGTCGGCGGCCTCATGTCGTTAGTCGGCCCACAGGCAAAGCGGATCACACGACATCGTCTTTGAGGGCCTACCCGCTCTGTAAATAATCCTGAAACGTTCTCTCCTCTGAGGTCGGACATGAGGGCGATAATCGTCTATGACTCAAAACATGGCAATACGGAAAGGATCGCCGAGGCCATGGCAAAAGGGCTAATGGGTCTGGCATATCCTCTGTGACGGTCATATGGGTCAGCAAGGCCTGCGAGGACGACTTCCACGACATCGACCTTTGGGTGGTTGGCAGTCCGACCCGCTGGGGCGGACCGACCTTCAAGGTCCGCACCCTTTTGAGCAACGCCATCAGGTATGAGGGCAAAGGGAGGCGTTTCGCCGTCTTCGATACCAGGTACGAGAAGGTGCACACCGGTGCCTCGGAGAAGTTGAGGGCGATCCTTGCGAAGGGGGGCCTCACTGAGGTCATCGAGCCGGAGCACTTCGTCGTCTTGGGAGGGAACGGACCTCTGAAGGAGGGCGAGGAGTCTCGCGCCGAGGCCTACGGCAAGAGGATAGCGGAACGCGCCCTGCTCACGTGACCACGGCCGGGCCGTCCCCTTCCGGTTCCTTGTCCACGTTGGTCAAGGCCAGCAATACCAGGGCGGAGGCGATGAACCCCGAGGCTAGGAGGAACAGGGCCTCATAGCCGAGCATGCCTGCGACGAATCCGCCGAGCAACGAACCGATGATGGTCGCCGAACCCTGCACGGCGTTGTACATGCCCAAGGACTGGGTGCGGAAGTTCTTATAGGCCAGCTTGCCCACGATGGCATGCCCGGCCACGCTCAGCCCGGCCCAGCACAGGCCCGCGCCGGCGTGGAGGACCAGCAGCAATACGAACAGCTCGGTGCTCCCCAGGCTGAGCATGGTCACCAGGAAGAAGGAGGGGAAGATCACGATGCGCGCCGCGAAGCAGGCCATCTGTATCCTCTTCCCGCCCTGTTTCTCGATCTGCCTGCCCATGAACCCGTAGGTGAGGGCGGAGGTTATCGAGCTGGCCAGGTATACCACGAACACCTCCGGGTTGCTCAGGCCGATGTACTGGCTGAGGAAGATGGGAAGCGCTACGTAGAAGGATAGGAAACCGCTGAAGGCCAGGAACATGACCGCGTAATAACGCTGCAGGGCGGGGGAGAAGTTGCTCCAGCGCAGGTTCTTGGAGCTCACCTCCACGGTGTACATGATCTTCTGGGGCAGATAGCGCGCCTTCTCGATGCGGGCGATGAAGATGTGGTCGATGTCCTTCGGGTCGATCTCGTTACGGTCGACCTTCTTCTCCGGCTCAGGCACCCAGCGCAACGCCAGGAAGGTGGCGATGAGGCACAGTCCCGCCGCGAGGAGGAACAGCGCCCGCATGGACATCTCCTGCTCGTTTCCGTCGAAGATCATCAGCCAGACGATGCCCAGGATGAGACCGATGACCCAACCGATGCCGCTGACCTTGCTGAAATCGCCTAAGCGACGGCCCCATTCCGTCTTGGGGAACGTCTCCAGGACCAGGACCGTGCCTACCGGGGCGACCGCGGCGGCCAGGAGACCGAACAGGAAGTTCGCCACGAAATATTCGAACAGCCCGACGGACAGGCCCATCAGCGCCAAGGCCAGGCCCATGCCCAGGAAGCCCAACAGGATGTACGGCTTCCTTTTTTTGCTCATGTCCGACAGGTTGCCCCAAAGGATGTTGGCCGGGACGGAGGCGATGGAGGTGATGGCGCTGACCAAGCCCACCTCGGCCAAGCTGGCCTTGAGGGTCTGCGCCATGAACAAGGGGATGAGGTTCGAGGTGGAACCGCCCGCTATGTTGTATGGCAGGAAGGTGTAGTACCACCGCTCCTCATGCGTCTTCTTGTCAGTCATCCCATCCCGACTGGCGCAGAACGGCCATCGATGCTATTAATATGTTCTCATAATCGATAAATATTCAAATGAAACCTGAATGAAAATCAAACCACCATTACTGACCAATTTGTCGACTAATTTTGTTAGATATCTTAATTACCACCTTTTCATAATAAACAAATTAAATCATTTAATGAGGCGGCGGGTAGGGCGATGACCCATCTGTGAATGGTAACGAGTCCTTCCCATTGGTCTCATCTTTTTAGATGTTGCTTGACCGATTCCGCCAACTGACGACCTTCGTTGACATCAATTATTGCTCAAATCCTGGATCATAGAGATGTGGCCTTCCTCGGTCAAACATCGATGAACACGGCCAGGCTCACCATGCCCAGGACGAACAGGGCGATGAGGATGAAACGGTAGTCCCGCTCGGACGTGAAGAGCACCAGGGCGGTGAGGACGCGCAGCAGCGGGGTGGCGATCAGGACCAATAGCCCAAGCTCGACGAAGGCGACGGGCTCCAAGGCCATCAACGCGTCCCAGAGCGAGCCCAGTCCGATCCATCCCTGCTCCGCGTCGGGATCGATGGCCGTCAAAAACAGGCCGACGCCGATGAGGGTCATGCTCACCACCACCCCGGCCAACAATACCTTGTGGATGACCCAGTTCATGCGTTCCTGCGAGGGCATCACACCACCTCCAATATGCCCAGGCCCTTGAGGACCATGAGCACCGCCACCGCGAGGAGCAGGACCCCGAATATGGTGCGGAGGGAACCACCTTCCGTCACATTGGTCAATCTGGAGCCCACCACCGCGCCGCACAGCACGCCCATGGCGGTCAGCCCGGCCAGTATCGGGTCCAGGTAGCCGTAGCGGACATAGATTATCGCCCCGGCCAGGGCGGTGACGCCGATCATGAAGTTGCTCGTGGCCGTGGCCGCCTTCATGGGCACGCACATGCAGGCGTTCATGACCGGCACCTTGATGACGCCCCCGCCCACCCCGAGCAGCCCGGACAGGCCTCCTGCGGCCAAGCTTGCCAGCAACCCGGTGCGATAGCGTTTGACGCCGTAGCAGACCTCCTCCCCGTTCTTCTGGTCGACGTAGGTGCAGGAGAGGTCGAGGAGTTGCGATTCCGCCTCCAGCTCCTCCGGTCGGTACACCTTCTCCTTGCGGGTCAGCATGTGGAAGGCGCCATAGACCAGCACGATGGAGAACAGGATGGCCAGCAGGCCCTGGTCCAGGTAGACCGCCACCAGGGCGCCGATGATGGCCCCGGTGGTGGTGGCGGTCTCCAGCAGCATGCCCAGGCGGACGTTGACATAGCCTTGCTTGACGTAGCGCACCGCCGCCCCGGTGGAGGAGGCGATCACCCCCATGAGGCTGGCGCCGATGGCCTCCTGCATGCCGAAGCCCAGGGCGAGGGTGAGCCCAGGTATGACGATGATGCCGCCCCCCAGGCCCAGGAGCGCGCCCAGCACTCCTGCCACCAAAGCCACCCCCAATATGGCCACCGCAGTCATCGCGTCCATTTGAACGGGGCATTATGGCCGGGGCGGGTATTAACGCTTCTAGTGCGGGAAACATGAAATAGGGGCGGGGTTTAATCCGTGCCCATGGACGTCATACTGGTGCGTTACGCCGAGGTCGGCCTCAAGTCCCGGGGAGTGCGCACCAGGTTCGAGAAGGTCCTGATGGACAACATGCTCACGCTGCTGGCCCGCGACGGCATCGAGGCGTTGGTGCGCTGCGACCAAGGGCGCATCTACGTGGAGACGGGCCAGGTGGAGCGAGCCTGCGCCACGCTGCGCCGGGTGTTCGGCATAGCCTCGGTCAGCCCGGCCTGGTCCTCCGCCAGCGACATGGGGACCATGCGCGAGCGGGTGGCCGCCATCGCCTCCACCGCCCTGGCCGACGGCTCCACCTTCAAGATCGAGGCCCGACGCACCGGCACGCACCCCTATACCAGCATGGACGCCGCCCGCTCCCTGGGCGAGGCGGTCCTGATGGCCCATGAGGGTCGGGGGGTGAAGGTGGACATCCACCGTCCGGACCGGATCATCTGGGTGGAGATCCGCGACGACAAGGCCTTCATGTTCACCGATTACCTGGAGGGCCCGGCCGGCCTGCCCATGGGCAGCCAGGGTCGGGTGCTGGCACTGTTGGAAAGGGACAGGGACGCGGTCGCGGCCTGGCTCATCATGAAACGGGGCTGCAAGGTCATCGCCCTGGTGGGCGGCGAGAGCGAGGCCCTCAATGCGGTCCGCCGCTGGGACCCGGAGATGAGGGCCGAGCCCAAAGGGGACCTGGAGCAGCAGCTGCGCTTCCACCGCGCCTCCGCCCTGGTGCTCGGATACGGCATCGAGGACATGGAGCTGATCAGGCAGGTGAAGGTCAGCGCCCCGGTCTTCTATCCCATCGTGGGCATGTCCCCCGAGGAGATAGCGGAAAGGTTCGCCAAGATATCCAAGGCATGAGCCGCTGGTATGATTCAATTCTTATAGAGAAAAAACAAGGAAGGGACCTGCGCGGACGCAGGCCATTTTAAGAAAGGAAAAAAGGTTTGCGCCTTACTTGTTGTGGTGCTTGTTCGCAGCGCCGGAGGGCCGGGCGTTCTCCGAGCCCTTGCCCTTCCAGAGCAGACCGCGCGCCCTCTGACCGGCAGAGGTCTTGCCGCGGTAGACACGGCCCTTGTTGGCGTTGTTGCAGATCCAGTTGATGCGGGGGTCGGCCTTGATCACGGGGTGGTGCTTGTCCACCATGATGATCTCGTACCAGACGTTCCTGCCGTCCTGTCCCAACCAGTAGGAGTTCAGGATCTCCAGGTTCGGGTAGCGCTTGGCCGCCCTCTCCTCGCAGATCCACTGCAGGTTCTTGCCCATGGTGAGGCGGTTGATACCCTTACGCTTGGCGCGGCGACCTTTCCAGCGCATCTTGCGCCTCTGCAGGGAGCCCTTGCGCACATGGCCACGCACGATGACGTAGCCCTGCTTGGCCTTGTAGCCGAGGGAGCGGGCGCGGTCCAAGCGGGTGGGCCTCTCGACCCTCAGGAAGTTGGGCTCGCGGCGCCATTGGATCATGCGCTCGAACATAAGTTCGTCGACATAGGTCTTAGAAGGCTTGTTCCAGGCCTCGGCGATGTACTTGTACATGCTCTTGCCGGAAGGGTGCCTGACCTCCTCGTCGGAGGTCTTGTCAGCTTGTGGTTTCTGGTCCATGTGTTATCACCGTCAGCCCTTGTTGCGGGGCGGGCAGGGATTCACCCCTTGCGGGGCACATCTCCTACGAGACCGACCGTCTCGTCACGTTCCCTGCGCAGTAGCAAGGCTCTATATAAAATCTGCTCAGGTCAGCAGCCTCTGCGACGCTCAGAAATAATCGTCCAGGGTCTGTTTCTTGTCCGTCCTCTTCACTTCCTTGCGGACCGGGGGCGGAGGGCGGTCCTCGCTCTGGAAGTTGCCGTCGAAAAGGTTGGCCTGGGTGTTGCCGGCGATGAGGCTGCGCTCGTCCAGCCCATAGACCTCCGTCACTCGCGACACCGTCTGCGCCACCCGCTCCGCGTAGTAGCGCCAGTCCGGGGTGCCTTCGAACGGCCTCCCCTCTATCCAGGGCACCACTTCCTGCGGGGTGCGCCGGGAGTTGGTGACTATCCAGGAGACCTTCATGCCCGGCACGAACTCATAGCCCATGGCCATCAGCTTGCGCGCCGTCTGCACCGTCGCCTGGGAATCGGGATTGGCATAGGTGTTGAACGGTTTGCAGCCCTTGGAGATCACCAGCCTCCTCGGCTCCACCTTGCCCTGTAGCGTCTCCGCCACGGCGGTGCGGGCCACCTTCATCGCCCCGTCCACGTCCCCGTCCAGCACCTTGTCGAAGACCGCCATCAGCGTCTCCGACTGCATGTCGAAGGCGTCCGTCCGCCTCATCTCGTAGCCGCGGACCACCAACTCGTTCTTGGGCCAGACCATGCGGCCGATGTAGCGCTTCTTCTTGCCGTGGGAGAAGAGCGTCTCCATGATCTTCTCGAACTCCAGCATGCCCCCTTCCTTGGAGAACCGCTCCGCCAAGGAGGAGCCGAAGCGCTTCGCCCCCTCCAGGTCCCGGTCGGGCGACTGCACGAATATCGAGTCCGTGTCGGAATAGATGACCTTCTGGCCCTCCCCCTCCAAGCTGTGGATGATGCCTTTGGTGGTCTCTCTGGCGAAGGCCGTGATGGAGGAGCCGATGTTCTTGTCCGTGAACCGGTAGAAGGAGGAGGCGAACACCCCGTAGAAGGAGTTCATCAGGATCTTGATGGCCTGCTGCAGCCCCTCGTAATACGCCTGCTCGTCCGCGTCCTTGGCCTGGCGCATGCGCTTCTTGGTGTCGTCGCGCTCCTGCATCAGACGCACCAGGATGTTCGGGAGCAGCCCCTCGCGCTGGGTCTTGTCCAGGTAGCGGACGTGGTTCGGACTGACGATGGTGCCGTTCGGGCTGAGCGTGGTGAAGCAGATGTTCTTGGCGATGATGATGGACGGGTACATGGACTTGAAGTCCAGGACGCACACCCAGTGGTACAGGCCGGGCTCGATCTCGTGCACATAGCCGCCCTCTATGGCATCCTCGTCGTCGCGGAAGTTGCGCGTCATCGGTACGGCCACCCCGGAGCGGTCCGCCTCGCGCACCAGGATGGAGTCGATGAGCAGGGAGGAACGGCCCTTCATGACGTCTACCAAGGGCAACTTGGACACGGTGGCCAGGTCCATGACCTTCCTCACCCGTTCCAGCTTGTTGAGGATGCGCAGCGCCAGCTCGGCATCGCGCTTGCAGTACTCCATCACCTTGCCCTCGTCCCTGGCCCATTCCTCGTCCATGTGCCTCGGGTCGACATCGAGCTTCGTCTCCCCTCCCAGCAGCTGCATGGAGACGGCGTTCAGGGTCTCCTGCTTGGGGCGCAGGTCCATCTTCACCGCCCACCAGGTGTCCATTATCATCCTGCCGGTGACGTTCCAGATGGGCTTGTTGTACTTCTGGTCCCGCCTGCCCTCCAGCAACGAACCGTCCCGCCCCCAGTTCAGCGGCACCCGAAGCTCATTGGCGCGCTTCTCCACCACCCGGAGGTCGTAGCCCTCGATGTTATAACCGGAGATGACGTCCGGGTCCTGTTCCTGGATGAACCGGTTGAAGTCCTCCAGGATCTTCCTCTCCCCTCCTTTGAATGAGCCACTGGCCACCATCTTGCCCTCGGCCTGGAGCACGCAGCAGATGGTGAGGATGCGCTTGTTGAAGAAGTCGTCACTGGTGGCCTCGGTCTCCTCCTCCACATCGTCCACCAGGACCTCCTTTCCGCTGATGTCCTTGAGGCTGTTCTCAATGTCGAAGGAGAGGACGCGCAGGTCGGGGTTGAAGGCGTCTATCCTCTCCCACCGCTCCAGATCGACCACGAGCTTGGTGTGGTAGTTGCCTTTCGACTCCTTGCCATGGACCCTGACGCAGGAGCCGAGGTCGCGATCGTAGATGTAACGAAGGTAGAACGGGATGTCCGCCGCCAGGAACTCGCCCTTGATGCGGAAGTCCTCGCGCAGCTGCTTGACGTGCCGGGGCAGCCGCACCGTCACCCGCCACACCTTGCGCGTCTCGCCCCGGTGGAACAGCTCCTTCGGCTCGACCTTCAGCACCTCCCGCTTGCCCTCCAGGTGCGTCCTGAGCTCGGGGTCGTCGCTGACGATGTAGCAGTAGGGTCTGGCCGAGAGGTCCTTGACCAGGTCGCGGACCACGATGGAGCGCCCGTCGCGGGTGTGGCCGTACAGCTCCACCATGATGTTCTCCTCTGGTAGGGTCTTGTACGTCCCGCTCACGATGCGCATGTCCCAACTAGGCATGGCCTCACTTCTTGGTGACGATGGATATGATGTCCCCGTCCTGCAGCACGTAGTCGTGACCGACCACGCGCTTGGTGCGGGCGTTGATGCCGCGGATGAAGTTGTTGCCCAGGTCGGTGTGGATCTTGAAGGCGAGGTCCTTGGCGGTCGCCCCGCGCTTGATCAGGAAGGCGTCCGGCAGGACGTTGCCCCCGTGGTCGGTCCACTTGCTCTCGTCCTCCACCGGGTAGACGACGATGAGGTCGAGGAGCTTGAACGCCGCCTGTTCCAGGCAGGTCTGCACCCCGGTGCCTTTGTTCCGCTTCATGTTCTGGGCGATGTAGTCCAGCGCCTTCCTCTGCCCGGCGGAGAGCTTCTCCGGCTCGTTCAGGCTGAAAGTTTCGGCGCCAGGCATGTACTTGAGCAGGTTGGCCTTGGCCGCCTTGCGCAACGCCAGCTCCGACTCGGCCAATGTGGGCACGGCGATGTAGCCGGGCGTCTTGGACATCTTCTCGATGAGCTCGGGCGTGGCGATGTCCGCCTTGTTGAGCGCGATCATCATGGGCTTGCTGTGGCGGCGGATGTGCTCGCACAAACGCAACATGTCAGACTCGCTCCAGTTCAGCGCGTTCTCCGGCAGGGCGCAGTCCCGCAAGGCGGCCGATACCGCTCCTTCGGTGACGCCGAGCCCGGTGAGGCGGCTGTGGATCATCTCGTGCACCTTCAGCCCCTCCAGGTGGGCCTGGCGGGCGGACTTCTCCCAGCCCTTGTCCAGGATGCCCTTCATCCAGTGCGATATCTCCGACTCGAGGAAGCGCACGTCCTCCAAGGGGTCGTGGGAGCAGGCGGCCACCGGGTTGCCCTCGCAATCGGTGCTGCCCGAGGCGTCGATGACGTGCACGAACGCGTCGGCCTGGCGCAGGTCGTCCAGGAACTGGTTGCCCAGGCCCTTGCCCTTCCAGGCGTCCGGGACCAGGCCGGCCACGTCCAGCAGCTCCACCGGCACCAGGCGGGTGCCGTTCTCGCAAGTGCCGTGCCGCGGGTTGCAGGCATGCCCCAGCTCGTTATGGGGGCACTTGGTGCGGACATAGGCCACGCCGTGGTTCGGCTTGATGGTCGTGAAGGGGTAGGGGGCGATCTCCGCCGGCGCCAGAGTGGCCGCGGAGAAGAAGGTCGACTTGCCCACGTTGGGCTTGCCTACTATACCGATCTGCATAGCTCTCGCCTGAGGATAACCGTTCAGATTAGTA
>CAWHCB010000004.1:0-25225 GCA_963827905.1 Methanomassiliicoccaceae archaeon
CAAGGCGGTGGGCAGCGTGTTGGTCTTCTATATCGGTTACAACGTGGAGGAGCCGATCAGGCGTTGGTCTGAAAAATGGACCTTCTTCCGGTTGTTCGTCCGTTTCTGCGAATGGTTCGTGACCAAGCTGGGGTACGTCGGTCTCTTCATCCTGCTCAGCATACCGTTCATGAGCGACACCGTGGTCCTCTATGTCTTTGCGGTCTTCAACAAGGAGGGGAAGGTCCTCGACATGAAGATGTTCGCATTGGTGAACTTCCTGGGCGCGCTCACCCGTTGCGCCATAGTCTACTTCGCATCAGGCTACCTGGCCGATTATTTCGGCTACGACTACTCGTTGTGAACAGGGGTTAATCCCTGATCATCATCATTTTGAACATGGTTGCAAAAATTTATTAGGGCTATACAAATTCCTAGTTAATGGTCCCGAAGAAAAAGATCTCGAAGATCATGGCGGAATATGACAAGGACAAGCTGACCATAGCTACCTTGTGCTCGCACTCCTCCTTGCAGATTTTCCATGGCGCCAAACAGGAGGGCTTCCGCACATTGGGGCTGGCAGTGAGGCCGAACAACAAACATTATGACGCCTTCCCCCTCGCCAAGCCGGACGAGATCATCAAGCTGCAATCCTACACGGACCTGATCGACAAAGCGGACGAGTTCCTGGCGCGCAACGTCATCATCGTGCCCCACGGCTCCTTCGTGGAGTACATGGGCACCAGCAAGTTCGAGGACATGCCCATCCCCACCTTCGGCAACCGGAAGGTCCTGGGTTGGGAATCGGACCGCAACAAGATGAGGGAATGGCTCGAGTCCGGGGGCATTGACATGCCTCGCGTGGTCGACGACCCGAAGTCGATCGACCGGCCGGTCCTCGTGAAGTACCATGGGGCCAAGGGCGGCCGGGGCTTCTTCATCGCCAAGGATTACATGGACTTCAAGATGGGCATAGACATGGAGCAGCCCTTCACCATCCAGGAGTACATTCTTGGTACCCGTTACTATCTGCATTACTTCTACTCGCCGATCAAGCAGGACGGCTACCGCGTATCCGATGGCTGCCTGGAGCTGATGTCGATGGACCGACGCGATGAGAGCAACATCGACGAGATGTACAAGCTCGGCGCGGCGGAGGAGCTTAAGAAGCTGGGCCACTTCCCCACGTTCGTCGTCACGGGAAATATCCCAGTCGTCATCCGGGAGAGCCTATTGCCCAAAGTGCTTGAGATGGGCGAGAAGGTGGTGGAACGCTCGGAGCAGTTGTTCGGGGGCATGATCGGGCCGTTCTGCCTGGAATGCATCGTCACCGACAAGCTGGAGTTCAAGGTCTTCGAGATATCCTCGCGCATCGTGGCCGGTTCCAATCCCTTCATCTCCGGTTCCCCCTATTCGGACCTGGTCGAGCCAGGCATGAGCACGGGCAGGCGCATCTCCCGCGAGATCAAGAACTCCCGGGACAGCGACGTGATGGACCTGGTGGTGTCATGAAGACCACTTTGGCCATCGTCGACGCGGAGCTCGAGGTGGTGCCGAAGGAAAAGCTTGGGGGCGTGAAGCTGAGGGCAAGCTCCGACGCGCTCTTCGGCAAGAGGGAGGTCATCCTAGACCATGTGCTCCACGCGGACCTGGTGCGGGCCATGCCGGAGAGCAACCGCCGAGGAAGGCCAGACATCTTGCACCATGCTCTCACCCTCGCCATAAGTTCCATCCCCTACCGCATGGGCGACATCGATGTGGTGGTGCACACCCGCAACAACGAGGCCATATACTTCGGGCCCAAGGCCGAGATACCGCAGAACTACTTCGAGTTCCTGCGCCGCCTGGGCGACCTTTACAGCGATGGCCAAGTGGACTGCCGGGAGAAGCGATGGGCCATCGAGCCCAACCAGGACCTGGCCCATATCGTGGCCAAGAGCAGGGCGGAGGTCCGCGTTCTCTTGTCCCCAGAAGGCGAGGTGAAGGGACTGGGCAAGCTCCTAAAAGGCTTCCAGGAGAACAACGCCATCATCATGTTCGGCGGTTTCCCTGAAGGCGACTTCAAGAGCCCGGTCAACGAGCTGGCCGATATCAGCGTCTCGCTCGGACCGGATCTGCTGAACATAAATGCCGTGACGGCGGAGATATTACGCTCCCTGCCTTACTAAATTGTGAGAATTTATTAGAGATTATTATAAAAGGGAAAAAGAGGTTTCGACGTTTACCAGCCTCTCTCCTGCATCCTCTGGGGCTCGGGTATGGTGGAGATCTCGATGCCGTGCATCGCCTCCCCCAGTCCCTTCGAGACCTCGGCGATGACCTTGGCGTCGTCGAAGTTGGTGACCGCGTCCACGATGGCCTTGGCCCGGACCTTCGGGTTGCTGGACTTGAATATGCCAGATCCTACGAACACTCCGTCCGATCCTAGCTGCATCATCAATGCGGCGTCGGCCGGGGTGGCGATACCGCCAGCGGCGAAGTTAATGACCGGAAGGCGCTGCAATCGGGCCACTTCCTCCACCAGGTAGATGGGCGCCTCGATCTTGCGCGCCAGCATGACCATCTCCTCGTGGTCCTTGCCCTTGAGCTCGCGCACCATGCCCGTGATCATGCGCTGGTGCCTGACCGCTTCCACCACATTGCCCGTGCCCGGCTCTCCCTTGGTGCGGATCATGGCCGCCCCCTCGTCGATGCGGCGCAGCGCCTCGCCCAGGTCGCGCGCCCCGCAGACGAACGGGACGGTGAACTTCTTCTTGTTGACGTGATAGAACGGGTCGGCCGGGGTGAGGACCTCCGATTCATCGATCATGTCCACGCCCAAGGTCTCCAGCACCTGGGCCTCCACGAAATGACCGATGCGGCATTTCGCCATGACCGGGATCGTGACCGCCTCTATGATCTCCTCCACCTTCAATGGGTCGGCCATTCGGGCTACCCCACCCTGGGCCCTGATGTCCGCTGGCACACGCTCAAGTGCCATGACCGCGACCGCCCCCGCCTCCTCGGCGATGATGGCCTGCTCGGCGTTGGTGACGTCCATGACCACCCCTCCCTGTTGCATCTTGGCGAAACCTCTCTTGACGAGGTCGCTCCCATGCCTCAGCTTGGTCAGGTCCAATTCAAATACCATTTGCTCACCAGGTCGGCTTAGTAGAGGCGACTTATAAAATTGTTTCCTTTTTAATGAACAAATAAGGTATTGAATGTACATAAATGTAAGAAAGAATCGTCGTTCAGGGCAGGTCACGAGGACCACAGGGAATTTTGAGAAAGGCATAAAGAGACCATGCGCGTTAATCCGCCCCGATGGTCGCACGCAGGATGGCCAACGTGCCCGAGTCTGGGACGGTGAAGATCGCCAACGTGGTGAGCAAGCTCAAGTCCGAGGGCGTGAACGATATGATCTCATTCTCCATGGGCGAGCCCGACTTCCACACCCCAGACCACATCACCGAGGCCTGCGTCAATTCACTGCACGACCATGAGACCTATTACACGCCCTCCGCCGGCATCCCGGAGCTGAGGCAGGCGGTGGCCGAGGACCTCTCCCATCGCAATGGCCTGCCCTGCGCCAGCAAGAACGTCCTGATCACCCCGACCAAGCACGCCATCTTCATGACCATGTTGGCCCTGATCGACGAAGGCGATGAGGTGGTCGTCCCCGACCCGGCCTGGGGCACTTTCGACGCCTGCGCCCGGTTGGCCGGGGCCAAGGTACGCTATGCCAAGTTGGACCCGGAGAACGGATACCGGCTCACCCCCGAGGCACTGATGGCAGCAGGTCACAAAGAAGACCAAGCTGGTGGTCATCAACACCCCCTCCAACCCATGCGGTGCGGTCATGCGGACCGAGGACGTCAAGGGAGTGGCCGACATCTGTCGGGACCACGGCCTCTATGTCCTATCGGATGAGATCTACGAGAGGCTCATCTTCGAGGGCAAGCACACATCCATCGCCTCGCTGGAGGGCATGTTCGACCGAACGGTCACCATCGGCGGGCTGTCCAAGACCTACGCCATGACCGGATGGCGCATCGGTTGGGCCGTCGCCCCCATGCCCATCTTCAACGAGCTGAACAAGCTCCAGACCCAGTCCATCACCTGCGTCACCTCGTTCGTGCAGCGGGCCGGGCTCGAGGCGCTGCAAGGGTCGCAGGAACCGGTCCACAAGATGGCGGTGGAGTTCAAGGCCAGGAGGGACCTGATATTCGATCTGGTGCAGGACATCCCTCAGTTGCCCTGCCCCAAGCCCAACGGCGCTTTCTACCTCTTCCCCTCCTATGACCATGAAGATGCCCTCGGAGGACCTGGCCGCCTATCTGCTGGAGAAGGCCCACGTCGCGGTGACGCCAGGAAGCGCCTTCGGTCCATCCGGCGAGGGCAAGATCCGCATATCCTATGCCGCCAGCAGGAAGGACATCACCGAAGGCATGCGGCGCATAGGTCACGCGTTAAAAGACCTATAGTCAGCGTTCGTCATGAGGTAGCATGTTGGGGATGGAGCCCTCGATGGGGTACTTCCTGCCGCATTTCTGACAGGTGAGCTCCCCTTCGACGATCTCCCCTCCGTCCTCCACCTCGACGGTCATTTTCAATGGGGACGACTTGCACACCGGGCAGGCAAGGATGTTTAGAAGTTCGCGTTTCATCCATACCTGTGGAACGGGGCCGATGGGCATTTATTCGTTTGCCTTCGCCCCGCCCAATGCTTATTATTCGCCAAGTCGATAGCTGGTGGCATGTTGAAGGTGGGCGTGATCGGCACTGGGTCCATGGGACAGAACCATGTCCGCGTCTATTCGGAGATCGCGGACCTGGTCGGGGTCCATGACGCGGTAAAGGAGCAGTCCCGCAAGGTGGCCGATCGTTTCTCAGTCGGTTCGTTCGACAATCTGGACGACCTTTTGGACCGGGTGGACGCGGTGAGCGTTTGCACCCCTACGGCATACCATCACGATGTGGCCAAGAAGGTCATCTCCCGGGGTCGTTCCCTTCTGGTGGAGAAACCTTTCACAGGTAGCTCGAAGACGGCGTTGCAGCTGATGGAGACCGCCCGGGCCAAGGGGGTGGTCCTTGCCTCTGGTTTCATCGAGCGTTTCAACCCCATCGTCACCGTCGCCAGGAGCGCTGTGCAGGAAGGACGCTTGGGCGACATAATCTCCATTTCCTCGCGGAGGGTGTCGTCCTTCCCTTCACGCATCCGCGATGTGGGCGTCATCATGGACCTCGGCATCCACGATGTGGACGTGATACGTCACATCACCGGCAAGGAGGTGCTTTCGGTATACGCGGTCGGAGGGCGGTATCAGAACACCGATTTCGAGGACAACGCCAACCTGGTGCTGGAGATGGAGGGGGGCATCCATGGGTCGGTGGAGGTGAACTGGCTCACGCCAATGAAGGTGCGCAAGGTCACCATGACCTGCAGCGCCGGGTTCGCCCAGCTGGATTACACCGATCAGAGCATGGAGCTATCTACCACCAAGGTCCAGGAGATCGACCCCTCGGACATGTTCCGGATCCCGCTCGAATACGATGTGAGGCGCATCTCCGTCAAGAAGGAGGAGCCCCTGAAGCGTGAGCTCACCGACTTCCTGGATGCCGTTGAGAAGGGCAAGGAGCCAAAGGTCTCCGGGGCGGACGCGGTCAAGAACCTGCGCGTTTGCGAGGCGGCACTGGAATCGTTGCGAACTGGCACGAAGGTGATGGTCTGAAAGCAGGCTCTTTATATCGAATCCCTGCCTTGCCTGGACCGGTGATCCCATGAGGCCCATCGACCTGCGCAGCGACACCTTTACCCTGCCGAGCCGAGAGATGCTGGAAACGATCATGGAGGCAGACCTGGGGGACGATGTGGAGAGGGAGGACCCCACCGTCAACAAGTTGCAGGACATGGCGGCCAAGCGTTTTGGCACGGAGGCCGCTCTGCTGGTGCCGAGCGGGACCATGGGCAATCTGGTGGCCATGCTCTCCCATTGCAAGAGGGGCGACGAGATCATCCTCGAGGCGGACGCCCACATGTACTATTACGAGGTCGGGGGCATGTCCGCCCTGGTGGGGGCCATACCCCATCTGATCAAAGGGAAAAACGGTGTGTTCACGCCAGAGCAGGTGCAGGCAGCGTTGCGGCCAGGTGACCCATTGCATTATCCTCCGTCCCGTCTGTTGGAGATAGAGAACACCCATAATCGGGCAGGAGGGTGCTGTTGGAAACCCTCTCAGGTCAAGGACGTGAGCCGTTTGGCGCACGACAACGACATGAGCGTGCACATCGACGGGGCAAGGATATTCAACGCCTGCATCGCTTTGGACGCAAGCCCGAAGGATTTCATGCGCCATGTCGACAGCCTCACCTTCTGCCTGTCCAAGGGCTTGAGCTGCCCCATCGGGTCCATAATCGTCGGTAATGAGGAGTTCATCGACAAGGCCAGGATCAATCGCAAGATGGTGGGCGGGGGCATGCGTCAGGCCGGTGTGATCGCCGCGCCGGGGATTTATGCCCTGGAGAACATGGTGTCGCGCCTGAAGGAGGACCATGACAACGCCAAGCGCCTGGCCGTCGGTCTGGCGGACCTCGGCCTCGGCATCGAGATGACCACGGTGCAGACCAACCTCATCCTGGCGGACACGACCGGTATCGGCCTAAAGGAAGAGGAGATGGTGGAGCTGGGCAGGAAGGCCGGGGTGCTGTTCTTCACCATGGGGCACAACAAGGTCCGCTTCGTGACGCACTATGGCATAACAAAGCAGGACGTGGACGAAGCGCTTGCCCGTCTGGAGACCGCGCTAGGCAAGAAGCGCTAACCCTTCCCCACGCCCTTGTAGATCAGACCGACCTTGGAGCAATCCTTCTGATTGAAGATGTTCCTGCCGTCGACCACAAGCGGGGTGCGCATCAGCTCCTTAAGTTTGGAAGGCCTGAGCTCTTTGTAGACGGAATGGTCAGTGACGAAGATCGCGCAATCGGAGCCGCGGAGCGCTTCCTCCAGGTCCTTGGTCAACGGGACCTTGTAATTCCTTTTCACATATGGGTCGTGGACGATCATTTCGGAGGATCCCATCAGCTCGTCTATGATGCGGATCGCCGGTGAGTTGCGGGTGTCATCGGAGTCCCGCAGGAACGCCAGGCCCATGATGGCCACCTTGGGGCGGCCTCCTTTCACGTTATCCTCGAGCAATGAACGGGCCAGGTCCGCAGTGTGAGAGGGCATGGTCTCATTGAGCTCACGTGCCGGTGCGATCACCTTCGATCCATAATCAGGCGCGGCGCTGAGCAACAACCAGGAATCCTTCGGGAGGCAGTGGCCACCGACTCCGGTGCCAGGTATGTGCATGTCGCGGTAAGGGCAGGTGTTGACCAGGCGCCTCACCTCGAAAGCATCGGCCCCTAGCCGCTCGCATAATAGCCCGACCTCGTTGGCGAATGCGATCTGCACATCACGGTAGGCGTTCTCCGTGGTCTTGGCGATCTCGGCGGAAAGTAGGCCAGTGGGATGGATCTCAGCCTGCACCACCTTGGAATAGTAATAGGCGCCCTTGCGCAGGGAAGCCTCGTCCAGACAGCCTAGGACGCGCTCGACCTTACGCATGTTGTTGAGCAACTTGCCAGGCATCACCCTTTCCGGACAGTGGACCAACGAGAAGTCCCTGCCCGCTTTCAACCCGCTCTTGCTCTCCAACGTCGGGATGACCAGTTCGGTCATGGTCCCCGGCGGGAGGGTGGATTCCACCGAGACCAAGGCCCCTTTGCCCAGGACCCCGGCCACAGAGGACAGGGCGGATGAAAGTTGGCTCAGAACGGGCCTGCGCTCCGCATCGATGGGCGTGTCCACGCATACGAAGAATGCATCGGCCCCCTTGGCGTTCTTAGGCTCGGTCGTGACCTTCAACCCGCCATCGGAGACGACCCTGCTCAAGAGCTCCGGTAGGCCTGGCTCGTCCCCCTCGATGGGACAATGGCCGGAGGAGATCATGGAGACCCTTCTCTGATCGATATCGACCCCCAGGACCTCCAGGCCGCTCTCTGCCAGCACACAGGCCACTGGAAGGCCGACATAGCCCAACCCAAAGACGGCCACTCTCTCTCGTCGCATCTCTCCCTCCTATAAGCTGGGCGGATAAATTTGTTTCCCAACTGGTGTCCTAGTGTGTCAAACAACGACCCGTCTCAGGGGAGGCAACAGACCGGCCAGCACTAAAAAGGAGAAGAAGGCCAGGTCCCTCAACCTTCTCGGTCGGAGCTGGAACAGATAACGGCTCAGGTTCTGATGGCGGAGGTGCATCAATGCCCTCAGGCCATCCCCGGTCTGACCGGCCTTGTAGAGATATTCAGCCGCCCCCATGGGCATGCTCCATCTCTCCACCACCCATTCCACCTCATCACGATCGTCCCTCTTCGTTCGGATGAAGTCGATGGCACGCCCGTAGGCCGCCACCTTGTCAGCGAACTCGTCGAAATAGAAGGAACGGGAGAGCGAACCCTCCCTCGTCACCAGATGGAACAACGCCTGTTCCGTCCCCACCGCGCTGGACACGGCAAAGAGCTTGAGGCGGAATTCAGCATCCTCGGAATGTGAGCAGCCCTCCTCAAAGCCCAAACCGTAGGTATCCAGTATGCTCTTCTTGATCAGCAAGGCTCCACAGTTGGCTACCCTCACCTTCCCCAGCAGATATGGGAGGAGGATGTCGCCATTGAATGTCTCACCAGCGGTGTAGATCTTTCTGTGGTGGACCGCATTCCCCTCTAACGTGTAACCCGAATAGAACAGGTCACTCTGACCGGAACCAAGGTCAGACTTGGCCATCTCCAGGAACCCGGGCTCCCAAAAATCGTCACCGTCCAGGAATGTGACGTACTCCCCTTGGGAAAGCGCCAAGCCTTGGTTGCGTGCCAAGGACACCCCCCCTTTCTTTATATTGATGACCACTCGGAAACGAGGGTCCAAGGCCATTTCGGCCACCACCTCCTCGGTCCCATCGGTCGGAGGGATCGACAATCACCGAGCGCCTCCCAATTTTGATAGGTCTGCTCGAGGATGCTGTCCAAACAACGACCAATATAGGGGGCCAGATTGTAAACAGGAACGACGATAGAGACCAGCCCCTTCCTCTCCATGCTCAACCCTCCCTCGGTATTGTCGGTAGAGCCTTAATAGTTAGGTCTTCGTCCAGGGCAAGAACGCCCTCAGAAAGAATATGAAGGGTGGTTGATATCATACGGACCGATGGTAGGGTGTTCGGTGGTCGTTCCCACCTATAACCGTCCCGACGGTCTGGTCAGGTTGCTCATGTCACTCAACCAGCAGACCCTTCTACCGAGCGAGGTTATTGTCATTGACGATTCCCCCACCATCGAGTCCGGAGACGAAGGTCAAAGGAATGGTCCTCCAATTCCGACCTCAGATTCCAACTGATCTACCATCATAACCAGGTCAGGGCCGGGATCAGGTGCCTCCAAGAACCAGGCCATTGACCTGGCCCGGGGCGAGTTTGTCGCCTTCACCGACGATGATTGCGTCGTCGACCCTGGGTGGCTCGAGGGATTGACCACCGCCATCCTATCCTCGGGGCCGGACGTGGCCGGCGTCGGGGGCATCAAGCAACCATTGCATGTCAAAGGCCCGATCAACCGATATTATCAGGCCACTCACAACTCGTCGACAAGAAGGTCGCTTGACACCTGCAATTGCATGTTGCGGAAGGAAGCATTGGTCTCGGTGGGTGGTTATGATGTGGAACCTCCACCATTTCCGGAGGACACCGGGCTCAGCCTAAGGTTAGTGTTGCAAGGGAGGAGGTTCGAGATCGCACCGAACGCCCTGGTCTTACATGACTGGCCCGAGGACCTCACATTTTTCAGGCGTAAGGCAAGATTGGGCGGTATGGGCGAGCACGCGATGTACACCAAGTTGATGGGCCGACAGCTCACCGACCTCGAGATGGACAACCTGCGGCGAGCAGGATGGGACCTGAAGAACTTCCGGAGCACTCCGCTCACGACCTGGGACCTGATCGCCAACGGACTATGGCAATTCAAGCTGTGGTGGAAGAATGGGACCTCCTTACGACAGATGCCGTCTTTGATGAGGCTTTGGTACATCAATGCCATGGAACGTAGGCTGGGCTGGGACGATTATTCGCCATCGTCAAGGGCGTCAGCAGATGCCGACGGGGGGAAAGAACGGACATGAGGATACTGCACGTCGAGAACGTTGCGGGAGTGGGGAGCGCCCTCTCCCGCGCCCAAAGAGGATTGGGACACGAATCGGACGTGTTGATAACCTGGCCCAACCGATTTGAGTTCGAGGTCGATCACGAGCATGTCTATCAGGGGAAAGGGATGCGGCTCCCATCCGAGATGGTAAAAGTGCTAAGAACATGCCGAAGCTACGATGTCCTCCACGTGCACGGGGGCCTCACAAGGAAAAGGATCGACATCCTTCTTAGTAGGATGACGACCAAGCAGATCCTCGTCGGTCATTACCATGGCTCGGAGACAAGGCAAGGGTACGGTCTGCACTATCGGCGCTTCATCGACCTGGGGGTGGTCGCCACCCCTGACCTGCTTCGATGGCTACCGGATATCGACTATGTCCCGAACCCCGTCGATACTGCCCGAAAGCAGACTCAATTTACCGGAATACATCAAGCACCAAGATCGTCCACATTCCCTCGGACCGGAGGATCAAGGGGACGGAGGTTATCGAGGAGGCGGTTCGCAATCTGAAGGCGAAGCGGGCTGGAGGTCGAACTAACCATTTTGGAGGGGGTCCCACACGGAAAGGCGATGGAGGAGGTGGGCAGGTCTCACATCGTGGCGGATTGGATATCCCGGGAGGAGGTGACCGGGGTCCCGGGTATCTACGGGAAGCTGTCCCTGGAAGCGCTGGCCAGAGGGCGTGTCGCTGTATCATTCATCGATCCTGGCATAAGGTCGCTTTATCCGGACGACCTGCCGGTTATCTCCCCGACGGGAACGACAGCAGATGACCTGGCAGAATGTCTGGCCCGCATTTGATCAGAGACCGCCATAACCTCGAGGTCATCGCGGCGAAGGGCCCTAGCTATGTCCGATCGCATCACGACCCAGAAGCAACGGCCCAATGGTTCGTGGATCAGTACCAAGCGACTACTGGCCAAGCGATGACCGATCGCTCCATCGAGCACCAGCCTCAGAAAAACTTATTTAAAAAGGCAATGTTACCTGCCTATTTGCCACCATTCATAATGCCAGCAGCCTGCGATCGGCCCATCGGGCCGTCTGGCCGACGCTCATCTGGTTTTGAACGGGTTGGTCGTCAATGAGAGTTGGTTGAAATGAGCAGAAAGCTTTTCACAGTGGGCCCAGTCGAGGTCTTCCCGGACACCCTGGAGGCGATGAGCCGTCCCATGGTCGTGCACCGGGGCAAGGATTACCAGAACCTGCAGCATGGCGTGGTGGAGAAGCTGCACAAGGCCCTGGACACGGACCTGGAGATATTCCTGTCCCCCTGTTCGGCCACCGGGTTCCTGGAATCCTGCGTGCGGTGTGGCGTGCACAAGAAGATGACGGGGATCTCGAACGGCTCCTTCGGCGACCGCTGGCAGCAGATCGGCACCCTGAACGGCAAACTGGTCGATCGCATCGATGCCACCTGGGGCAAGGCAGTGCGCAAGGAGCACATCGAGGGCAAGATCAGCCCGGAGGCCGAGGCCGTCACCGTGGTCTCGAACGAATCGTCCACAGGCGTGCTCAATCCCATGCTGGAGATCGCAGACGCGGTCCGGGCCAATGGCGACCCGCTGCTGTTCGTCGACGGCGTGACCGCGGTGGGCGCGGTGGACATGCATCTCCGCAAGATGCGACCGGACGCGATGGTGTTCGGCAGCCAGAAGGCGCTGGCATTGCCGCCCGGTCTTGCCATCATCTGCGTCTCGGAGCGCCTGATGAAGAAGGCGGAGACGGTGCAGAACCGGGGCTACTACTTCGACCTGGTGGAGATCAAGAAGTTCGCGGACAAGGACCTGCCCCTCACCACTCCCGCCGTCTCGTTGCTCTACGGGCTCGACTACCAGCTGGACAAATGGCTGAAGGAGGGTTCCAGCGCCAGGTATGACCGGCACGAGGCCATGACCAAGATGGTGCACGAGTGGGCCATGAAGCGCTTCGGCCTCTACGCCGAGCACGGTTTCCGTTCCCGCTCCATCTCCGTGGTGGAGTCAGGACGGTTCGACGTCGCCACCTTCGACAAGAAGATCCGGGAGAAGGGTTACGAGATATCGCCTGGCTACGGCAAGGTGAAGGACAGCACCTTCCGCATCGGGCACATGGGCGACCTCACCACATCCCATATTAAGGAGCTAATCGATGTGATGGACGCAGTTCTGGAGGAGATGAAATGAAGATCCTGATCACAGACGAGCTCTCCAAGGAGGGCATCGAGATGCTCACCAAGGACCCACAGGTCCACGTGGACGTCCGACCGAAGATATCCCAGGAGGACCTCATCAAGATCATCGGCGACTACGAGGCGCTCATCGTGCGCAGCGGCACCAAGGTCACCGCCGAGGTCATCGAGGCCGGGAAGAAGCTCCGCGTGGTCGGCAGGGCCGGCGTGGGCGTCGACAACGTGGACGTGGACGCGGCCACCCGGCGCGGCGTGCTGGTCATGAACACCCCGGCGGCCAACATCGTCTCCGCCTCGGAGCACACCATGGCCATGATGCTGTCCTGGGCCAGGAACATCCCCCGGGCCGACGTCTCCATGAAGGCGGGCAAGTGGGAGCGCAACAAGTTCATGGGCATCGAGCTCAGCGGCAAGACCCTGGGCATCGTGGGCATCGGCCGCATCGGCGGAGAGGTGGCCAAGAAGGCCAAGGCCTTCGGCATGAAGCTGATCGGGTACGACCCGTTCATATCGCAGGAGCTGGCCGTCAAGCTGGGAGTTCGTTTGATGTCGCTGGAGAAGGTGTTGGAGGAGGCGGACATCATCACCATCCACGCACCGCTCACCCCGGGCACCCATCATCTCATCGGCAAGGCCCAGTTCGATATGATGCGGCCTCACGTGGTGCTGATCAACTGCGCCCGCGGCGAGATCGTGGACGAGGCGGCCTTGGTGGAGGCGCTCAAGACCAAGCGCATCGCCGGCGCCGCCATCGACGTCTTCGAGAACGAGCCCCCCAAAGGCTCGAAGCTGCTGGAGCTGGACAACGTCGTGCTCACGCCCCACCTGGGCGCCAGCACCAAGGAGGCCCAGGAGAAGGTCTCCATGGAGATGGCCGAGCATGTCAAGATGTTCCTGCTGGAGAACAAGATCTCCAACGCCGTGAACGCCCCCATGAGCAAGATGGACCCCAAGGTGGCACCGTTCGTCGGCATCGCCGAGCGCTTGGGCTCCTTCTGCCTGCAGCTGGTCGACGGGCCGGTCAAGAAGGTGGAGGTGGAGGTGCACGGGGAGATCGCCAACCTGGACACCAAGATGGTCACGGTCTCCGCCCTCATCGGAGTGCTGTCCAACATCACCGGCGAGAACACCAACGTCATCAACGCCAACCACATCGCCAGGGAGAAGGGCATCCAGATCATGGAGGCCAAGGTGGACGAGGCGGGCCTCTACACCAACATGCTGGTGGTGCGGGTCCATTCCGACGGCAGCAGGCACGAGGTGCGCGGCACGGCCTTCCCCTCCGACGAGCCGAGGCTCCTCGGCATCGACGAGTTCGACCTGGACATGCCGCTGGAGGGCGATTTCATACTCACCAAGCACGAGGACATGCCGGGCATGATCGGCCGGGTCGGTTCGCTGCTGGGCTCCAAGGACATCAACATCGCCCAGATGGGCGTGGGCCGCGAGGGCAAGGGCAAGAAGGCCTTGATGCTCATCTCCGTCGACGACCCGGTCACCAAGGACGTGCTGGACGCGCTGAAGGCGCTGCCTAACTTCAAGGAGGCCCACTACGTCCGCCTCAGCCACATGAAGGCCAAGGAGTACATGAACGTCTGAACGGGTTGGCAAACGGTTAAGAGCAGCGCCCCCGATTCCGGGACATGCGCATAGCGTCCGTGGTGGGGGCCAGGCCGCAGTTCGTCAAGCTGGCACCGCTGCACCGCGAGCTCGTGAAGAGGCATCGGCACATCATCGTCCATACCGGGCAGCATTATGACTATAAGATGAGCCAGGTGTTCTTCGAGGAGCTCAGCATCCCCGAGCCGGACCACAACCTGGGCGTCGGGTCGGGGAGCCACGGGGAGCAGACGGGGAGGATGCTCTCGGCCATCGAGGAGGTCTTCATGAAGGAGAGGCCGGACATGGTCCTGGTCTATGGCGACACCAACTCTACCTTGGCAGGGGCCTTGGCCGCCACCAAGCTCCTCGTTCCGGTGGCGCATGTCGAGGCGGGCCTAAGGTCGTACCGCCGGGGCATGCCTGAAGAGATCAACCGGGTGCTAACGGACCACATGGCCGACCTGTTGCTCTGCCCGACCGAGCTGGCCATGGCCAACCTGAGGAAGGAGGGCGTGGAGAAGGGCTGCCACCTTGTCGGCGACCCCATGGCCCAGGTGCTGCTGGAGATCGAACCGTTGCTGGACCCAGCTGTGCCGGAACGCTTCGGCACCAGACGGGGAGGGTACGTCCTGGCCACCATCCATCGCCAGGAGAACGCCGACTCCAGGGAGAACATGGAGGGCATAATCGAGGCCATGCTGGAGTACGACGGGGACATAGTGCTGCCACTGCATCCCCGCACCGCGAAGAACCTCCGTTCCTGGGGGGCGCTGTCCCGTTTGGAGGCCGCCGACCACATCAAGCTGGCGGAACCGCAGGGTTTCTTGGCATTCACCTCGTTGGAGAGGCACGCCCGCATGGTGATGACCGATTCCGGTGGCGTGCAGAAGGAGGCCTATTTCTTCCGGGTGCCTTGCGTCACGGTGCGGGACGAGACGGAATGGGTGGAGACCCTGGAAGGGGGTTGGAACGTTCTCACCGGGGCCGACAAGGGACGGATCGCCGCGGCCTTGCAGAGACCGAGGCCCAAGACCGAGCCAAGGCTAACCTATGGGGACAAGCACGTCTCGCAACGGATCGTGGAGTGCATGGAGGCCTTCATGGCCTCAAGGTCATAGTTTGGCCCGGACGCTCTCCACCTTCGCGCTCATGTGCCGCTCAACCTTCCGGTCATCGATCTTGATGTCGGTCACCACTCGGCCTGACATGCTCAAGACCTTCCTGTGACAGCTCATGATGACCGCCATGACCTCCTCCATGTCCCCTTGCACGATGGTGCCCATGGGCGTAAGCTCATGGTCCAGACCGGAGGCCTGCACGACCTTCACGCATTCCGCCACATAATGGCTCAAACTCTCCCCCACCCCGATCGGCATAACACTGAACTCCGCTATCATTTGGAACACCTGCGAAAAAAGACGATGATTTTCGGATGGCGGAAGATTTCTGCATAGGTTCTTATAAAGGTGTCGACACGAATTTTGGTACCTGGTTTATCAACCCGGTATGGACACCGGATCCTGCGAAATATCGTATCAAAATGTAGGAGCCTCAACCAAAATATATATATACATTACTGTGAATGGTTTAAATTCAATTCCTTATGGATTCATTATATCGTTCAGAGGCCAGTTAGCATGAAGAGCGGTGCAGGTGCCAAGGGTAAAGTTATTTCTGGAGCCAAGAAAGCCGGGAGCAAGTCCGCCACCATTTCCATGGTCGGCAACTCTACTATCAAGGATGAGGTCCCGTTCGTCTCCGGTGGGGGCGCGAAACAACCTACCTTTGAGATTTGTTTTGACAATAAATGTACCACCTTGACCGTGGAAGATCTCACCAACGCCATCCGCAACGGCATAGACCGCGAGGGGATGCCGGAGGAACAGGCCCGGGGAATGGCCCAACATGTCCTGAACTTCTTTGGTTACAGCGAGAGGATCATCGACAATATCTTGGAACCAGAGGACCGCGACGCCTTCTATCAATTGGAGGATACCGGCATACTCACCACCGAGCGGGAGGAGACCACCCTGTACGACGGTAGGGAATGGCGCATCCATTACTGGCTTTTCCGCAAGGAGCGCATCCATGAGCTTATAAACGTGGATGGCAGCCTGAGCGTGGGGAACGAGGACGCCTCGTTCGATTATGGCGAAGTGCCGGAAGAGATCTGGCAGCGCACCAAGTGATTGTTTTTTCAGTGGGTCCCTAACAGTTTCGGGGACCTCAAGGAAACCATATTGACGTTCATAGGGATAGCAGAGGAGATGGACCTCTTCCCCTACCCTCACCGGCCCCACCAGGTGGATTTCGTATCGCTGGTGGCGAGCACCGCGGCCAAGAGGCGCCATGTGGTGCTGGAGAGCGGCACTGGGACCGGCAAGACGGTGTGCGCCTTGTGCGGTGCATTGGAGGAGGCGTTGCCCCATGGCCGCAAGGTCCTCTACCTGACCCGGACCAATTCGCAGGAGAAGCAGGTCATCATGGAGCTTAGGCGCATCGCGCAGAAGGCCCCCGTCTTCGGTCTGGCCATACAAGGGCGCCAGGTCACCTGCCCTTTGGTACGCCAGGACCCGGACCTCAAGGGCGGTAACCCTGAGGAGCTGGCCCGATTGTGCCGGGAGAAGAAGAAAAAGGCCATGCAGGGCGATGGCGGCTGCCGCTACTTCGCCGAGACCATGGCGGCGGACCGGGACGCCATCGCCGCCTGGTGCCGCCAGCAGCTGCCCACCGCCGAGGAGTTCGTGGAGTATTGCGAAAAGCATCGCTACTGCCCTCATGAGCTCATGAAGGAACTAGCGGCGGAGGCGGATGTGGTCGCCGCCCCCTATGCTTACTTCTTCATCCCCTTCATCCGACATTCCCTTCTCAACTGGATGAACGTCTCCCTGGAGGACCTTTTCATAATAATAGACGAGGCGCACAACCTGCCGGACTATACCAGGGACGTGGAGAGCTTCTCCCTTTCGACCTGGACGTTGGACGCGGTGGGGCGGGAGATCGAGGAGTATGGCGACCCCGAGGTGCTGGAAGGGGTGAGCATCCGCGATGTGCTGGTGCAGACCCGACGTATGCTGGAAGAGGCGGTGCGCGACTACCTGATCGACGAGGACGGCCTCATACCGCCCTCTTTCCTGGAGGAAGGGCTGATGTCGGCCTTCACCACCTCCTCGCGCGGCCTGCAGGCGGCGGCCAAGATGATGATGGAGCAGGGGGAGATCATCAAGGAGCAGCGCACCATGGAAGGACGGCTGCCCCGCTCCTACATTTTCGCCCTCGGCTCCTTCATCAATTACTGGACCACCCTGGACGACGCGCTCTATGTCAAGCTCATCCTCGGTGGCGATAACCCCAGCTTCCGAGCCTATTGCCTGGACCCGGAGGTGACCACCTCGGTGCTCTTGGGGTCGGGGGGCTCGCTGCACATGTCCGGCACCCTGGCCCCCCTGTCCGAATACCGGGACTCGATCGGGCTGCCTCGGGACAGCGTGCTCATGACCTTTCCTTCCCCCTTCCCACCGGAGAACCGGGCCATTTTCTATCTGGACGACGTCACCACCAAATATGAGGAGATGGCCGCCGATGAGGACATGGTGCAGCGCCTGGAGGACCGGGTGGTGCAGGTTTGCAACGTCATCGGGCGCAACACCGTGGTCTTCTTCCCCTCCTATTCGCTGATGGAGAGGTTCATAGCGGACCGGGTGCTGCCGCGCATGAAACGCAAGGTGCACGTGGAGGAACGTGGCATGGCCCAGAACGACCTGATGGAGGTGGTCTCCCGTTTCAAAGGCCAGAGCGAGCACGGGGCGGTGTTGTTCGCGGTGATGGGGGGCAGGATAAGCGAAGGCATCGACTTCCCCGACCGGGAGCTGGAGCTGGCCTTGATCGTGGGTCTGCCCTATCCTCGGCCGACCGCGAAACAGCGCGCCCTCATGCATTTCTACGAGACCCGCTTCCGCAAGGGTTGGGAGTACACCGTCAAGGCGCCCACCTACCGCAAGATGGCCCAGGCCATCGGGCGCCTGATACGTACGGAGACGGATGTGGGAGCGGCAATGATCATGGACAAGCGTGCCAAGCAGTTCGAGGAGCGATTCGACCTCATCCTCAGCGAATCTCCGGCCAACGACCTTTTGCTATTTTTCGAGGAACGGGGCTCCAGTCCTCCCGGGCCGTCGAAAGCTTCTTAATCGATGGGGGGAATCGGCCGCCATGGACCTAACCGAGGTCTTGCTCCTGATCTTCCTGGGCTTCTGGCTCATGCTCCCCGCCTTCCTGCCCAATTCCGCGGCGGTCCTGTTCGGCGGCGGCCTGCCCATGGACCTCGGCAAGAGCTGGAAGGGCAAGCGGTTACTGGGGGACGGAAAGACCTGGAGGGGTTTCATCGGCGGGGTGAGCGCCGGCACATCCATCGGCATCATCCAGTTGTTCATCGCCTACCCCTTCGATGCCGAGGAGTTCTGGGGCTTCGGCCCGGTGCCCGAGGCCATGCTGGTGGTTTTCGTCCTTGCCCTCGGTTCACTGCTGGGCGACCTGGTCAGCGCCTTCATCAAACGCCGATTGGGGTTGGAGCGGGGTGCCAAGGCCCCGGTACTGGACCAGTACAACTTCATAGCCGGAGCGATGCTGCTGGCCCTGTTGGTGGTGCCAGACTGGTTCATAGGCGCATACATCGAGGGGGAGCATATCATCAGTCTGATCGCGGTCCTGGTCATAACTCCGATCCTGCATCGCGGCGTCAACATCATCGGTTACAAGAAAGGTCTGAAGAAGGTTCCCTGGTGAGATCATGAGCGAGAAGATGAAGCAGGCGCTGGTCGGGTGCGGGGCCATCCTCTATGGGGACTTCACCCTGGCCTCGGGCAAGAAGAGCCGTTACTACATCGACATCAAGAAGGCCAGCACCGACCCCAAGGTGCTGAGGTTGGTGGCCGCCGAGATGGCGACGGAGCTCAGGCACAAGGGGATCAAGGTGGACCGCATCGCCGGGGTGGTGCTCGGCTCCATCCCGCTGGCGGTGGCGCTGTCGTTGGAGACCGGCATACCCTTCATCATGGTGCGAAAGGAGAAGAAGGACCACGGCACCAGCAAGCTCATCGAGGGCGCCTATCAAAAAGGGGAGAGGGTGCTGGTGGTGGAGGACGTGGTCACCTCCGCCGGGTCGGCGCTCTTCGCGCTGGACCTGCTCCGCTCCGAGGGCATGGTCGTCGACCAGGTGTTCAGCGTGGTGGACCGGGAGGAGGGCGGACGGGAGAGGCTTCGTGAGGCCGGGACCGAACTGACCGCCCTGGTCACCGCCACCGAGGTCCTGGGGCAGTGATGTCCACCGATCCGCTATTGCCGCCGGTGCCGCCTGTGCGAGGGCCGCACCCAGGTCGTCCACTCGCATGGTGACCCGAGCTCTCCGCTGCTATTGATCGGGGAGGGCCCAGGGGAGAAGGAGGACCGGTCGGGACGCCCCTTCGTGGGCCGAGCGGGTAAATGGTTGGACAAATGTCTCGAACAGGCCGACCTTAGGCGCGATAGCGTGCTCATCACCAACACCGTGCGCTGCCGACCGCCGCAGAACCGCCGTCCCGAGCCAGACGAGATGGCCGCCTGCAGCCCCTACCTGATGGAGGAGCTGCCCGGCCGACGTCTGGTCGTTCCTTTGGGGGCGACCGCCACCGAGAACCTGCTGGGAAGGCCGGTGCGCATGGGGGAGGAGGCGAACCGCGTCAGGGAAGTGGTCCTGAACGGGATGGTGATAACGGTGATGCCCACCTATCACCCCTCCGCCTGCATCTACAACAAGGAGGTCAGGGTGAGATTGGTCGAAGGCCTGGCCCTGGCAAAAGAGCTCAGCGGTCTTGCTTGAAGGTGCGGCGCTTCGTGAAAAGGAAACGGATGTTCTTATAACCGTCCTTCCAGGATGAAAGCTTCACCTCTCCCACCCGGCGCCTGTACTCGATCGGGACCTCTCTGGCCTTGCCCTTGCGGAAGGCCTCGATCTTGATCTCCTCCGACAGGGCCATGCCGTCCGAGGTCAGGTCCAATCGGTCCAGCAATGGGCGGCGGAACACCCACATGCCGCTCTGCGAATCCTTGATCCAGACATGGAAGAGGAGGTTGGTGGTGAAGGTGAGCGCCTTGTTGCCGATGGTGTGCTTGGCCGACATCGCTCCCTCCTCCAACATGGCGAATCGGTTGGTGGTGATGAAGTCCAGCGATTCCGTCTGCAGCATGCGGGTCAGCCTGGGTATCTCCTCGGCCGGGTAGGTGCAATCCGCGTCCAGGGTGGCGATGATGTCCCCCTCGGCCTTTTCGAAACCGGTCTTATAGGCCCGTCCGTACCCACGGCGCGGCTCCTCTATGACCAGCGCCCCCATCTCCATGGCGATGTCCTTGGTGCGGTCCTTGGAGTTGGTGTCGACGATCATGACGTCATAGGAGAACTCCGTGCCGTCCAGGGCCTTCCTGACCGACTCGATCACTCCGCCTATTCCCGCCTCCTCGTTCATGGTTGGGATGATGACCGTGATCCGCATGTCAAATGCCGGGAACGCCCCCCTCCTGATATAAGGGTTGTTGCACGCTTGGGAGGGATTGATATCAACGGGCAGGCCGTTCGTCACTGTAAGGGCCGCGGTCCCCGAAGAGCTTGAAGGCCACGTAGCCCAACATTGCCACCGAAAGCCTCGTGAGCGACCAAAAGGTGATCTTCTGTTTGAACATGCGCAGCGGGTCATAGCTGGTCCACAGCCGCCCATGCTTCATGGTGAGCTGCTTGCGCCCCGCCCCGTTCCAGAAGGCCTGCTTGAAGAAACGATAGAGAGTGGACTTGTGGCGATGGTAGACGATCGCGTTCTCGTTGTAGGCGATGTTGAAGCCCTTCTCCACCACCCTCATGTTCAGGTCGATGTCCTCGGCGGTGATGAACCAGGGGTCGAACATGCCCGCCTTGATCACCGCCTCGCGCCTGAACGCCTCGTTGCAGCTGGGCCAGGAGATGTCGTTGCCCCGGTAGAAAAGCTCCACCCGGTCCAGGTCCACCCAGGCGTCCAGACCGATGGTTATGGTCTTGCCCACCACCACGCCGTTCCCGTCCATGATGGTCTTGCGCAGCTCCCTGATCCAGAACGGATTGGCCAGGCAATCGCCGCCTATGAACGCCAGGATCTCGCCCTTGGCCTTCTCGACTCCGTAGTTGGTGCTCTCACCCCGACGACCAGGTTTGACATGCAGGCTGATGAACGGGTACCTCTCCACATATTTCTGTACGATCTCCCGGGTACGGTCCTTGCTGGCGGCATCGACCACCACCACCTCCATGGGCTGCTCCTGGATGACCAGGGAGTCTAGGAGATCGGCTATGTTCTTCTCCTCGTTCATGACATTGAGGACTACGCTCACCATCATCGGAAACGCTCTAGCATCTTGGCCGATGGATATGATGATTTCGCCCCGCTTCCGCGGCAGGATAACCATCTCTACAGGACTTCGTCCACCCTCTCCTTGATGGCATCGATGACCAGAGGGTCGTCGTTCCATGCCCCCAGGTTAATCAGCTCCACATCGCTGTCTACCTTGGCCTTCCGCACCAGATCAGGAATATCGCATTGGCTGTGTATCGCGTCGGCGCTGATGGCAGCAGAGAAGTAAATGACCTTCCTCACCCCTTTGGCCACTAGCTCCTCCACCTTGTCCTGGGGGGAAGGTTGGCGGAAGGCCATCCAGGCAAGGCTCACGTTCTCCCGTTTATAGCCGTTGGCAACAAATAGGTCCATGACCAAGTTCCGGAAGTTGTTCTCATGCTCCGTCTCCGTGGGGAATTCCCGGTCCCATTCCTTGGGTTGGCCATGTCCGACCAGAAGCACACCCACCTCTCCCCTTTCCGTCTCTGGCACCACGCGGTCCGCCTTTGCGAGGAACGCCTGATGCAACTTCACCGAGTTCCAGAGGGTACGGGTGTACTTCACGTCGATGCTCATCTCTTTCAGGCCCAGCTTATCGACCTGGTGCTTCCCCTCCTGGGTATGGTTCGAGTCCGTGAGGAAAACCTCTGCCACCACCACCCGCCCGGCCCCCTCGTTGACGGCCTTGGCGACAACGCTGTCCACCCTTGGGTCCGAATCCAGGAAGGACAGGTAGAACCGGGTGTCCTTGTCACCTTCGTTCCGGTACCGACTCTCCAATGCCCGCATCATTCGTTCATGGACCTCGGTGTGGTTGCTCTTGCCCGCCTTTTTGTACTTAGAGCGGAGGATGAACAGGAAGAACGGGCGGGCGAGGAAGGGCATGAAAGGAACGCCCTGCTCGTCGAACTCCCTGAACTGGAGCACCCAGCTCATGGGTTCATAGAATTGCGACTCTCCATGGCTGAAGTAGACGATGGCGGTAGGTCCAGAGATAGCACCCTTTTCGCGCGGAGCGATCGGTTCGGGGACCGGCCTTTGATACTTAATGCCCAAAACGAATCGAGCCATCAGGCCATATCCCAATGATCCTAAGAGGACCGCCAGAGCGATGCCGATCCAGATATCTGTTCCAGATAATTGCGTGATAGCAAAGATGGCTGTGCCCAACGAAAGGATCATAAAGACCGCGAAAGGCGCGACGAACCGAGGCATACAAGTCAGGTATTGGACGAAGAATCCCCCAAAAAGGAATGAGGCGGCGGCTGCTAACAAGAGCATCAAGGCGTCCATGCGGAGTGAGGATGCCCACCCATCTCTATTAATAGTTTCGACTTTTATAATGAATGCCGTAATAATATCAATGAAAAATTGCTACGCCAGTACGCATCGTAAGCCAAGGACAATCATTATCCGATAGGGCCAGTCAGACGATAGCAAATAAGTATCAAAAGGAGCATTCCAAGCCTGGTCGAGATGAAGCTGTTGGCCGAGTTCTATTCCATCAAGGACTGTGACATCGGCGAGGGCACCATCGTGCGCGATTTCGTCAACCTCTATGGTTGCCGCATCGGCAAGGATTGCAAGGTGGCGGCCTTCGTGGAGGTGCAGCGCGGGGTGACCATTGGCGATAGGTGCAAGATCGAGGCCTTCGCATTCATTCCTAGCGGGGTGACCATCGAGGACGAGGTCTTCATCGGTCCTCATGCTACGTTCACAAACGACCTCCACCCTCATGCGGTGGGGGATTGGTCCATAACCCCCACGACGGTAAGGCGGGGGCATCCATCGGGGCCAACGCCACCATAGTGTGCGGTGTTACCATCGGCGAGGGGGCCACCGTTGGGGCGGGCGCCGTTGTGACCAAGGACGTCCCACCAGGGGAGTCGGTGGTAGGCAACCCGGCCAGGCCGATCAAGAGGAGAGGTGATTGAATGGAAAGGATTCCAGCGGCGAGACCGACAGTGACCGATGAGATGGTGGAGGCGGCTGCCAACGCCCTGCGGAATGAGAAGATGGTGCTGGGCGAGAGCGTTTTCAAGTTCGAGGAGGCGTTCGCGCGTTACACTGGAACGAAACATGCCGTTTCTCTTTCGTCAGGAACGAATGCGTTGCATCTGACCTTGGAAGGGTTGGGCATCCGCGGCAAACAGGTTATCACCACCACCTTGTCGTTCGTGGCCACGGCCAATGTCATAGTCCAGGCCGGAGGGGTGCCGAAGTTCTGCGATGCCTCCCAGGCGGACAATAACATGGAGGCGACGAAGGTGCGCCAGGCCATCGGTCCGAGCACCTCCGCCCTAATGCCCGTCCATCTGTTCGGTCATCCGTGCGACATGCGGTCGTTGGGGGCCTTCGCCGAGGAGAACGGGCTCATGCTCATCGAGGACGCCTGCCAGGCGCATGGCGCAATATACCATGGTAAGAAGGCCGGGGCCCTAGGCCGCGTGGGCTGTTTCTCATTCTACCCCACCAAGAACATGACGGTGGGCGGTGACGGGGGCATGATAACCACTGACGATGCAGACCTGGCCAAGCGCATCGCCAAGCTCAGGGACTGCGGCCGGGTGTCCCGTTACGTGCACGATGTTATCGGTTACACCTCCCGGCTCAACAGCAGCAACGCCGCCTTCGGGCTGGTGCAACTGAAGTATCTGGACCAGTGGAATGAGAGGAGGCGAGCGATCGCCCGGCTCTACTCCGGTCTTCTGAAGGACGTGGTGGAGCTAACCCCCCCGCCCATGGGGGACAAGGACGTGGTCCCCGTGTTCCACCTCTATGCCGTGCACTGCCAGCGGCGGGATGCCCTGGCCCAGCACCTGGTGGAGAAAGGGATAGAGTGCGGGGTCCATTACCCCGTCCCCATCCATCTCCAGCCAGGTTTACAAGGACCTCTACGGGTTCGCGGGTGGCGAGTTCCCCATGGCGGAGAGGTTATCGCAGATGCTGCTCTCTTTGCCGATCTTCCCCACCATGACCGATGACCAGGTGAGGCGCGTGGTCGAAGAAATTAGGCAGTTCTATGGGAGATGATGGCAATGAGGCGATTCGAGGTCGGGGTTCTGGGCGTCGGTTACTGGGGCGGGAGATCGTCGAGGAGTACAGCTCCATCCAGAACGTCAGGGTGAAGGCGGTCTCCGATCTGATGGACCGCAACCTCGAGTACTGTCGCGATCGGTACCAGGTACCCAACCTGGTCCATGATTACAGGGAGGTCATCGGGGACAGCTCCATCCAGGCGGTGCACATATGCCTTCCAAACTCGCTCCACTACCCGGCATGCAAGGAGGCTCTTGGAACAGGGCAAGCACGTCCTAGTGGAGAAGCCCATCACGTTGACGAGCGCAGAAGGGCGCGAACTGGTGGAGCTCGCCGAGGAGAGGAACCTCACCTTGTCCGTGGGTCACATCTACCGCTTCAACAACGCCCTCGCCGAGGTGAAGCGGCTTTGGAGAATAACTTCTTCGGGAGGGTCTTCCTTCTAAACCTTACCTGGACCAATCTCGAGCCGGTGTTCTCCGACCGGGACGTCATCGTAGACCTGGCCCCTCATTACTTCGACATAGTCAACTATCTCTTCGAGGCCTGGCCCCAGCGCATCACCTGCGTGGCCAAGCCCTACCGTCAGAAGGCCCAGGAGGAGGCGGCCTATATCATCAGCGAGATGCCTTCCGGGGCGGTCTCCAGGCCCACCTCAACTGGATATCACCGAAGAAGGTGCGCCAGATCGAGGTGGTGGGCGAGAACCGTTCCTGCACCATAGACGCGGTGGGGCAGGTGGTCACGGTCTACGAGAGCGGTTACACCTACCAGCTGGGCGTGGTTCGCAACAATACCATTCGAGACGAGCTGCTGCATTTCATC
>CAWHCB010000005.1:0-19505 GCA_963827905.1 Methanomassiliicoccaceae archaeon
GCAGCAATGCCAACGACCTTTCGTAGGACGCCATCCGGTCCCGCACTTTGGTCTGAAGGCGCTTCACCACCTCGATGTTGTGACCGAGGACATCTGGTGCGGCCTGGAGTATAGTATGCAAGGCCTTCAGGTCGCCCCGAAGGTCCGGAATGAGGAGCTCGACCAGACAGCCTGGGTTCCTCCCCCTGATGGCTGAAATCGTTACTGTGAAATGAGAGGCCCCCCCGTCCAACAGGTCGTCCCTGGTGACAGACGTAATGACGACGTATTCCAGACCGGTCCGCGACACCGCCTCAGCCACCCTCCGCGGTTCGTCTGGGTCCAAAGCATCTGGGGGTCCATGGGCGACAGAGCAGAAAAGGCAGTTCCTTGTGCAGTTGTTGCCCATGATCATATAGGTGGCGCTCTTGCTCCTCCAGCACTCACCGATGTTAGGGCAGTGCGCGGAATCGCAAACGGTATTGAGGCCTAATTCGCGGTTCATCCGCCTGGTCTCCGCCATGCCTTCGGTCGGCATATGGCGAATCTTGAGCCATGCGGGTTTAGTCTCCACCGTCAATACCAACCTCTCCCGACCATTGGAGCGGCCCCTTAATCTGCTTTATGGCGAGGCAAGGGATAGCTAGCAGTTTGACGGTTGTTTCGATGCCATCGTCATGGATCAGGAATCGAGGCGACAAGACGGAGATCCCATTTGGATGCTGGCTGGAACGATTGGAAAACATATTAATATCATCATCCTGTATGCGACAGCGCTAGGCTAGACCGGGACGCTCGGCGTGCCCTTATACACCGAAATCGTCGATACGCGGGGGTGACAGCGGAGGACGTCGTATCCGGAGAACCTAAGGCCCAGTCATAGATGTTGATGTCTCGTCCTGCGGGGCAGGCGGCGATCTCGCGGCGCAGCTGGAGGGTTGCGCCCCTGGTCCTAATCACGGGGAACGGGTCAGGCCCTGACGGGAGCAGCCTAACCGTGGACTACCTACGCTCGTAGGGTTGCGGGGCGGAGTTAATGACTGATCAACCTTGAGTGATCCGAGCGGCTACCTTCGTGGCCTAGCACTCATTCCCCATCATTCAGTTCGATCGATTCCCAACCGACCGTGTTGGTGGGCTTGCAACCGGTTATCAGCTCTGACTTGAAGTCGAAGAGCACCTCCATCCGGTCCCCTTTGGTCAGACGGTACACGTGGGAATCGTCCACCTTCGCCGACCACAGCGCCGGTGACCCCTACGGCTTGGAACATCTCTATGACCTTTTCGGAATTCTCGGGGTCACAGGTGAGCGTGAAGCCGCATCCCTGATAGGATTTCAACCATTGATGGAAATCCACGCCCTGGGGTCGTGGGATCTTGTCCACATCGACGCTCGCCCCCTTGCCGCTGGTCTCCAATAGCATACCCAGTCGTGCCAAGCGTCCCCGGGTTGCTGATGTCCTTACCTGAGCGCAGGAGACCTTTGCGGGCGATCTTGTTCATGACGAGCATCTGCTTCCGCACGATGTCGGAATCCTTGCGGGAGGTGGTGTCCCAGGCATAAATCAGCCCTTCCGGGTAGAACCCGTCCAGGTCCATGGTGAAGATGACGTCGTCCCCGCCTTGGCGGTGTGGCTGTACACCACGTGCTCCTTGTCCTCGCAATAGCCGACGATGGCCACATCGATGGCGTTGTAGGTGCAATCTGGATGCGTGTGGCCGCCCACGATGGGCACGCCGAACTTGCGCACAGCGGTCTCCATCCCCCGCATGACCTGTCCGCAGACCTTGTTGTCCTTGACGGATAGAACGTCGACCATGCCTATCGGCACCCCGCCCATGGCGGAGATGTCATTTATATTAACAAGTACTGAATAATAACCAGCATAGAACGGATTGGCGTTCATCAAGGCTTGCATGATCCCATCCGCAGCCAGCAGGAGCACTCGGTCGTCCCATTCCACCACCGCGGCATCCTCTCCATATGAGGCTAGCACCTTGGCCGAGGAGAACTTCGGGAAGAAGTTGATAACCTCAGATATGGTCTTCTTTCTGGTGATGCCAGGAAAGCTCTTGATGTCGTTCACCAGGGCCATTAGGTCCATATTATCGTTAATGGTCCGGACCGTTATAATCTTTGTCCGTGGAGTATATAAACCTCGACCTCAAAGCGTGAGCTTGGTCTGCTTCGTCTCCTTGACCAGATAGAAGGCGTCATGCGATACCAAAGTGATCGATTCCAAGAGCAGGACATAGTCCTTCTCGAAACTAGGTTCCTCAAGGACGTACGCCCGGGAGGAGTCGGGGACCTTGAAGCCATTTCGCACTAGGACCTTCTTCGCCTCCATCCTTTGCTCCGGGTTAGCCTGCGTCCCGGGGATGTTCCCTTCGATGCCGCAACGGGCAAGCTCCTCGACGAAAACAGCCCTGCGGAACAGTCTGTTCATGGAATAGAGGATCACATGCTCGACCCTTTCTCCGGGGAAAAGCTCGCGTGCCCTCTCCCCGATCATCTGATAGAAATCCTGCTCCTTTCCCTTGATCGGGATGTATATCTTGGCAGGCGGGACTATCTTCTCCCTGACGATCTTAAGGTCCGTTAATGCCCTGAGGTAACCTGTTAGTAGCAGGCGATTTATTTTCAACCCCTTCTTGTTGAGGTCCTTTGACAAGGAGCTGATGGATTTACCCTCTTCGGTCAATGTGTCGAGGACAATCAGCCTGAAATCCTTGTCTGGGTGAAACATATGATAACAGATATGGTAACAGATATGGTAACTAATAAAAGTTCGCTCAAATACCTTTGTTACCAGACCGAGTTCAAAAATCTGTATAAATGGGCTGGACCAATCTGTTATGTCGCAGGAAATACGAGGATGGGATTGTACTCTCGTTTGGGGATGAGAGAGCGATCCATTTCGATTTGATGCTTAGGTGATGTAATGAAGGGAAGCGTATCTGCTCGAGAATCAGGGGACTCGTTCGAACCGGGTATAGTATCGCATGACGATAAGGAATCGACTGAACTTTCATTGTTCGTAAGGACCTCTGATGAAGAGATAAAGAAGTGGGACCGGGGCAAGATCTACGAGGCTCTGATCCGCGAGACGACCATCAGCGAGGACGCCGCGTCGATAGTGTCGAGGGAGGTCGAGAAGATGATCTCCGAGCTTGAGATCGAGGTAATAACCGCGCCGTTGATCCGTGAGCTCACGAACGCCAAGCTCGTTGAGTACGGGCTATCGAAGATCCGCCGACAGCACACCCGCCTCGGTGTGCCGCTCTATGACGCCCGGCAGATCATCATGAGCCCGAACAAGGAGAACGCTAACGTGCCTCACGGCCCGGAGGCGACGAACCTGACCTTGGCGGAGCGCATCAAGAAGGAGTTCGCCCTGCTCGAGGTCTTCACGCAGGACCTTGCAGACGCGCACATGGCAGGAGACCTGCACCTGCACGACCTAGGCATGGTGGACCGCCCCTACTGCAGCGGTCAGTCCATCGAGTACGTCAAGAAGTTCGGCCTGAACCTTCCCAACGCCATATCCATCGCCAAGCCGGCCAAGCACCCGGAGGTGCTCATCGAGCAGGTGGTCAAGTTCTCCGCCGCCCTACAGGGCAACTTCTCTGGGGCCATTGGCTGGGATGCTTTCAACCTGTTCCTAGCGCCATACTTGGTGAACGTGGACGACGAGCGCATGAAACAGCTCGCCCAGATCCTGGTCTTCGAGTTCGCGCAGCAGGCGGTGGCCCGCGGCGGTCAGTCCATCTTCAGCGACCTGAACTTGTACTGGGAGTGCCCCAAGCACTTCGAGGACGTGCCCGCCATCGGGCCGAGGGGCGAGTTCACCGGGCAGACCTACGCGGACTACCTTCCCGAGTCGCAACGGTTCATCAACGCCCTCTTCGACGTGTACATGGAAGGCGACGCCATGGGGCGCCCGTTCTTCTTCCCGAAGCCGAACGTGCACATGACGGACAAGTTCTTCCAGAGCGAAGGCCACGAGGAGTTCCTCAACAAGATATCGCAGTGCGCCAGCGAGAAGGGCAACACCTACTTCGTGTTCGACCGGGGCAACACCGCCAAGATATCGGAGTGCTGCCGCCTCACCTTCAAGTTGGAACAGAGCGACCTTGATGATGCCAAGACCCCGTGGAAGATGCGTTACTCCGCCATGCAGAACGTCACCCTGAACCTGCCGAGGATCGCCTACCAGGCCCACCAGGACGACAACAAGCTGTTCGAGATCATCCGGCAGAGGATCGACCTGGTGGCGCAGGCGCACCTGCAGAAGAAGGAGTTCATCGGCAAGCTCCTGGGCATGGGCAAGCACGGACCGTTGGCCCTGCTCACCATGGAGATGGACGGCGAGCCCTACTACCGTTTCAAGAAGGCATCGTTCCTCATCGGCATGGTCGGCCTGAACGAGCTGGTGCAGTACCACACCGGGCAGCAGTTGCACGAGTCCAAGGAAGCCACCAAGTTCGGCCTCAAGGTCATCGCCTACATGAAGAAGGTGTCCGAGGAGCTGGGGGAGAAGTACGGCATCAAGATGCCCTTGGAGCAGACCCCGGCGGAGAGCACCGCCTACCGGTTCGCCAAGCTCGACAAGAAGTACTACCCGCTGCAGGCGGCCACCTCCATCCGTGGCAACAAATCGACCGGGGAGGTGTATTACACCAACTCCACCTACCTGAACGTCGGAGCTCAGATCAGCGCCATCGAGCGCGTCAAGGCGGAGGGCATGTTCCATCCCCTGATCGACGCCGGCTCCCTGACCCATGTCTGGCTGGGCGAGCACAAGCCCCCGGCGGAGTCCATCGCCGCCTTCGTGAGGAAGACCTTCGAATCGACGCAGAACGCCCAGATAGCGTTCAGCCCGGAGTTCACCTCCTGCCTCGACTGCGGCAAGACGGTGCGCGGCCTGAAGGAGTGCTGCCCCTACTGCAAGTCGGTGAACATCGAGGGGATCACCAGGGTGACAGGCTTCTTCTCGAAGACCAACAGTTGGAACAAGGGAAAGATCGGGGAGCTGCACGACCGCGTACGAAACCAGATCTGATCCGGATCATCAACGCCTTTGGGACCGGGCTACCCCTGCCCGGCCCCTCCTTTTTTTTCTTTCCAACGCCTTATGAATTCGTTCCGCATTTTCGTGAATTCAACGACAAATCATTAAATATCGCAGGGACCCAGTCGAAAACGAAAGGTGATCTCTAGGTGACCATGGTCAAGGTCGGTGAGCACCGATATGTGAACGTGAGGAGGCGCAGCCTCTGCGACAATTGTGTCGCTGAGGTGTGCTTCCGTCGCGACGAGCGCAAGAACCTGCGTGTCGTGGAGTGCGACCTCTTCAAACCTCAGTTCGTGGCGTTCAAGCGGTGCCGCCAATGCTCCTCGGTCTACGAGGTGTTCTCCAACTTCAACGCCTTGGACTTCGAGCTGTGCCCGGAGTGCAACGAAAGGATGAAAAGAGGCGCCCCCTGAGGGGCATGGTTTTTCAGATCTAGTTGAACCGCGGCCCGATGACCTGCCATAGGATCAGGAAGAGTATCAGGAAGGAAAGCGCCAGGGATATCTGGTCCACGATCCGGTTCCTTGCCTCCTCGCTCAGTCCCTTGCGGAGCTTCGCCACCACCGAACCCATGGCGTCCTTGAACAGATAACCGCCATCGAGCGGCACTGCCGGCAGGGCGTTGGTCAGACCGACCATCAGGTTCAGCCAGAATATCCAGTAGAGGCAGTTGGCGATGATCCAGAACGTGCCTATGGACATCCAGGCCAGGTAACCGGTGGTCTCGAACAGGTCGGCCAGGGGCGATTGTATCGGGGACAGGCCGATGAAGGGGAAGGCAATGTAACGCAGGCTGGCCGTGACGAAGTCCCCCGCAGTTTCGACGTTCCGATAGGGGTTGGTCATGGCCAGCAGGATGGTCTCCGGCTCGAGCACTCCCGCGCCCAGATAGGCGGAGTTGATGCCAAGGAAACCTACGTCCTGGTAGTCGGAGGGGACGTCGAAACCGTTGTCCTCCAGATATGCCTTCCGGCTGTCCAACGTCACCTGGGTCAGCCCGGCCACCACCAGGTAGTCGCTCGGATCCCGCGTCCCATTGCAGGACGGTGACGTTGACGGTCTGGAACGGCAGTGTGAGCCCCAACGCCTCCTTCAGGTCGTGCTCGTTCGTGATGAGCGTGTCGTTCAGGGAGGCCATGAGCATGCCGGAGCGCATCCCTGAATCGTATGCTGGTAGACCTTCGGACACCGCGGTCAACGCCACTCCCGAGAAGACCTCCTTGCTGCGGACCTTGCCTTCAAGGAAATAGGTCACGTTGACAAGAGAGCCAGCTGCGGGTGCGGTGACGTTCGCCCAGGAATCCAGATCGGTGACGTTGACGCCATCGATGGAGAGTATCTGACAACCGTATCCTAGATCGGCCAGTTCGGCCGGGCCATCGTCCACGTTGTTCATGATGACCGGGCCCTCGTAGATGGGCGCCGCTTGGGTCACCATGGCCTGGGAGAAGAGGAGGACGAAGAGGAAGGCCACGATTATGTTGGTGGCCGGTCCGACCGCGTACACCCGCATGCGGTTCTTCTTGGAGGTGGTGCGCAGCGCGTCCTCGTCCGGTTCGACGAATGCGCCCATGGGCACGACGGCGAAGATCAGGCCCAACGCCTTGATCGCCATCTTCCCTACGCGGGTCAGTATGCCGTGGGCGAACTCATGCACCACTATGGCCACTATGAGGCCCAATATCCCATACCAGATGGGGATGAGCGGGTTGATCCCCGGTATACCGAGCAACATCACGGGGGATGGCGCCGACTCCGCCGGGATGTTCGGGACCAAGGTCACCTCCCAGACCAGCAGGGCGAACATGGAGAACATGGCCACGAAAACGATGACCAGGCTGATCCCGGCATAGACGCGCCAGAAACGGGCTGGTCGGGAAAGCCATTCGATGATGTCCTTCCCCCCTTGGGTGCGCCACATGAGGAACGGACCGTAAACTGTGATGTTGTAACGCTCCAGCAGCTTCTTCCTCTTGACGATGATGATGAAAGCGAACCAGGCGATGATGATGGCGGCGGCGATGACTAGACCGTTGACCATTTTGGGACCTGACGCAAAAAGGGACACGTGCTATATCAAACATTCTGGATGGGGCTGGGATCACTTGACGTCCTTGTCGTGATGGTCCTTCCAGACGTCATCTCCCATCTGATCGTACACCGCGGACATCTCATCGGCGCCCTTCAGCTCCGAGCTGCCCTGGTGCGCCAAACGGATGATCTGGTCCTTCTTCAGGATCCAGTAATGGATGCGCCAAAGCTTGCCCTTCTTCAGGTGCACCTCCTCCTGGGTGGTGGTGAGGAAGCCTTCCTCCTCCAGCATGTAGAAGACGTCCCGGTCCTCGGAGGTGAGCCGGTTATCGATGACCTCGCCCTCGAAACCGAAGAAGCTCATCATGTACTCTGCCAACTTCTCGATGTCATCATCGGACATGCCCTTCTTGCCCAAAGTGTTCTTAAGGGCTGAAATGACATCCTGCATGCTGACAACTGTCAAATTGACTCCCCCCCTGGCATAATGTTCCTGACATATAATGATTCTCGATTTGCTATCGATTCAGAAATCATGATGACTGGTTCGCTCACATCCTCCAGCGGCGCCCAACGCCCCTTGTGCCCCCCACGCCTTGAGATAGATGTGGACCTGCACGGCGACCAAGGCCACGAGGACCACCACCGCCAAGATGATGCCAGGTGAAGTCCGTCGATGCGGTTGTAGACCTCTAACACCACAACGACATCGACGAACATGCAGAACAGCACGTACCAGTATCGGGCATACGTGCCTTTGAACCATTCGGACCAACTCTCCTCCTGATCCGGCTCTCGGTTCCGTACGAACGGGGCGATTGACCTTACGCAGGCCCGCTTTGTGGCCATATGCCCCTCAACGGAAGTGGCAGGCCACCAGGTGGCCGTCCCCCTTGTCCTCCAAGGGCGGGCTCGGTCCATCTCGCATATCTCCTGACGGTAGCGGCACCGGGTATGGAAACGGCATCCCGATGGCGGATTGACCGGACTGGGCACGTCACCGGAAAGGACGAGCCTGTCGCGTTTGTGCTCCGGGTCAGGCACCGGGATGACGGATAGCAGCGCCTCGGTGTACGGGTGCATGGGTTCCTTGAATATGTGGTCCTTGGTCCCCGACTCCACTATCTTGCCCAGATACATCACGTTGACCCGGTCGCACATGTAGCGGATGGTGGACAGGTCGTGGGAGATGAAGAGTAGGTGAGGTTCGAGGTCGCGCTGCAGATCGTTGAGCAGGTTCAGTATCTGCGCCTGTACCGACACGTCCAAGGCGGAGGTCGGCTCGTCCAAGGACGATGAGGTCCGGGTTAAGCGCCAACGCCTGCGCCACGCCGATCCTCTGCCTCTGCCCCCCGCTGAACTCATGCGGATAGCGATAGAGGTGGTCCGGGTTCAGGCCCACCTCTCTCCATGAGCATCTGCACGCGGTCTATGACCTCTGGACCTCGGGCCACGCCGTGCACCATCAGCGGTTCCCCGATGATGTCCTTGATCAGCATGCGGGGATTGAGCGAGGAGTACGGGTCCTGGAAGACTATCTGCATCTCTCGCCTCATCAGGCGGAGGTTCTCGTCCTTCTTGCGGTTCAAGGCGTAACGCTCTCGCAGCTCCCATAGCTCCCGCATGCTCGGGTCGGAGGGTCGGGGCACCTTCTTCTTTTTCTTATCGCTGGCCTTCTGCTTCGTCTTGCCGAAGGTCTCCGCCTCCAGGGCCTCCAGCTCCTTCATCCTGGCCCGGTCCTTGCCGGGCATCTTGTAGTAGATGTTGCCGCTGGTGGGCGGGATGAGCAGGAGGGTGCATCTACCAGTGGTGGTCTTGCCGCATCCGCTCTCGCCGACCAGACCGAGGGTCTCGCCTCGTTTGATATGGAAATCGATATCGTCGATGGCCTTGACCGCGGCGAGTTCCTTTTTGAAGAAGCCCCCGCGGATGGGGAAGTACTTCTTCAGGTTGGAGGCCTCGATGAGGTATTCCTCGCTCATAAGGTCACCCCCGTGTAAAGGTGACAGGCGGCAAGGTGGTTGGGCCTTATCTCCATCATGGGCGGCTTCTCCTTGCGGCAGATGTCCATGGCGTACGGGCAACGGGGATGGAAGCGGCAGCCGGTCGGCGGCTTGATCAGATTGGGCACGTTGCCCTCGATGGTCTCCAGCCGGGGCAGGTCGATGTTGACCTTGGGTATGGAGTTCATCAATCCCTGCGTATAGGGGTGCAACGGCTCCTTGAACACCGGGCCAGTAGGGCCGATCTCGGCGATCACGCCGGCGTACATGACCCCCACGCGGTCGCATATCTCCGCCACGACACCCGAGGTTGTGGGTGATCATGAGGATGGAGGTGCCGGTCTCCTCCTGCAGCTCGCGCATCAGCTTCAGGATCTGGGCCTGGATGGTGACGTCCAACGCGGTGGTCGGCTCGTCGGCTATGAGCATCTGCGGCTTGCAGGCCAGGGCGATGGCGATCATCACCCGCTGCTGCATCCCTCCGCTCAGCTCGTGCGGGTAGGAGTTGACCACCTTCTGCGGGTCGGGTATGCGCACCAGGCGAAGCATGCGCTCGGCGCGTTCCATCGATTCCAGCTTGATACGGCGACCGGCCAGGCGCTTGTTGATGAACGAGTAGGGGTTCTTCTTGACGCGCTTCAGCTTGGCGGCGGTATAACTGAGCGACATGGTCTTGAGGGGCTTGAGCGGTACCGCCTTGAAGTAGTTGTCACAGTTAGGGCAACGGTCCATCTCGTCCTGTACGGCCGAGCTGCAGATGCTGCATTTGTTCTCGCCCTTGACGTCCTTGATCTTCTTGGCCAGCTTGTGGGTCTTGAGGTATTTCTTCTCCTCCTCCACGGACTTGAGCGCCGAGTTGGCCAGCTCCCTGCGCTCGTGCAGCAGCAGCACCTCGGAGATCTGGTAACCGGCGGTGAACACCGGGTTCAGCGCGGCCATGGGCTCCTGGAAGATCATGGAGATGTACTTGCCCCGGATCTTCTGCATGTACTTCTTGGTGCGGGGGATGAGGTCGTACTTGTTGAGAATGGCATAGAGCTCTTTGTCCAGATCGGATATCTTGGCATCGCGCTCCGGGGAGGCGGGTTGTTTCCAGAGCAAATTCCAACGAGCGGTGATGTCGGCCACCGCCTTCTGCTCGGCCAGCTCCTTCTCCAACCTCTTGATCTGCGGGTCGTCCTTGGGCAGATCGGGCTTGGACCTCAGCTCGTTTATCTCCTCCTGGATCCTCTGCATCTCCTCCTCCGTTCCACCCGGTGGCATGAAGAAGATCCTGCCCTTCTCGATCTTCCCCGGAGGCTGGGGTATCAGCTTCATGACGCTGTTGGCGGTGACGCTCTTTCCGCATCCGGTCTCGCCCACCAGGCCAAAGGTCTCCCCCTTGAACAGCGTGAGGTTGACGCCGTCGATGGCCTTGACCACTCCGGATTGGGTATAGAAATTCACGTACAGGTTCTGTATCTCGACCATCTTCTCTTTGCTCATGGGCTCACCTCCGTGCCCTCGGGTCCATTATATCTCGGAGAGCATCACCCAACAGTGCGAAGCCCATGACGAATAACAATATGGCCAGCCCGGGGATGGTCACCATCCACCAGGGATTTATCAGCTCGCCGTTGTATTCGACCGTGCTCATGAAATACTCCTGGCCATCTGAGACCATCTTGCCCCACTCCGCCGTTCCCGGCGGCACGCCGAAACCGATGTAGCTAAGGGCCGCGGCCACCAGCACCACTGCCCCCAGGTCCATGGTTATGGACACGATCATCGGGGCCATGGAATTGGGGATGATGTGCCGGAACAATATGCGCGACTTCTTCACGCCCACCGCCCGGGCCGCCTCCACATAGGTGCTCTCCTTGACCGAGAGCACCTGCCCTCGGACCAGTCGAGCGTATGGAGGCCACCAAACTATGATCAATGAAAGCATGATATTTTCCAAATTTCGCGATAGCACGGCCACTATCGCCATCGACAGTATCAGTCCTGGTATCGATAGGAAGATGTCAGTGATGCGCATCACGATCTCATCGAACCAACCTCCTACGTATCCAGATAGGGCACCGACTAGAATTCCTATGATGGCCGCACAGAAGACCACGTAGATGGAGACCAGAATTGAAAGCCTCGCCCCCCAGACTATTCCATAATAGATGTCGGAGCCCCATTTTCCCGTTCCGAATGGATGACCCTCCGCACCTGGTGGCTTTGGTGGCTCATAGTCTTTAGGCATCTGGTAAGGGTCCTGGTAGACTGGTGGTGCCAGGTAAGGCGCCATCAAGGCCATGGCAATGATGGCTATCAAGATCAATAGACCAGTGACCGCAAGGGGGTTCTTCAGGATGAGCTTCATCGAGGTCTTGAAGGAGTTGATCCGCGGCTTCATGGTCTTACGCATAGGTGGCCAATGTACCCGTGTTGCTGAGCCCCATCCTAGGTTTCTTGACCTTGGCTGCCTTCTGTTTTGCCTCTTTCTTGGCCTTGGGTTCCTTTGCCATATGATCACTCCAGTTTGACCCTTGGGTCCAGGTAGGCATACATTATGTCCACTATGAGGTTTCCAAAGACATAGATGATGGCCACCAGCAGGGTGAATCCCATGATGGAGTTCCAATCCAGGGCTAGGATGGCTGATGCGGACCATTGGCCCAGTCCAGGCCATTTATAGATGGATTCGGTCAGCACCGCCCCGGCCAGCAGACCTCCGAACGCCAATGCCGCCACCGTCACGGTCGGGATCATTGCGTTGCGTCGGGCGTGGCGCTTGATGACGGTCGATTCCGGCAGACCTTTGGCGCGAGCGGCCTTTACATAGTCCTGGTTCAAAACCTCAAGCATGCTGGAACGCATGATCCTGATGATGAGGGCGATGGTGCCGAACGCCAGAGTGATGGCGGGAAGGGCGATGTGCCAAAGCAGGTCTGTAAGGAAAGCGTAATCGAGGGCGATTATCGCGTCCAATATCAGGAAACCGGTGTACTCCTCGTAGCCATTGATCAGATAATAATCGCTGTACTGGCCACCCGAAGGGAATAGGTCCAAATTTAGATAGAATACGTTCAGTAGCAACAGACCGAGCCAGAAAATGGGTATGGATACCCCTAGCAGGGATATGGCGCGAACGGCATGGTCTGACAACTTGTCCTTGCGCACAGCGATGGCAGTTCCCACGAATATACCGACCACAATACCGATGACCATTGCAAAGAATGTAAGTTCGAAAGTAGCAGGGAAATAATCTTGAATGGATTCGGTCACAGGTCTGTTACCATCAACTTTTGAGAGGCCCCAATCCCCATGTATTATTCCATTGAGCCAATAAAGATATTGCACCCAGATTGGATCATTGAGGTGGTACTCATCATATATCTGCGCTATCTGGTTCTCATTCATGCGCTCGGTGATGTATGCCGCTCCTGGGTCCCCGGTGATCCTTGTCAGGGTGAAGACCAGAATGGTCACACCGAGGAGTACTGGGATGAGTAATAACAGTCTTCGTATGATGTAGGAGGTCATTCTCATTGACACATCACCCTTCTTCGGAGGACCACGATGCTATAAAAAGATTTTCAATGTCCAGCATCATTTTTCCATCGATGCCAGCATTTATAAACTTCTTCCTCGCGAGGTTATAAGATGACACAATAAACCTCTGATTGACATAATGTCACCTTTATGATGATTTGATTAGCTAATTTCTAAAAAAATAGAAAATAGGTAAAGGGTTTGAATCCATGTCTCCGCACCCTAATTACTTACTGTAGGTGTAGAAGTACAGACCGGGGTACATCGGGTTGAAATAGTACCCATTGACCCAGGTCCGTTCGACATGGAAGTTGGTCGCCTGCGCGGTCCAGATGTAATAGCAGTTGTCGTACACCGCCATCGAGATGTCGTAGTACATCTCTTCCCTTACATCGGGATCCAGCTCACTGGCCGCTACCTCGCACATCTCAGTCAAGGTGTCGTTAACGATGCTGCATCTCTTGGAATAGGTACCAGAGCCATGGATGAACGGGTTGACATAGTCATCCGGGTCAGCATAGTCTGGGGCCCATCCGAGGAAGAATGCGGGCAATCCGCGACCCCTTAGGACATCGAGATAAGAGGACCATTCCAAAGCTTGGGTAGAAATCTGGATGTTACCTTCTATCAATCCAGATGACTGCAAGCTTTCCAGGCTTTCCTTGAGCAGCTGGCATTCCAGAGCCCTCCCCTCGTTGCCAGAGTTGTACATTAGGGTGAGCTTGAAGCCCCTCTCGCCCCAGGTGTCGCCATCTCCTGTCGCAGCCTGGTTCAGGAAGTCCGCTGCCAGTGTCAAATTATATTCGTACACTGGAACAGTGTCATTGTAACCGAACATACCGGACGGAATGATACCGTTGGGTTGCTCCGCTCCTCCGAGGAAATAGGTGTCGATATAGGTTTGGTAGTCGAAGGCATGAGCGAAGGCCAGCCTGACCTTGGGGTCAGCGAAGAAGTCAGACGGTATAGTGTCCGTTCCCGCCGCAGGGTTGGCGCTCATCTGGATGTCCTGGTTCAGACCTAGGAAGTCAAGGTTGAATGTAGGCAGGTCCTTGACCACCCTCATGTTGCCGTCTGAGGCAACATCGCTCTCATGGATCCTGGGCACATAGGCACTGTCCGCATCTCCGGCCTGGAGCATCATCAAGCGGGTACCATAGTCGTTGGCCTTCTTGATGATGACATACTGCAATGCCGCTGGAGCCTGCCAGTAAGCATCGAAGCGCTTCAACAGGATCTGCTGGTTCCTGACCCACTTCTCCATGGTGAACGGCCCGGTGCCGCAGCAGTTCTCGTTCATGAACTGGCTCTGCTCACCCATTTCAATACCGCCATTGTCCTCCACGAATTTCATGGAGATGATGGAACCAACGGTGTAGGCCATGATGTAGATAAACGCCGGATAGGGCATGGTCAGGTTGAACTGAACAGTGTCCGAATCGACGGCCCAGATGGCCTGGCTGCTTACATTCATCGGTATGTATGCAGGCTTTACTTCCCACCAAGCTGGTACATCATCAATCTCTTCGTCCCATTATAGTCATAATAATCTGGGATGAGCACTTGTCCGAGCATCCAAGCGGGGCCATCGGCATCGTTTATCGCTCAGGACCCGCTGGAAGGAATAGACCACATCCGCAGAGGTCATGGTCTCTCCGTTGTGGAACTTCACATTGGACCTCAGGTTGAAGGTGTATGTCAGTCCATCCGCGCTGATGCCACCGTTCTCAGCAGTCGGGACCTCGGTTGCAAGCATAGGGATTAGGTCCGCAGCGCTATCGCCGTCGTACCAAACCAGTGTCTCATAGCAGTTCTGAATCACTTCGCCACCAGCGGTCTCATAGTCCACCGCAGGGTCGAGATAGTCTGGTTCGCCGATCGTGACCAGCGTGAAAGTGTCAGGGTTCTTTACCGCACCAACCTCACCGCCGACCTTAATCGAGTTATAGTATCTCTGTTCGATTCCCGCAGCGTTCTTAACCTTCAGGTAGGAATTGAATAACGCCTTGTCACCTTCGTATGTATGGTTCACTTCTGCACCATATACGGCAGCTGATCCATCCCCGAAGTTCCAGGTATAGTTAGTAACGTACGAGTTGTCGAAGACCCCCGTATCGTTATAAGCTCCAGAGGAACTTCCCGTAAAATTAACCAAATCCCCGTTCGCTATTATATCGGACGAGGTAGCCGCTAGCGCGTAGGGTGTCGTGTTCTCATCTGGTTCAGCTGGTGGTACTGGGTTCAGTACCTCAAGCTCCACCAATTCGTTGAAGTTATCGGCCTTCTGTCCGTTGCCGCTCTCCACCTGCACCCAGACCATGTACATGCCTGGGAATGTGTAGGTGTGTTCAACTGTCTTGGTGGTGGTCGTGGTCTCCAGTCCGTCACCGAACTTCCACAAAAATTCCATGTCTTGCCCGAACACATTGGTATTATCGTCTGCTGTTGCCGTGAATGTCACGGGTGCTCCAGCATTCACTACCTCAGTGTCCGCCGTAACCGATATGCTCGGTTCCGCATTTGAATCCATCCAATAGAGCGCTCCCAATATGGCGGCTGCGATCAAGATGATGACAACGATTATCACCAGCATCTTGTTCATTCCGCTCTTCTTTTTGGGGGCAGCTTCCATGGGTGGCTTTTCTCCTTGGCCTTCCATTAGCTTTTCCTCCTTTCTCCCCTCCGCAAAACTAGCGGGAGATTACAATTGGAACAACTTCTTCGCTATAAATACGTTACTAGTTTTCAGAAATAAAAATGTACCATCCAGTATGTAAAAAAGTCGTTCAAAGACGCTTTGATAGAGGCATATTAACAACTTATTCTAATTATTGCAGTAAATGCATCAAAAATGCTGATAATAATGGGAATATTGTTGACATAAAGTCCAATCGAAAGGCATAATGATAATTCTAGGGTAATTACGAAATTCGTTGCTGAGTCAGCCGTTGAGCAGGGCTCTGAAATGTGAGTGGTATTAAGTAGTCGAGCGAATCCGTAATTCATCATGGTCGACGACAGGGCTCTCAACGTTGTTGGTCACCTTCCCGGACCGAACGGTGGCCGACGCCATCGTCTCGGATCTGATGGAGGTTCGTCTGATCGCCTGCGCAAACCTCTTCCCGGTGGAATCAAGCTACCGATGGGAGGGCAAGGTCGAGCATGCCTCGGAATGGGTCGCGCTGCTCAAGATACGGGACGAGGATTTTCATAAGGTGAAGGAGAGGATGATCAAGCGTCATCCTTACCAGGTGCCCTGCATCGTGCGCTATGAGATCGCCGATGGCCATCCCCCCTACCTGGAATGGATCAGAGCGTCGACAGCTCCACCTCAGGGGGATTGAGGTCGAAGATTATCTTCCGAGCCCAGGCGAGCTTCCTCAATTTAGCGCCACGGTCCTGGCCCGGCTTCAACCGAGGCTCATCGAAATCGAAACCGAGGAGATGGACCCTCTTGGCGCCGAAATGACGCGCCAGGCATACCGCCCTATCGCCATCGGTGAACCCGCCGAAATCGAATATGTTCTGGGATGGCGCGGCCTGCGTGGTCGGGACGATCGGACCGTGGAATCGGGGTACCAGCTCCACCAACCTGTCCAAGTTGTCACCATGGGCATGGATGACGGCGACGCTACCTTCCTGGTTGCACCGCAGGTCCGCCTCGATCGGCCCGTCCAGGTCGGTCACGAAAATATCCGGTCGGATGCCGCTCTCATAGAGGACCGTGGTGGCCGGCCCGGCCGAGATTATGGTGCTCCTCCTGTCGATGAGATCCAACCTTCCGTCCAGGGAGGGGCCGTTGGCGCAAACGGTCACCTCGTTCCCTATCTTGGCGCGAAGACGGGCCGGACGAAATAGCTGCCCGGGCGGCACCATCGCGGCCAGGCTGCGGGCGGAGCCCTCGTCCTTCTCCCTGTCGAAGCCGAAGTCCGCCAGGATGGCCTCGTACCACGGAGACCATTCCTCGAAATCCATGTTGGTTCACGCTTCCGGGTATTCGACCATGTCCTTCTGCTCGGTGACCACATGCGGCTGTCTGCGACAGGTTGCGGAGAGTGACGTTCATGATGGCGCTGAAGGCTAGGAACAGGAAGCCCACCACGAACTCCAGGACCACCACCGTGGTGGATACGCGGTACTCCTTCAGGAAGAGAAGGATGGAGTCCACCGCCCCCTGGATTATGAACCCGCTGGCAAGGACGGTCAGGCTGACCACCACATGGGGCCAGTAGTATTTACCGTTGGATAGGTAATAGCTGACGAAGCGTCCGGTCTCATAGGTCAATATGGAGAACACCCAGAGCCAGAGCACCCCTTCCACGAAGAGCAGGGAGCGCACCGCCAGGTCCAGGTTGGGGTCCTCGTTGGCGTAGCTGTAGCCGAGGAACAGCCCGATGATGAACAGTATGAGGGAAACGATGATGAAGGGGATCATCTGGCTTCCCGAGCGCACCGCGCGTACCATGCGGCCCACCCCCGCTCGCGTCCGCTCGCCCACCTTGTAAGCATATGCCAACAGGTAAAGGCCGATGACGAGCGAGAGCATGCCCCAGGTAAGGCTGGCTATCACGTCCAGATCGTCCGGGTCGCTGGCCAGCGCCAAGAACTTGGGGATGAGCGAGAATATCCCGATGACCAAGAAGATGAGGCCGATGGGGGTGAGTATCCGCTTGCGGATCTTGTCATCCTTCATCATCTTGACCATGGTGTAGTAGGTGCTCTCCACGGTCGGTGCCTGCTTGATGTAGACGCGGCGCACCGAGTCCACCTTGACGCGGGAGAAGACCATGGGGTAGATGAACTCGTCCTCCGCCCCGTCGGAGACGAGCACCGCCCGGTCCGGCTTGACCTGCTCGATGACCGCCTCCAGCTGATTCACCAATACCAGGTCGGACTCGTATCCTACCTTCACGTCGCCCAGTATGCAGGCGATCTCGGCGTCGATGCCCTTCTTCAACATCTCCTCGTAGATGCCGATGGCCGCCAGGAGGGTGTTCACGTCCGAGTCCTCCGGGTCCTTCAGGCCTAGGGCCAGGGCTGCCTCTATGTTCTTCTGCCTGCCCACGAACGGGCCCTTGAGACCGGTCTTCGACCCGAAGTCGTCATCCCGGTCCACACAGAGAACGAGCACTTTCACATCAGCCACGTTCCAGTCCGTCGACGGCCCACCATATACTGCTGAGCCTTCATATCAGTTATGTTCAGATTCCATGGGGGAATAATGATCCCACCCTTCGACGTGGATATGACCGTTTTTATCTGGACGCTTATTTCCATTTCCCGCAACCACCTCCAAACCATTATAATTCAGAAGTATGTTTTCAATTTTGATAAAGGATGGAGAAAAAAGGCGGCTTCAAGGAATGCTCCCGTTGCGGCTTGAGGAACAAGCCCACGGCGAGGCAGTGCGACTTCTGCGGTCAACGTTTCGAGGAAGAGGACAAATGGGACCAGCAGATCGACGACTTGGAGAGCCTGACCAAGGTCGACACGAAATCGGAGGTCCCGGACGACGTCTCCAAGCGCATCGAGTCCACCATCGTCAAGAAGGACGCGGTGGAGCGCAAGGACCGGGCCGAGCCAGCCGCGGCCGCGGTGGTCGCTGCCGCCGCGGTGGCGAAGCAGGCGCAGCCAGAACCGGCACCGGTTCAGACCAGACCGGAACCGGAGGTCGAGGCCATTCCGGAACCGCAGGCATCTGCCCCACCGGAAGCGAGACCGGAGCTGGCCGCGACGGCGGTCCTGGCGACGCAGCCAGAACCGACGGTCCCAGCCTCGGAGGTCACCGAGGTCATGGAGGTCGAGGACATCGAGCCCTTGGAGGAGGATGTTCAGCTGCCGGTCGAGGAGTCGGTGGTCCTGGAGACCAACCAACCGTTCACAACGAAGCGCCCGCGCTTCTTCACCTGGAACTTCAATCTGCGCTCCCGCAAGGACGTGGCCTTCCTGCTGGTCCTGCAAGGGGGCATCATCATCTATCTGGCCACCCTGCTGGTCGCAGGGGACTCCATGGAGGCGACGGGCCAGTGGAGCCTGAGCATAGTGGCGGCGGCGATGTTGACCGCCGGGCTGGGCAAGCTCACCATAAACTGGGACATCGAGGCCATGGGCGATGAGGATGTGGTGGTGAAGGAGGTGGTGGTGGAGGTCTGTCCCCGCTGCCATGAGCGCGTGGGCGTCCATGACAGCATATGCCCGGCCTGCGGTACGGAGTTCGAGCCATCGGAGACCAGGGGAACGGCATGAGGATCATCTGGCATGGGCATTCTTGCTTCGAGGTCAGGGATGGAGCGGTCATCGTCACCGACCCGCACGACGGCAAGTCCATCGGCATCAAGCCACCGATCCTGAAGGCGGACCTGGTGCTGGTGAGCCACGACCATTTCGATCATAACTGCACCCGAATGGTGAAGGGCGATTACACCATCGTTCGAGACCCGGGCGACAGGATCGAGAGGGGGATCCCGATCCATGGCATATCCGCCTTCCATGACCAGGAGCAGGGCGCCAAGCGGGGCAAGATAGTGGTCTTCAAGTTCACACTGGACGGGCTGAATTTCTGCCATTGCGGCGACCTGGGCCACGTGCTCACGGACGACATGGTGGAGAAGTTGGGCGAGGTCGACATCCTGTTCGTACCGGTGGGCGGGGTGTTCACGTTGGACGCCGAGGGCGCCAAACGCCTCATCGACAAGGTCAGGCCGCGCATCGCCGTGCCGATGCACTTCCGCATCGGGGGCCTATCGCTCTCCATCCAAGGGGTGGAGCCGTTCCTGAAGGGACTGCCTGAGGACCGGGTGATCCGCGTCGGCAACGAAGTGGAGTTCCACCGGGACGAGCTCCCGGAGAAGATGGAATACTGGGTATTCTCCCCTTGACGCTTAGTAAAGTT
>CAWHCB010000006.1:0-9842 GCA_963827905.1 Methanomassiliicoccaceae archaeon
AACCCCAGGTAATAATGATTATGAATCCCCAGACCGGCTCCATTTATCATCAGTTTACTGTGATCTCAACATAACCATTACATTATCTGATGAATTCCTTGATTTTTTTTAATATTTGGAAAAAGGAAGGTGTGCGACCATTTAACTTCCTAAAATTATGGAGACGAAAATGCCAAGCCTTTGCTGAACAATGTAATGGTATAAGGAAAAGATATTTGGGAATGGTTATTATGGAGGGATTATGCGCTTCGTCCTTCGAGGTAAGATACACCGGGCCACCATCACCGAGAGGCACCCGGACTACATAGGGAGCATCGTCATCGACCCCCTGCTCCTCGAGAAGACGGACATCTGGCCAGGGGAGAAGGTGCTGGTGTCAGATGCGGACAATGGGGCTCGCTTCGAGACATATGTTTTCGAGGGGGAGAGAGGGTCGGGGACGATATCCGTGAACGGCGGAGCAGCGCATCTGGTGAAAGAAGGGCATAAGGTCATAATCATGTCCTTCGAGCTCACCGACCGTCCGATCACGCCCAAAGTGATATTCGTCGACGATAAGAACGGGTATGTGAAGGACCTATGAGGTTGACGGCGTATTCGGATGGTGGGTCCAGGGGAAACCCCGGGGCGGCGGCCTATGGCTTTCTGCTGTGCGACCAGGAGGGCAAGGTGATCAAGAAGGGTGCGAGATATCTTGGCCGAATGACGAATAACGAGGCGGAATACCTTGGACTTCTTGCGGCCATCGAGGCGGCGAGGCAACATGGCGCCGATGAGCTGGATATTTTCATGGACAGCGAACTGGTGGTGAACCATGTCCTCGGGAAATATGTCGTCAAGGCGGCTAACCTGCGGCCGCATTACGAAAAGGTCATGGAAGCGTTGGCCGCTCTCCGGCAATATCGCATCAAACATGTCCCCCGAGAGAACCCAATGATCAGGCAGGCGGATACCTTGGTGAACCAGGAGCTTGACATCTGCACCGCACCTCATTGACAGAGGTGCACTTATGACGAATGTCTTCGATTAATTCGTGAGTGGTTAGGCCTCTCTTGATTAATTATTTATAGGGGGGGCTGATGAGTGTGTTTCGGTGCTGAGGGCCGGTGGCTCAACTCTCCTCCTTATAGAGTTAGTTTATCCCCCCATCTTCATCGGCCTCGCACCAACTTTTCATTATTGCCCGCGAGGTCGTTCGCTCCCTGGTCTTGTTCGAGCCTGGCAATGTCTCATTGATACCGTCAAAAAGATATAAGGAAAAAAGGCAGATAGGGGATTGCGGTGTCGGAAATATCCTCGGATGGTCTGCCAAAGAGGCGGACCCGAAAGCGGTGGATGATCATGATGGTCATGGACGATGAGAAGAAGAGGGAGATCGAGCGCCGCTGCGGGAAGTCCATAGATGATATGGACGATGACGAGCTGGAAAGAGCTCGGTCCGAGGTGGAATCGAGCCCTGAGGAACCGACCAAATACTGATCGGATCAAGACTTTGTCGGTCCGAGATGGCTCACCAGCCCCTCGATGCCCACCAGGGTCTGGGTGCCGCTCGCCATATCCCGGACGTTGACGGACCCAGTCTCCAGTTCCTTCTCGCCCACGATTATTACCTTCTCCGCGCCCACCGCGTCGGCGTACTTGAAGTTCTTGCCCATGTTCCGTCGCATCAGGTCCATGTCGGCAGATATGCCGCCCTTGCGCAACATGGCGGTGATCTCACAGGCCTTGCTTCGGGTGGAATCGCCCACCGGGACCACGTAAGCCTGCAAACGGACCTTGATCGGAAGCGAACCTTCCTTCTCCAAAGCGATGAGGGTCCTATCGAAACCGATGCCGAAGCCGGTGGAATGGACCTTCTCACCGCCGAACAGCTCGCTCAGGGAGTAAGACCCTCCCCCGCAGATCTGCTTCTCCGCCCCTAGCTTGGGGGCGTCGACCTCGAACACCACGCCAGTGTAATAGGCCAGCCCACGGACCACGCCCAGATCTACCTGCAGGTTGCGGAAACCATAATGCTGAAGGATGTCGAAGACCTCCTCCAGGTAGGCCTTGGCCTCGCCCTCATAATCGTTTAGAACGCTGATGGGGCCGGATATCTGGGTGGTCCGAACGACCTTCTCCATCCCCTCGTCGGACATGCCCGCCCCCTTCATCAATGGGGCCGCCTCGTCGTACAGCTTCTTGTCCAGCTTCTGCAGTATCGGCAACGCCGCATCACCCGCCACCCCCGCCTCGGCGAGCAGCGACCGCAGGATGCCGATGTGCCCGATGCGGATGCGATAGTCCTGAAGGCCAGTGGCCTCGAGCATGGAGGCCGCCAGACCGATGACCTCGGCGTCCATCTCCGGGGTCGGAGGAACCGATGACCTCGGCCCCGAACTGGTAGAACTCACGGAACCTACCGGCCTGGGGCCTTTCGTACCGGAAGCACGGTCCGAAGTAGAACAGCTTGAGCGGGCGGGGATAGTTGGTCAGATCGTTGATGAAGAAACGGATGACCGGTGCGGTGAGCTCTGGGCGGAGGCAGATCTCCCTGTCCCCCTTGTCCTTGAAGGCATAGATCTCGTCGACGATCCCTGGCCCGGACTTGGTGGTGAAGAGCTCGGTGTGCTCGAAGGTGGGGGTCTGGACCTCGCGGAAGCCATGGGCCAGACATATCGAACGCATCATGCTTTCGAAATATCTTCTGGTCTCCATCTCGGAAGGGCCGAAATCCCTCGTGCCGCGCGGTCTTTGGATCATCTGCCGAGCAATATTTTGGTCGGACTTAACCTTTTCGTGGACTGGCCATCCATCAGACCTTGACCAGCTTTCCTATTTTGCCGAGTCCAAGGCTTGGTCCAGGTCCTCGATGATGTCCTCGATGTCCTCTATTCCAGCAGATATGCGGATGAGCGAATCGTTTAGGCCCAGGCGCTTACGTTCCTCGGCGGAGAAGGCCACATGGGAGGTGTTGAGCGGCATGCTCGCCAACGATTCCACGCCGCCCAAGCTAGGGGCCAGAGCTATCATGCGCAACGACCTCATCACCTTGAAGGCGGCCTTCTGACCGCCTTTGATCTCGAAGGAGACCATGCCCCCGAAGCCCCGCAATGTGCGGCGGGCGAGCTCGTATTGGGGGTGGGAGGGGAGGCCAGGATAATGCACCCTCTGCACCTTCTCATGGCTCTGAAGATGGGTGGCAAGGGCCATCCCGTTCTCGTTGTGCCTCTGCATGCGCACCGCCAGGGTCTTCATGCCCCGAAGCAGCAGGAACCCTCCCATCGGGTCCAGGTTCCCCCCTATGGTGACACGGCGCTTCCAGATCTCCTGCACGATCGATCTTGGGACCGGCCACCGCCCCTGCCACCAGGTCCGAATGTCCATTGAGGTACTTTGTGCAGGAATGCATCACGATGTCGGCGCCCATGGCCAATGGGTTCTGGTTCATGGGGCTGGCAAAGGTGCTGTCGATGGCCACCTTGACGCCGAGGTCGTGGGCGCCCTTCGCCACCGCCTCCACGTCCACCAACTTCAGCAAAGGATTGGTGGGGCTCTCCAACCAGATGAGCTTTGTGCTCTTGTCCACGGCGGACAGGATGTCCTCGGTCCGCACCGATGGCACGAAAGCGGTCTCGATCCCGAACCGGGGGAGCTCGTTCTTGAACAGGTTGAACGTGCCGCCATAGATGTCCTCCATGGACACTATGCCGGTCCCCCTTGCTCAGCAACGATAGGGCTATGGCCGAGGTCGCTGCCATGCCCGAGGCGAACACCAAGGCGTCCTCCGCCCCCTCCAGCGAGGCGATCTTCTCCTCCGCGGCCCTAATGGTGGGGTTGCCATGACGGGAGTAGATGAACGTGCCCTCCGGGAGCTCGCCCTTCCAGGTGGACTCGTTCTCGGTGGGATAGTAGAAGGTGGCCGTCTGGACGATCGGGGTGTTCACAGACCCCAGTGACGCCCACGAGCTCGCCTGCATGCACCGATTTGGTGGATGGGCCTTGCCTTGGCTTCATGCTTCGAAAAAACGCTTCCCTATGATTAAACATTCGTCCCGGGCCTTCATTCGCCGGTGCGTTTTATGATCACGCTCAGCACGTCCCCGTCCTGGAGAACATGGTCCAAGCCCACCATCTGCCCTGGGAACTTGGCGCTCTTGCCCCAGACCACGGCGTAGCGGAAGTTCTGCCGGAAGACACGGTGCAACGAGTCACAAACCTCCCCCACGGAGCTGTCCTTGCGCACAATCAGTGGTTCCTTGAGGTCGGCATCCTGTCCCTGCTTCTTCAGGAACACCCGGATGAGGTCGATGTGGGTGAAGATGGACTCCTTGAGCTCGTCCAGACCCTGCTCCTTGGCGGCGGAGATGAATATGGGGTGCCACTGACGCAGCTCCTTCTTCAGCTGCTTCAGGTGCTCCTTGTCGGCGGTGTCCACCTTGTTGATGACTAGGATGGCCTTGCTATAGATCCGGTTGCCGGTAAGCACATCGATGAGCTGGTCCACCGTCACGTCCTCGCGGATGACCACATCGGCGCTGATGTAGCCATACTCCGCCACCACCTCCTTGGCAAGTTCCTCGTCCATCTTGGTGAGGGGGACGGTGGTCTTGATCTCGATGCCGCCCTGCTCGCGCCTGGTGATGACCACGTCTGGAGGTCGGGTGTTCAGTCGCATCCCGGTCCCCTCCAGCTCGTTTATCAGGACATGCAGGTTCGTATCATAGGGGTCCATGATGAAAAGTATGAGGTCGGCGGCCCGCACCACCGAAAGCACCTCCCTCCCCCGACCCTTGCCCTTGGCCGCATCCCGGATCAGACCGGGCAGGTCCAATATCTGGATCTTGGCGCCTTTGTACTCCATGACGCCTGGCACGACGTCCAGCGTGGTGAAGTCGTAGGCACCCACCTCGCTATCGGCATCGGTGAGCTTGTTGAGGAGCGTGGACTTGCCCACGCTGGGGAAGCCCACCAAGGCCACGGTGGCATTCCCTGACTTCTTCACCCCATAGACCCGCCCCCCGCCCCCGGAGGCGGAGCGGCGCTTCTCCTGTTCCATCTTGAGGCGGGCTATCTTGGCCTTCAGCTTACCGACGTGATACTCGGTATGCTTGTTGACCTGGGTCTTGTCGATCTCCGCCTGGACCTCTTTGATCTGTTCTTCTATGGGGGAGCCCATTTTTACCGCTCTTTGACTATGGTCGTTCCGGAAAGACCCTCTAGGGCCGAAGGCAGGTGGTCGGCATCGGTTATCAACGCCTTGCCGCCTTCATCGGCGAACCCGCAGGCCGCCGTCACCTTGGGGCCCATGGTCCCTGCGGGAAACTGACCCTCGACCATCAATGCCATCATCTCTGTCGGGGGTGGCCTTGGTTATGGCGAGGGGGGACCGGGTCCGGAACCCTTTGTAGACTGCCTCAATATCGGTCAGCATTATTAGCATATCGGCGCTCAGGTCCCTAGCGATGAGCGCGGAGGTGAGGTCCTTGTCGATGACCGCCTCCATCCCAGAATATACGTCCCCCTGACGGCGGAGCGGTACGCCGCCCCCTCCACCAGCTATGAGGATGGTCCGTCTCCCCTGCTGCTTGACCAATTCACCCAGATGTCCAATGCCTAAGACCTCCAAGGGTGGAGGGGATGGGACGACCCGGCGATAGCCTCCTCGGGCCGCGTCCTCGACCATCTCCCAACCCCTTTGCGCCTGTATCTCCACCGCCTCCTGTTCCGAATAATATGGCCCGATGGGTTTGATGGCTCGTCCGTCGTCATTTCCTGGGTCGATCGTCACGGCGGTCAGGGCACAGATGACGTCAGCTTCGATCCCTGCCCTCCGCATTTCGTTCATCAGGGCCAATTGGAACATATAACCGATCTGACCTTGCGATTGCGCCACGCAGACGTCCAAGGGCATGGACGGGACCTTACCGCGGGCCATCTCGTTCTGCAATAGGATGTCCCCCACCTGGGGGCCGTTGCCGTGCGTGAACACGATGCCGCTGAAACGTTCCATGACGCTGACCACACGACGCATCGTCGCATGGAGGTGGCGCATTTGCACAGCGAAGGTGGCCTCCTCTCCAGGACGAAGTATGGCGTTCCCGCCCAACGCGATGACGGCAAGTCCTTGTCCCTCGATCATCGAATACCGATGGGAGCGTCGGGCATCTATTCTTTGCGATGCCGCCCTTGAGGGGAATGATGGAGCTGGATGGCGTCTGATGCAGCGGGGCAACTGCAATAGATTTAAGGATTGCATCACCATGCCCTGCCGATGTCGCCCGAGGACGGTTCCGGGTCCATGTTATCTGGCATAAGAAAGAGCAAGTACGCCACCCCGTTGGGTTTAGGGCTGGCGGCCTTGATATCGGTCCTACTGATGATCTTCGCATGGTGGATGTGCTTCAGCTTCCTCACCATTGCCTTGGTCCTCTATGGGCTCCCGACCATCTTCGGGTTCAAGAGCAAGAAATGGTTGGCCGTCTTCGGGACGGTCATGCTGGTGGTCCTCGGCCTCACCTGGACGGCCATGATGTACAACCAGACCATCAACTTCGAGGGCGAGACCGTGGAGTCGCCTAACGGCGCCATGGTCGATGGGATGGTCAACCCGGCCGTGGGCGTCCCAGGCACGTTCTATACGTTCAACGTCACGTTGACCTCTGGAGCCACCGATGCTGACGTGCATCTTTATCTGACCAATGATTGGGACACGGGTCAATCTGCGATCACCAATACTAGTATGGAGTTCTCCCATAACGCCTCCAATGGGGCGGTATACTCGAGGACGATCCAACTGAACGAATCCGGTCTGTACGGCTTCGAGTTCTTGCTCGACACGACTGCCGCTGGTGGGACCTGGGAGGCCACTTATGGGGCCTACGGACCGGTCAACGCCAATAACAATGACATCCTATTCTACTGGCTGCAGTCGGGCATGATGATCGCGTTCTTCAACATCGGCCTGCTGTTCTACATGCTGCTGCTCCTGGTCTTCTGGATGGACCGCAGCCGCAAGAAGATGGAAGGGGAGATGAAGAAGCGCGAGGCGGCCAAGGCGGTCGCCACCGAGAAATTGGTCTGCTCGGAGTGCGGATCGGACGTTCCGGCCGATGCCGAGAAGTGCCCTCAGTGCGGAGAGCGCTTCGACGATGCTCAGAAGAACGCCACCTCCGAAGAGAAGAAATGCCCCAAGTGCAACGCCGTCATCTTCGACACGGACAAGAAATGCTGGAACTGCGGCACTGAGCTCATCGCCCCGCCCAAGCAGGGCTGAGCCCAACAACTTTTATTTACGTCCCTGGGGATACCAAGCCCAGGGATGCATTCGTTAATTATCCAGTGTAGCCCAGGTCGATATCATGAGTTCTATCGCTGAAGAGCTGGCCAAGAAGCAGAAGGAGATATCCGTCTCGGAGTTCTTCGAGAGGAACCGGCAGATCCTCGGCTTCGATTCGCAGGTGAAAGCGCTGATCATGGGCGTCAAGGAGGCGGTGGACAACTCCCTGGACGCCTGCGAGGAGGCCTCCATTCTTCCTGAGATCTACGTTCGCATCGAGAGGGTGGAGAAGGACGAGTACAAGGTGACGGTGGAGGACAACGGTCCAGGCATCGTCAAGAGGATGATCCCGAACGTCTTCGGCCGCCTCCTCTACGGCTCAAGGTTCCATGCGGTGCGACAGTCCAGGGGGCAGCAGGGCATAGGCATCTCCGCCACGGTGATGTTCGGCCAGATCACCACCGGTCGAGCGACCACGGTCCGCTCCAAGACCGCCCACGAGGAGACCGCCTGGGAGCTGGACCTCATCATCAACACCAAGAAGAACCTCCCCGAGGTGCTGCGCGAGGAACCTAAGATCTGGGACGGCAAGGAGCACGGGATGCGGGTGGAGTTCTTCATGAACGGCAGGTACCTGTCCGGCAAGCAGTCGGTGCTGGAATACCTCAAGCAGACCGCCATCGTCAACCCCCATGCCCGGTTCACCTTCGTCGACCCAGAGGGGCGGAGCATCACCTTCGAGAGGGCGTCCGATGACCTCCCGCCACCGACCAAGGAGATCAAGCCCCATCCCGAGGGTCTCGAGCTGGGCACCTTGATGAACATGGCCAACGAGACCAAGTCCAAGACCCTGTCCAAGTTCCTCCAGACCGACTTCAGCCGCATAAGCGACCGATTGGCCAAGGAGATCTGTGAGAAGGCCGGTCTGGACCCGGAAAGGACCAACCTGCGCCTGCTGGACAAGAAGGACAACCCGGGAGGTCTCCGGCTGGAGGATTACAAGCGTCTGATCGAGGCGCTCGGCTCCGTGAAGATAATGGCCCCCCAGACGGACTGCTTGTCGCCCATCGGCGGGAACCTGATCCGCAAGGGGCTGAAGAACGTCCTCACCGAGATACGACCGGAGTTCTATGCCCACCCGGTCACCCGCGAGCCGCGCGTCTACGCAGGCAACCCCTTCCTGGTGGAGGTGGGCATCGTCTATGGCGGCGATCTGCCCAAGGAACAACCGGTGCAGATATTGCGTTTCGCGAACCGCGTGCCATTGCTCTACCAGCAAGGGGCTTGTGCGGTCACCAAGTCCATCGAGCGCACCGATTGGCGCCGTTACGGTCTGGAACAGAGGGGCGGGGAGGGCATCCCCTATGGGCCGGCCATCATCATGGTGCACGTCGCTTCCACGAAGGTCCCGTTCACCTCCGAGGCCAAGGAGGCCATCGCCAACATCCCGGAGATCCAGGCGGAGATCGAATTGGCGCTCAAGATATGCGGCCGCAGTCTCAAGACCCATCTCAACAAGAAGGATACCAAGGTCAAGACCAAGGCCAAGTTCGACATAGTCCAGGTCATACTGCCATTGATCGCGGAGAAGAGCGCCAAGATCGTCGGCAAACCGGTGCCCTCCCTCTCTGGCACCATCACCAAGATCATGAACGTGGTCTGGATCGATGATTCCGTCGCCTACGAGAAGAAGACCCACAAGGTCAGGGTCACCATATACAATTACACGCCCAAGGGGCAGAAGATGAACCTTCACATGGTCCTGCCCCAGGACAAGCTCGATTACACTGGGCTGCAGATGTTCCCCGCCCAGGTCAAGGACGATGGCAAGGTCACCTGGGAGCTAAGGTCCATCCCCACCACCCAGAAGGTGGAGATACAGTTCCAGCTCAAGGGACTGGACCAGGATGCCTATGACGAGAACGAGGTCTATGTCAGCGGCATCGACCCGGCGTTGGTCATAGGGGCCGATCCTTTGCCTGGCGATTGGGACGTCAAGGCCTTGCAGATATCTGAGTCCGCCTCGGCGGAACCGGTCGAGGATGATGAGGACGAGGTCGATTATGATGAACAGAAGGAGGCGCTGAGCGATGACTGAGCAGGAGATCGGTCAGAGGAAGGCGGTAAAGGAGCTGCACAACATCGCCGGCTCCATCTATGACCAGATCGATTCGGGCAAGATCCCGAAGATGGTGCTTCCGTTGCGCACCAAGAGCAATATCCGCTTCGACCCCAAGCACGGGGTGTGGAAGTACGGCAAGGCCACCGGCGCCAGGACCGCCAAGAAGACCAACGGGGCCATGATGTTGCTGCGCACCATGTATGTGCTGGAGCTCATCGAGGACATGATCGAGCAGAAGAAGTCCTCCACCCTCAGGGAGATGTACTACATCTCGGAGGGGTGGGACGCGGCGAAGTTCTCACTCGCAGGACGAGAGCAACTTCCTGGCCGAGGACCTGGAGATCGTCACCGGCTGCATGCGGGAGGACTTCAAGCTGCGCCCCGAGGAGGATGGCGCCAGGGTCATGGGCGACATCACCATCGTGGAGACGGACCGCAAGGGCAAGAAGAAGACCATAAACT
>CAWHCB010000007.1:0-487566 GCA_963827905.1 Methanomassiliicoccaceae archaeon
CTCAACCATATCGCGGGCATCGTGACTGTCGGGTTGTTTGCCCAACGTCCGGCGGATGTGTTGCTGCTGGGGACGGCGGATGGAGTGCAAACGATCGGCCTGACGCAGCGCGGGCATAAAAACGGGCGCTGACCCGAAGGCCGCGCCCGTCTGCCCTTACGCCTGTTGTTTAGGCTGATTAGAAGTCGTGGCGGGTGCCGATGGAAACTGCGCTTTGATCGCCGTACACCAGGGAGTCGGCGCTGCGCCCAATGTACTCAACCCAGACGCGAGTGCGCTTGCTGAAGTCATACTGGTAACCGACCAGATAATTGTCGATCTTGTCGTCGAACCCGGGAACATCGAGTTTGGTGTCCAGTTGCCCGTAAGCGCCGCGTATCGTGTTGTTGCCGAACCGGTATTCGCCGGTCAGGTACCAGTTGTTGGCGTCGTCGCCGTTGAGCAGGCGAACGCCATCAAACGTGGCGGTGCCGAGCAGGCCGAATTCGTTGAGTGTGCCCTGCTCATAGATGAAGCCCACGCTGAACGGTCCCGACGAGTACCCAAGACCGATATTCCATTGATCCAAGTCGAGATCCACCGTAATGTTATCGCTGATGAAAACATTACTGTCACCGTCCAGGGCAATGTAGCTGGCCCCGGCGAAGAACGGCCCGTTGCTGTATTTGACGGCGATGTTCCAGAGATCAATGTTGTTCGAATAGCCTTGGGCATCATTTTGGGCGCCATTCATGACCAGCATGGCTTCACCGCTGAAGCCGTTAAAGTCAGGCGTGCTGTAATAAAGGCTGTTTTCCAGGCGGAATAGTGAACCCTCACCGAAATCCCGGTCGTTGGTCGGATTCAGTCTGAAGCCATTGAACGAACCGCCTAACCACGCCGTGCCGCCCAGCGACTTGTCCGTGTTAAAGATATCGACGACTCCGGCGACATGGAAGTAGGGCGTTTCCTGGGTGCCCAGCGTCACCGTGCCGAAATTGCCTTTGAGGCCAACGAGTTTGGGCCGGTTGCCTTCAAAATTGCCGCCTTCGGTCAGATCAACCCCAAACTCATATTGGTAAACAGCGCTCAGACCACCACCCAGATCCTCGGTGCCCAGTACGCCAAGGCGCGAGGAATTGTTGACGACATCCCAGTTGCCGTCGCCGTCAAGCGGATCATTGGTTTCGTCGTCGTTGTAGTCGACCGACACCCGCGCCGAACCGTACAGAATCGTATCGGCCTGAGCAGCCAGTGGAGCAGCAAGAGCGGCGGCGACCGCCAGAGCGAGAACAGACTTTTTCATGACGTGATTTCCAAGTGGTCTATAAACCGATTAACGCTTCGAAATTCGTTTTCCGATCAAGTCAGGTTTTGATGGGAAAGCCGTCTCGAAGAACCCTTGGAGAACTTTATATCGTTATTGCGGTAAAAAAGCAACTGCTAATTTGTGAAAAATACAACTTTTTTGTATTAAAGCAACTTTTAAACCCAGAAACGCCAACGGACGCCCGAAGGCGTCCGTTGATCAAAGCAGACTTCAAACCTAAAGAGAATTAGAAGTCGTGGCGGGTACCGATGGAGACCACCTGCCGATCACCCACTAAATCGGAGTCAACATCATTGAGCTTCCACTCAACCCAAGTCCGGGTACGCTTGCTGAAGTTGTACTGATAGCCCAAGGCGAAGTTGTTCACGTCGCTTTGGACCAACCTGGTCCCATCCGCAAAGATGTACTGACCATCATCGGGGCTGCTGTAGCCATACGAACCCCGAATGATGTTATTGCCAAAGGTGTACTGACCGGTCAGGTAAAAGTTTTGGGTTTTACCGAAGTTCAGGGTATTCACATCACCATCTTCATAGGCGAGGGTGACGGCAAAGGGACCCGAGTTATAACCGAACGCCAGACCCCACTGATCGCCGTCGTAAGTGGGCGCAGTAATGAAATCACTGAAACCAGGACCGTCCAGCGCCATATAAGTGACGCCGGCGAAGAACGGGCCGTTCTTGTAAGACGCCGCGATATTCCACATATCCACGCCATCAGTCAGGTTACCAGGCAACTTGTTATCGGGATTTATTTTGCACAAGTCATTCGGCGTTTGCGGATCGCTGCTTCCACAAGAGCCGTTCATGACCAGCATCGCCTGGGCGCTGAAGCCGCTCCAGTTCGGGCTGGTGTAGATCAGGCTGTTGTCCATGCGCAGCCCAAAGGTGTTCCCGAGGTAGGTGTTGTTGTCAAACACCTTGCTGCTGTTGAAGATATCGCCCACACCAACCACGTTGTAGTACGGCGTCCACTGCGTGCCGGCGGTGATCGAACCCCAACTGGAACCTTTCAGTCCCACCCACTTCGGACGGTTGCTGTTGAGGTTGCCCCCCTCAGTCATGTCTACACCGAATTCATACTGGTAGATAGCGCTCAGACCGCCGCCCAGGTCTTCCTCACCCCGCACACCCAGCCGGGAAGAGTTGTTGTACATATCCCAAGCGTCAGTACCGGCTCTGAGCCGTATCAGTCCACCATTAGGACCCCGCGCATAGTCGGAGTTGTACTCATCATAATCGACGGACACCCGGGCGGAGCCGTACAAAGTGGTATCAGCGTGGGCAACAGTGCCAAAACCAGCCAGCGCAGCGGCGACAGCCAGCGCAAGAGTAGACTTTTTCATACATTAAACTCCTAGGTTTATGTTGTATCGACACAACAAAAGGGCGCTTACAATTCGTTAGAGAGATTTATACGCACTCAGGAGCGAAAATGCAACTGATATTTTCAAAAAAAACACAAATTTTTCTGGTTATAGTCAAAAAAACAACTTTTTATATTTTTTACAACAAAAAACCCACCTTTCAGAGGTGGGCTGACTCGTTTGGCTGGGGGACTAGGATTCGAACCTAGGTTGACGGAGTCAGAGTCCGTAGTCCTGCCGCTAGACGATCCCCCAAAAAGCCGGATTAACGCTTGGAGTACTGCGTCGCACGCCGGGCCTTGCGCAGGCCCACTTTCTTGCGTTCCACCTCGCGGGCGTCGCGGGTCACAAAACCCGCCTTGCGCAACGGAGCGCGCAGGCTCTCATCGTATTCGATCAACGCCCGGGTGATGCCATGGCGAATCGCGCCGGCCTGGCCAGTCATGCCACCGCCCTTGACGGTGACGTAAATATCGAACTTATCCTTGAGATCGACGGCTTCCATGGCCTGATTCACGACCATGCAAGACGTTTGACGGCCAAAATATTCGTTCAGAGGGCGTTGGTTGACGGTGATATTACCGGCTCCGCGCCGCAGGAAAACTCGCGCCGTAGCGGTCTTACGCCGCCCAGTGCCGTAATGCTGATTTTCGATCATTGCTTGTTCCGTTCCGGTAAATACGTCAGCCGATCACAGGTCCAGCGGCTGAGGTTGCTGCGCGACATGCTGATGCTCAGCGCCAGCGTAAACCTTCAGCTTGCGGAACATCGCCCGGCCCAGCGGGTTTTTGGGCAACATCCCCTTGACGGCGATCTGAATAACCCGCTCCGGCGTCTGCTGCAACATCTTGTCCAGCGAGATGGATTTCAGGTTGCCGATGTAGCCGGTCACCCGATGATACATCTTGTCGCTGATTTTGCGCCCGGTTGTCCGAACTTTTTCGGCATTGACCACGATGATATAGTCGCCGGTATCGACATGCGGAGTGTATTCGGGCTTGTGTTTGCCCCGTAAGCGGTGGGCAATTTCCGATGACAGCCGACCCAGAACCTTGTCCGTGGCGTCGATCACATACCAGTCGCGCTTGACCTCGGCCGGCTTGGCGCTGAAAGTTTTCATTCTGACATCACTCCGCAAAATCCGTATCCGCTGGGAAAGTCGCGTATCGTACCCAAGCGACGGGGGTTTGACAAGGGGCTGTTCGGTGGTCAGTGGTAGTAGAACAAAGTTAGATGCGCAGCCGTTCCACTACACGACCGTTGACTAGATGCTCGTCAATGATTTCGTCCAGATCAGCATGATCCACATAGGTGTACCAGACGGCCTCGGGATAGATGACAATGGTTGGTCCTTCGGCGCAGCGATCCAGGCAACCGGCATTATTGATGCGCACCTTGTGCGGAATAGCCGGACCCAATGCCTTGACGCGCTGCTTGACATAGTCGCGCGCCTCCTGTGCGTCGTATTGCTGGCAACATGGCGAGCCGTCGTCGCGTAGATTGGTGCAAAAAAAGACATGATGGCGATAATAGGACACGTTTATTTTCCCCCGGCTTCGAGTTTCCGCCCATGACAACCCGTTACTATACCCCGGTTGATACCCTGCTGATCCATGTTGATCAGGCGCTCCGCACGATTTTCGGGCAACCGGTCACCACCGGCCGACCTAATCCCGCTGCCAGCGCGCCCGCCGCCGAGTTGCAGCCGGTAGAACAGCAGGAGGCGGGGCGGCTGATGCGCGTCAATCATACCGGCGAAGTGTGCGCCCAGGCGCTGTATCAGGGCCAGGCGCTGACCGCACGGCTGGATAAGGTGCGCGACCGCATGGAGCAAGCCAGTATCGAGGAAAATGACCATCTGGCCTGGTGTCAGCAGCGGCTGAAAGAATTAGGCAGCTATCCCAGCGTCCTCAACCCGCTGTTCTATGCTGGCGCATTGGTTATCGGCGCGGCAGCGGGGCGGGTCGGAGATCGCTGGAGTCTGGGCTTCGTGGCAGAGACGGAGCATCAGGTGGTCGAACATCTGAATACGCATTTGAACCGCCTGCCCGCCCAGGATCTGCCCAGCCGGGCGATTCTGGAGCAGATGAAGGAAGACGAGGCCCGCCACGCTACCCATGCGCTGGAGGCCGGCGGCGCCCGGTTACCACTGCCGGTTCGCGCCTTGATGAAGGGCGTCGCCAAGGTGATGACCGGAACGACTTACTGGATTTAGGCCGATGGTAGAACCGGGGGGGGGTCATCGCGGATTTCAAAGGTGTGGGTAATCTTGGCGGTCTGCCCCAGCATGATCGAAGCTGAGCAGTATTTTTCCGCCGACAGGTGGATGGCACGTTCAATGTGTTTGGTGCTCAGACTCTGGCCGGTGAGAATAAAGTGTACATGAATCTGCGTAAACACCTTGGGATCGCTATCCGCCCGTTCGGCGGCAATTTCGATTTCACAACCGCGCAGATCCTGCCGGGCCTTGCGCAGAATGTTAACGACATCAATCGCCGTGCAGCCGCCCATGCCCATCAGCAGCATTTCCATCGGCCGCGGTCCGAGATTGTGACCGCCCAGTTCCGGCGGCCCATCCATCACTAAAGCATGACCGCTGGGTGATTGCGCGACGTAGGTCATGTCTTCCAGCCAGACAATGCGGGTTTTCATTTCGAATCCTCAGATCATGATAAAGCCCCCCTCTCCCCTTGTGGGAGAGGGGTTGGGGGTGAGGGGTGGCCAAACAATTCCGCCAGTTTCGCCCCCGGATCCGGGGCGCGCATGAACGCTTCACCGACCAGAAAGGCGTGGACGCCGTGTTGACGCATCAGCGCCACATCGTCCGGCGTATGAATCCCGCTTTCCGTGACCACGGTGCGACCTTCAGGAAGCTGTGCTAACAGATTCAGCGTCGTTTCCAGCCGGGTTGCAAACGTGCGCAAATTGCGGTTGTTAATCCCAATCAGCGGCGCATCAATCCGCAACGCCCGGTCCAGTTCCCCGGCATCGTGGACTTCAACCAGCACGTCCATCTGCAAATCCGCCGCGAGTTGCGCCAGTTCCCGCAATGCGGCATCTTCCAGCGCCGCCACGATCAGCAGGATGCAGTCCGCGCCGATCAGTCGCGCCTCGTAGACCTGATACGGGTCGATGATGAAGTCCTTGCGCAACACCGGCAAGGTGCAAGCCGCCCGCGCCTCCTTTAAGTAGTCCTCATGGCCCTGGAAAAAATCGCGGTCGGTCAGCACGGATAGACCGACGGCGCCGGCAGCGGCATAACGGCGGGCGATGTCTGCCGGCAGGAACGGATCGCGCAACAAACCCTTGCTCGGCGAGGCGCGCTTGATTTCAGCGATCACCGCGGGCCGACCCTGGGCGATGGTTTGTTCGATGCGCTCCCGGAACGGGCGCGGCGGCGGCAAATCTTCAACCCGGCGACGCAATTCCGGCAGGCCCAGTTGCGCGCTGCGCTCAGTGACTTCCGCAACCTTGCGAGCCAGGATTTTTTGCAGAATGTCGGATACGTCGCTCATGAGGCCAATTTCTGGGTGCAACGCACAAATTCATCGAGCTTGGCCCGCGCTGCACCATTGGCCAGAACATCCCGCGCCAGCCAGATGCCATCGTCGATGGAGGCGCTGATGTTAGCCGCATACAGCGCCGCGCCAGCGTTGAAGGCGACGATGTCGCGGGCCGCGCCCGGATGGTTGTCCAGCGCCGCCAGCATCAGGGCTTTGGACTGTTCCGCGTTCTCAACCCGGAGGCTGCGATTGGACACCATCGCTAATCCAAAATCCTCGGGGTGAATTTCGTATTCCATAATCTCGCCGTTCTTGAGTTCGCCGACCAGCGTGGCCGCGCCCAGCGAGATTTCATCCATGCCATCCTTGCCCCACACCACGAGAACGTGTTGCGCGCCCAGGCGTTGCATGACCCGCACCAGGATGCCGACCAGATCGGGATGGAAGACGCCCAGAAGCTGATGCGGCGCGCCAGCGGGATTGGTCAGCGGGCCGAGAATATTGAAAATGGTGCGCACCCCCATTTCGCGGCGCACCGGGGCGACATTTTTCATCGCCGTATGGTGATTCGGCGCGAACATGAAGCCGATGCCGGTCGTTTCAATGCATTCGGCCACCTGCTCCGGGTTCAGGTCGATGCGCGCGCCCAGCGCCTCCAGGCCGTCGGCGCTGCCCGATTTGGAGGACACGCTGCGATTGCCATGCTTGGCGACGCGAGCGCCAGCAGCAGCAGCGACAAACATGCTGGTCGTGGAGATATTGAAGGTGTGCGAGCCATCGCCGCCGGTGCCAACGATGTCCACAAAATGCTCGTGCGGCGGGGGAATGTGAACTTTGGTGGACAAGTCACGCATCACCGTCGCAGCAGCGGTAATTTCGCCAATCGTTTCCTTTTTCACCCGCAGGCCGGTCAGGATGGCGGCGGTCATCACTGGGGAAATATCGCCAGCCATGATTTGCCGCATCAGCGACAGCATTTCATCGTAGAAAATTTCGCGATGCTCGATGGTGCGTTGCAGGGCTTCCTGGGGAGTAATGGACATGAGAGCGTTCTCCGGGGCGATTCAGTGCCGGGTCAGAAAATTGCGCAACAGGGCGTGGCCGTGTTCAGTCAGAATCGATTCGGGGTGAAATTGTACGCCTTCCACCGGCAGAGTTTTGTGGCGCACCCCCATGATTTCGTCGAGGTCGCCATCCGGGGTTTGGGTCCAGGCAGTGATGCTCAGGCTGTCCGGGAGGGTTGTTTTGTCGATAACCAGAGAATGATAACGCACCACAGTAAAAGGATTCGGTAGTCCAGTGAACACGCCCTGGCCGGTATGGTAAACCTTGGAGGTTTTGCCATGCATGACCTGGCCGGCGCGGACGATGCGCCCGCCGAAAGCCTGGCCGATGCTCTGATGGCCGAGGCAAACCCCGAGAATGGGAAAGTGGCCGGCGAAGCGTTCAACAGTGGCCAACGACACCCCCGCCTCATTGGGCGTGCAGGGACCCGGTGAAAGGACCAGGCGCTCCGGTTGCAGCTCGGCGAGCTGTTCCAGAGTAATTTGGTCGTTGCGATACACCCATACCTCTTCGCCCAGTTCGCCGAAATATTGCACCAGGTTGTAAGTGAAGGAGTCGTAGTTGTCGATCATCAACAGCATTTCAAAATTATCCTTTTGATAAAAATAATTTTTTATAGAAAATTATCACGCTTGTTTCAATATCCAAAACGGCTGAAAGCTGACTTCACAATGTACAGATCAAAGAGTTAGTTTTTGTACAGTCGCTTACAAAAAATCCCTTCCCCGATTGGGGAAGGGATTGCTCTAAATGCGCCACATATTCACTTCCATCCCGAGGCGTCATACCGCCTGGCGGGAAGAAGGGTTGAACTTAGTGATGCTCCACTGCCCGCCGCACTTCTTCCAGCGAGTTCGGATCATCCAGTGTGGATAGATCGCCTGGATCGCGGCCTTCAGCCAGCGCCTGAATCGAACGCCGCAGCAGCTTGCCGGAACGGGTCTTGGGCAGGGAGCTGACGAAGTGGACGTTATGCGGCTTGGCCACTGCGCCGAGTAGTTCCTGCACCTTGGCAATGATTTCTTTTTCCATCCGCTCGGTGGCGCCCGGCGCGTCCAGTTGCGTCGGATCCTTCAGCCGACAGAAGCCGACCGGCACCTGACCCTTGACCTTGTCGGCCACGCCGATCACTGCGACCTCAGCGACCGCTGAATGCGCCTGGATCGCTTCCTCAATCTCACGGGTGCCCAAGCGATGGCCCGCGACATTGATCACGTCATCCGTGCGGCCCAGGATGAAGAAATAGCCATCCTCATCGCGCACCGCCCAGTCGGAGGAGGTGTACAGCATCTCCTTGAAGCTGGTGAAATAGCTCTGGACGAAGCGCCGGTCATCGCCCCACACCGTGCTCAGGCAGCCCGGCGGCAGCGGCGGCTCCACGACCAGCACGCCCTTTTCGCCGCGCGGCACTTCCTCGCCGGTGCCTTCGCTGATGACGCGGATGTTGTAGCCGTAAACCGGGAACCCCGGCGAACCAAAGCGGTTCGGCTTGAGATCGACGCCCGGCAGATAGGACAGCATCGGCCAGCCGGTCTCGGTTTGCCAGTAGTGGTCGATGACCGGAATTTTCAGTGCGTCGGTGATCCACCGCGAGGTCGGCTCGTCCAGCGGCTCACCGGCCAGGAACAGGTAGCGCAGGCAGGACACGTCGTGCATCGTCATGTACTTCTGGTCCTGCCCTTTCAGGACGCGCACCGCCGTCGGCGACGAGAACATCGACCGGACTTTATATTCATTGACGATCTTCCACCAGATGCCGGGATCCGGGCGGATCGGCAGACCCTCGTAGAAAATCGTGGGGCAGCCGTGGATCAACGGTGCGTAGACGATGTAGGAGTGACCCACCACCCAGCCGATATCGGAGGTGGCGAACATGGTCTCGCCGGGATTGATGTGGTAGAGATGCTTCATGGTCGAGGCCAGCGCCACCGCATAACCGCCGACATCGCGCTGGACACCCTTGGGAATGCCGGTCGTGCCGGAAGTGTAGAGGATGTAGCTCGGCTCGTTGGATTCCAGCCAGGTGATCGGCACCTCGGCGTCGATGTGCTGGGCGCGCAGGGTTGCGTAGTCCAGATCGCGGCCTTCCACCAGCGTCAGGCCCTTGTCCAGACCCCGATTGCAGATCACCACTTTTTCCGGCGGGAACTTGGCCAGATTGCAGGACTCATCGACCAGGTGCTTGTAGGGCACCGCCTTGCCGCCGCGCATACCGGCGTCGGAGGTGACCATGACCTTGGGTTTGGCGTCGTCGATGCGCACCGCCAGGTTGTAGGCCGCAAATCCGCCGAATACCACCGAGTGAATCGCGCCGATCCGGGCGCAGGCCAGAATGGCGAACGCCGCTTCAGCGATCATCGGCATGTAGATGATGACCCGGTCGCCTTTCCCGACGCCCAGCGATTGCAGTACTGCCGCAAAGCGGTTCACTTCGCGGTGCAATTCGGCGTAGGTGTAAATCTTGGTCTCGTCGGTTTCCGTCGAGATGTAGATCAGCGCCCGCTGATCGGCGCGGTCGGCCAGATGCCGGTCCACCGCGTTGTAGCAGAGATTGGTTTCACCGCCAACAAACCATTTGCAAAACGGTGGCTTGCTGTAGTCACGGATTTTCTGCGGCGGCTTGTTCCAGTGGATCAACTGGGCCTGTTCGCCCCAGAAACCTTCGGGATCGTCAATGGACCAGCGATGGAATTCTTCGTAATTCATGCGATTGCATCCTCAAGGCTTCGGTAGTTATGCGACGTTATGGTTATCGCGAAAATATAGTGTAGTCGCTGACTGGGAAATTTCCTGCCCGCCACCTCCGAAATCATCCGGAGACGGCGGGACACCGATTACTTGACCTTGAGCAGATCTTCGACGCTGGCGCGTTCTTCACGCAGTTCCTGCTCGGTCGCCTTCATCTTCTCGCGGCTGAACTCGTCAACCGGCAAACCCTGCACGATCTCGTAGTCGCCGTTCTTGCAGACGCACGGATAGGAGTAGATCACGCCTTCGCCGATGCCGTAGGAACCATCCGACGGGACGGACATGCTGACCCAGTCGCCGTCTGGAGTGCCCAGCGCCCAGTCGCGCATATGGTCAATCGCCGAGGACGCGGCGGAGGCCGCGGAGGACGCGCCACGCGCCTTGATGATCGCCGCGCCGCGCTGCTGCACGTCAGGAATGAAGGTATTCGCGGTACCAGGCCTGGTCGACCAGCGCGGTCGCCGCCTTGCCCTTCACGGTGCATTGGCTGATGTCGGGATACTGGGTCGAGGAGTGGTTGCCCCAGATGGTCATCTTCTTGATGTCGTTAACATGCGCAGCCGGTCTTCTCGGCCAGCTGGCTCAGGGCGCGGTTGTGATCCAGCCGGGTCATGGCGTGGAACTGGCGGCGATCCCGATCCGGGGCGTTGCAGGCGGCGATCAGGGAGTTGGTGTTGGCCGGGTTGCCGACCACCAATACCCGCACATCGTCGGCGGCGTAGTCATTGATCGCCCGGCCCTGTGGCCCGAAGATGGCGCCGTTGGCGGTCAGCAGGTCCTTGCGCTCCATGCCGGGACCGCGCGGGCGGGCGCCGACCAGCATGGCGAAATTGGCGTCCTTGAACGCCACTTCCAGCATCGTCGGTAGCGACGACGCCGGCCAGCAGCGGGAACGCGCAGTCGTTCAGTTCCATGACTACGCCCTGCAAGCGCCTGCAGCGCCGGGGTGATTTCCAGCAGTTGCAGGATCACCGGCTGGTCGGGACCGAGCATGCTGCCGGAAGCGATGCGGAAGGCCATGGCATAGCCGATGTTGCCAGCGGCACCGGTGATGACGACGCGGACGGGTGTTTTCATGCTAATGCTCCTCAATGATGATGTTGTTGGTGGTGACGGAAAAAACCCGGCCCGGCACCGCGGCGCCATTTAGCTATTCAGAATTCGAGACCGCAGCGCCAAGTCTTATAATGGGACGCCGCTCGGTTAAGGCGACGTTTGGTTAGCGGAAAATAGTAACGTAGATTGCCGCGTTTTGAAACGAATGCCGGCGCTTACCGGCGAAGGTTCCCGAAACTGATGAGTGCTTCCTCAATGAAAGGCGCGGGCTATGCCCTCACTGGCCTGCGCTGGCTCCCCAAAAATGGCCTGGGCCGCTTTGTAGCGCTGCCGCTGCTAATCAATATCGTGCTGTTCGGCACCGGTATCTGGTGGACTTACGGCCAGTTCGAATACTTTGATCAAGTCCTGCAAGGTTGGCTGCCGACGGGCTGGACTGGCTGCATTGGCTGATTTGGCCGATCTTTGCCCTGACCGTGCTGATCGCGCTGTTCTACAGCTTCTCAGTCGTGGCGAACCTGTTGGCCGCGCCGTTCAACAGTTTACTGGCGGAACAGGTCGAAACGGTTGGCTCAGCCCGGAAATACACCCCGACCTGCTACTGATCTGAACTGGAAGGAGCTGATTCTGAGTCCGCTGGCAGGACTGAACCGGCTGCTGTATTTTCAGAAAGCAGAATGGGCGGCCATCCGCGTGCCTGGATATTTACTTCGGCAACGCTCGCCGTGCAGGGCAAGTTTCATCATTACTGCGCCGAACTCGGCCTCGGCGAGCCCGAATCGGCCTGCTGGGATAGCCCCTTCGATTACGGCAAGCAGGCGCCGTGCTCTACGCGCCACTCGGCATGCCGGAGCCGAATTCCTACGGCTACACCGACGCCGTGGTCGATGCTGCTTTCCCGGCCGTGGTGGCAACCGGCGGCGGCGCCTTTGCCTGTGCGGCTAGGCAGCTGCGCGCCATGCGCCGCACGCACGAGTTGCTCAAGGCGCGGTTGGAGGATGAAGGGCATGACATGCCGCTGCTGCTGCTGCAGGGGCGAGGGCAGCAAGAACGACCTCCTGCAACGCTTCCGCCATCTCGGTAACGCCATTCTGGTCGGCAGCCAGAGTTTCTGGGAAGGCGTCGATGTGCGCGGCGACCCGGGATGAGATAGCTGAGACCGCCTATGACGCGGCAGACGTTCTGAACAGGGCCCGCTTCGATTGCCATCAGATATCAAAGGATGAGCTGGATGCCAACCTATGCCGCACTAGGGCAGCAAGGGAGATGATGCGTCGCATCGATGAGATCATGGCGGTCCAGGACCTCGATGAACGCCAGAAACGATTGGTCGGGCTCAAGGCCGAGTCGGAGGCTCTGATGGACTCCACCATCTGCAAGAAAGGCGACCTGGAATGGGAATCGAAGAGCGTGGTGAGGAGCGCCCCGCGCGCGTTCATCGGGCTGATGAAAGGAAGAAGGTCGAAGTGAGCCCGTTCACGGCAATATCGGTTTGCAGCGGATGAGCTTGTTGATCCGGCGCTGGCCCAAAGCACGCATCGCGGTCTCGGTGCGCCACCGACTTCCGAAGCATAGGTTGGCCAGGTACTTTGTGCGCACCGCGGTTTTCAAGGGACCGTAGACCTGTTCCCGGCAGGCACGCTCGTAGTCCTCCAAAGGGACGCCGCTCTTTATGTTGGCCACAGCGGCCCGACCGGCGATGCGCCCGGTGATCATGGCGATCGGTATGCCGCCACCGTTCACCGCCATCACCTGGCCGGCGGCGTCACCGACGAGAAGCACCTGTCCCTTGACCGCCTTCGGGATGGGCCCGGACATGGGCACGAACTTGCCTGTCGGGGACGTTTCCGTCCTTAACTTCCTCATCTCCATGAAGCGGTCGAAATAGACGCCAACGGTGTCCTTGGCGAAGCGCGGCGCCACGCCGAGGCCGACGTTGGCCACTCCCTTCTTCGGTATCACCCAGGCGTAGCCGCCCGGAGCGACCGTCCCGAAGTACATCTCCGGGACCGGTTCGAAATCGCCCTTGACCTGGACCGTCACGGCGGGACAGAGGTCCTTGGACCTTTCCAAGCCGACCGCCTTGCCGACACGAGAAAGCGGTCCGTCCGCCCCGATTATGACCTTGGCCTCGACCTCCAGACCGTCCGCCATCACCAGGTTGCCCTTCACACCCGTGCAGACGGTGTTGAGCATGATCCTCGCCCCGGCCTTCTCGGCGCGTCGGGCCAGGTGCTGATCGAAGCGATTGCGGTCGGTCGTATAGCCTGCGAAAGGCACGTCCCAATGCCTCAGAGAAGGCGAGTAGATCCGGATGACCTCCGTCTGCAGCGAGCGCAGGTCGCCTGGCACATCGAAAAGAGGGGCGAGGTCCAGGGCATCAGGGAAGATGCGCTGCACCTCTTCCAGGTGGGGCATGAACTCGCCGCATTTCACGGGCTCGCCGACCACGGGGCGCCGTTCCAAGACAACGACCTCCATCCCACCCAGGGCCGCATGCTCGGCGGCGGTGCTGCCCGCCGGGCCAGCGCCGACCACCACCACGTCCGTCCTGATCCGCTCGGTCATCTCATCTCGCCAACTGAACCATTAGGTGTCCCGCTCCGCCAGCGCGTCGGCCAACTTGATCATGGAGGCCTTGTACTCCGAATCAGGCAATTCGCTCAGCGCCGCTTTGGCCTTGTCGGTGAACTGGCGGGCCATGCTCCTCGACTGCGCGATGGCGTCCGTCCTGACCACAAGCGCCAGTGCCTCCTCGGCGTCCTGGTGCGTCTTGTCTGGCTTGAGGAACAGTCTCTTGATCTCCAGACCGTGCTTGGCATCGGCCATGGCCAGGATCAATGGCAACGTCGGCTTACCGTCCACGAAGTCCACTCCTCTGGGCTTGCCCAGGGTCTTTTCGTTGCCCACGATGTCCAATATATCATCGACGATCTGGAAGGCCATGCCGATGGCCAGCCCGTACTCGCCCATCTGTTCGATGCGGACCTCGTCGGCCTTGGCCAGGTAGGCCCCGACCCGAGCGCCTGCCTCGATGGGCTTGGCGGTCTTCCCCTCTATGATCTTGAGGTATCTGTCCACCGGGGTGTCGACGTCGCCCTCGTATAGGCTCTGCAGCATCTCGCTCTCCGCGATGGCGGTGCAGGCGTCGGCAACCATGCCCACGATGCGCTCGTCGAAGGTGCCCCCCATCTTGAAGCTCTTGACGAAGAGGAAGTCGCCGGCGATGAGGGCTTTCTGTGTGCCGAACTTCTTGTAGGCGGCAACGCGGCCGCGGCGGTAATCGCCATGGTCGTTTATGTCGTCGTGTATCAGGGTGGCGGCGTGGATCATCTCGAAGGCCGAGGCGATCTTGACCACCTTGGGGACGTCGCTGCCCCCGCACGCCTTGAAAGCGAGGATGGCTATGGCCGGCCGAATGCGCTTGCCTCCGGAGCCGATGACGTACAAGGAGATCTCGGTGAGGAGCTCTTGTTCGGAAACAACGCTCCCCCGCATCTCCTCCTCGACCAGGTCCAGCTCGTGCCGGATGGTCGAATCCCAGGTTGGAACCATCGCCGCATGATATGATAAATTCATACTTAACGCTTATTCCCAGCCGGAATTTTTTCTTGATGCTTTCTCGAACGGCCAGCGAGTCCGCCAAAGCATAAAAAGATGAGGAAAAATGGTTAGATTAAGGGGTTTTCAAGGCAACGGCACGCTGTAGGACAACAAGGTCTGTGCCGCGTTCCAGCAGGCATCGTAGAACGGCCCGGGATAGATACCGATGACCACCGTGAGGATGAGGCATATCGCCACCGCCGCCATCATGGTCTTCGAGATCACCAGCTTGTCCTCCGACTCTCCCTTCTCCACATACATGTACTTCACGATGCGCACGTAGTAGAACAGGGAGATGGCGCTGTTGATGATACCCGCCACTGACAACCATATCAGCCAATCCTGCTCCCGTTTCCGTGGCCGCCTGTATAGGGGCCCAGAACAGGAAGAACTTGGAGGCGAAACCGGCCAGGGGCGGTATGCCTGCCAAGGAGAACAGGAATATGGTCATGGCCAAGGCCAGGAACGGCGAGCGCTTGCCCAGGCCCTTGTAGGAGTTGATGCTCTCCCCCACCGCCACCGTGGCCAATGTCGCCACCACGATGAACGCGCCGCCCTTCATGAAGGCGTGGGTCAGGATCTGGAATATGCCGCCTGCCAAGGCGTAGTCCGTCGCCACCGGGATGGCGATGAGGATGTAGCCGGCCTGGGCGATGCTTGAGTAGGCGAGCATGCGCTTGATGTTGGTCTGGTTCAGGGCCATCAGGTTGCCCACCGTCATGGTCAGTATGGCCATGATGGCGATGAGGAACTCCCAGTCCGCCTTGATGGCGATGAGGCCGATGAAGAAAAGCTTGAACAACGCCACGAAGCCCATCTTCTTCGAGCCGGCCGCCAGCATGGCGGTGATGGTCGTTGGCGCTCCCTCGTAGACGTCCGGGGCCCACATGTGGAAGGGCACCATGGCGATCTTGAAGCCGAAGCCCACCACGATCATTATCATGGCCAGCCAGACCACCGGCACCAGGTCGTTGGGGTAGGGGTTGGCGATCAGCCACTCGTTCATCAGGGTGAAGTCCGTGGTCCCAGTGACCCCGAATATCAGCGATATGCCGAACAGGGCGAAGCCGCTGGACAGCCCACCGATGATGAAATATTTCGTGGCCGCCTCGGCCCCCTTGACGTCCTTCTTGCGGAAGGCCACCAGGGCGTAGGAGGACAGCGAGGTCAGTTCGATGCCGACGAAGAGCACGAACAGGTCGGTGGCGGAAGCCACCACCATCATACCGGCGGTCGCCAGCAGGATGAGCGAGTAGTACTCGGGCTTGTGCTTGTCGTCCTTGGTGAAGTATATCGAGGCCAGCACCACGTAGAAGGCCACGCTCAGGAATATGAGCATGAACAGGGCGGAGAACTGGTCCAGGACCAGGAGGCCGCTGTCGGCCGGGAAGAACACCGCGTTCCTGTCCTGCCAGTATCTGCAGGGCCGGTCCGACCGCGGCCAGCGCTATGCCGGCCAAGGCGGTGAAGCCCAGTATCCTGGAGTCCTTGGTGCCCAGCCCGATGGCCGGAATGACGATAGCGAACATGACCAGCAGCAGCTCGGGCAGCACGGCCACCAATGATTCAGTGTCGACCATTTCAGAACACCCCCACAAGGATCTTGCCCACCGCAGGCACGATGTAATCCAATATCAACGCGGGCCAGAGACCGAAGAGCACGATGAAGCCCACGAACGCGGCCAACGGCGCCGCCTCGTACCAGCTGACATCGTGCAAATGTTCCAGGTCGATGTCCTTGGTCACCGGTCCGAACAGCACGCGCTGCATCGCCCAGATGTAATAGGCCGCGGTCAATGCCACGCTGATTATCGGGACCAGCAGGAGCCAACCGAAGGCGTTGTAGGTCGCGGTGAATATGCCGAACTCGGCGATGAAACCGACCAGGCCAGGAAGTCCGAGCGAGGCCATGAAGCCTATCATCATGAACACCGCGGCCTTCGGGATCTTGGCGGCCAGACCGCCCAACCGCGGGATCATCCTGGTGCCGGTCTTATGCTGGATCACTCCAGCCATCATGAAGAGGACCGCCGTGATCAGACCATGGGCGAACATCATGAACACGCCGGCGGCCAGACCGACCTCGGTGAAGGTGGCGAAGGCCAGTAGGACGCCGCCCATGTGGCTGATGGAGGAATAGGCCACCATCTTCTTGATGTCCTTCTGCGCGATGCACATCACCGCGCCGTAGAGCATGGAAAGGACGCCGAGCACGATCATGACGATCTGCCAGTCGCTTAGTCCCGGGAAAACATTGTTCTCCAGAGCACCGAAATCGAGGTTCCAGGCACCAGGCAGGGTCGGCATAGCGATCCGGATGATACCGTAAGAGCCCATCTTCAGCAAGAGTCCGGCCAGAAGGACCGACCCAGCGGTGGGGGCCTCTACGTGGGCGTCAGGCAACCAAGTATGGAACGGCACCATTGGCATCTTCACTATGAAGCCGAAGAAGAGCAGGCCGAACACCAGTGTTTGGAACATGATGGCAAAATCACCGGAGACGGTGGCGATGGCCGCCATGTCAAAGGTGTAGTAGCCCAGGTCCCCCGCCGCCTCGAAGTACAGGGCGAATATGCCCAGCAGCATGAAGAGCGACGCCACGTGCGTGTATATGAAGAACTTGATGGAGGCGTAGTCGCGCCTCGGCCCTCCCCATATGGCGATCAGGAAGAACATGGGTATGAGGACGATCTCCCAGAACACATAGAACAGGAAGTAGTCCAAGGACATGAACACCCCGAGTACGCCGACCTCGAGGATCAGCATCAAGGCCATGTAGGAAGCGGTGCGCTTCTCCACATCCCAGGAGAATATGATGGCGAGGAAGACCGATAAGGTGGTAAGCCAGATCATGGGCGCGCTTATGCCGTCGACACCGAGCGTGAAGGATATGCCCAACTGCTCGATCCAGACGTAGCTCTCCGAATAGGAGAAGGTGCTGAAATCGTACCCCTGCTGCACCATGTCGATCATCATCAAGGACGCCAAGGCCAAGGGGATGGCGCTGAATACCATCGCCACGATCTTGGACATCTTAGGGTTGCTGTTAAGCATGAAGGCGATCAGGGCGCCGATGAAGGGCAAGGCCAACAGGATTGACAGTATTGGTATGTTTTCGAACATCTGAATCACCTCACCACGGTTGGACCACTCCAAGCAGGACCAGTATGAAGTAGCCGAGCAGCATCATCAGCACCGCTCCGCCCACCACCACCCCTGCGTAGGTCTGCACGAACCCGGTCTGCACCCTGCGCAGACCGCGGCCCGCCTTGGCGGTGCCACGTGCCAATCCGTTCACTATACCATCGATGACATGCAGGTCGAACCAGTCCAGTACCAGGGAGAAGCCGTACACTGCCCTCATGCCCACCCAGTCATAGCCCTTGGTGAAACCATAGCGGGCCAGGAGCATGTTGTACAAGGGCTTGACGGCCGGCCTCTTCACGAAGGCGTCGACGTCGATGCTCTTCTTGTAGAAGGCGAAGTAAGCCAGCCCGATGCCGCCCACAGCGACCGCCATGGACACATAGGTGGTCCAGGCGGTGAACACATTCTCCAGGATCTCCATCCCGGTCTCAGCGATAGGCTCCTCGAAGAAGATTATGCCGTAGAAGGGCGTACCGAAGAAGAACAGCGCCGCCATGCCGGAGAACACCGCAAGGACCGCCAGCAACATGAGCGGAACGGTCATGATCGCAGGTGTGTGCTCCTTGATCTTACCAGGCTTGGCCTGGTGCTCCTTCCCCTTGTGCCCATGGTCATCATGGGCCATGTGGGCCGCGGCGTGCTTGGTGGCCTCCCCCTCGGGACCGGTGAAGGTCTTGAACCACATGCGGAACATGTAGAAGGCGGTCATGAAGGCAACACAGACGCCCATGGCATAGAGCAAGTAGAACACCCAGTTCTCTGACCCAGCACTTTCCACCACGGCCAACAACTCATCTTTGGACCAGAATCCGCTCAGAGGAGGTATTCCTGCGATCGATATCGCACCCAATAACATCACTATCGATGTGATGGGCATGTACTTCCGCAGCCCACCCATCTTGGACATCTCCTCCGTATGGACGTAGTGGATGACAGCTCCCGCGCTAAGGAAGAGCAGGGCTTTGAAGAAGGCGTGGTTCATAAGGTGGAAGAGGGCGGCCGAGTAACCAAGGCTTCCCTCCTCATAGATGCCGGTCGCGAACAGATAGGCACCTGTTCCGAGCCCGAGGAACATCAGGCCCAATTGGCTGATGGTGGAATAGGCCAGGACGCGCTTTATGTTTGGCGAGTTCAAGGCCATGGTGGCGGCCATCAATGCGGTGACCACACCGATCACAGCGATGAACAATGGCAGCCATTCGTATGAGTGCACCAACAGCGGGAACATCCTGGCCACCAGGTAGACGCCGGCCTTTACCATCGTCGCGGCGTGGATCAAGGCGGAGACGGTGGTAGGACCCTCCATGGCATCGGGCAACCAGTCGTGTAAGGGGAATTGAGCGCTCTTGCCTATGGCGCCCCCGAACATGAAGAAGCAACCCCAGGTCAACAGGCTCTGGTCGACCTCGGTCAACACCTCTGGGTCGAACATCTCGACGTAGTTCAAGGTCCCGAAGAGGTTGAAGAGGATGAACAGGCCGATCATGAACATGACGTCGCCCACCCTCGTGACCAGGAATGCTTTCTTGGCCGCGGAGGCCGCTGAAGGCCTCTCGAACCAGAATCCGATCAGGAAGTAGGAGCAGAGTCCGACCAGCTCCCAGAATATGAACAGCAGGGAGAAGCTGCTGGCCAACACCAGGCCGAGCATGACACCGACGAACAGGGAGATCTCGGTGAAGTAGCGGCGGCGCCTGTCGCCCTCCTCGCCCATGTAGCCGACCGAGTAGATGACGACCAACGTGGCTACGAAGGAGACCACGATCAACATCAGCGCGGTCAAGGTATCGATGAATATGCCGATGGAAAGGGTGAACCCGCTACCCAGCACCACCCATTCTATGGTATCTGTGTAGTAAGCGCCCTCAGCGCCGTGCGAAGGAAGGCCGCCCGTCAGCGCAGCGTAGGCGATGGCGAGGGACAGGGCCATCGCCGCACCGACCAAGGCTATGGCGATCATGCCGCCCTTGTCGCTGAACTTCGCGCCTAGGAATCCGACTATCAGGAAGGATATCAGGGGCAATAACGGGATTATCCATGCCAGCTGGAACAGCCAGGTGTAATCCATCTTACCACCTCATGATATTCAGGTCGTCCACATGGACAGTGTCCTTCAAGCGGTTCAGGTTCAGCAATATCGCCAGGCCGACTGCGGCCTCTGCCGCCGCCAGACCGATGGAGAACAACGCGAACACCTGACCCATGGGCAGGTCGTAGTAGGCGGAGAACGCCACGAAATTGATGTTCGCGGCGTTCAGCATGAGCTCGATCGACATCAGGATGACGATGGCGTTCTTCTTGACCAGTATGCCGATGACACCGATGGTGAAAAGGGTGGCCGAGACCAATAGGAACCAAGATAACGGTATGCCAGTTGTGAACTCAACGCTCATTCCTCATCCTCCTCCTGTGCGATGAAGACCCCGCCCATCATGGCGGAGAAAAGTACCAGTCCCAATATGATCACCAGGACCCCCCACTGCTCGAATATGATGGCGGAGATGTCCTCGATGGGGATGGAGAACATCGGGATTGTGCCTTCCAACATGCCGTCGTACCAGGCGTCCACCGCCAGGAAGACGACGACCATGAGGGCCAATAGCACCACTGCCACGATTATGTTGGCCACGCTGCGGTCCTTCACTGAGAACCTCTCACGGGGGTTACTCACATTGACCACCTCCCAGGAGGCGGCGTTTGGTGAGCATCACTCCGAACAGGATCAGGACGTTGATGGCACCGACATAGACCAATATCTGGATCAGAGCCACGAACTCAGCGTTCAGGAACAGATAGATAATTCCCACACCGATGAAGGCGAAGGCAAGGAAGAACGCCGCCCTCACGATCTCCTTGGTGACCAGGACGGTGATGGCCGCACCGATCGTGAGACCGGCGAAGACCATGAACAGATACGGGGAAAGGTCGAAAGCCATTTTTACATCGCCTCCTTCATCTTCAAAGCGTCCTTGGGACAGACGTCCACGCACTGCTCGCAAGCGACGCACTTTTCATAGTTGAACACCGGCCTCTTGATCGGCTTGTTGTTCTTCGGGTTCACTTCCCCGGTGTCCATCAGTTTGACCGCCTCGGTGGGGCAGGTCTTCTCGCAACGGAAGCAGGAGATGCACTTCTTCGGTTCCAGGACCGGTGTGTCCTTGACCGATGGGTCCAGCATGTCCTTCATCTCAGGCTTCCCCGCCTTCAGGGCAGAGGGCGCAACCATGGGAGAGTGCACCTCGTAGCCTGGCTTGTGCTCGTGCTGCAATTTCAACGGATCGAACATCAGCGCGGTCCGATCGTAAGAGGCCAGTTCGAACTCGGGAGTGACTATCATGGCGCTGGTCGGGCAGACCTCGGCGCAATACCCGCACATCATGCAGCGGCCTACGAATATCTGGGGCCTCTCCACCTTTCCGAGGGTGGGGTGGTCTATGGGGACTAGCTCAATGCATTTGTTGGGACATATCTTGACGCACTTGCCGCAGGCAATGCACTTCTCCAGGACTATTCCTGGGCGACCGCGGAAGCAGTCGGGCATGAGAAGCTTTTCCCAGGGGTAGAGGATCGTGTTCGGCCTTCCCTTCAGGGTGGTGCGCAGCAATGTGCGCATGCACACGTACATCGGATCGGCGATGTAGGCCCGGGGTTTCAGGTCATCTCGGCGACGATAGGTAGATTTCTTCTTCTCTGCCTCGGCCAACTTACCACCACCCAATATTGTAATATTTGATCAACACGACGATGACCAGGTTGATGAAGGCCAGAGGCATTAGGCGCCTCCAGCCGATCTTCAGTATCTGGTCGGTCCTGATACGGACCATGGCCGCGCGGACCCAGACCATGACGAAGAAGACCAAGAAGGTCTTTATCAGCGTCCAGACCTCCGGTGGCACCGGCTCCGGTCCAGCCCATCCGCCTAGGAACAGCACGGTGATGAGAAGGGCAACGATATACGCCCGAACATAGTCGCAGAGCATGATCAGACCCCAGCGGAATCCGCCGTACTCGGTCTGCCAGCCCTCTACCAGCTCGGCCTCGGCCTCCGGCAGGTCGAAGGGGACCCGCTCCACCTCGGCCAACCCGGCCACGAAGAACGTGATGCATCCCGAGGATGAGCGGTGCGATGAGCCAAACATTCTCTATCTGCCAGGTGACGATGTCATTGAAGTTGAGGCTGCCCACCATGATGACGATGGACACCACCACCAGTAGCAGTGGTACCTCGTATGCGATCAATTGTGCGGCGCCACTCATACCGCCGATGACGGTGTACTTGTTGTTGGAGGACCAGCCACCGATCAGGATGGCGAAGGGCGCGAGGCTGAAGACCGCCAACCCCAGCAGAAGGGCAAGCGGGACATTGACCGCGTACCAGAACTCGCTCCAGGGAATAAGACCGAGGAGCATTACGGAAGTGGCCAGGATCATCACGACCGCATACGTGTACAGTTTCTTGTCCGAGTCCCTGGGTATGATGATCTCCTTAAGCAAGGTCTTGATGCCGTCGGCGAAGTTCTGGAACCCGCCGAGCCATCCGACCTGAGTACCGCGCCTGTCCATCATGCGACCCAGTACCTTCCTCTCGATCCATATGACCCACAGACCGGCCAGGAACCCTCCGATGAAGACGGTGACGCTAACTAAGAGAATGGTAACGAACCAGACCGTCTGGTTGTCGGTGAGGAATTCGGTCACCCAATACCACCAGCTGTCCTCGTTGCCGTCGAGGACTACGCCGGCCCAGAACCAGTCACCTATCAGCCACATCAACCAGGAGACCAGTTGTTGGAACCCCTCGTAAAGTGAATCTACTCCTAGGAAGCTCATTTTTTCACCGGTCCGTCTCGCCTAGGCACATGTCGATCGATCCCATGATGGCCGGGACATCTGCCATCTTCTCTCCGATCAGCATCACTGGCGTGGCGGAGACGCTCACGAATATGGGGCTCCGCACCTTCAGCCGGTAGGGCTGGTTCGTGCCGTCCCCTATAGCGTACATGAGGCCCTCGCCCCGGGGGTCCTCCACATGGAAGAACGCGGAACCGGACGGGGCATTGTTGGGCGCCTTGACACGAACCGGACCGTCCCTGAGCTTCTTCAGGGCCTGGCGGATGATGTCGCAGCTGACCTCCATCTCGCGCATGCGGACCCTATACCTAGCGAACGAGTCGCAGGTGTCCTCCACGCACACCTCGAAGTCGACCTGGTCATAGGTCTCGTAGGGGTCATCGCGGCGTATGTCGAAGTCGATCTTGGAACCGCGCATGTTCGGCCCAGTGACGCCGAGGTTCATGGCATCGGCTGGGGTTAGCATGCCGACATCCTCCATCCTCACGCGGAAGGAGGTCGTTCGGTCGCACAGCGCCTCGTACTCCTTCATGCGCTCCTCGAAGAGCTTCAGCACCCTCAGGGTGTCCCTCTCGAAGTTGGGCGGAAGGTCGTTTCGCACACCACCGATGCGCACGTAGTTGTAGGTCATGCGCGCCCCGGTGAGGTTGGTCATGAGGTCCAGGAAGAGCTCCCTCTCCCTCATGCAGTAAAGGAAAATGGTGTAAGAACCGAGGTCGGTCCCGACGGCGGCCAGCCACATCAGGTGGGAGGAGATGCGCTGCATCTCCAAGGTGATGACGCGGATCCATTGCGCCCTCTCCGGCACGTCCACGTCCATAAGCTCCTCGATGGTGCGCACGTAAAGGTGGCTCCAGGTCAGGGAAGAACCGTAGCATAGGCGATCGGCCAGGGGGATGATCTGCTTGAAGTCCCTGGCCTCCACCATCTTCTCCCAGCCCCTGTGAAGGTAGCCGATGACCGGCGTGGCATCGGTGATTATCTCACCGTCGATCTTGACGCGTAGATTCCACAGCCCATGGGTCATGGGATGCTGCGGCCCCATGTTCACCCACATCTCGGTCATGGCACTCTCCTCCCGACGACGTAGTCCTTCCTCATGGGGAAGAACGTGAAATCGTCCGCCAAAAGCAGACGCTCCATCTTGGGGTGGTTCAGGAAGCGAATGCCGAACATGTCGTAGGTCTCCCTCTCGTGCCAGTTCGCTCCACCCCAGAGGGGGGTGATCGATTCCACCTCAGGCTGGTCGTAGGATATGTTCTCCACCACGATCTCCGCCACCACCTTGTTCTGATAGGAAGATATGTGATAGACCGTCTGGAAGGCGGTCTTTGTGTCCACCCCGCAAACGCTGGAGACGTGCTCAAAACCGAGCTCGTCCTTCATCTTCGTGCAGAGCGGCAGAAGTATGTCCTTGCTTATCGTGAGGTAATATCCGGCGCGGGGCGATCTCAATGCTCGTAATGCCCTGCGTGAACTTGCTGTTGATCGCCTCGGCGATCTGCTCCTCATTCATCCTGGTGCTTGTTTCGGTCATCTTTCTCACCTCAGTCCAGGAAAGTCCCTTTCTGCTCTGCGGTTATCTTACGGTTAAGCTTGAGGAAGCCGTCGATCATGGCCTCTGGTCGAGGCGGGCAACCGGGGATGTAGATGTCGACCGGTATGAAGGTGTCCAGGCCCTGGATCACATTGTACGCGTCATACCACGGCCCACCGCTGATGGCGCACTCGCCCATGGCGACGACCCACTTGGGCTCGGGCATCTGCTCGTAAAGCCGGCGCAGGGACGGTCGCAGCTTCTGGGAGATCCATCCATTGACCAGTAGAACATCGGATTGACGCGGGGATGAACGATAGATCATTCCCAATCTCTCGGCGTCCCAACGACAGGCGGAGGCGGCGGCCATCTCCAGAGCGCAGCAGGCGACACCGAAGTGCAGGGGGTAGATGGCATTCCTTTGCCCCCAAGCCCATATGGGGGCGGTGAGGCCGTCGATGGGCTTCTTGAGTATGGGGTTTCGGGCCATTCCCAGGACCATGTCCTTGGCCATCTCCTGGAACTCCTTGGCGGTCATGGCTATGGCGTGAGGGGAAAGGCTCAGATCCATAGTATCTTCTCCTTAGCGAGAGCGTAATAGACCCCTACCAGCATGATCGCGGTGAACACGAACGCGATGATGTAGGGTTCGCTCATAATGTCATTTTGATCGAAGTTCTCAAAACCAAGGGCCCAGAGCAATAAAAACACGGTCACGATATCAAACACCACGAAAATGATGGCGTAGACATAGAACTGGACATGGAATTGGACCTGGGCCTGTCCTATCGGCGTTTCTCCGCATTCATAGGTTGTCTCCCTCAGTGTGCTCTGCTTGGTGGGCCTGAAGAACCTAGAAATAAAGAAAGCCAGCACTGGGAAGAGAACAGCTACCAGAGCGAAGATAGCTACCGGATAATACTGTTCTACGAGCATTGCAAGGTGAATATTCTACCTATATAAAAATTGAACTCAGATTGATTGGATGATTCAGGCGTTAATGATAGTTAATGTCCAGATGGTCCTTCTGATTACCATTAATGACAATCATAAGGACCGGTTTTAAATATGATAAATGGGCGAAAAAACACGAACAAAAAGACCGCCCACCGCTCTATAAGTTTATAAAACGAGGGCTCAAGTATGTCACGTCGAGGAAGGTGATCATGATGACGCGGAACGTGGCGATCTTAGTGGAGGACGACTATGAGGACATGGAGCTGTGGTATCCTTACTACCGTCTCAAAGAGGCGGGATGGAACCCTGTGCTGGTCGGTCCGGGCACCAAAGAGATCTACCGCAGCAAGCATGGCTACGAGGCCAAGGTGGACCAGGACGCCATCACCGCCGACGCCCGTAACTTCCAGGCCCTGATAGTGCCAGGCGGTTTCGCCCCGGACCGACTGAGGACGGCATCATGCCGTGACCGAGCTGGTGAAGCGGATGTTCGACTCCGGCAAGGTGGTGGCGGCCATCTGCCATGGTCCGTCGGTGCTCATAACCGCCAACGTGCTGCGCGGTAGAAAGACGACCTGCTTCTTCGCCATCAAGGACGACGTGATCAATGCCGGGGCCAGATATTTCGATGAGGAGGTGGTCGTGGACGGGAACCTCATCACATCGCGCACCCCGGCCGACCTGCCCGCGTTCATGAGGGAGTTCCTCATCGCATTGGGATGATCGAGTGCAGGCCATCCGCCGAGACTATGACCAAAGGTAGCATTGCTGTGAACTGTAGCACCTCAATGAGCATTATATAGGGTCGTGGCAATAACGCAGATTCGACCTGATGACAGGACAGAGGTGACGCAAATGAAGATCGGTTTCGTGGGAGCGGGCAACATGGCCGAGGCCTTGATGAAGGGGATTATCAGTGCGGGAATGGCACTGGCTGACGACATCACCGCCAGCGACGTCATGCCGGAGCGCCGGGACTTCATAGCCAAGACCATAGGGGTAGGCGTCACCGGGGACAACATCGAGGTGGTCCGGTCCTCGGACATCATCGTGCTGGCCGTCAAACCGAACCATGTCGGTCCGGTGCTGGAGGAGCTGAAACCATACCTGTCCAGCGATCACTTGCTCATATCCATCGCCGCAGGCGTCAAGATCGACGTCATGGAGCGCCACCTGAACTGGGGCGTGCGGGTGGTCCGGGTCATGCCTAACCAACCTTGCCTGGTCGGCGCCTCGGCCTCGGCGTTCGCCCTGGGCCGGTCGGCACGCAAGGAGGACAAGGAGACCGTACAGCGCGTCCTGGAGTCCGTGGGTGTGGCCTTCGCCCTGGACGAGAAGCTGCTTGACGCCGTGACCGGCCTGAGCGGGTCCGGCCCGGCCTATGTGTACATGTTCATCGAGGCCTTGGCGGACGGCGGCGTGCTGGCCGGTCTGCCCCGTGATGTCGCCACCATCCTAGCGGCACAGACCGTGTTCGGTTCCGCCAAGACGTTGCTGGAGACCAGGAAGCACCCCGGCGAGCTGAAGGACATGGTGGCATCCCCCGGCGGGACCACCATCGAAGGGATCCGCACCTTGGAGGAGAGCGGTTTCCGCGGCGCGGTCATGGACGCGATCGAGGCCGGCGCCAAGAAATCGGCCGAGCTGGGCGGCAAGTGATCATTTCTTCCTGGTGGTGCGCAGGGCGCTGCCACACACCGGGCAGTCCGGTTGCTGTTCCTTGATGACCTTCCCGCATCCGGTGCAACGGTAGCTCCATACCACCTTTTTCTGTATCGGTTTGAGCCCCACCGCCCGGTATGGCAACCCGATGTGCTTGGCCAGGTTCTGCATCGAGTAATCATCGGTGAGGAGTACCGCCTCCAGATCGATGGCCAGGGCGAGCACCTCCCGGTCGACGGTGGAGAGCCGGGACGGCGTCGCCGGTCTCCTTGGCCGCCTTGGCCACCTTCTCCAATGAATTGGACGTGGGATCGGAAACCTTGACCTTGTGCTCCAGATAGGCGGCGCGACCGTCGTTGTAGCGCTGCAGCTCCCGGAGCACTCCCGGTGATGTATAGGCGTCCCAGTCGCCTGACATGTCCTCCATGGCGAAGAACGCGGAGGAGTCCAGCACCACCCTTTCCTTCATTTCCGTCCTCTTTACGATACAGCTCGGTTAGGTTAAATACCCGTTACCTCTTCCTCGGGGGCGTGGTCCCGACCGAGATTTATGTCGACCCTGAGGTAGTGGAGTATGTCAAGAGCTCAGGCCAGGACTATCGCTTGTCCACCTCATGCTCTGGCCCGATCATCATACCGGTCGAGCTGAAACCGGCCAAGACCAGCGACATCAAGGTCAAATGCGGGGACCATACGCTTTTCATATCGAGGGTGCAGGCGCGCTACATCGACCGGGTCACCATGGACATGATCTATGACCCGGAGCGGGGGCTCAACTGCTCCATGTACCCTGACCTTTGAGCTCGACGACGTTATCGGCGGCGAATCGCACCATCTCCGATATGTCCACCTTCGCCTCCTCTGCCAGCACGTTCTCCGGCACGGCATCGGTGATGACCCTCTCGGGAAGGATCAGGCAGGATGGCCCCCCATCGCTTTGGATGGATATCTCATAGGTGCCGATGCGCTTGGCGATGCCCTCGATCTCCAGCTTGTCCAGGCCGATGAGGGGCCGTAGCACCGGGAATTCCAGGCCAGATTCCTCGGCGCGCAGGTTCAACAATGTCTGGGATGCCACCTGGCCCAGGGACTCGCCGGTCACTATCGCCTCCGCCCCGTTACGGATGGCGATCTCCTTGGCCACCTTCAACATCAGGCGCTTGCACAGCACGCATTGGTAGGGGCGCCTGCAACTATTGGCGTTGATGGCTTGGTTGCGGCCATGGGGGGCGGACATGGCGGGCATGTCCTGGCCGGAGGCCTGCCTCAACGTCTGCCGCAAGGCGGGCCACCTTCTGAACGCTGCCTTCGCTGGCATAGGGGCGGTTGTCCATGTGCAGGAGGATCATCTCACAGCCCCTCTGAGCCATCAAGTATGCCGCCACAGGGGAGTCTATGCCGCCGGAGAGGAGGGCCACCGCTTTCATTCAGGCCTCAAAAAAGGTCATGATGAGGCCGTTGGCCTCAATTGTTCATCCTGGGCATGTCCAGACCGGTGGGAAGGACGGCGTATTCCTCATCTTCCTCGTCTCCCTCCACCTCGACGATCATGCTCAGCAAGGTCCCGACGATCTCCTTCATCTGCTTTATCTCGTCGCGGAGCTCTTTTATCTCGCGGGCCAGGTCCTCGTTGCTCTTGGTCATCTTACCGCACCCTTCCTAAATCAATTCGTCCTACTGCTATTACCATTTTCTCTTACAGGTCGCTCGCTTGATAAGCAAGCACCAGCGAGCCTAGAACTCCACCGCCGCGTAATCGTCCGCGATCTTGCGATGGTCGGAGCGCTCGCAGTTCGGGCAGTAGAGCTCCTTCTCCGCCCTTATCAGCGGATGGCGGCACTTGCGGCACAACGCCTTCACTACGCCCAGATGAGGCGAGGTGGTGGTGAGCTGGATGGAGGGTTTGACCTGGATGACCTTGGCCCGGATGATGTCACTGGGCCTAAGCTCCCTCCCCACGTCCTGGATGTACTCGCTGGAGACCTTGGAGACATGGATGGTGCCGTTGGTGTCCCCGCCGATCTCCCTGCTCCTGCCCTCGACCGCGATCACCTCGCAGATGGCCATGGACGCACGGGCGTCGGTCACGGTGCAGAACACGAAGTCGCCGATGGCCAGCTTCGTCATCGGGTTTTTTGCGGACACCCGGGCCGTCTTGTCCTCATGATCGAGCTCAAGCTCGCCGTACAGAGCGGAATATACCTTACCCTGGTCCTCATAGGTGCCTTCAGAGGGTATGAACTCCTCTACCTCGGCCACTTCGTCACCAGGTACTACTTTTCTCTTCTCTTTCATTAGAATCACCCCGTTTTACAGAAACGGATCAAGGATACGTCGAAACTCTTCTTGACCTTTCGGTGGAACGCGAATGTATGAGGGATGTCGAATTTAAAGCTTTTCTGAAGATCGATCGAGAAGCCCTGCTGCCCACCATATCTGGCCAGGAACCCCAATGTCTCGGTGAGGTGCAACGAGTAGATCACTGGGGCGCATCGCATGGCGGCCTCAAGGAATGGTCGGTCCGCGTGCCGGTTCTGCGCTCCGAAAGGGGGGTTCATCACCACCGTGTCGGCTTGGACCCGGAAGGAGGATATCTCCTCCTCGACGAGCTCCAACGATACCTCCGCTTGCTCAGCGTTCCGCCTGGCGACGGCAAGAGCCCCGGCATCCTTGTCCACCCCGATCACATTTGACGCCCCGAGAAGGGCCGCCCCTATCCCCAACATCCCCGTGCCGCAGCCCAGGTCGAGCACCGCCCTGCCATCTATGTCGCCGCAGCTGTAGGCAAGGAACAGCAGGTCCGCCGCGATGTTCGCCGGCGTCATGTACTGCTCCAGCTCCGCCTTTGGTCGTTCGAAGCCGTTCACTTGCTGCAGGCGCATCTCAAGGTCCTTGCGTTTCATCGAGATCAGACCATGTAGTCCACTACCGCCCTTTGGTCCCTGGTCCGGGCCACCAGTTCGGCCACCCTTTTATGCTCTGGGTGGTCCTGGTATCGTTTCAACGCTTCGAGATCGTCAAATTCGGCGATGAGGCAAAGGTCCCAACTGGACCCTTCCTTCAGCACGTCCGCCCCTACCTCTAACCTTCTGATATCCGGCACGAGGTCTGGCAGGGCCTCAAGCTGGACCTTGATCATCTTGGCGTTCTCCATCTTCGATCTGCCTTCGGCCTGCTCCTTGAGCCTCCAAAGAACCACGTGTCTGATCATTGACCCACCTCACTGGTTGAGACCGAGGTTGAGGAAGTCGGCGCTGGTGAGTATGCCCACGATGGCCCCCTTCCTGGATATGAGGATCGCCTCCTCGCGCTGCAGGTGCAGCGATGCGACGTCGATGGGAGTGTCCTCGCTGAGGATGGGGAACGGCTCCGTCATGACCTCCTCCACCTTGGTGCGCATCACCTCCTCATATGGCTTGTTGCGAGCACGGGTGGCCTCTATGCTATAATCGCGGATGCGATCGTCGGTCAAAGCCCCGATGACCTTCTCGCCCACCATGACCGGAAGCTGGGTGAAGCGACCTCTCATCATGCGGTCGATGGCCTCCCCGATGCTCTGGTCCGGTGTGACGGATATGACCCCTTTGGTGCCAAGGTCCCCAACGGTCAGGTGGGCTCCGGCCTTCATGCCCTCCAGCTTGCGCCGGCGCAGCACCTCTTCGAAGGCCTGGAGGATCTTGCGGACATTGCTGTAGGATGGGTCTATGCTGCCCCTCTCGATCTTGGCGATGAGGGACTGGCTCACCCCGGCCATGGCCGCCAGCTCGCGCTGGGAAAGGTTCAAGCGCTTCCTCATCTGCCTGATCTTGTCCAGGTCGGGCAGCTGGGGTACGAAGGCCAATCTCGATGATGTCATGGGGGCACCTCTAAAAGTATGACACAATGATGAAATGTAAAAATTTAACCCTTTCCAGCCTTGAAGGGCAAATCCTGAGAGGAATCGATGATGGAACCGGAGATTCTCATGATCCTGACCGACTAGATGAATGAACTGGAAATAATGGAAAAAACATAGGTATTCATAGTATTACTACGAATTTCATATGAATATTCATATAATGTTCGTGAAAAATGGGCTGTTACACACGTCACATCTCACGAAATAATGATAATGGATAAATACTGAGTCATATGTAACCGGCCCCTGCAGGAACCGGACATATGCCCAATGTGCAATGGTCTGGTCGGAGGGCGTGCGGTCCTACCGATGACCGGCCATTCGGGTTCTGGTCCAACAATGGTTGGAACGTGTCCGGGAGTGCATCGGCCCATGGGGCCTCTACCCCCTGAAGGCTGATGCAATGACCTGCGAGAAGGACGATGACCGATCGAAGGACGTCCCGTTTGGGAGTTGAGAGAGAAATGGATTTATATCGGAGGGGCAACCACCTCCACCCTTGTATGACACATGCTAACGCCTTGCAGCCGCTGCCACAGCCTTCCCAGGTCTACTTGGCCCAGAGACCTCCGGGATTGAAGTACATGATGGGCGGTTGCGGCATCGCCGGATGCATCTCGTTGGACGGCCGCCTCATCGCGGGCGATAGGATCCGCGCCATGCTCACCATAATGGAGGAGCGGGAGAACGGCCTGGGGGCTGGATACGCATGTTACGGCCTTTTCCCATCCCGCAAGGACCAGTACTGCCTGCAGTTCTTCTTCGATGATGAGAAGGCAAAGGAACGCGCCGAGGACATGATGCGCTCATGACCTTGACATCGTCCACGATGAGAAGGTCTACCATCATCCGGTTGCCGACCTGAGGCCGCCCTATCCCATCATCTGGCGTTACTTCGCCAACGTTCTGCCCAAGTCCATGAAGGGCGAGGGCGTGAAGAAGGGCGAGGAGGACGTGGTCATCGACCTGGTCATGCAGATCAACTCCGAGGTGGACGGGGCGATGTGCATAAGCAGCGGCAAGGACATGGCGGTCTTCAAGGGGAACGGTTTCTCCCACCAGATGGCCGATTTCTACGACCTTCCCCGCTATAAGGGCACCATGTGGATATCGCATTCCCGCTTCCCGACCAACTCCCCCGCCTGGTGGGCCGGGGCGCATCCCTTGTCCATCCTGGACTGGGGGGTGTGCCATAACGGCGAGATAACCTCATATGGTGTGAACCGCAAGCTGGTGGAGATGTCCGGTTATAAGTGCACCGTGCTGACCGACACCGAGGTCGTCGCCTATATCTGGGACCTGCTGGTGCGCAAGCACGGCCTGCCGATCCAGGCGGCGGCCTTCGCCATGGCCCCTTGGACCTATGACGAGATCTCCCGGCTTGACCCCGAGAGCCGCAAGCTGGCCACATGGTTGCGGTTCACCTACCGGGAGGCGTTCCTGAACGGACCGTTCAGCATCCTGGTGGGAAGGAGCCAGCCAGAGGTGACGCTGATCGCCCTGGCGGACCGGAAGAAGCTCCGACCCATGATCGTGGGCCGGTCGCCAGATGGCGGCATCGCCTACTGCGCCAGCGAGGAGTGCGCCATCCGCCTGGTGGAGCCCGATGCGGAGACCTGGGCCACGAACGCGGGAAGCCCCATGATCGCCAAGGTGGGCAAGGGCATCCTCCGCACTGGCACCGAACATCCGTTCCAGGGGGTGAGCCTGTGAGCGGCACCGCAAAGAAGATGGACACCAAGCTGCCGGAGCGCTTCAAGCCGGTCATCGATTACCAGTCATGCCGCACCTGCAAGCGCTGCGTGAACGAGTGCTCCTTCCAAGCCCTTGATTTCCGCGACAACCGCGTGGTGCCCATCGGAGGGTGCGTGGCCTGCGGGCGCTGCCTGGCGGTATGCCCGGTCAGCTGCATCGAGATCCGCACCGTGCCATCCCAGTTCCCGCCCCACGGCAACTGGACCGAACGCATGCGCCGGGCCATCTATGCCCAGGCCAACAGTGGCGGCGTGCTGCTCTCCTCCTGCGGCACCGACGTCGAACATCCCGTGATATTCGACGATCTCTTGCTGGACGCGGCCCAGGTCACCAACCCGTCCATCGACCCGTTGAGGGAACCGGTGGAGACCGTGACCTTGCTCGGCGGAAGGCCAGGTAGGCTCCAGGTGAGCGAGGGGGAGATGCTGCGCATGAAAGGGTGCGGCAACCCCCTGGTGGTCATGGACATGCCCCTCATGATCGGGCATGTCTCGCTCGGCTCGGTCTCATACAATACCCAGAAGGCGTTCTTCATGGCGGCGAAGGAGCTCAACATCGTCGCCGGCAGCGGTGAGGGCGGTCTGCACCATGACTTCTATCAGTATGCGGACCACATCTGCGCCGAGGTGGCGTCTGGCCGCTTCGGGGTCGACCCAGAGTACCTCAAGGGCATGGCGGCGGTGGAGATCAAGATCGGCCAGGGCGCCAAGCCCGGACATGGCGGGCACCTGCCGGAGAGAAGGTGACGCCGCTCATCTCCGAGACCAGGATGATCCCGGTGGGGACGGACGCGCTCTCGCCCTATCCTCATCACGACATCTACAGCATCGAGGACCTGGCCCAGCTCATATCCGTCCTCAAGGAGTCGGTGGAGTACTCCATGCCGGTCGGAGTGAAGATCGCCGCGGTGCACAACGTCGCGGCCATCGCCTCTGGGGTGGTGCGGGCCGGGGCGGATTTCATCACCGATCGATGGTTTCAAAGGAGGCACCGGTTCGTCCATGCGGGTCATACGCGACCATGCCGGCATGCCGGTGGAGGTGGCGGTGGCGGTGGTGGACAAGCGCCTCACCGAGGAGGGATTGCGCAACCGGGTCACCGTCTGCGCCGGCGGCGGCATCCGCTGCAGCGCCGACATGATAAAGGTCCTGGCCCTCGGGGCCGATGTGGCCATGGTCTCGACCGCGGCCATGGTGGCGGTGGGCTGCCGGGTGTGCCAGCAGTGCCACCGGGGCCTCTGTTCCTGGGGCATCGCCACCCAGCGCGAGGACCTGGTGCAGCGCTTGGACCCGGAGGTGGGAGCGGCGCGCATAGTGCACCTGTTCAACGCCTGGAACGAGGAACTGAGGGAGGTGCTGGGCGCGATGGGCATCGACTCGGTGGAGAGCCTGGTCGGCAATCGGGACCGTCTGCGCTACCAAGGCCCGAACCCCAAGATCGCCGAGATAATGGGCGTCAAGCATGTCGGCGAGGGGTGGGGCTGATGCATGGTCATGGATTCACCGCGCACGAGTGCGACTGCGGCCAAGGCTGCACCTCTTTTGAGGATGGCGTCTTCTCGATCGACGCCGGGGTCGATGGCGTGCCCATGCACTACCGCGAGCTGAACTGCGTCATCCGCCAGGCCATCGAGCGGAACGTCGACCGCATCATACTGCGCAACGTCACCGGTCAGCGCTACATCGCCGCCACAGCATCGAAGAAGGACCTTTACATCGGCATCCACGGCACCCCAGGCAACAACCTCGGCGCCTTCCTGGACGGACCGACCTTGGAGGTGTTCGGCAACGCCCAGGACATGACCGGGAACACCATGAACTCCGGCAAGATCATCGTCCATGGAAATGCATGGGACGTGACCGGACTTTCCGCCCGCGGCGGGAAGATGTTCATCAAGGGCAGCTCCGGGTACCGCGTGGGGATCCACATGAAGGAGTATGGACAGCGATGGCCCAGCCTGGTCATCGGCGGGACCGCCAAGGACTATCTGGGCGAGTACATGGCCGGCGGCACCATGGTGGTCCTCGGCATAGGTAGCAAGACCCCGTCGCCCGTGGGCGTGAGCCTGGGTGCTGGCATCCATGGGGGCAAGATGTTCTTGCGGGGCAAGGTCGGCCAGGAGCAGTTGGGACCGGGGGCGGGCATCGCCGAGATGAGCGCTGATGACGAAAAGGAGCTTGAGGGACTGCTCGAGGAGTTCATCTCCTATTTCGGACCGATTGTGGACAAGGACCTCTCTTGCTTCACCAAGGTGGCGCCCTTGTCCTCCAGACCTTTCAGCGGCAAATACGACAAGACCAACCTCTGATCACACCATTGGCTGGCTGGCCACTGACTCCAGCACGATGCGGACCTCGATGTCCTCCAGCCCCATGGGCGCGAGCTCTCGGTACACCGTGTCCTCCAGGCTGCGGTTGTCCCGTGAGTTGAGACGGAGGAGCACGCGCCGATCGCCTGTGACCTGCAGTACCTCCCGCACCCCTTCCACCTGCTTCATCTTGCGCAGGTCCTCCAAGCCCTTGCCCTTGGCAAGCTTGGCCAGGACGATGGCGTCGGAGTTTATGCCCATATTCTCCAGGTTGACGATGGCGTAATAGCCGAGGATGACCTTGTCGTCCTCGAGACGGCGGATGCGGTCGCGCACTGTGGAGGGGGAGCGGCGAAGCTTGTTAGCTATGTCGTTATAGGTCATCTTTCCGTCCGCCATCAGGAGCTTGATGATGCGACGGTTCATCTGGTCCACATTGACCAAGGCCACCTCCCCCTTACCTTGACCGCTCTATTGACGGGTTCTCTTTAATTAATTTGCTATGATGACGAAATGATCGAACGAAACAGTTCGCTGGCTGAAAGTGGGACCCTATCTGGCCGATCATTTGTTGAGATAATGGTCGGGCACCTCTGGCTTAGGGGCGAGGGTGCTGCTGCGATGTTCCAGGACCTTCAATTGCAGGCTTGCGTAGACCTTGCTCAGCGCCTCCTCCAGGTCCTTCTTTATCTGAGCGGGCGGAGCCATGATGCGCGCGTTCAGGACCAGTCTTCCCAGTCCGTCCGAGTACCTCCCGCCTTTGATCCCGTCCACCTGGACCGAGTCGCTCACCAGGCTCATCTTCAAAGAGGCCTGTTCCGAGGTATAGATGAGCTTCACGTGGCCTATGGCCGAGGGGTCGTAGCGATCGGAGACCTCCTTCATGATCGACTTGGATAGATCGTAGACGTCCAGATGAGGTTGGGCGGCGATAGCGCTCACCCCGCTGTACCAACCCATGGTGGCCTTCTCGGTGTTGAAGAGCCTCTGGTCCGCGCCTGAGGCGGCCTTATGCGATATCTCATCGGAAAGGATCAACTGGACCAGTTCCTCCATGTTCAAACCGCTCCGGGCGCTGCACGCGACGGTCCTCGAGTCGGGCACCTCCTGCGCCAACCTGTCGGCGACGAGCGCCATGGCCTTCTGGTCGAGCAGGTCGGCCTTGGAGATGACTATAACCTCGGCCTCATGCACCTGGTGGGCGGGGATGAGCTTCCCCCCTCCCAGCCCGAAGCCGGAACTGGGGGCCAGCAGTTCCATGGCATGGGTGCCGTCCACCACCACGATGAGCGGGGCCACCTCGAACTCGTCGGGGTACATGTCCCGCAAAGGGATGACCACCGTGGCCATGATGTTGGTCGAGGTCCCGATGGGCTCGGCGATGATTATGTCGGGCCGTTCCATCTGGACCAGGCTGCGGGCGCTCTTGACGAACTCGTCGAAATGGGAGCAGAAGCAACCGCCCAGCACCTCACGGACATCGATGCCGGCACTTTTCATGAACTCGGTGTCCACCAACGCGTCGCCCTGATCGTTGGTGATGATGGCGACCGAACGGCCGTGCTTGTCCCGCAACCTTCGGGCCAGCGCGGCCGCCAAAGTGCTCTTGCCCGCACCTAGATACCCTCCGAGGATGACGAATCTGGTCTTGGACCCTGTTGTCGCGGTCACGCGCCCGGATTCCCTTAACGCCTATTTACACCTGCTGTCCGATGCCCATCAGCGTATCTGGATGACACGTTTCTTGAAGGCGCATCCATCGCAAGGTATCTCGATGGAGCACGTGTTGCCCTCTGGGATGCCCCGCAACGAGCAGATGATGGCCTGCTCCACCGTCCGCATGGGCATCTTCCGGGAGTTGGCTATGAGGATCGCCTGCTCGGTCTCGGTGAGACCGTTCTTACAGCACCCCTGGTTGGTGGTCGATTCCACGCAGCGGCGCGCTTCCGCGGGCGAGCATTGGTCACAACGGGTGCCCACCTTGTACAAGGGCCCGAAGAGATTGGCCATGGGGTCCACTATGAAGATCGCGTTGTCCTTCCCCAAGGTTATGAAGATGGTGTCGGGGTAGGCCGGTCCGATCAGTTCCATCCGGGTGCCGCGAACCTTCTGTTCCTCCACCACCTGCCAGAAGTCGTGCAGGTGGTTGTTCAACTGGTACACGAGCTGGTGATAGCCTACGTTCAGATGGTCGGCAAGATGCTGCTTCGTGATCGGTTCGTTATTGCACATGACGTAGAGCGAGCGCAGGATGTCCTTGCGCAGAGGGTGGTTCACGATGGACGTGTACACCTCGGGGTCGATGTACTGAATTTCGATGCGGCAGTTGTTCTTCAACAACGTGGACTTGGACTATGATTATTTAACTTTAAAGTAACAATTTTAAAGATGTAGAAAAGTTCGGCGATCGTCGAATAGGTTTTCAGGTCATGCGATGGGTGGGATTGGGTCGGGATGGTGAGAAGCACTCGTCCTCGAAGCCCTCCAAGGAGAGGGAACTCCCCTCCATGGCCTTCTGCACGCTATTCCTGACCACCGTCTGGAGGGCCTCCGGCGAGGAGACGATGCGGGCGTTCACGGTCATGGTCACGTTCCCCTCGGAATATCTCGAGCCCTTCACGGAATCGACGGTGATGCTGCGCAGCACCGCGCTGATCTTCACCGCGTTGCTCTCCGAGACGAGCATGACCTTGGCGTGGGCGATGTCGTCCGGTTGGTATTGGGCGGCAATGCCCCGCAGCACCCTGGTCGCCAGATCGTAGGAGTCCGCCCTGTGCGCATGGAATCGGTAGGTGCCATTGTACCAACCGAGCTCGGCCTCGGCCTGGGCATAGATGTCATAATCGACATGGACTGGCGTCCTTCCGCTGACCCGATCGGAGCTGATAACCTGTCAGTATGTGGTCCAATCCTCGCCCGGTCATGGAGGAATGGGGCACCACCTCCGCCGTCGGGTTGATCTCCCCGATGATGTCGCGAACCTGCTCCAGCTCCTCGCCGGTGACCTTGTCCATCTTGGAGAGCACGATGAGCTCCCCTTCCTGGATCTGATGCCGGCGCAGGTAATCGCCGATGCTGTCTGAATCGAATCCCGCCTCGATGGCGCGCTCTGCGTCCACCAGGATGATGAGCGGGGCCACGGTGAACTCCCGAGGGTAAAGGACCTTCAGAGGGGCGACGACGGTGGCCAGCAGATCGGTGCAAGAGCCGACCGGCTCGGCCAGGATGTAATCGGGGGAGTGGCGCCCCACCAAAGAACGGGCGGAGAACATGAAGTCGTCGAAGCGGCAACAGAAACAGCCCCTCTGCACCTCGGCCACCTGCATACCTTGCGCCGCGCAGTACTGGGTGTCCACCAAGGCCTCGCCTTGGTCATTGGTGATGAGGGCGACGTTCTTACCCTCCTGATGGAGGGCTTTCGCGATGCGGTTGATTATGGTGGTCTTGCCCGCGCCCAAGAACCCCCCGATGATGACTATCCTTGTGGCCATGATGTTCCACCCCGGGGCGGGAACCGCCTGAGAGGATAAATGCTTATTGCAGGGCATCAGACATGTGATGAGGCCAGCAGGTCACGCGCCCAGGCCCGGGAGGCTTCCTCGGCCTCGCATGGTCAAAGGTCCCTTCATACCGATGACCGTCCACCCGAAGGACTTCATCATGGACCTTGAACCCTCTCGATCGCAACAGTTCCCTCAGCCGGATGGCCGCCCCGTTCTCGGTCCATCTCATCACCTTGGCCCTGCCCTCTTGGTCCTGAGGGAGATTCCAGAATGGTGTCGAACACCGCCATTGGCCGGTCCTTCCAGACCTCGTAGTCGATCCTCTTGGCGAACCTTGCTGCTCGCCTAGACATCTTGCCCATCCGGGTAGGCGACCCGAGAAGTAGCACGTCCCCCCTGACCTCCCGTGGTTTGGTCCTTTTAAGGTCGACCAGCTCCGTCTCATGCCCGTGCTTGATCAGCTCGGAGGTCACGTACTCCGCCACCTTGCGGGTGTTGCCGTACATGGTATCGAAGGCTATTATGAAGCGCATCCCTGATCTCATGGCGCATTGGGCAGGCCGGTAGATATTCGTTTTCGGACCATTCCCGAGCGAAACATTAATTCTGCAGGGGCTCCGATGTTCGATGCATGACCGAAGAGGCACCCTATGATGTGATAGCGAGCTATGATGACCTCGAGGTCCGTAGGTATCCACCCATCCTCATCGCAACGGTGGAAGGGATGGACCAGAACGAGGCGTTCGGCTACCTGTTCCGATACATCTCCGGTAAGAACGAGGGGAAGCGATAAGATCGCCATGACCGTGCCAGTGATTTCCAACCAACCTCGCGGAAGACGCCTGGCCATGACCGTCCCGGTCATATCCGATGAGCGCAGGATGTCCTTCGTCATGCCGAAGGAGTACAAGTTGAGCGATCTGCCCAGACCCTTGGACCCAAAGGTGCGCATCGATGAGGTGGCGGGGAGGGTCTTGGCCGTGGTCCGGTTCCGCGGTTACGCCCGGGAGAAGGATGTGGAGGAGAAGAAGAAGGCGCTAATGGATGCCGTGAAGCATCACGGATTGAAGGCCATCGGCGAGACCTTCGAGATGTACTACAATGGACCTGGCACCCCTGGGTTCATGAGGCGGAACGAGGTGGCGGTAGAGGTCGAAGCCCCCGAGCCCTCCTGAACGCTCAAAGCTTTTTGAACTTGTCCACCGCCTCACCGATGCTCTGATAGTCGTTATCGCCGATCAGCTCGGATATCCCAGAGTTGTCGAAGACGGTTTTGACCGGACCCAATACTTCTACGAACCATAACTGAAGGCCTTTCTTCTGGACCTCTACGATCAGACGTTTCAATCCGTCGCTTGCGGTGACGTCCATCGAGCTGGTCAGGCTGAGGTCCAGCAGGACGACCTTGGCATCAAGGTTCCATGATAATAGGTAGCGGATCTCGTCCAGGACCATGTCGATGTTGACGAAATAGAGGCTCCCTTCCGGCCTCAGTATCAACAATCCCTTCTCCACGATCACGTCGGGGTTCCTCTGCTTGGAGTACCAGCCCCTCCTTCCTTCCAACCTTCCAAGGATGACCACCTCGGGCTTGGAGCTGCGCAGCATGAGGATGACGATCGAGATGATGACGGCGATCATCAGCCCGGCCAGGATGTCCAGCATTATCACCCCGAATATGGCGATGACCGACAGGAAGAAATCGGTCGGATTGATGTGGAAGAACCGGGCCTGCTCCTTGACGTCCAGCACCGACCGCACGGCCAGAAGGATGATGATCCCCAGTACGCACAGGGGAAGGTAGTAGAACAGCGGAGTGAGGAAGAGGAGGGTGAGCAACAATATCCCGGCCGCCACCAATGACGACACCTGGGATTGCGCCCCCGCGCCCTCATTGACCGCTGAGACGCTGGTGCTGCCCCCGGAGGGGATGCCGCTGAACAATCCCCCGATGAAGTTGGTGGAGCCGACCGCGATGAACTCCTGGTCCTTGTCCACCTCGTAACCTTTTCGCTCCCCGGCCGCCTTACCGATGGCCAAGGTCTGCATGTAACCGATGAAGCCCACCCCGATGGCCGCCGGTATGATCGAGGCCATGGCCGTTGACGAGACCTCGGGGATGCCGGGCATGGGCAGGCCACTGGGTATGGCACCGACATAGCTGAGGTCGACATCGAAATAGCTCACCATGACCCAGGTGGCCACTATCCCAAATACCAGCGCCACCAGAAGCGCCAGGTATCTTTTTGGCCTTCTGTTCCACCAAAATGATGATGGCCAGGGAGGCGAGCGCCAGCCCGAGGGCGGCATAATTGGTCTGGTCCAAGTTCTGTAGGATGTAATAGATCTGTTGGAAGAAATTTCCATCCCCTTTGGGTATGCCTAGGACCTTAGGGAGGTTGCTGGCCACGATGGTCAGGCCTATCCCGAACAAGAACCCCTTCAAAATGGGCTTGGAGATGAAATTGGAAATGAAACCTAGGCGCAGGACACCGGCGGCGAGACAGGCGATCCCGGCCATGAAGGCGATCATGAAGATAAGTTGGTTGTAATCCTCCGTCCCGACCACCGCGATCGATACGGCCGTGGCGGCGGCCATGGCCGATAGGGCCGAGGGCGTCTCACCGATCACATGCTTGGCCGAGCCGGTCAGAGCATATAGCAATGCTGCGAAAAGACCGGCGTAAAGGCCATGGGCGGGCGGTACCCCGGCGATGCTGGCGCACGCCATGGTGTCCGGGATGATCAGGCAGGCGATGGTTATACCGGCGATGGCATCGGTCCGTAGGAATTTCTTATCGTACTTCGGACCCCAATCCAAGATGGGCAGGAAATCCTGGACCCGGTTCCTTTTCTTCCTTCCCCCCATGGACACATCGTGGCCGACCTGCTTGGCGGTCACCTGGACCACGTCCTTGATGAGGGTTGCGTCCTTGACCACCGTCTTCGCCATTCTCACCGATCCATCCTTGGCTCCGATCAATTGGTCGGTCAGGTCGGGTTTACGCTCTCCCTCCTCGGTTTGCGATGCCTCGTCCCCTGGGCCCCCCTTCGCACCTTCCTGAGACAACCTTCCTCAACCCCGATAGATGGCCGGTTAGTGGCAATATGCCATTGGCTTTCAAATAATTGCTGGTAGGCATTTCATGGTAGATGCAGGTAATAAACACATACCATCCCCATCATCTCGGGTGTTAAAGGAGATAAACCGGCAAGACGGTAGCGTTTCCATGAACAAGAAGGTCATTGAAAAGGGAATGCCCCCACTGGTGCTCCCGGTCTGCCTTTTGGGGTCCGTTCATGAGGGTAGGGCCAACTTCTGCACGGTGGCCTGGTTCACTATGATCGACGATGAGCCGCCCACCATCGGGCTGGTGCTTGGAAAGAAGCGCTTCACCAAGGACGGCATAGTCGCCAATAAGGCCTTCAGCGTCAACATCCCGACCATGGAGCAGGCCCAGGTGACCGATTATTGTGGCATCCGCTCCGGATACAAGGTGGACAAGTCCTCGCTCTTCACCGTACATTATGGAAAGGTGGAACATGCACCATTGATCGAGGAATGCCCCATAAGCATCGGCTGCTCCCTGTCACAGGTGCTGGAGTTCCCCGGGGTGGACATGATCGTCGGGACCGTGGAGGAGGTCCTGGTGGACGAGGACTGTCTGGTAGATGGTAAGGCGGACCAGAGCAAGGTCAGACCCTTGCTCTATGCCATGCCTGGTGGCCCGTATGTCGGTATGGGGGATGAGGTCGCCAAGGCCTTCAGCATCGGAAAGACGTTGAAGAAAAGGAAATGAGGATGTTCGACCTCACGAGAGTCGCTCCGGGTTCAAACCCTCGAGCTCCTTGAGGACGAAGCGCCCGTCCTTCCTTATCAACACATCGTCGAAATAGATCTCGCCACCGCCCCATTCGGGCGTCTGGATGAGGACCATGTCCCAGTGCACGGTGGACCGGTTCCCGTTGTAGGCATCGTTGTAGGAGTTCCCCGGGGTGAAGTGGATCGAACCGGTGATCTTCTCGTCGAAAAGCGTGTCCAGCATCGCCTTGGTCACGTAGGGGTTGACACCGATGGCGAACTCCCCGACATATCTGGCCCCCTCGTCCGTGTCCAAGATGGCGTTCAATGCCTTTGTGTTCGATGAGCTAGCCTCGATGATCTTCCCGTCCTTGAACTTGAGCAAAATGTTCTCGAACACCTTGCCCTGATACAGGGTCTTGGCATTGTACTGGATGGTCCCGTTCACCGAGTCCTTGACCGGGGCGGTGTAGACCTCGCCATCCGGTATGTTGAGCGCCCCGTCGCACTTGATGATGGGGATGCCCTTGATGGAGAACCGGAGGTCCGTCCCTGGACCGACCAATCTCACCTTGTCGGTCCTCTGCATCAATGACACCAACGGGTCCATGGCCTTGGACATTCGTTCGTAATCGAGGGTGCAGGTCTTGAAATAGAAGTCCTCGAAGCCCTCTGTCGACATCTCAGCCTGTTGGGCCATGGCCGAGGTCGGCCAACGCAGCACCACCCAGCGGGTGTCCGAGATGCGCCGGTTGGTGTGCACCGGCCCCCACCAATGTTGGTTGTACAGCTTCATCTTCTCCGCCGGGACGTCCGAGGTCTCGGTGATGTTGTGCGACCCCCTCATCCCGATGTAGGCCTGTGACCGCTTCATCTTCTCCAGCTCGATCTCGCCGGTGAGCCGCATGGTCGCCTCGTCCGCGCCCATGAAGAACTTGCGCAGGACCTTGGCCGATCGTAATGACACCTGAGGGGTCGCTCCGACCTCATAGATCTTGTCCAGAAGGACCTCCACCATCTCAGTGGGCATGTCGAAGGTCTCAACATAGACGACCTCGCCCTTCTTGAGCTTCAAGGAGTGGTCCACCAGAACGTCGGCCAATTTGCGCATGCGCGGGTCGTACATAATGAGGGATTCGAAGACATCCTTCGATATTAATAATTGGCATCGGGGGCATTGCCTTCGGACTCCATTATATAATTTCAAGTCACGTTATCTATGAGGCGAGGGGGGTAGCGGTTGGAGGGGGCCAAAGAACAGACAGAGAACATTATGAGAAGTCTGCCGTACTACAAACTTCTCATTCTGTCCGCAGTCGTAGGTATGGTGTCGGCGTTGGTGGTCGCCACCTTCTTCTGGATCATGGACAATGGTCAGGACCTGCTTTGGGTCGAGTTGCCCAAGGCATTGGGTCAGGGGGATTACGAGGATTCACCGATTTTGATCATTTCCCTATGCTTGATCGGGGGATTGCTGGTCGGTCTGATAACTCATTTCTCAAAGGTTAAGCCGGTCATACTCCAGGAGGAATTGAAGGAGTTCGAAGTGGATGGAAGGATCTCGCCGAAGAACGGCATCGTCGGGATGTTAAGAGGGTTGGTGGCATTGATCTTCGGAGGCTCCATCGGCCCAGAGGGCCCGTTGGTGGGAGCGACCGCGGGGATAGGGACTTGGTTGACAGAGCGGAGGAAGGCCCCGAAGCAGGCGGTCTCTGTCGCGACCTACGCGGGCATCAGCGGCATGTTCGGTGCGTTCCTGGGCTCGCCCTTCGCATCCTCCATCTTCACCATCGAGATGGCGATGAACAACAAGAAGAACATCGGTTGGTTGATCATCATCCCGGGAATAGTGGCCTCCACCGCTGCCTACGCGGTCTTCTATACTTTGACCGGATTCGTGTTCGGAAGTGAATATACCTTCCCACCTTACGATGGTCTGGAGAACATACAGCTGCTCTATGCCATCTTCCTTGGCCTTTTGGGTGGCGCCATCGGCATATTCACGATCTTCCTCTATCAGACGAATGAAAAAGCTCGCGGAGCCTTGGACATCAAAACCGATCCCCCTGGCCCTTTTGGCCGGTCTCATCCTTGGGTTGATCGGCACGGTCTTTCCACTGGCCCTTTTCGATGGGGCCGCTGAGATCCAGACCATAATCAATGACGCCGTGGAACTGGGGATCGCCATGTTGCTGGCCCTGGCCTTGGCGAAGATAATCCTTCTCTGCGTATGCCTGAGCATGGGTTGGACCGGGGGGTACATCTTCCCGTCCTTCTTCATCGGCGCCTCGGTCGGGCTGGCGGTGCACCTGGCATTCCCCTTCATCCCCGAGGTGGTATGCATGGTCTGCCTTATCTCCGGGGTGGCGGTGGCGCTTTTACGCTCGCCGATGGCCCTGGCCTTGATCGTTGCCATGATGTTCCAACTGACCTTGACCCCGGTGATCGCCATCGCCATCGTCTCCAGCTTCATACTGACCTTGGGAACCAGCATGGTAGTGGAGAAGGAAGGGATCGGGCCTGGATATGGTCTCCTCGGCGATCGGCGCAAATCATGAGGGGGCTTCGTTCCTTGAGGTCCCTCCTGTCATCCTGGCCTTTCAGTCTCAGGGCAAGGGTCCAGAACCGGGATGATATCGACTTTTACGGTTTCAGATACCTTTCGATCTGACCTGCGGAACAGTTTTGACAGGTACGTGGAAGCCTTCCTTTGGGCCTTGATCACTAGCACCAGACCGAAAACGGCCGGGGATGTAAGGAGGCAAGCCCCTCCCAAAGGGCACCCCCCGCAGGCGAGCCCGCATGGTCCAGCGGCTAGGAACGTCAGTGGGGCGGTCGATGCCGCCAGAGCGAATATCCAGGCGTTCTCAATCCTTTGTCTTGTCATCTCGAACATCGGTTCTCCCCCATTTGTAACTGTATGCGGTCCCAACGCATGACTTGGTGCATTCCCTGCACCCTATGCACAGGGCCGGTTCCACCTTGTGGTCCTCCCCGATGGCCCAGACCGGACATTTGGTCTGGCAGCGCTTGCACTTGACACATTTCTCGTTGGCGAATTGGATGTGGTACAACCCTACCTTGGTCCCAACCTTATGCGCCAGTCCAGACAAGGCACCCAGGGGGCAGAAGAAAAGGCACCAGCCCCTTCCCCCCACCATCAAAATGCCTCCGATGACCAGCCAAGATATGATCGCCAGAATCAGTCCAGCGTTCATCGGTTGCTCGATGGCGATGCTACCGGTGAACACCAAGGACGAACCGGTCTCCAACAAGTAGGATGCGCAGTAGCGACAGGTGACCCCTCCATACTGGTAGGCGATCGCCTGCTGGCCAATTGCGACGGCCACCACAATGAACCCGACGAAGAAACCGTAACGCAAGCTTGCCGTGACACGAGGTTCCTTTACCCTCAAGCGTGCGTTGTCGGGCAACGGGGTGGATCGGCTGATGGCCTCGCTCATGCCACCGACCGGGCACATCCAACCGCAGAAGATCGGACCGAAGAGGAAGGCGACGAAGATGATGAAGAGTATGATGATGGTAGCAATGTAAAGGTCCACCAGCAATGGACCTGGTCCGGTGATCCAGGCCAGAGGTACACGGTAGCATATGCTGTGTATGTCCGCTGGGATGTCGCTGCCGGCAAGGGCGTTGAAGGCCTGGAACAGGAAGGCGAAGGGTGCCACTAGCAGGAAGAAACCTGCGGTCATGCTCAGGTAACGCCATTTGTTCCGCTTCAGCGTCCTTTGTCTGGATTTCCAGGTCATTTCTTCACCTTCGGGCCCTTCCCCAACCTGTAAACGATACCGATGGCGACCACGATCACCAGGACCTGTGCCACCATCAGGTCGACGCCGGTGAGGTCAAAGCTCTCACCGCTGGGGGACTGGTTGTCAATCTCCACCCTGACGCTGTCGCTAGGCGTCCGCCCCACCTCGGTGATCGCCGTCGCGTTAAGGTAGTGCGCTCCGTTGGCATAGGCCGTCGTGTCCAACTTCCACAGGTAGGGCGCGGTGGTCAGGGTGGATACGTTCTGGCCATCGATCATCAGGGTGACGCTCACCACCTTCTCCTCGCCAGTGGCAGTGACCAGGACGTCCACCGTGCCCGAGAGCGTCCCGGGAGCCACCTCCAACCTTATGCTGGCCAGGACATTGGATATGGAGACCGAGACCTCGGCCGACCCGTTCCGGCCCAAGGAATCCTGGCTGATGGCAGTGAGCAGGTAGATGCCGTCATTGAAACGGATGCTGTTGAATGTGTAGTTCGATGTGCCGGGGGGAAGCTCTGACCAATAGCTCTCCCCCTAGGAAGAGCCGGGTCCAGTTCAGCGGATGGCCGCTCATCGTCGTCAGCTCGACATCGACCGTCCCATTGAGAGTTGCTCCCTGGCTCAGGACTGATGATGGTCACTTGGGGCGGTCCATTGAGAACGGTGACGTTGATGGTGCTCGAGGATGTGTTGCCATTGCCATCGATGGCAATGATCTCCAATTGATGGTTCCCTTCTGCGACGAGGGTGGTGTCCCAGTTCCATGCATAGGGGGGCGAGCCAATGGTGGTCTGCGTGACGCCGTCGATGCGCAGCTCGACGCTCGGCGGACCTGTGGAAGACGTGGCGTTGGCAGTGATGGTCGTGCTGCCAGCGATGATACTGCCCTCGGTCGGGGCAATGAAACGCACCGAGGGACGGGAATTGTCCACCAAGATCGAGATCTGGGCATAGCCATTTAGGCCATTGCTGTCCGAGGCGGTGACGTTCAGAGTGTGAGCGCCAACGTTGAGCAGGTAGGTGTTCCAGTGTCCAGAGCATAGGGTGGGGAACTGATCGCACCTTGATCAGTACCGTCAATTCGGAGCGTTACCGATATGATGGAGCTTCCAGCCAACGGAGTGGCGTCGATGGTCACCTGGGTATAGCCGGATACCATCGATTGTGCTGCCGGTGAGGTTATCACCACCTGCGGGGGCTGAGGGACGTTAGAGAATACGACCGAAATCTGGGCATAGCCTTTCCTCGACCCACCATCAGTTGCTGTGACGTTGATGGTGTGAGGTCCATTCCCATAGTTCATCGTCGCTATCGTCCAGGCATATGGTGCAGTGGTATCGGTGCCGATCAGAGCACCATCTATTCTGAGCTCTGCCGCGGTTATCGTCTGTCCAGTATCTGGGGTGACTGTGGCCGCGACCGATATCGTCCCACTAAGGGTAGCACCATTGACCGGAGATGTTATGGTGACGATCGGAGCCTTTGGCAGTGGTTGGGATACCGAGATGGTAAGCCCGGTCGAGAACAGCTTGACGTAGGCCTTGTTGCCATGGAATATCTTGGCGTATAGAGTGTATGTCCCTGGTGAGGAGGGTGCCTTCAACGTCCAAGTGTCAGTGAGACTACCGCTGTAGCTCTTCTCCACATAGTTGAACTTGGACCCGGATGGGTCGGAGACGATGGTCCAGTTGTTATCTTGTGGCCTGGTCCCGGAGCTCCCGGAGGTCTTCGAGAGCAATGCCACCCCCATCTGATTCCCACTAGAGCCCCCTGTCACCGATACGGAGACCGTGATCTGTTCCCCGGGGGCGGGGTTCGTGTTCGAGGCGGACATACTGATGGATGCGCTGCTTTGAGCGCTGTGAAAGCTGCAATCATTGGCTTGGAGGTTGCGGTCCCCCACCCCTCCTGGTGAGCTGTAGACGGGCATTGCCACCCCTAGGATGATTAAGGAAATCACGACCATGACCAATAGCCAGGTCCAAGAACGCGACCTTGAGGCACCCCGCCCGAACATGTCCTGACGGATATGCCCCTTAGAGATAGATAAACCAATTCAGTCAGGTTCCATCCAGGCATCGTTCCCTACCTGGGGAGGGGGCACTTCGTTATATAAACGGTGTAATGTGATTCCGGTCTGAGGGCGGAGGGGAATGACCGAAATCGGTACCATCGGGATTTGGATCGCAGCTGGCCTGGCCACCGCCTCTTTCCTGACTTCGCTCCTGTCGACCCGGTCTAAAAATACCGGATGGCGAAGGTTGGCCAATATCCTCAATCTGTTGGTCACCCTGCAGTTGGCGTTCCTGTTCTGTTTGCTACTCTATCTGTTCGCCATCAACGATGTCGATGTGCTCTATGTCTGGACCCGAAGCTCGTCGGACCTGGACCTCGTCTACCGTCTCGGGTCGGCCTGGTCCGGTGCCGGCGGTTCGGTACTGATGATGACCCTCGTTCATGGCCATTGGCAGTTATTGTCTTGCCAATAGGATCTCGAAGGACGGAACGGTATCCGAGGGATTCCTAGCTCACTTTCTGACCTTCACCTCCCTGGTGATCTTGGGACTGACCCTAGTTCTGCTACTTAGCGACCTGTTCGCCCCGACCGTTCCATCGAGCGAATATGCTTGGAGGCTGCATAGCTTTCCCGATGGCCATGGGATGCCAATCTCATTGCAGACCTGGGAGATGGTGCTGCACCCGATCGTCGTTTTCATCGCCTACGCCCTTTGCCTCCTGGTCTTCGCCTCGGCGGCCGCCTCCTTATGGAAGGAGGAGAGGGATTGGTATCGGCCTTCGCTCCTTTGGGCGAGGTTGGCCTGGTTCCTCCTGACATTGGGAATAGTGATCGGAGCCTGGTGGGCATACTATGAGGTCGGTTGGGGGGGCTATTGGAGCTGGGACCCGGTGGAGACCATCTCCCTGGTGCTATGGGTGGTGCTGACCGCCTACCTGCATTCAGTGGCGAGCCTGGATCGCACCGGCCATTTCCGGCTCTTCACCCCTTTCCTGGGCATGGTCTCCTTCGTCACCGTACTCTTCACCATGTTCGTGACCCGCTCGGGGAACCTCTGGTTATTCGCTGTGCATACCTATGCCACCGCCGGTTCGGGAGGTCCGGAAGAGCGCTTCCTCTCCCTATTGGCCGATGATCAGGCGTTGTTGGCCCTCTTTGCCCTAATGCTCATCGTGCTGGTGATAGCTGTCGTCCTAACCCTAAGGAGACGAGGTGGGCCTACATCCGATGCTGCCGAGCAGGGTCTGTCCTTGGACGACCGGGGCCTGATGTTCGCCACCTTGGTAGTCTTGCTGGTCATCGGGGTCCTGATCACACTGATACTCTTCAAGAACCTGGACTCGGACATCGTCCAGAATTACGACGAGCTCACGCAGAAGGTGCCCTTGTTCTTCTCCATGCTTATGCTCGTTATGATCGTCTGCCTGGCCTGGCGATCTCTCGGAACGGTGAGGGCTCTATTACTCCTCGCCGTCGTCTCGGTCATCTCCATCGCTGCTAGCCATATTCGCCTGGTCCATCGGATCGGACCCTTTCCTCTATTTCCCGATTCCGATCTTCTTGGCCTCTTCCTTGGTCGCTGCAGTTCATCTCTGGAAACGCTTGTCATTAAGACCTATTCGCACCGCTTTGAACGCCGCGGCACCCCAGTTGATCCACCTTGGCTTGGCGTTTGTGCTTCTGGCGTACGTTTGCTCCACCGGTTTCCAATCCGTACCGGCCACAGGAAATCCAGTGTCATTGGCACCAGGGGAGGGTCTAGATGTGGGTGGTTTCGACATAACGGTTGTCGACATTGAGGTAAGCGATGCGGTGCCTTCCCCCAGCCACAATTACAATCAGGTTTGGACCGTGACCTTGGATGTGAGCAAGGAGGGGAAGGAAGTGGCCAATGGGGTCCATCTGGAGAACTTCTACCTGGTCAATGAGACCGAGGTGCGAAAGGTAAGGGGTGAGGTCGGAGTGGTGAAGACCCTGGGCGAGGACATCTATCTGGAGTTCGACCAGGGTGATGGGGACCAGGTGGCGGTCAGCGCGACGCTCATCCCGCTGATGAACCTGCTTTGGGTCGGTTCAGCCTTGTTGATGTTAGGGGTGGGACTGAGGACCTTGTTCTGGACCGGGACACAAAAAACTGGTCAACCCAATTGAATCGTGCGATCAGTGATTTCGGGAGCAGGGAATTTTAAGAGTCTCCTGCTCATTGGTCTGTTCGGATCGACACAACCGCATGAAAGACCGTCCCGGCTTTGGCCATATCCTTTCGTCAACATATCGGTCGATGCCGTGAACTGGCTGAAGGCGAGTTCACTTAGACGATGGCCTTTCACTTCGCTTGGCTCACCCTTTTCTCCCGCCTTAGCACGAAATGGTCAGTATATCTGACCAACACAAAGGTTATCAGGATTAGGGCCAAAGCGATCTCGAACCAGGCCAGGTACTCTAAGGCCGGAATATCCGTCCCCTCGGCCTTCAGATACTTGTATGTGGCGTTGGTGGCGATGGCGCTGATGACCAAAGGGAAGGTGAAGGCCGAGCAGCTGGGGTAGAACTTCAGCTTCAGCAGCTTGGGGAGATAGAGGATGACCGCGATGTATGAGATCAAAGACAGCGAAAAAAGAACCCCGACCAATGCCATTTCCTTGGACTGGAACGAGCTCAGGTATCCCGCCAGACATAGGCTAGCTGGAGCGGCGAATATGGCGACGGTGGGCAAGAGCGGCTCCGGGACCGTCTTCTTGATCGAGACCCGATAGAATATCAGAGGCAATAGCACCAGATAGGAAACGAAACCGAACCAGAACAAAGCTTGACCAAGGGCATATGCTCCATATATGGGAGCGACCACGCTTCCCACCGCCACCCCGACATAGACCACGAAATAGGCAGGAAGCATCTTGTGAACATCGAACTTCAGCATGAACGTCTTGGTGAAATAGATCATGAGGGCGAAATGGGTCAACAAAGCTCCAATGAAGACCGCATAGGAGAACGTGGGGAAGGAAGGTTTGGTGTAAGTCGTGAGGACCATGATGCCCATGGGAATGGTGCATGATATCCCGGCGATGGCTGGGTTCTTCATCTCCTCCTTGAAGTTCTTCGTGTCCAGGAATATCCGCAGTACGATTATGACCAGGACGGAGAGGGATAGGACCCCGAAGATGCGGTTTGACTTCAGGGACCATGTTGCCTGCCGAGGCAAGGCCCAGCATAAGTCCGCCCAGAGGAACTGGCGCCTTGCATGCGACCTTCTTAACCTTGCTCTCGCTCACTTGTTCCGCCACTGAGCCCCCCCTCTAAAAATATGAACAAAAGGTGGATACATAATAAAATCGGATAGCCCCGGCCGAATAGATGGTGAATAAAGAACAGGCTAATAGATCGAGGACGCGCCAGCGATCGAATAATCCGTGCGATGACGAGAGCCTCCAAGGAGGGAGATAATGGGCTTCCCCCAGGAGGAATTCTTGATTAACAACGTCAGGTCGAAGATGCAAAATAGCAAGGTCAAGGGATCGGGTTTCAAGAAACGTTCTAAAGAGTCATCGATGAGGACCATAGAATGATTGAACATATGACACTAAGAACCTATGGACCGGTACAGAACGACGCCTGAAATCTCATAAAATTTTCTATGACGAGATTTGATGGGGGAAGTGGTGGGCTCAGCCGAGACCACGCATCTCTTGAGCCAGATGCCCGAATTTCAAATTCAATTCTTTCGTAGTTCGCAGGATCCAGCCTGGAAAATCCATTACCCACCGCAAAACGGTGGGTGTCTTTTTTCAACTTGGCGTTGATGTATTTTTTAGATGAAACGTTCGTTAAATAATCAGACCGTCTCCGTTGTCAAAATGTAGAAAAGAGCATGCTCAAGCAAACATTATGTACTCGGAATTGGAAACCCCCCCCCCCATAGGTGTAGGGGGAGAGTACTGTGGGGAAGTTCATCAAGAGAGCTATCAGCATAGCTTGCGTGATGATCATGGTCCTGACGGCGTTCCACGTCATGGTCGGGGATGCCAGCGGTGAGGAGATCGAAGAGGTCGGGGACACGCCCGCCTTCGTCCATCGCCAAACGCGCATCACCATCTCCGACGTCGCCGCCACCGATCCGGCGATCGTCTGCGATGAGGAAGGCGTACTGCATTTTGCCTGGGTGGACCATTCCGGCGAAACTTTGCGCCTGGCGTACAAGCGATCGGTTGATGGCAACGATTTCGGTCAGGACCGCTACCTCACGCCCTCGTTCGTTTCAATCGATCACATCCGCATCGCCGTTTCGGATGGTCAGGTGGCCATCGTCTTCGATGCCCTCTTGGACGGCGAGGAGGACCTCCAGGTCTTCCTGCTTCTCTCTGCCGATTCTGGCCTGAGCTGGAGCCAGACCTACGTGGTCGGTCGAGGTCATGACCCCAGCGTCTCCATCTCCGCCCTCGGTCCTGTCATCGGTCTCACCGCCTACGATGGCGAGGGCGATTCCTTCGTCTCGATGTTGCTCACCGCCTCCGGAGACCAGTTGGTGAACTCCATCGGTCTGTTCCGCCTGCCCTTCGGCGACGGCACCGGGGAGATCATGGTCCAGGGCGACCTGACGCACTTCGCCTTCGCTCCGTCGTCGCCGGCTGGCTCCATAGTCTACGGCAGCGTCGACCTCAACGGCACCATCGTCACCGGCGCCACCGCGATTCGCTCTTCATCCGGGACCGTGACCGAATTGGACCTGGTGGCCGAGAACGGCTCGCTCGCCCTGCTCTGCTCCGTGCGCGGTGAGGGTGGCGACACGCTCGAGTTCGCCAGCCCTCTGAACGGACCGGACCTGTGGGTCTGCGGCACGCCTATTCAGCAGCGAGGGCAACCTCAGCTCCGTATCCATGGTTTCGTTCCAAGGCTATTACCTGGCCTCGTTCCATGTCAGTAACTCCAGTTGCGATGGCATCGGCGTGATGGAGATATCCTCGGCCGGCGCCTCGATCAATGGTGTCAACCTGATCTCCACAGCCAATGTCTCATCCTCCTCGCCCGCGCTCGCGGCTATGCCGGACGGCACCGCCTCCTGCGTCTGGCATGAGGAGCACTGGAACGGCAGCGAGCTGTTCCTCTTGAACGACGTCACATTCGAGCGCCCGGACCTGGACCGCCTGCTGCAGGTGGTGCAGGAAGCGACCGACGACCAAGACCTGGAGCACATCTACCTGGGCGAGAACGACCTTTCTCAGGACCTCGTCGAACTGATCGAGACCATCGACGCCGCCAATGGGAGCGCCGCGCTCGGCGAGACTCGAGCGCATGCTCGAAGCGTTGGAGGCGGCGCCTCAAGGCCCAGTGATGCTGGACGAGGAGCAGCTGGAATTGCATGACAAGGCCATCGCCACCCTCGAAGCGGTGCAGGACCACATCAACGAAGTCGAAACGACCGAGACCGCGCCGGTCGACCTGTCTTCAGCATACATATACGACGTCCAGGCGCGTGTGCTCTCGCCGACCGAGAGCGTCATCTCCTGGTGCAGCAGCCTGAACGCTCATTCGGGCGAGGTGTGGCTGGTCGGTCCGAACGGCACCGAGGCCACCTTCTACGAGGTGTCAAGCGGCCGCTACCACGAGGTCAGCGTGGCAACCGAAGCGAACGCAAGCTACGAGTTCGTCTGCCGCTCCTTCATCGGCGACAACTATCTGGAGTCGCTGACCTACGATTTGGACAGCTCCTTGTGCATCTCTAACTATGTCGTCGAGGGCAACGGCAGCGATGCCGTCGTCTCATGGCGAACAACCATCGTCGCCAATTGCACCCTCTACCTCTCCAACTCTTCCGCAACGTACGTGCTGGTCCCGGTGCAGAGTCTCGACGGGATGATGCACACGGCGAATCTTCAGAATCTCAGCATCGGGTCCCAGTACGCCATCGTGGTGAGGGCCATGCTACCTTCCTCCGTCTGCAGCGCGGAGCTGCAGAGGAGTTTCGTAGCTGGACCAGTCGAGGTTGCGGAAGGCAACGCCAGCTCCAACACCACAAGCGTTTGGAGGGCGTATGCCGTCACCACTACCACCATCACGATAACCAATATCGCCATCTCCATCACCGGGGCGCACACCGCCCGCATCACCTGGACCACCAACAAGGCCAGCACCAGCGTGGTGGAGTACGGCCTCGCCACAACGTACCTGCTAACGAAGAGCGGGAACAACGGTACCGCCCACACCGTCGACCTCGCCGACCTGTCGGCCTTCGACCTGTACCACTTCCGTGTGCGGTCGGTCCTGCTCACCGATCCCACCGACATAGCGATCAGCTCGGACAATGTCTTCCGCATGACGTACAACGACGATAACCGCGGGACGGACGCGGGCAACGTCATCGGCAGTCCGATGCGCATCGCCGGGGGCAAGCACTGCGGCACTTTGCTATCGAGTAGCGATACGGCCGATCACTACTCCCTATACGTAATCAATGGACAGAAGCTGACCATGTTCCTCCAGGTGCCGGCCGGCTTCAATTACAACATGGTCCTCTACAACCCCAGCAACTACCAGATGGGCTCCTCGTCGAACTCCGGCTCCGCCTCGGAGACGATCACCCTCACCGCCAACGTCTCCGGCCTATGGAAGGTCGCCGTCACCTACGCATCAGGCACTGGCACCGGGACGTACGTGCTTTACGCCAACATCTCCGGCGGATACGACAGCTACACATTGGACGTCGGGGCCTCGGGAGACAGCGACTCCACCCGCCTGCCCGGGCTGAGCGTGCTCGCCTCCACCGGTTGGAGCGCGCCCTATACCAGCACCGTGACCATCCGCGATGCGCCGGCCAACGCCGCCTTCCAGCTCTCCCTGAACCCGGGATCGTACCAGATGTACACCGACTACCTGGTGTGCATCACATACAAATCGACCGCGGCGAACACCGTGCAGGTGTACGCCAACGGCAACTGGGTCAACCTCACGTCGCTCAAGGCCAGCACCGCCTGGGCCACCACGTCGTTCATTTTGCCGGCCTCGCTGATCAGTGACGCCGTGCCCGATTCCGCTCCGGGCACGAACGCGCAGATGCGCTTCGCCCACGCCGCCAGCGTGGACTCGATAAGTGTTCTCGCCTACTCCTACCGCTCGGGCTTCGAGACCGGGACGCCCATCCATTCGCCCGGCGTATCGCTCGAGAACGGTTGGAGCATCAACGCCCAAGGATTGGCGAACGGCACCACCGGCGCTACGTTGCTGCTGTGCCTGCCCCGCTCCGACACCATCTGGGGCGTGCGCTTCACTTACTTCAACAGCACCGAGGGCCAAGAGGTGCAGCAGCAGACCGCGTCCACCCCCACGTGGAAGAGCCTGGGCAAGCTGACCCGCTGGGGGCAGTCGGCAGATGTCAACCTGGAATCGACCTATTACGACACGGACACGGGCATGTACGGCTACACGGTACGCATAAAGCTCATGGCGCCGATATACAACCTGAGCGCCGTGAGCATAAGCCCCAGCATGCACAGCACCGATGTCGGTTACGCCAACGACAACTCCTCCACCTACAAGCTCCCTGGCATCAGCACCTACGCCAACAGCGAGTGGAGCGGCTTCACCACCGTGGATACTCGCACCACTCGCTACACCATCGGTTCCGAGGCGAACTTCTACCTGAACGGGGCATGGTCATCCAAGGCTTATGAGATCACCATGACCTACAAGACCGCCAACTCCGGGAATGTGGCGCAGTGGAACGGAGCGGGCTACACCAGCATCGCCACGCTGACCGCCGACAACACCTGGAGGGAGATCACCTTCACGACATTGCCGTCGAAGAGCTTCGACTACGCCGCCGGCGGGCAGATCAACCAGCTGTTCCAGATCAGCTCCGGCAACTGTTACGTCGACATGTTCCGGGCCTGCGTGGACAGCGACGGCGATTCGTACTCGGACGCGAAGGAGCGTCTCCGCTTCGATGTCCTGGACACCACGATGTATTCGTCCACCGTCACCAAGAGCTACACCCTGCCGGTGCCGGGTCTGATGAAGGTCTCCTTCACCACCACCCTCTCATCCGGCACGCGCTGCACCGCCAAGTTGGACGGGAGCACCATATGGCAGTTCGCCTCCGGCACGAGCTTCGTCGTGCAGAGCCCCACCATCAACGTCGTCCTTACCGCCGGCACGCACAGCCTGCAGCTGGTCCTCGACCTGGGCACCAGCGGCACGGTGGACGACATCCGCCTGAGCAACCGCTTCGCCCTCGACGCGTTCAGCAACGACACCGACTCGGACTCGCTGCTCGACGTCGCGGAGATATCTGGAAGCACCTCGCCCAGCGACGCCGATTCCGACAATGACGGACTGGGCGATGCGGAAGAACGTTATTCGCAGGTGTGGGCCACCGACCAGTTCTATCAGGTCGTCGACAATGGCCGCACCACGAACCGGGCGGTGGTCAAGCTCGACATTGCCTGCGCTCTCCGCGCCTCTCACCGCCGTCTGGTTGCAGATCGGCGTGCTGCACAGCGTCCCATCGCAGCTCAAGGTGTACGTGCAGAAGGGCACGGAAACCTCCAAGTTGCTGTGGGACCGGCAATCGGCCTCCGCCCTGTTCGTGTCCTGGGACCTGCTGCACATGAGCAACCCATACGTCCTCAGCGACTTCACGTCGTCCAACACCTGGACGGTGTACGTGGAGGACTGGGTCTCCGGCACCTCCGGTCGCGTCGAATACGTCCGCCTGCAGGCGGACGGCACCACCGACCCGCTCGACCTCGACACCGACAACGACGGCATCAGCGACGGCGAGGAGGTGGACCTCGGCACGGACGGCTGGGCCACCAATCCCCGCTCCACCGACAGCGACAGCGACGGCGTCAGCGACAACAACGAGATCGCCGGCAGCACGCTCTGCGCCAGCCCGTTGGACCCGACGCGCAACGACACTGACGACGATGGCTACGCCGACAACGTCGACCGATATCTGGGCGACGCCATGGTCAAGGTGAACATCACCGACTTCAAGGTCAAGGACACCATCAACGGCGATAGCACCCCCAGCTGCTACTTCGTCATCCACTACCACGATGAGAACATAGACTTCGCCACCAAGCGCTTCACGCCACCGAGGGGACCAGCTGTACCATCTGAACTGGGACTACGATGTGGACGTGCCGGAGACCGCCACGTCCTTCTATGTCGACTTCGAGGCAGTCGCCGATGAGGCCGGATCACGGCCCCTGCACGACGACATCCAGTTGGACATCGACTCCGACAGCACGACCAGTACGGGATAACGTGGACCATATCCTCCACACCGTTCGTCGGCGAGAACGAGGGCTCCGGGAAGTACCAACGATGACGCCTACATCAAGGTGAAGCTGAGCAAGCCGATCCAGAGCAAGGCCAAGGTCATCGTCATCAACGGCACCGACGGCCAGGGCGGGGATTACGGCCTGTACAAGGTGGGCACGAACAACTACCGCTTCAACGCCGACCAGCAGGTGTACATGATCCACCTGAACTGCTCCACCTCCAACTCGCGTTTCCAGCAGGGCATGAACACCATCATACTCCCGAGGGCGATCGCGCTGGATTGCAAGCTGAACTATACGCTGTCACACCTGGGCTCGATTAACACCAACAACGCGTTGTACGGCGCCGACTTCTACTACACCAATATCAGCCAGAGCTGTCAGTTCGGCGCACATCGTCGCCACCATCTCGCAAGACCACTGACCGCAGCCAAGGCGGAGGAGTCTCTTGACTAGACCTGACCAAGAACGCCAGCGGCGGATCGCATCGGCAACAATGTCACGATATCGACGACGTCGGCGCTCTACCTGCTCCACCTGCCGCGGGACGTGCTGTCCTCCGTGCCGAGCGTCATCGACAACGATGGCATGGGCAACATGCCCGACTATCTGGACTGGACGGGATGTTCAGCGACATCGGCGACTTCCTGTTCGACAGCTTGGTGTTCATCGCCAATGGAGGGTTCTTCGCGCTGGTGATCTCATCGCGGACATCGGGTTGACATACTTCAAGAAGCTCGCAACTCAGGCCTATTACGAAGTTAAAGGCAAAGTGGACGAATTGAAGAAAGCCTGGGACGAGCTCACAAATTGGGTCCTAGATTACGTTTCGTCATTATTGGATTCTATGCTAAGCCCATACATCGACCCGATACAGAAAGAGGTGGACAATTATAACTTAGGCATTTTGAACGCGGTGATCGCGGCAGAGAATGACTATAAGAGCAGTGGAACAGTCTCCCCGACGACGAAGAAGAACCTGGCGGACGCTTTCAACTCGAAACTATTTCTCAATGTCTTAGCGGCCGTTCTCATCATCGATGTCATATTGATTGCGATCGAGGTAATCACCATTGGTATCGGGTCCGTGATCGCCTTGGTCATTAGTTTGATCATGTCCTATATCATCGTCGATATTCTGATGAAGACATACAGCGAACAGTTCGATGGCGTGATCCCGCGCACCGCATCAGCGGTCCAGAGTTGGGCGGATGGCGTCTTGGGTGATGAAAGGCCATCCAATACCTCGATTGGCGCTGGGGTCATATCGATGTGCATCGACATCGTTGGTACGTTCTTTGGTCTCGGCTCCTTCGTGATAGCGGGAGCGAAGTTCTTCAAGGAAGGAGCACTATTGACTCTGGCTATAATATCGATGATAATGGGGATGCCATTAACGGTGTTCAATAGCGACACCTTTGCTTGGTTGGCAATTCTAGGTGCTGGATTCGTAACAGTGGCGTCTTTTATTGAAATGGTAAAGAAAAAACCTTCTCAAAGTGCAAAATGTATCAATGGCATAGCGTTTGGATGTGGGGCCGTCTCTATTTTCATCGACTGGAAGTATTGGGACTCATGAGGGAATCAAATGAAATATGATAATCCACCGAATATGGTCATCGTAAATTTATCGTTATCAATTGCCACTATACTGGTGACGCTTGGATTTATTGGTCTTCTTATTGATTGGGGGCCATACGGAGGGTGGGCAGCATTTTTAACAATGATTGGTCTAGCGTCATTATACTTATCAGCAATATGGTATAGACAATATTATACCCGACCAAAAATCGTCGAAATAGTGGATGATGGTCTAACTCTATACATGAGTTCGTCAAAGGAGATTAAATTGGGATGGTCTGATGTCCTAGGTTACTGGGCAAATTCTGAGGAAACAGACGCGCCCAAAACAAAGGCAGGATCGGGCGGAATCTATATGATGAGCGGTCCATTTTACACGACTAATTATTACATAGCCATCACAGTAGCATCCGAGTACCATCGTGTCACCAGAAAAATTTTACCGGCAACCACAGCGAACGAAAGTGATAGGGAATTTAAAAAAAGGATTAGTAGCAGCAGAATCAACTAATCGAGGGGTGCGTGATCCACCTGAACTGCAGCACATCGAACTCGAGGTTCCAGCTGGGCATCAACACCATCATATTGCCGAGGGCTATCGCTCTGGAGTGCAAGCTCAACTACACGCTGTCGCATCTCGGCTCCATCAGCAGCACCAACGCGCTCTACGGAGCGGACTTCTATTACACCAACAGCAGCCAATCGGTCAGCTCGGCGCACATCGTGGCGACGATATCAAAATCGCTCACAGCGGCCAAGGCGGAGGAGCTTCTTCTGGATCTAACGAAGAACGCCAGCGGTGGCCGCATCGGCAACAACGTGACGATGTCGACCACTTCCGCCCTCTACCTGCTGCACCTGCCAAGGGACGTGCTCTCAGCCATCCCGAGCGTCATCGACAACGATGGCATGGGCAACATGCCCGACTATCTGAACATGGAAGGGATCCTGAGCGACATCGGCGACTTCCTGTTCGACAGCCTGGTATTCATCGCCAGTGGCGGATTCCTCTTCCTGCTGTTGCACATGGCGGAGATGGGGCTGAAGAAGCTGGGGCAGATGTTCAGCGCGGCGGCCACCATCGTCAAGAACGCGGTGGACGAGATGGCGAAGGCGCTGAACAACTTCGTTGAATGGATATTGGATTCTATCAGGGATATAGCAACACAGTTGCTTCAAAAGATTACCAGTTCAATTAAAAACCTATATGATGAATACCTGACTTCGGTTGCCGCAGCTCTAACAAATTGCAAGAACGACTTACAAAGCATGGGTTATGTGACAATAACATCAAAAAATACGCTTTCAAAATCACTTGATGGCGATCTATATTGGGCAATTATCGGATTGGCCATCATTGTTGAAGCGGTCATACTAATCATAACTGGAATGACCAACATCTTTGGTTTCATTTTGACTCTTGCAGTATCTTTGGTAATTGGATACATAATACAGAGTGCTTTTAGTCTTTCTAGCGATAATAATGAGATTCCTGATAGCGTGATGACATCCATTAAAGGGCATGGATCTATTTTCACCACCGCATCAAATTTAAATATTTTATTAGTGACTTGTAGTGTTGATACAGAGCAAATTGACAACCCACAGACAAAAATAAGCGCTGAGTTGGCGATGACCATTTTCTCTGCGGTTGTTGGTCAATTTGCCTCTAAGGTAGCAATTGCATCCTTGGCTTCATCCGGATGGAAATATGCATGGGGAATGATTTCAATAGTTGCAGGTTTTATGGCCATAATATTTGGGGGCCTTGGTGCAACAGGAGATTATGATCAATTTTCTGAATTTATTTTCGCATATACAGGAATTGCCTTTGGAGTCGAATCGATAATATTTGGTTTGGCAGCAACATATAAATCAAGTGGATTTGATTTCGCTGTTGGTCTGTTTGGTGGTCTATTAGGTGTGTGTTCACTTGTCCTCTCTTTAGTCGCACTAAATGATTCAAATCAGGAGGGGTGAATTGTCCGAAATATTTATAAATTATAATTATCAAAAGGCAATATTATTACGATTATCGCTTGGGTTATTCTGGTTTTTTTTCGTTGTTTCATTGGGATTTATATTTTTTTATGATTTTTTTTATTGGATTATCTTCATCCTCGTTGGTTTCGCAGGCCTATTTTCTATTTTTATATTGGTTTTCTTATTGAGACCGAGATACGTTGAGATCATGGACGATGGAGTAATGTTCACCTACATCTGGAAAAGAAAGAGGTTCGTGAAATGGGTCGACATAAAATTCTTGAATCTGAGCAAAGGAGACCTGACGACATATTTTGGTTCGGACGGTCGAGGAGGTGTCCTTTGCGATCAGAGATGGCACTTTTTCCGGATGAACTACGAATTGGCCTATGAGGTTGAAAGATCGTACATCGCGAAGATGGGAAGGGAGCCGCCCAGGGACAAGATGGGAGTATCGGGCCTCCCTTCGTGACAGGAACCAATCTTATCCTAAAATCCATCACTCAGGACTTGCTCATCACCGTCTGGCATTCCATGTCGTCATAATAATACGCCACCCGCATTACATTCAGGTTCAATCGAGATCACTCATCGCCCGAGCCAGATGTCGGAATTTCAATTCAATTCTTTCGACGTTCGCAGGTTCCAGCCTGGAAAACCTATACCCACCGCTAAACGGTGGGCATTCTTATTTCCTAATTATAAAAATAGAGCATGCTCAGATAAGCCTTATCTATCCATCATGCAGAATCGGCCAACGTGTTCGGGGACGTCCATCCATGGTACGATTCTAGTGATCGTTACAAAGGAACGGAACTTACCGCATCATGGCAACAAAGGCAGGACATCAACAGCGACAGCACCCCAAGCTGCTACTTCGTAATCCACTACCATGATGAGAACATCAACTTCGCCACCAAGCGATTCACTGCCACCGAGGACCAGCTCTACAATCTGAACTGGGATTACGATGTGGACGTGCCGGAGACAGCCACTTCGGTCTATATCGACTTCGAGGCCGTGGCGGATGAGGCTGGCTGGCTGGGCGACGACATCCAGCTAGACATCGATTCCGACAGCAGCAATCAATACGACGTGACGTGGACCATATCCTCCACGCCGTTCGTCGGTGAGAATGAGGGCTCCGGTGGCAGCGACAACGCTTACGTCAAAGTCAAGCTGAGCAAACAGATCCAGAGCAATGCCAAGGTCATAGTGATCAACGGAACCGACGGGAACGGAGGCGACTACGGCCTATACAAGGTGGGCACGAACAACTACCGCTTCAACGCCGACCAGCAGGTGTACATGTTATATCTGAATGTCTCCAGCGGCACCAGCGCACATTTCACCACGGGGATGCACACGGTCATACTTCCGAGGGCGATAGCGCTGGAATGCGGTCTTAATTATACTTTATCACACCTGGACACCATCAACACCAACAACCTGTTGTACGATGCCGATTTCTACTACGCCAATAGCAGTCTGAGTGTAAGTTCCGGTCACGTCGTCGTCTCAATATCAAAGACCATGACCGCAGCCAACGCGGAGCTCCTCTTGACGAACCTGACCAAAAATAAAGCAGGGGATCGTATCGGCAACAACGTCACCATATCGACGACCTCCGCCCTCTGCCTGCTGCACCTACCGAGGGACGTGCTCTCCGCCATCCCGAGAGTCATCGACAACGACGGACTGGGCAACATGCCCGACTACCTCGGCATCACCGGCATACTGAGCGACATCGGCGACTTCCTCTTCGACTGCTTGGTGGTCTTTGTGAATGGAGGGTTCTTCGCGCTGGTTTTGTTCATGGCAGATATTGGTATGAAATTCATCAAGAAACTAACAATTGCGGGCTACTCAGAGATAAAAGGCAAGGTAGACGAACTGAAGAAAGCCTGGGATGAGTTCACGAATTGGCTAGAGGACTATGTTTCCTCATTACTGGATTCCATGCTCAGTCCATTCATCGACCCGATACAGAAAGAGGTGGACAATTATAACTTAGGCATTTTGAACGCGGTGATCGCGGCAGAGAATGACTATAAGAGCAGTGGAACGGTCTCCCCGACGACGAAGAAAAACCTGGCGGACGCTTTCAACTCGAAACTATTTCTCAATGTCCTTGCGGCCGTTCTCATCATCGATGTCATACTGACGGCGATAGAGGTCATCACCATTGGTATCGGGTCCGTGATCGCCTTGGTCATTAGTTTGATCGTGTCCTATGTCATCGTCGATATTCTGATGAAGACATACAGCGAACAGTTCGATGGTCTGATCCCGCGTACCGCATCAGCGGTCCAGAGTTGGGCGGATGGCGTCATGGGTGATGAAAGGCCATCCAATACCTCGATCGCCGCTGGTGCCATATCATTTTGCATAGACATCGTTGGTACTTTCTTTGGTCTCGGCTCCTTCGTGATAGCGGGCGCTAAGTTCTTCAAGGAAGGAGCACTACTGACTCTGGCAATAATATCGATGATAATAGGGATGCCATTAACTGTGTTCAATAGCGACACCTTTGCCTGGTTGGCCTTACTTGGGGCAGGATTTGTAACAGGGGCCTCTATATGTGAAATGGTCTTTCTAAAACCATCTCAAAGTGCACGATGTATCAATGGTATTGCAACTGTGTGTGGGGCCACATCAATAGGCATCGATCTTGCGTATTGGGATTCGTGAGGGGATCAAATGAAATATGACAATCCACCGAATATGGTCATCGTTAATTTCTCGTTATCTATGGCCACGATAATTGTGGCTATAGGTATAATTGCACTCGTTTTAAAATCAGGACCGTATGACGGATGGGTAACTCTTTTTACAATGATTGGTATTGCATTCTTGTTTTTATTGGCAGTATGGTATAGACAATATTATACCCGGCCAATAATCGTCCAAATAAAAGATGAGGGTCTAACTCTCTACATGAATCCATCAAAGGAGATAAAATTAAGGTGGCCTGATGTTCTTGGCTATTGGGCAAATTCCGAGGAAACAGATAAGGCTAAAACAAAGGCAGGATCGGGCGGGATTTATCCGATGAACGGTCACATCTACACGATTAATTACAATATTGCTCTCTCAGTTGCGTACGAGTATCATCGTGTTACCGGGAAAATATTACCGGCAACCACAGCTAACGAAAGTGATAGAGAATTTAAAAAAAGGATTAAAGGCGGCAGAATCAATTGATTGAGAGGTTTACATGATCCATCTGAACTGCTCCACCTCGAACTCGCGCTTCCAGCTGGGCATGAACACCATCATGCAACCCTTCAATAATATGCAACGAACGATTGCGAGGCCATGAACGTCCTCTGCGTCTATGATGACAATCAGTGAAATTGTTCAGCCGTGCTCCATGGATTATCTCTTCTTCATGAAGAGCCAAGATGGGATCACAATGTCTGGTGTGATGGATGAAGACAGGTGCAACCTCTCATATGATTCGGTGCGCATTTTTCTACGATCCCATTACGGTCCGAGAGCGGGATATGATCAACAATCGCCAGGACCATTGTATTCGATCTCTCTCGATAATAGGGTACCTGCTCCTATCTTCATCATCGCTGAAATATTTGGCGACACTAGTGCGATATCCGATTGACAAAGGTCTCCATCGAGCGTTTCATCTTCGCCATTTCCTCAAGGTCTTCTGCTCCGGGAAAATGGTCGATTTTACAACCTCCCGGACTACGTCCGGAGCGTCGGAACTAGCACGAGTGCTAAGCTGACGTAACATCATCGGAAGATGTCGCAAGTGAAGTCTCAATCGAAATCGTTGTTCGAGCGAGATCTCCGTCCCGCACCTCGCACTCGCCTCTAAGGGAAGACGGTTGTCGGGATTGCGTTCGGTTTGCGAAATGCGGGGGGTGCGCGCCCCTCCCCTTCGTCATCGGACGGCATTTCGCGGGCTTAGGCCTCAAGCACGGCGCTTAGAGGACTTCGGACAAGGCATGAACTCGAAACCCTTTCAATCGCGAAGGAAAGGCCCCTGCCTACGATCCCGCCAAGATACTGGTAACCTATCGAGAACGTGCTTTCCTTTTTAATCTCGAAGCGTCATGTTTCGCATCAGCCCCACAAAAGGAGGCATGTACTGTGACAAGGAAGAGAAAATTCTTCAGGTCACCGGAGGCGAAGTTGACGTCGCTCGGTTCAATGGCCGAAAAGGTCTCGAGGGCGTCAGCCTCGGATGGTTGACCGCCAGAGGCATCGAAGCGAACGGTCGAACCACCGGCGACGAAGTTTCCCCGGAATAGGTCGAGCAGCGAACCGCTATCTACCTCGTCCTCCAATACTTCCACCGAGGGGAGGATACCGCCGAGGCGCGGACAACTCACCTCGAGGACCGAAGTCAAGAGAGGGAGGGGCCATGCTCCTTTCCGACCTGGCACAGGTCCTCAAGAAGGGCACAGGAGCGGAAGCAACATGGGTCGCTATCCCTTCGTGTGTGCCTATCGAAGATACCTGAGGAAAGCGAGAGGCCGATTGTCCGAGGGGACCATCGCCGAGAGGGAGCGCAAGCTGCACTTCCTCGCCAAGGCGGTGCAGCACCTCCACGAGGCGGGAATGATAAGCAGTTCGAACCCCTCCCTGCTGACGGAGGACGATGTCCTGGAGATATTCCTCTCGCTAAAGGGCAGAGGGATGAAGTGCTCGACGCTGCGCAAGTACATGCAGCTGCTGAAGGCGGTCTGCCGCGAGTGCGACAATCGAGTGGTGGAGGACATGCTCGCCGACGGCAAGATCAAGCCCGGCCATGAGCTGCAGGAACCGTACTCGTTGGACCAGGAGGACCTGGGGCAGATGCTCCGAGCGTGCGAGAAGGTGGGCGGATGGAAGGGCGACGTATGCCGCTTCGCCATCGCCATGCTCACCTTCCTCCGCCTCCGTCCGGGAGAGCTGCGCCAAGCATCGCTCAAGGACCTGGACCTGCGCAAGGGGACCTTTCTGATCGTCTGCCCGAAGGGCCGGGGCCGCTACGGCGAGGTGATGCGATTACCTTTGCCGGACGTGCTGAGGCCGTTCGCGGTCGACTTCCTGAGGGCGAGGGCGGAGATGCTGCGGTGCAAAGGTCTGGACGAGGGCAAGGTTACCGCCTTGATACCGGCCATATCCCCCAAAGGCGTAGGCATCTACACCCAGCAGGCCTTCGGCCGTCTGAAGGACGAGATCAGCCGGGAGGCGGGCATCGACTTCAAGTGGAAGGACTGCCGGCCCACCGGCGGGCAGCTCGCCCTGGACGCGGGCGTCCCGATAGATCAGGTATCGCAGAGCATGAGGCACGCATCGACGAAGACCACGGAGCGGTACTATTGCCGCGCCCGGGCCGTACCTGCGTTCGCGAGGGTCAATGAAGCGTACAATTCGCTGTTCCGACCCGAGCCAGCTAACAAGCGCGAAAAGGATTGAATTGAAATCAGAAAATAAATGTCTGGATGAGAAGTGTGGTGGGCTCAGCCGGATTCGAACCGGCGACCTTCTGCGTGTGAGGCAAACGTCATAGCCGCTAGACCATGAGCCCAGTGAGACCACAAAAACGAATACCATTATTAATTCTTGACGGTAAGGCCGCCGCCACACTTTCAGACCCCTTCGGGCAAAGCATTAAGGAACGGCCGAAGATAGCCCGCCAGATGGCCGGCCTCTTCTGCAAGGACTGCAACTCCATTCTTTTCCGTAGAGGCAACCGGTATCTTTGTCGAAGATGCGGCATGTCCTATCCCATCGAGGAATTGGATGGAGAGCAGGTTGAGAGGCCGAAAAAAGCGGTCACACCCCAAAGAGGACCAGATCGCATCGAAGAAGGCCCGTCCCTCCAACCCGGAGGAAGGGCTTTTCCCGTATCTCCCCCGGGCCAACCAGCTGGAGATCGTGAGGTTCATCGCCGAGAACGTCGGTCAAGGGTCCCATATCGTGATGGAGAGCGGCACGGGCACCGGAAAGACGGTCTGCGCCCTCTCTGGCGTGCTTGAGCATTCTCTCCCCGCTAGTAAAAGGGTCCTCTACGTGACCCGGACCAACTCTCAGGCCAGGCAAGTGGTCGTGGAGATGCGCGCCATCAATGAAAGGACCGCGGTGCCCTGCATGGCCCTGCAGGGAAGGCGTTCCACCTGCCCCGCCCAGCGGGACATGGACGAGGACCTGGGACCGGCCGAGATGGCCCGGCTCTGCGAGGAGATGAAGAAGCGCACCCGCGCCGGACAGAGCGGGGGATGCCGCCATTATGAGAACTTCAGGCGCAAGGGACCGGAATGGTGGAAGAAGTACCTCACCGGGGAGGTACCGACCGCCGAGGAGCTGATCGACCGCTGCGAGCGTATGGGTTGTTGCCCTCGCGAGGTCATGCGTTCCATGCTCCCCCTGGCCCATCTGGTGGTCGCGCCTTACAACTACATCCTGGCCAAGGAGGTGCGGGAGAAGCTGCTGGAGCAGATGCAGGTCGAGCTCGAGGACCTCATCGTCATCGTCGATGAGGCGCACAACCTCCCGGACCGGGCGAGGGAGGAGGAGAGCTTCTCCATCGACGCCGGGCTCATCAGCGGGGTCCGCCAGGAGAGGAAGTCGTTCGGCAACCCCAAGCTCGCCCCCAACCTCACCCTGGACAAGTTCCTGGAGGCTTTGTTCGCGGTTCTGGCCGATGGGGCGGGCCGATGCGAGGGCAAGGACAGCGTCGAGGTGGGGAGGGAATTCCTGATCGAATCGTTGAGGAAATCAAGCGGTTTGGACCAGGAGGGCTTGACCGCACTGGTGGCCAACCTCTTCAACCATGGGCAGACCATGATCGAGATGGCGGTCAAGGAGGGAAAGGAACCCCCGTCCAGCACTTTGCACCTGGCGGAGAGGCTGATGTCCTGGTCGTCGGTGGAGGCGACGCGGTTCCTATTCCTGGCCAGGAACGGTGAGCTGATGGGGCTGGAGGCGGTATGTCTTGGACCCCTGCGTCAGCCTGGACGTGTTCCGTTCCTGCCATGCCAGCGTGCACATGTCCGGCACCTTGCGACCTTTGACGCAATATGTGCAGGTGGTGGGTCTGGGGGACCGGGCGGTGCGGCGCACCTTCGAATCGCCCTTCCCCAAGGAGAATCGGTTGGTCCTCTGCGCCAAGGACATCAACGCCTCATACGAATCGATGCGGGACGATGCCATGGCGGACCGGATGAAGGACCATATCGTCCGGCTATGCAACGAGGTGGGACGCAACACCATGGTGTTCTTCCCCTCCTACCGGGTCATGCGCCAGCTGTCCTTGCGCGGGCTCGAGGGCGGCCTGCGGGGGAAGGTCTACAAGGAAGAGCAGGGCATGTCCCAGGACCGCCTGATGGGCATGGTGGAGCGCTTCAAGCAGGAGCGCGGGGCGGTCATGCTCACGGTGATGGGAGGCCGGGTGGCGGAGGGCCTGGACTTCCCCGAGGAGGAACTGGAGCTCGCCATCATCGCCGGGATCCCCTACCCTTCGCCCACCCTGACGCAGCAGCGCCTGCGGGAGCTCTATGACAGGAGGTACGGCAAGGGCTGGGAGTACGCGGCGGACGCACCAGCAGTGCGCAAGATGCTCCAGGCCATGGGCCGCCTCATCCGCAACGAGAACGATGTCGGCGCCTGCGTCATCCTGGACAGCCGGGCGAGCCGGTTCAAGTCCCAGATCGACCTGCGGCTCACCGATGACCCTGCCGGGGACGTCCTCCGTTTCTTCGAGAGTCACCCTACTGGCTGATGACGTTGGTGGCGCGGAACATGCCGTCGCTGTACAGCAGCGAGAAGTAGCCTGCCTTGTGGTTGGTGCTGCGCAGTTTCACGGCGCGGATGCGTCTTTGCACATCGGCCTCGCCGATCTCCTGTTGCTTCAGGGCGATGATGCCGTCGGCCAGATACCCTTCGTCGTATTTGGCGTTGAACATCTGTTCCGGCGTGATCTCCGATATCATGAAAGAGGTCACCCCTCCCAGACCGCGTAGCCACTCGAACAGGTAGAACAGCTCGGTGCGCCGGTCGTCGCGGATCTGCGCGGCCATCTCCAGCACGTCCAAGGAATCGAGGACCAGCAGGTCGAACCCGACGGTGTTCTTCAGGTTCTCCGCGTACATCTTGAAAACTTGCATCCAGGAGCCCTTGGCGCTCAGTTCGGTCAGGCTGCGCCTGATCAGGCCAAGGTCGACTATCTGCACGTACTCGTGCACCTTCGGGTCGTCCATGCCCATGAGCGTCATCTGCTCCATGAGGTTGCCCTTGGACTGCTCCAAGGTCATGTAGACGCTGCGAATGTTGTTGTGCAACGCATTGTGGTAGAGTATGCTGTAAGTGACCGACGACTTCATGGTACCAGGCGCCCCGGCCACCATGACCACCTGTCCCTTGGGTATGCCACCCTGGATATAGTCGTCGAAGTTCTGGATGTAGGTCTTGACACGCTCGATGTGAACTGGCATCCGATTCGCTCTTACAGCACAGAGTGCCCTAATAAACCTTGTCGGTCAGTTATCATCATCAGCACTATGAATGGACGCTGCGGTCCATCTGGACGATGGGCAGGGTGAGCACGAACTTGCGGCCATCGTGGAATATGGCGTGGTAGCGCGTGTCCGCGTTCATGGTCCGCATCTTCGGCACGCGCACCCAGCGCTGCACCTTCAGATCGTCCAGCTCCTTCATGTTCAGCTCGATGACGCCGTCGGCCAGATATGCCTCCTGGGTCTCGATGGTCCAATTCTCCGCGATCAGGAACACCGTGATGTTGAGCTCCTTGAACCAGTCGAACAGGTCCTTCATGTCCCGACGCGTGAGACGCCCCGATGTAAGGGAACGGAACGCTTCCAGGGAGTCGAGGACCATCATGTTGAGCTTTTTGCCGGCATTGATGTTCTGCACATACTTCAGCAGTATGCTGCGCCAGTCCCCTGGCTCGTTCACCATGGCCTTGCGCAGGCCGATCATGTCCACGAGCATGAGGCGGTCCTCCACCTCTGAGGCGCGCATGTCCATGCGCTCCATCTGTTTTATGATGGCCTCCCGGCTCTGCTCCAGCGACATGTACAGACAGTGATGCCCGTCGCGCTTGGCCGCGTTGAAGAGCATCGTGAACGTGAGGGTGGTCTTCATGGTGCCTGGTGCACCGGTGACCAAGACCAGGTGCCCTGATGGGACGCCGCCTCCCAGCAAATGGTCCAGTTTCTCAATGTGCGTGGGTTGCACCATGGTCCCGTCATTGCAATCGCAGCCTTTCCCCAGCTGAACGTTCAGCTCCTTGGCGATGTCGGCCAGGAGCTCCTTGTCCGGCAATGGTGTGGGCGGAGGCGGCACGACACCGGCCTTGCGCAGCTTGATCTCCATCTGGTCCATCTTCTCCCGGTAGGTCTTGAGCTCCTGCTCCATGACCTTGAACCTAGATTCGAGGGCCAGACCGTTGGAGTTGGCCTGCTCCTTGGCCTCGGTGACCTGGGCCTGCTCCTTGCGGTCCTCTTCGCGAACGGCGTTGAAGTCCATCTCCATGGTGCGCTTCTCGCTGCCGATGCGCTCCACCGTGAACGGTTTGACCTTGGTACGGTCCACTGTCCTTACGTCCTGACGGACCATCTCCTCGCCGCATCGGTCGCACTGCTCGTCGCCGGGTTTGATGGCGGAACCGCATCGGGGGCACTCGTACTTCCATGCCATGGGCATCACTCGCTGATCACACGCGTCACTTGGAACTTGCCGTTGTTGTATAGCAATGAATAGTAGGAGGGGTCGTGGTTGGTCTCCCTCATCTTGACGCAACGGATGCGCCTCTGGGTCTCCACGTCTCGGATGACCTGCATCTTCAGCGTGATGATGCCATCGGAGAGGTAGCCCTCATCGAACCGCCCGTCCATGATGCGGTCCGTGGACGATTCGGATATCAATAGCACCGTCGCCCCTAGGTCCCGGAGCCACTCGAACAGGTAGAAGAGCTCGGTGCGTCGGTTCGTCACCTCGGCCATGGTCTCCAGGACCTCGAGGGAGTCGATCACCAGCACCTTGTAGGCAAGGTTGTCCTTGAGGTTGGCCATGTAGGACTTGAAGACGTGCAACCAGGACGAACCTCCCTGCACCTCCTTCAGCTTGCGACGGATGATGCCCATGTCAAGCACGTGGACCTTGTCCTTCACCTGGTCGGTGTGCATGCCCATCTTCTCCATCTGCTTGAGCAGGCTGTCCCGGGACTGCTCCAGGGTGACATAGACCGAGGTCATGCCGGACTCCATGGCGTGGTTGTAGAGCATATAATAGCAAAGCGAGGACTTCATGGTGCCTGGCGTCCCTGCCACCAATACCAGATGGCCTTCTGGCACGCCCCCTTCCATGATCCTGTCGAAGCCTTCGATGTATGTCTTTTGTCTTTGGCCGTTGGTCATTGCCCCCACTCCTGTCCAGTGCTCAGGACCTTGGGTAGATTGACACTCTTCGGAGCGGTTGCAGGGTATTAAAGCATGTCCACCACATTACCCAAAAACGGAATCAGGTCAGCTGGTCCCCCTCACGACCACCTTGCGAACGTACAGCCTGGCCCGCTCCGCCATCTCCATCACCTTGGCGTCCGGATAGGGGTCCATCACGCCGAGGCGCGGGTCCAGGGTGCTCCTGTTCCCGAACTGGTGCAGGGCATACTTCTTCGCCCCGCCTATGAACGAGGCGATGGCCTCGATGTCCTTCGTATCGAGGTAGAAAGGCACCACGGTGGTCCTGAACTCGTAATCGCGCATGTGGTCCATGATCAGGGCTATGGAACGCTTTACGGCGGGAAGGTCCACGTTCACCCTGGCGACCTCGGAGTACTTCTCGTTCAAGGGGGCCTTGATGTCCATGGCCACGAAGTCCAGGGAACCTGAGCCGATCAGGTCGGAGAGCATCTCTGGCCGGGAGCCATTGGTGTCCAGCTTGACCTTCATCCCCATCTTCCGGAACCTGTGGATCAGATCGGGAAGGTCGTCGTGCAGGGTGGGCTCCCCTCCGGTGATCACCACCCCGTCCAGGAACTCGCTGTTGCTGTGCACGTATTCCTCGATGACAGGGAAAGGCACCTCCTCCAGGCTGGAGGTGGGCTGCACCAGCTCGACGTTGTGGCAGAAGCCGCAACGCCAGTTGCAGCCCTGGAGGTAGACGGTGGCGACCACCTTCCCGTCCCAGTCCAACAAGGAGGTGCGGTTGAACCCGACGATTCGCAGGGGCATCGGAGAGGTAGTCTAGCAGGCGGGAAATAATACTTGCCCCCGAACGCAGCGTTCGGTCCGAGCGTCATCGAAAAGTCTATGTCAAGGCGGCCCGGTTGGGAGGTGGAGGCCCATCCAAACGCTGGGCTGGAGGAAACGGTGATGACCTGGGAACCGAGCGTGGTGGCCTTCTGTTGCAACTGGTGCGCCTACGCCGGGGCCGACCTGGCCGGGGTGAGCCGTTTCCAATACCCCACCAACGTCAAGGTGGTGCGGGTGATGTGCTCCGGGCGGGTCGAGCCCAGCTATGTCCTGCGCTGCTTCCGCAACGGGGCCGACGGCGTCATGGTCCTGGGCTGCCACATCGGCGACTGCCATTATTTCAAAGGCAACGAGCGCGCCAGGCAGCGGATCGCCGACACCGGTGACATCTTGGAACGCTTGGGAATTGGCAGGGAGAGGTTGCTGTTGCGTTGGATCTCGGCCGGTGAGGGGGCCCTGTTCGCCAGCACCTGCCGGGAGTTCGTCGAGCTCGTCCGTTCTTTGGGGCCGCTGCCGGAGGTGGGCTGTGACCAGCCTTGAGGCGGCCAGACGCTACCGGGCCTATGACTGCATCTCCTGTGGCCATTGCACCTATTCCTGTCCGGCGGCGCATGGTGCGAGGCGGTTCTCGCCGCGCAAGTTCATGGAGGAGTTCGCCGACCGAGGCGGGTCGGAGGGTCTGGACCTCTGGTCCTGCATGGGTTGCGCCGCCTGCACGACGATCTGCCCCCAGGGGGTGGACTTCCATCGCTTCATGCGCGAGGTGCGGGTGGAGCGCAACGGCATAGACGCGCCGATACGCACCCATGCTGGAATCGTGTCCGCCATCCGAGACCTGGACGCCGCCGGCAAAGGCCATGGACATAAGCACAGCTGGATCGCTCCGGACCTTCAGTTCGACGAACGGTCTGAGGTGGCCATGTTCGTAGGGTGCGTGCCAGTGCTGGACGTCGTTTTCCGTGATTTCCAACCCGACCTTCCGGACATGCCACGGTCGGCGGTGAGGCTGCTCAACGCCATCGGCATCAAGCCCAGGTTGATCCGTGAGGAGCGCTGCTGTGGCCACGACGCCTATTGGCTGGGGGAGATGGAGACCTTCGATCGATTGGCCCAGCAGAACCTTTGTGCCATCCGAGAGAGCGGGGTGCGCACCATCGTCACCTATTGTCCCGAGTGCCATCACACCATCGGCCGGGTGTACCAGGAAAGGTTCGGCGACCTGGGCTTCGAGGTGGTGCACCTGAGCCAGTTGTTGGAGGCGGCGCTGCGGGAAGGCCGCCTGGAACTTTCCAGTTCGACGGAGAGGCTCACCTACCAGGACCCGTGCCGCCTGGGAAGGGGCTCCGGCATCTATGCGGCGCCGAGGGCGCTCATCGAGGGCATGGGGGAGCTTGTGGAGATGGGACGCAGCGGCGCAAGCTCCGCCTGTTGCGGCAGCACCTGCTTCGCCCAATGCGACCGCGTCACCAAGTCATGGCAGCTCACCAGGTTGGAGGAGGCGCGGTCCACCGGGGCTGAAAGGCTGGTGACCGCCTGTCCGAAATGCCTCATCCACCTGAGCTGCGCGCAGAAGGAGATGGGTACGTATGTGGGCCGGCCGAGGATCGAGCTGGTGGACCTCTTCTCGCTCGCCGCCTCCCGTCTCAAGAAATGATGCTCATCCGTCTTCGTCGAACACGATGGGCTCCGGATGCGCCTTCTTCTTCATGTGGCCGCCCGGACCGCCTCGCTCTTCGCGGGCCTTGTCCACGCATTCCTGGCTCTCGCAGATGAAGGCGGCGAAGCAGAACTGTTTGGCCTTCTTGCCACAGAACTGACAGTCGTTGTCCTCGATCCTGACGCTCATGCGTTAGCGTAGGTCAGGCCCGGATATCATACTTTTGACCGAGCCACATCAGGGGGGCGAAGCACATCGGACCCATCGATGGGGGGACAATAAACGGCTTAATGTGGCAGCGCCTTACCGAGGGCGTGCGCATAGAGGCGATTGGGACAGAGTTCGGATGGACCCGATCCGTTGGGGGAGCTGGCTCGCTGTCATCAATGCGGGCAGTGCGCCGGGGTGTGCCCCAGCCAAAGGCATGGTGGCATCAAGCCGGCGGACACCATGGTCAAGCTGCACCTCTCCCTGCTCAAGCCCGATGCCCCGGAGCTCTGGCTCTGCGCCATGTGCAACTCCTGCACGGAAAGGTGCCAACTGGGGGTCTCACCCTCCGACCGCATCCAGGAGATGAGGGGGCGGGCGACCTTGGCCGGTCACTGCCCCAAGTCGTTCCAGGAGGAGGCCAAGCTGTTCATGAGGACCGGGCTGGCCTTCCCCAACAGTGGCCTCACCAAGAAGTTGCGCAAGGAGCTGGGCCTGACCGAGCTGACCTCCGATGCCAAGACCCTCGAGGAGCTGGCCGCGTTGGTCAAAGCCACCACTTTGGGGAGGGCCCCTCTTGAGCGATAGGTACTACCTCTTCAAAGGGTGCCTCATCCCCACCAGGGTGCCCAATCTGGAGAAGGCCTCCTTGATCGCGCTGGACTCGATGGGGGTCGACCACAGGCCCTTGCCGGGGGCCACCTGCTGCGTCGAACCCATCGGGCTGCGCTCCATGGCGGCGGACACCTGGCTGGTGACGGTGGCCCGCATGCTTGCCATCGCAGAGACGGACGGAAGGGACGTGCTGACCCTGTGCAATGGGTGCTACCTCTCGTTCCAGGAGGCATGGCACGCGCTGCAGGAGCCTGCGGTGCGCGATAAGGTGAACCTCATCCTTTCCGACCTGGGTCGAGAATACCGGGGCGGGGTCAAGGTACGCCACCTTTTGGACCTGGCCCACGATAAAGGGGAAGAGAGCGTGAAGAGCCTTGTGAGAAGGGACCTATCCGCATTCAAGCTAGCCCCGCACTCTGGTTGCCATGTGCTCAGACCAAGCAAGGCGGACCTGCGCGAGAGGGCCTATGCCCCCAGGATGTTGGGGGACGTCGCCCGCTGGCTGGGGTCGACGGTTGTGAGCGAGGAGGGTTGGCCAGAATGCTGCGGGGGCGGTGTGGCGAGCGTGGACGATGGCGTCTCCAGCCGGCATATTGGAGGACGTGTGCTCGAGCTATCGCCGTTCCGGGGCGACATGCATATTGACGCCATGTCCGTTCTGCTTCAGCCAGTTCGACCTGCGACAGAAAGGGGGTCTGCCGGTCCTGCACCTCTCCGAGCTCATGGCGTTGGCCTTCGGGGCGACCCCGGAGGAGATCGGGCTGCGCTACCATCGCATCAAGCTGGGGCCGATCAGCGGCTCACCTTGACGATGTGCAGACTGAACTGGATGGCCGGGGCTGAATGGGTTATGTACCCCATGGAAATTACGTCCGCATACCTGGCATAGGAGGCGACGTTCTGCGGGGTTATCCCTCCAGATACCTCGACCACGATTCGCTTGTCGATGGCTTTGATGGCCCGATAGGCCCTTTCCGCTTCGGAAACGCCCATGTTGTCGAGCATGATGATGTCGGCCCCGGCGTTGGCGGCCTCCTCGGCCCCTCCCAGCGTCTCCACCTCCACCTCGACCTTCTTCGAGAATGAGAGCGATTTGGCCCTTTCCACCGCTTGGGTGATCGAACCCACCACCGCCAAGTGGTTGTCTTTGATCAGTATTCCGTCGTCCAGTCGGGACCGGTGCGGGTCGCCTCCGCCCAGGCGTACGGCTTTCTTCTCGTAAAGGCGGAAACCGGGGGTGGTCTTCCGGGTGGCGGCGATGCGAACCGAGGAATTGACCCTCTGGCATTGGTCCATCAAGGAACGGGTCAAGGTGGCGATGCCGCTCATGCGCATCAGGAAGTTCAACGCCACTCGTTCGCCGCGTAGGATGAGGCGCAGCGGGCCAGAGATGACCAGGACCTCTTGGCCCTTGACCAGGCGCTGCCCGTCCTTCACATCGGTCCGTGTCTCCAGGCCGAGGTGGCGGAACAGGTCCATCGCCTCCTGCAATCCCGCTAGCACACAGTCCTCGCCAGTGGTGATGACCGCCTCGCCCCTCTCGTCACCGATCAAGAGCTCGGTGGTGATGTCCCCATCGCCCACGTCCTCCGCGAGAAGGTCGGCTAGCTTCAAGACCTCACCTCAGATCTCTAGCTCCTCACCGGTCATGGGCATGTAGACCTCCATCTCGCCCTTCAACTCGTCAGCGAGGAGCTGCCGGTTGTCCCCGTGCATGAAGATGACCTTCTCCGGGTCGCATGCGCGGATGAAGGCGAGCAGCTCGGCGTGATCGGCATGGGCGGACAGGTCGAACACCTGCGTCTCGCACTTCACGTCCACCAGCTCCTTCTCCCCGATGACCTCGGTCTCGACTGCGATCTTGCCCTTGTCGAGCAGTGTCCTACCGTTAGAACCCTCGGCCTGGTAGCCAGGGATGAGCACGGCGCTCTTACGGTTCTCCCTCTCCTTCATGAGGTAGCGCAGCACCGGACCCCCGTCCAGCATACCGCTGGTGGTGACTATGACCTCTCCCTTCATGGATCGCTCCCGAGTGGAGGCGGTGCGGACCTCGTTGAAGACGCGCTTGGCATACTTCATGTCCTTCTCGTTGCGCAAGTACTCGGGCATGTCCAGGTACATCCGGTTGACGGTCTTGCCCATGCCGTCCACCCACATGTCGTACTTGAGATTCCTCAAGATGAGCATGACCTCCTGCATCCTCCCCACGGCGAAGCAGGGGATGATGGCCTTTCCCCCTCGTTCCACCACTTCCTTGACCTTCTGCACGAAGCGCGCCTCCTCCTTGAGGCGGTCGCGCTGCTTCCGGCCGGCGTAGGTGGACTCGATGATGAGGTTGTCGCACTTCACAGGGTGAGCGCCGTAGACCAGATCTGGTGTTCTCGGTGTTGAGGTCCCCGGTGAACAAGGTGGTCTTCTGTCCGCGAAGCTCGTACATCGCCGCTCCAGGCACGTGCCCGGCGGAGTGGGCCTTCACCTCGAAACCGGCCAGGTCGATCGTCTGACCGAAGTGGATGGGCTCGAAGTTGCGCATGGCCGCCTCGATGTCCTCCTCCTGATAGGCCGGCTCATAGCCTTCCCGTTCAGCCACCTTCAGGCCATCATAGAACAGAAGCTCCGAGACATTGATCGTCAGCGGAGTGGCATATAGCTTGGTGTTATACGCCCCACAAAGCTTTGGCATCATCCCGCTGTGGTCGATGTGGCAGTGGGTCAGCAGCGCGTGGTCCACTGGTGGGCACGGCATCGGATATTCGGGGGCCTTTTTTTTCGTTGGGTCAAGGTGGTCCTTGGCATTGATCTTGAAACCGTACTCCAACAAAATGCTGGTGTCCTTGTGTTTCATTAACATGCCAAGTCGGCCCACCTCCTCGGCGCCTCCTAGGAATTGGATCTTCATTTCTCTCTACCTCTTGCGAATGTGAATGCGATCAGCTCTAGTCACCTACCAGTTGCAGCACGACGTGCCTGTCCCGGCCTTGATTGTCAAGCTCCACCAGCACCACCTGTTGCCATGTGCCAAGGTCCGGAGCCCCATTGCTGAAGGGGAACGTGACGGACTGCCCCAGGGACGTGGCCCGGACGTGTGAATGTCCGTTGCCGTCCCCCCAGGCCGAGTTGTGACCGTACTCGATGCCTTTGGGGAACTGTCTCTCCATGGAGTTTTTTAGGTCTTGCCTCAGTCCCGCCTCGTCCTCGATGAGGACCATGGCGGCGGTGGAGTGGGAGGCGAAGACGCAGGCGATACCCTCCTTGAGCTTAGAGGCGCCTATGCGCTCTCTCACCCAGGCAGTGAGGTCGACCATGTCGCCCTCCGCCTCGGTCCTGACCCTCTTCTCCGCTCGGAAGGTGGCCATCTTATCGAGCGGGGCTACTTAGCGGTACCTATATCTCATTTGTGGTTCGGCGACCACGTGGGAATGGGGTGAGCATTGAGCTCGTTTTTCCGGAGCTAGGCGTTCACATTGTTCTTTAACGTGTCACTTTGGCATGTTTAAATAGTAATTACGCGAAAAGTGCTCTTATTCTACGTTATTTCCCTCATTAATGAGCGAATGCATTAAATATTATCAACGGAAAATAGCAGGGATGTGTCCGAATTCGCGGCATCATTCCGCAATAAGACGCATTCCCAAGCAGAGTTGGACAAGGTTTGGTTGAAATCTGCTTTCCGGGCCGAGATCATCAAGAAGGGCCTGGACAAGGCAGGAAGCCTGAACGGGCTGGGAAGGGAGCTGGGCTACAGGTCCCGCATCCATCCAGGATGGAGCGTCCTGCAGATACTGCTAGGTAACCAGGCATTTCCCGCAGAGAAATTGAAGCGTTTGGCTGAGTACATCGAGTACCCGTACTCGGAGATGCTTCAGAATCAGACCAACCCGCGCAGGATCACGCCGGAGAACACTCGGGACGCGTTGATAAGGGCCAACCTGTGGTGCTACGTCCCCAAGTGATGGGACGAATGTCTGACGATTTCTTTCTGATATCTGGATAGTGGAAATTTGGGATTACCAAAAGCATTAATATGCAGTATTGATATATTATGTCGGACATTCGTCCGACCTGAGGGATGGGAGTGCTCAGACGTAAGGCTGATGATGATGACATCACCAGCACCCTATTGGACAATGGGGTGTACAAGATTGGTGAATCGCACAAGAAGAAGCGAAAGCGCCACGATGCCGTCAGCCCATACAGTTTCTGGGGGGCGGTGAAGTACGCCTCCATTCTAACATTCCTCCTCTGGTGGCTGCCCATCATCGGTCCGATGGTGAGCGGCTATGTGTGCGGCCGCCGGGCTGGCCGTCCATTGATCGGCGTCGCCGCCGCCCTGGTGCCGCTGGTGGTCCTCGCGGCGGTCTCTTGGATCCTCCAATCCGAGTATGTCGGTTGGGAGATGACCACGGACAACATCTACGCCTTCGTGGTCTCGCTCTCACCGTCCTTCGGACCGTACGTGATCTTTGCCGAGCAGTACTCCGAGATGTACATCGGGGCGATACAAGTGGGCACCGGTGTCCACCTGGACGTCTACATCCTCACCCTAGCGTTCGCGTACATCGGTGGCGCCCTGGCCCTCCAGGCCTGGAGGGAGATGGACTACCTGTCCGATAATGGCGGCCAGGGCATGACCGTGATGTTCAACAACGGTTCCCGAAAGACCAAGACCCGACCCGATGGGGGGTTCTTCAAGCCCCGCCCGTCAGGAAGACCGCCTCGGTTAAGAAGACCAAATCATCCAAGGGTTTTTCCCAGATGCACTCCGTTTCCGATGATGAGGGAGACGAGGATGACATCACCAGCCCAGTGGACCGTGGAGTGGACCGGGCCGAGATCGACTTCGTGTCCTCGCCATCGCATGCCAAGCGCAACGTGAAGGCCATGCGCCGTGCCGCCGCCTCATCGGCCAGCCACCGCCAGTCCCACTCCCGCCCTTCCAAGGACAGGGCAGCGAGGACGAAGGACCTGGACGAGGATGCTGGACAGGGGGATTGGCGCTTCATCTGATGCTTGCGCTCGACGATGGTGCTTAGGCAATAGTATTAATAGGCAGTTCTAATTTTCGAGCGTTCACATGTTCTGCCCCGAATGCAAATCCTTGATGTTCCCCCAGAAGGTGGATGGCAAGAACCTTCTCTTTTGCAAGAAATGCCAGAAACATCTGGCCTTCGAGAAGGATGAATGCTATGTCGCCAGCAAGAAAAGAGATAAGGAGATGCTGGTGGTGGAAAGCAACGCGGCCACTTTGCCCAAGGCCAAGGTGGAGTGCCCCAAATGTCTTCACAATGAGGCGTTCTGGGTTCTGAGACAGACCCGCGCCGCCGATGAGCCCGAGACCAAGATCTATCGTTGCGTCAAGTGTCAGCATTCCTGGCGCGAGTACGGCTGATCCCCGTTATTTCATCGTCCATTACCCTTAAAAGAAGGATTATAATACATCATTCCATTACTGCATGGAAAGGGGAGATAGATGTTCCAAGCCAAGCTGAAGTCCGAGACGCTCAAGGGCGTCGTGGACGTCGTTTCAACTCTCATCGATGAAGCCAAGTTCAAGATCGACGCCAACGGCATCTCGTTGAAGGCGGTGGACCCGGCCCACGTGGCGATGATCGACCTGCACCTCGACAAGGCGGCCTTCGAACAATTCTCGGCCAACGATACCGAGCTGGGCATCGACCTGGACAAACTGCGGGACGTCATACGCCTGGCCAAGTCGGGGGACCTCATCGAGATGCGCCAGGACGAGGAGCGCAATCGGCTGGTCATCGCCGTGGGCAACGTCACCAGGCGCATGAACCTGGTCTCGACCGAGGGCATGTCCGACCCCAAGGTGCCCAACCTCACCCTGCCCGCCAAGGTGTCAGTGAACGTCGAGGAGCTGCAGAGGGGCATCAAGGCGGCCGAATCGATATCCGACCATATCGCCCTGAACGCCAACCCGGATGGCTTCGAGCTCATCTCCGAAGGCGACACCGACCTGGTCAGCCTGAAGCTGCCCCGGGACATATTGGTGGCCTTGGACTGCAAGGAGCCCATCCGCAGCTTGTTCCCCATGGACTACTTCTCGAACATGATCCGGGCCATCCCATCAGGGACCGTGGTGCAGATCAACCTCGGAAACGACCTGCCACTCAAACTGGACTTTGAGATCGCAGGGGGCAAGGGAAGGACCAAGTACCTCCTCGCGCCGAGGATCGAGAACGATTAGAACTGGATGCACTCCACGATCCTTTTCTCTTCCTTGGGGACACGGGTCACCACCGTGATCTTGTCCCTGATCCCCGATTTTTCTATCTTGTCCTTGAACAGCTCATCTATCTGATAGATTCCAGCGGAGTTGTTCATCTCTATCTCGATCAGGATGGGCGTGGTGGTGCCCTGGGACACCCGCACCTTGTCGATGGCCAAAGCCGAGACGGAGTGTATGTTCACCCTCCCCGCCTGGAATGGGATGCGCGCCCTTCCCTTCTCCATGTCAAGGGAATCGGCCACTCTCACGATGCCCCCCTCCAGGGTGAGCGGCAGCACATCCTCGCGATGAGCGATGATGCAGTGGAGGACCTCGGCCATGATGATGGTGGCCACCTCCCCCTCGTAAAGTCCTTCCAGCAGGCGTTTAATGATGGGCGGGGCGAGGATGAGGGAGAACTCCTCGTGGCGGTCGCGATGGATGGCGTGGCCGATGTCGTGCAGGGCGGAGGCTAGGAGGACCACCACATACGCTTCCTCCACGGTCAGCTTGTAGTCCTTGACGATGCTGGGCTGCATCCCTTCCTTGACCAGGATGTCCAGCATGCGCAGGGCCATCTTGGTGACGATGCGGATGTGCACCGGGCCATGGTCATTGAAGCCGAGACGATCGATGGCGGTTATGTTGGAGGCCTTCCAGAGCGTCCTCACCTCGACGTCGGCGTTCAATCTTTCCAGCACCTGGGACAACTTCTCGTAGCTACGGTGGGATGGATCAAGGGACAAGGCCATGGAGGGAGATATCCTCGTTGAGGCTCTTAACCATGCCCCTGGATTCTGGGGGTTGGTCCAAAATCTTTTTAACAGCAACCCGATTATCTTGTCACCCCATCCCATCCTTTCGAGGTGTTATTTATTGGACGCTGTCAATGATGAGACCATCAGGATGTTAGAGACCAAGGCCAACCGGCTGCGGAGGCATGTCATCAAGATGACCTTCGAGGCTGGGTCGGGACATCCCGGCGGTTCACTGTCATCGGCGGACATCGTCACCGCCCTGTTCTTCAACTTCATGCGGCACCGGCCTGAGGAACCCCAATGGCCAGACCGGGACCGCTTCGTGCTTTCCAAGGGACACTGCGCCCCGGTGCTATATGCCGCCTTGGCAGAGAGCGGATACCTCCCGCCAGAGGAGCTGCTCACCCTGCGCAAGATCAGCTGCCGCCTGCAGGGACATCCCTGTCGCACCAAGACGCCTGGGGTGGAGATGTCCACCGGCTCGCTCGGTCAGGGCCTTAGCATCGCCAACGGCATGGCCTTGGCGGCGCGCCTTGACAAACGCGACTATCATGTCTACTGCCTCTGCGGGGACGGGGAGATGCAAGAGGGCCAGATATGGGAGGCGGCCATGCTGGCGGCCCATTACAGATTGGACAACGTCACATGCATCGTGGACCGGAACGGTCTGCAGATCGACGGTCCCACCGAGAAGGTGATGTCGCTCGAACCCCTGGCGGACAAATGGAAGGGGTTCGGTTGGAACGTCATCCATTGCGAGGGCAATGACATCAAGGATGTGCTCAAGGCCCTGGCCCACGCCAAGGTCCATAAGGGCGGACCTTCGGTCATAATCGCCCGCACCGTCAAGGGAAAGGGCGTCTCGTTCATGGAGAACAACGTGGCCTTCCACGGCAAGTCCACCAGTCGGGAGGAGACCGAGAAGGCCTTGAAAGAGCTGGGGGAGATAGATTGAAGCGGCCGGTCATGCAGCAAAGGAAGGAGTACGGAAGGGCCCTGGTCGACCTGGGCAAGGTGCGCGAGGACGTCGTGGTCCTGGACGCCGACCTGTCCGGTTCCACCCGAACCGCCGATTTCGCTAAGGCCTATCCGCATCGATTCTTCAATTGTGGCATCGCGGAGGCCAACATGATCGGCACCGCCGCCGGTCTGGCCGCCTCGGGAAAGGTGGCGTTCGCATCCACCTTCGCGGTCTTCGCCACTGGCCGCTGCTGGGACCAGATAAGGCAGTCGGTGGCCTACCCGGATCTGAACGTGAAGATCGTGGCCACGCACGCTGGGATAAGCGTCGGACCGGACGGTGCCTCCCACCAGACCATGGAGGACCTGGCCCTGATGCGCACCATCCCCAACATGACGGTAGTATGCCCGGCGGACGGCCCGGAGACCTACAAGGCCACCTTCGCCTTGGCGGAAACAGAGGGGCCATGCTACATGAGGATGGGACGTTCCGACGTGCCTGTGATCACCGACAAAGATACACCCTTCCAGATCGGCAAGGGGCAGTTGCTCCGCGACGGTGACGACGTCGCCCTGGTCGGCACCGGCCAGATGGTGGCCGCCTGCCTGGAGGCCGCCGAGGTGCTCAAGGCCGAAGGGCGTCTCCGCCCGGGTCATCAACATCAGCACCATCAAACCGCTGGACGAGGCCCTGCTGGTCAAGGCCGCCAAGGAGACCGGTTGCATCGTCACCGCCGAGGAGCACAACCGGCTCAGTGGGCTCGGGGCGGCCGTGGCCACCTGTCTGGTGGAGAGGGTCAATGTCCCCATTCAAATAGTGGGCATGGACGATGTCTTCGGCGAGTCGGGGGAGAGCGACGAGCTGTTGATGAAATATGGGCTGACCGCGGAGAGCGTGGTCGACTCCGCCCGCATAGCCATCAGGAGGCGAACGAGATGAAGATATTCATAGACACCGCGAACATCGAGCAGATCAAGGAAGTGAACAGCTGGGGCATCCTGGACGGAGTCACCACCAACCCATCGTTGGTGGCCAAGGAGAGCAAGGACTTCGCCACCCTGGTGGATGAGATATGCCAGGTGGTCGACGGGCCTATAAGCGTCGAGGCCGTCTCGTGCAAAGCGGAGGACATCGTGCCGGAGGCCCGCAAGCTGGCGCGCATCCACAAGAACATCGTGGTCAAGATCCCCATGAACGAGGAGGGCCTGAAGGCCACCAAGGTCCTGGCCCAGGAAGGCATCCGGGTCAACGTCACGCTCATTTTCAGCGCCAACCAGGCCTTGCTCGCCGCCAAGGCCGGGGCCGCTTACGTCTCGCCCTTCGTGGGTCGGCTCGATGATGTGGGCCAGAACGGCATGGACCTCATAGGCGAGATCATGGACATCTACGAGAACTATGATTTCGACACCGAGGTCATCGTGGCAAGTGTCAGGGACCCCATACATGTCACGGAGGCGGCGCGCATGGGGGCGGACGTGGCCACCATACCCTTTGACGTCCTGAAGAAGATGTTCCGCCACCCGCTCACCGATGCTGGGATCGAGCGGTTCCTCAAGGACTGGGAGAAGGTCTGCAAGCGGTGAGGTCCGGGCCTCTGGTCCAGCCCAGGCAATGATTATCTAGCTTGAGGGCCCTCTTTTTCGTCCGACCATGGAGAGACGGAAGCTGGAGCTGTCGGCATTGGTCCTGATGTTGGTCAGCGTGCTTGCCGTCGTGATTTTGGTGGCGAACCTGGATGACACCGACCTAGGAGGGAACGATGGTTCCAGCCAGGAGATGGTGGACGATATCGTCAATGGCCTCCTGCCGATCGCCCTGGTATTGGCCGGCGTCTTGTTCGTCTACATCGTCATATCGGTGTTCAGCAAGCGTACCCGGATGAGGGGGCCGGCCCAGAAGGAAGGTGGAAGCTCCATCCTGCCTCTTTTCATAATGATGGTCGGGATCGCCATCTGTGCGTTGGTACTACTATTACGCCGGACCGCTGGGGGGGACCCTGACATCGATGGGGGCAACAGCACCAATGGGACAGACGGTGGCGCCGATGAGTGGCGATGGAAGCGGCACCACGTACAACTCGTTCACGCTCATCGGAGTGCTGGCCTTAGTGATCATCATAATGATCCCCCTGGTTCGTTACCTCAAGGGGCAAGGTGGCGTTCACCAGGGACAAGAACACCGCCCGAGCCAGCTTGAGCAGGTCGAGGTCCTGGACCAGGCAATGTTGGACATCGGTTACGGCACGGGCGACCTCCGAGAAACGATATTGCGTGCCTATTATGAGATGTGCCGCCTTATCCCCAGTTCGCAGTGGACCATGAGGCGCTTACCCCCAGGGAATTCGCCGAGCTTTCCGTTAGAGATCTGGGGTGGCCCGAAAAGGCGGTCCGCGGCCTGACGGAGGTCTTCGAGGTGGCCCGTTATAGCCAACATGATCTGGGGGATGAGGACAGGGCCAAGGCGTTGCGTTGCCTGGCCGAGATAAAGGAGAAAGTTGCGCCGGAGGTGACGGAGCTCTGTCGGAACTGCCGATGCCATCAAGGGATGAGGAGGGCTCATCGGCCGGCCTTGGTCGGACCTTGGGGGCCTTGCTTTTGGTCATTACCCTGATCGTGTTCGCCATCGTCCTGTTCCTCCCTTTCGTTTCGGATAGCTGGTCCGATCCCTGGGGTCGCTTCCTTATGTTCCTGGTGGTCCTTGGGGTGTTGCTGTTGGTGTTGGTGCGCCTTGCCATGCCTAGAAAGGAAGAGAGGGTGGTCAGCGAGGCGATGGACATCGAGATCCGAAAGGAGGATGTGGAGACGTTCATGGAGCTCGCCATCGAAGGGCAGCCATATAGCCAATTGAACGTTTACATGGAACTGAAGCACGCCCTCATGAACCGTGTGAGGGTGCGAAGGAACCTGAGCGAGGATAGGTGGGTCTACGTCCTATCCAATCCTAATGTGCTGCAGAGGTTGGTCGACGACCCCGACCTCTACCGCCTGACGATGTTGGAGGACAGAGGCACGATCAACCTGGTCCAGTACCAGAGGTTGGGCGTGGTCATAGGGGATGGTTTCTTGGAACGCTATGAGGAGCTTTTGAGGAAGGTGGAACAGTGGTCATGAGCATGAGCGAGGTCAGCAAGGTCTGCGCCGCAGTCATCGATGAGGTGGGCAAGACCATCGTGGGAAAGAGGGAGGTCATGGAGCGGGTAATGCTGTGCGTGCTCGCCGATGGTCACGTGCTCTTCGAGGACTACCCAGGACTGGCCAAGACGATGATGGCCAACTGTTTCGCCCAGGCCCTGGGTTGCGAGTTCAAGCGGGTGCAGTTCACCCCGGACCTATTGCCGGCTGACATCACGGGAAGCTATGTTTTGGACCGAAGGGACTCGAGCTTCACCCTGCGCAAGGGACCCGTGTTCACCAACGTCCTTTTGGCAGATGAGATCAACCGCGCCCCTCCGAAGACGCAGGCGGCGCTATTGGAGGCGATGCAGGAGCGCCAGGTCACGCTGGAGGGAGAGACACATCGAACTTACGAAGCCATTCCTGGTCATGGCCACCCAGAACCCCATCGAATATGAGGGCACGTACCCACTGCCTGAGGCCCAGATCGACCGTTTCCTCATCCGCACCGCTGTCGGCTATCCGTCCAAGGAGGAGGAGTCGTTGATCCTCATGCGGAGGAAGGCGCGGGGCAGGGAGGAGCCGAACGTGCAACGGGTCATCGGGGCGGAGATGGTACTGGAGTTGCAGAGGGCGGTGGAGTCCGTCCACATGGAGGATGTCATCAACGATTACATCGTGGGGATAGTGAGCGCCACCCGCTCCCACTCCCAGGTAGAGGTGGGGGCCAGCCCCCGCGGTTCGCTGGCCTTGATGAAGTTGGCCTCTGCCAACGCCGCCATGGCCGGAAGGGACTTCGTGATACCGGACGACGTGAAGCGCGTGGCGGTGCCCGCCCTGGCGCACCGCCTGGTGCTGGCAGCGGACCCCTGGGTCCGTGGCGTCAGGCCGGAACAGGTGGTGGAGTCGGTCCTGAAAGAGACCCCGGTCCCAAAGGTAGGATGAGTTGCGCTCCCTGGCAAGCGTGGGCCTGCTTGGTCTGGCCTGCTGCATTCTGATGATCGGGGTGGCCTTGCGCGACGGTGCGCTGCTGAGCTTGCTCCTCCCTCTCCTTCTCCTCCTGATCCTGGAGAGGGCCACCGCGACCGGTCCCCTGGGATCGGTGGAGGTGGAATGGATGCCCTTGGAGGAGGGAAAGTTCATGGAAGGGGACGAAGTGGACCTTTTCCTCAAGATGATGAGCCATGGTCTCAACGGTTCGGTGTTGGTCGATGTTTCACTGCCGTCCGATGTCGTGGTGGAGGAGGGGAGGGGCAGCTTTTCGCTATGGTTGCGGCCAGGTGAGGAGAGGATGCTCAAATACCATCTCTCCCTTCCGCGCCGGGGCAACTATCGCTTCGGCCCCGTGCATGTCCGACGTCTCGACCTTCTCCACATGAGGATGGAGGAGAGGGACCTGGATAAGGTCACTAGCCTGAAGGTCATGCCGATCATATATGATCTGAGGCGATGCGACCTGATGCCTTCGAAGGTCCGCCAGCATTCTGGGAACGTCCGCTCCCGAATGCTCGGTGCCGGTTCAGAGTTCTTCGGCCTGAGGGACTATTTGTCCGGAGACCCATGGCGGACCATCAACTGGAAGGCCTCGGCCCGCTCCGGTCCGTTGGTGGTCAATGAGCATGAGAGCGAACGCAGCGGGGATGTGGTGGTGGTGCTGGACGCCAGGGAGGAGGCGAGCGGCAAGGTGAGGAGCATGGACCTGGTGGACCATGAGGTGAGCGCCGCGGCCAGCTTCTCCGGAGTTCTATCTCCGGCAACGCGACCGGGTCGGGCTCATGGTCCTTTCCGACCATGTCGAACTGATCAAACCGTCCTTCGGTCGCCGCCAGTTCTACCGCATAGTGGAGACCTTGACCGAAGTAAGGCCGGCCGGGGAGCGGTCGAGCATAAGCATCAGATTGGCCATGCAACGCTTCTTCTCCCCCCAGTCCTTGATCCTTTACATCACGCCATTGGACGACGAGTCGACCATCCAGGTCATCAAGGAGCTGTCGGTGAGGGGTTTCCAGGTCGTGGTGGTCTCCCCCTACACCATGAGGAACGGTGACGATCTGGCGGATGACCTGGATTTCCGCCTGAGGCGTTTGAATCGGGAGGATAGGGTCTTCGACCTGCGCCGCTTCTGCCATGTGGTGGATTGGGACACCTCTCAACCGTTGTCCCGTTATGTGGTGAGGGTGAGGGGGTGGCATCTACGAGGATGACCCCTAAGGACGCCTACACGGCTTTGGTCGGACTGAGCATGGCCATGCTCCTGGTGCCAGCTAGCATCGTCCTTATGGTGAGCATCGAGGAGGAGGGTTTCCGATGGACCCTCCAGGTCGCCCTGGTGGGGTCCCTCCTGTTGGCGGTCATCGGGGTCTTCGGGTCGAGGCATCGTTTCTTCCTCCTCGGGGCAGGGATGGTGACGGTCCTCACGGTGGTGGTGCTGGCCATCGATGGTGGCTTCGGGGTGCTGGTCCTCCAGCTGGTTTTCCTGAGCTGTATCCTGGGCACTTTGCTAGGAGCTCGATTGGTCCGCACCAAACGTTACCTGGTGCCGGAGGGCGATGTTTGGCCAGAGGTGGACGAGGAGGTGGTCGATGGCATGTGGCGCATGGCCTTGGACCACGGTCTGCGGGTGGGAGCGGCGTTCCTGCTGGCTTTGATGTTGCATAGCGGTCTCTTTGCTGTTCAGCCTAGGCAGCGCGCCGTTGCTGCTGGTGGTGGTTCTGATAGTGGTCGTGGTCATTTCACTGTTCATCGCATTGCGGGCGTTGGACCGGTCAGAAAGTTAGATTATCGGGAGCGTGTCTTCCTGGAGCCGATGGATTGCGATGTGGCCATTGTGGGCGGGGGCCCGGCCGGTTGCCTGACCGCTGCCAACCTGCCCCGCTCCCTTAGGACCCTGATATTCGAGGAGCATGAGCGGACAGGGGTGCCTACCCAGTGTGCTGGACTGGTGACGGAGCGAGTGGTCCGTTCGGTCGGGGCGGAAGGCACGATGCTCAACCGGATCGATGGGGCTGTGCATCCATTTCCCTGACGGAAGGGTGCTCCGTCTCAAGGCGGACGTCACCAAGGCGGTGGTGGTGGACCGCAGGCTTTTCGACGAGCGCTGCCGGGACCTGGCGGTGAAGGCGGGGGCGGAATACCTCCACAACCATCATTTCACTGGACTGGAAAGGGGAACGAACGGGATCGCGGTGAAGGTGGGGCATGGGCATCTGGAACTGACCTGCCGATCCAGAGCTGGTGGTCGGTGCGGACGGCTTTCGCTCCGATGTGGGGAGGGCGTGCGGACTGCCTGGGCCCAAGGAGTTGCTGCGCGGCATCCAGGTGGACCTGGAGGGCGAATGGGAGGAGGCGAGCTCCGTCGGCGTGCATCTCGGCCACGGAACGGCCCCGGGCTTCTTCGCCTGGACCATCCCCTGCGGGGACTTCGTCCGGGTGGGGCTCTGCGTTCCGGACGGGGGCGAGAACCCGAACCATTACCTGCAACCGTTCTTGAGCAAAATGAAACTGGACACGAGGAAAAGGAGGGCCATCTATTCCGGGGCCGTGCCCTTGGGCCCCCCGGGGCGCTTCGTCGAGGAAAGGGTGCTTCTGGTCGGCGATGCGGCCGGCCAGGTGAAACCGTTGAGCGGTGGAGGGCTCTTCACCGGACTGGAAGGGGCACGCTTGGCGGCGAAGACCATATCCTCCGCGTTCGCAACCACGGAGCTGGACCTGAGGTCGCTAAGACGTTACGAGAGGGAATGGCGTTCCGGATTGGGCCGGGAGATCGAGAGAGGCTACCGGGTGCGCAAGGCCTTCCTCAAGCTCGACGATGACGACCTGAACGAGGTGGGAAGGCTGCTCGACAAGGAGGAGGTGCGGGCGATCCTGAGCACTGGCGACATCGACCACCCGACAGAGCTGGCCCCATCCGTGCTGCGGCGGGCGCCTGGCCTGCTGCGCTTCTCGCCCCAGGTGCTCAGCTCCTTGCTGTTGGGGTAAGATGCCGTGGACCGGATCGCGCAAGGGTGAGGGCGGTCAAGGTCCGGAAGGACACGGGCGGAGGAGGTTCGCCACCAGTTGAACCGGAAGGGACTGGTGGTGAAGGAGTTCAGGATCGAGGTGGACCCAGGGCATGGTGCTCATACCGGTCCGGGACGCCCTCACCGACGACATGGCCTCGGGTCTGGGGTTGGAGGTGGTGCAGATGACCGGGAGAGGCCGTTCCTGCTTCCGGGACCATTGGCGGGAGATCGCACGCTCTGTTGCGTTGCCGGACCGATTGAAAAGCTCGCTGCCACGTAAATGGGAGCTGCTGGGGGACGTGCTGGTCCTGAGATTGCCCCAGGACCTGCTGCCTTACCGCACCGAGTTGGCCCAGGCCTACGCGAAGGAACTGGGTGCCAAGGCGGTGCTGAACGAGGTCGGCCATATCCAAGGTCAGACGCGCCGGCCACGGATGGAGCTGCTCTATGGCTCGGACACGGAGACGGTGCACCGGGAGGGTGGGGTGCTCTATAAGCTGGACCCATTGAAGGTCATGTTCTCCTCCGGCAATGTGGACGAGAAACAACGGATGGCCCACCTCGATTGCCGGGGGGAGACGGTGGTGGACATGTTCGCCGGCATCGGTTACTTCACCATGCCTTTGGCGGTGCGGGCGAGGGCGACGAAGGTGATCGCTTGCGAGATAAACCCTGACGCTTACCACTACCTAAAGGAGAACATCGCCTTGAACCGAGTGGAGGGAGTGGTGGAACCAGTGCTTGGCGACAACCGGGACCTGGAGGGGGAGGGTTTCGCGGACCGGGTGGTCATGGGCTATTTCGACACTGAGCCATTTCTGCCCACGGCATTGCGCATCGTTAAGGCCGGCGGGATGGTGCACTATCACGACCTGGCCCGGGTGGACGAAACTCCAGGCAAGTTGATCCAGGCCATCGATAGGGCCTGCGATGGACGAAGGTACGAGGTCCTCCTGGTGCACGAGGCGAAATCCTATGGGCCCTGCAAGTCCCATATGGTGGCCGATTTCCGTCTTCTGGAATGATCAGGCCGCGTCCTCGTTCGAGCCGGAGGCGGTGAGCAGGTTCCGCAACGCCCCGTCATACTCCTGGCCAGTGGCGCTGAGCATGGTCTTGGCGAACGGGAGCAGATATTGTCCGAACTCGGTCTCCTCCTTGTTGAACTGCCAGGACTTGGAGCTCTCCCCCGTGGCCATGAGGAAGGCGTAGCATACGGCCTTGACCCGATGGTTGGACTTTTTTGCCTTGTCCACCGAGCGGGCCATGGCCTCCTTGCCCTCGGTCTTGTAGGTCCGAGCCAGGGAATCGGCCATTTTACCGATCTCCCCCAGCTTGGTATAGCAGGGCAATGCGCTGCTCACGCACTTGCACAGCTCCGTGCGGCTGGCCTCGGCGATGAGCGCCGGAGGGGCCAGGTCGGTGCGCGAGGCGAACTGGGCCGCTACCTCGGGACAGGATACCTGGGTCAATATGTCGGTCTTGTGCTGGTCCCAAAGGTCGGTCAGGATCTTGCCGGCCTGGTTGCTCTCCGAGACCACCACCAGTCCCTTCTTGCGCACTATGCCCGCCAAGGCCGATCGCTCCAGGTCGCTCCCCTTGATGTTTTCCAGGAACCCTTCCATGTCCTTGCCGAAGCATTCCTGACCGGCCACGTACACCTGCCCGGCCGCCTTTAGGTTGGCCAGGTGCTCCATCCACGGCCTGGACCAGGAACTCTTGGTCGCTCAGCTCCCCTTTCATATAACGGGAGTTCAGATCCTTGCTCAACGTGATGTCCTTCTCCGATTGACAGTTGTCAGGGTCCGGTTCGTTGCAATGGAAGCGCACCTGGACGGAGACGTTGAAATCGTCGGTGTGGTCCGGCGCGGCGATGCGGGCGGAGAGGTCGGTGATGATGTTGCCTTTTCCAGCGCACTCGCGGCATACCCTCACCTGCTTCTTGGGGGATACCCATCCGATCACCAGCATGGTGTTGTTCGGGTGCGGGCAGGACCCCTCCTTCAGCTCGTAATCCAGGTTGGACATGAGCTCGTTGACGTACTCCTCCGGGGCGCTTGGCCCGGTGGCCGAGCAGTACAGCCCCTTCTCGGTGGAATAGATGTGGAGGTCCTTGTCCCGGGCCATCTCCCAGTAGGCCAATAGGCGCAGGTCCGGGTCGTCGAAGTGCTGTAGGGCGATGAGCTTCTCCTTGTCCACCACGCCCCTTGTCGCATAGGACACCTCGCCCACGGGCAACTGCGCCGAGGATAGGTATGGGACCTTGCCGGCCGCGGCCAGGGATATGGTGGCGGCATAGGCGCGCACCAGTTGGTCGCCCTTTGATGCCAGCTTGACCAGCTTGTCCTGGTCGTCCTTGAAGCGCTGCACCTTGGCCAATTTCTTCTCCAGCTTGGGCCATTTGCAACGGCGGCACTCCTCGCCCACCTGCTTGGGGATGAGCTGGGAGGGGTTCTCGGCCAACCTCCTGGCGTTGTCCAGCAGGTCCTTCTCCAAGGTCTTGGGGGTGGACTTTACCCCCCTCAATCGGAAGCGTTTGCCCATATGTCCGGCATGATGGACCCAAAGCTAGATAACCTTTAAGGGACCGAGACCGTAGGCAAATAGATTGATGATGGGCCTGGCCCATATGGGGGAGGGAAAATGACCGACGAGGAGACGTACGCCAAAGGTTACATCAAGGGGTACGAGGACGGCATGAGACAGACCTATGACGAGGTCGTGTCGCTAGCCACCAAACGCGGCTACTCGGTGGCGGAACTGATGCTCCTGGTGCGGAGCGAGCGGGGGAATGTCCCGGACAAGGTGCGGGCCAAGAAGAAGGCCATCTTGAAGAGCACCGGGATCGACCTGATAGAGGAGGACGTGGCCCAGTGCGCTGAGTCGACGGTGGGCGTCTCCCCCTCCATGACCGTGGTCATCAAGGAACGTGGCGCCACCAAGGGTTACATGGCCTTCAAGCAGGTCATGGACTGCGGCGCGCCGGGCCTTTGCGTCAGTCGCAGCCCCCCGGAACAGACCGCCCGCAAGGTGCCCCAGGGCTGCAATATATTCTGGCTCACCAAGGTGGACAATCTCCCCGAGGCGGACAAGGAGCGCTGCTTCGCGCCCAATGACACCAGCCCATTGTACACCGGGATCAAGAGGTTCCTCATGGCCAACAACGGCAAGGGGGCGGTGGTGCTGCTGGACGGTTTCAACTACCTGGTCACCAACAGCGACTTCCTCACCGTGCTCAAATGGCTGCAGAAGCTCAAGGACGACGTCTACATGTTCCGGGCCGTCCTCATCATCCCGGTGGACCCTGCCAGCCTACAGTCGAACGAGATGAGGCAGCTGGAGAGCGAGCTCCAGGTCATGGAATGATCTAGGGGAAGAGCCCCCTCAGTTCGATGGCGCGAGCCACCTCTTTTATCGCCAGCATGTTGGCGCCGGTGCGCATGTCCACCTTCGCCTTCTGTGCCGCCGTATGCACCCTCTCGAACGAATCGTCCATGATCGTCTTGAGGCGCTGCTTGACCTCCTCCGTGGTCCAGAAGAAGTACTGCAGGTCCTGCACCCACTCGAAGTAGGAGGCGGTGACGCCACCTGCGTTGGCAAGGATGTCCGGCACCAGCATGACCCCCCTCTGCCAAAGCACCTCGTCGGCTTCGGGGGTCGTCGGCCCGTTGGCCCCCTCCACCACGATGGAGGCCTTGATCCTTTCGACGTTGGACTTGGTTATCTGACTCTCCAGAGCCGCCGGGACCAGGATGTCACACTCCAGCTCCAGAAGCTCCTCGTTGCTGATGCTCTCCGAGCGGGCATAACCCTCCACCGAGCCTGTGCGCTTCTTGTGCTCCATCACCAGGGCCGGGTCCAAACCTTGCGGGTCATGGATCCCGCCGTTGGAATCGCTCACCGCCACGACCTTACATCCAGCCTCGGTGGCGAGCAGGCGAGCCGCGTTCCATCCCACGTTCCCGAAACCTTGCACCACGACCTTGGCCCCCTTGATGTCCAGGCCGCGCTTTCGGGCGGCCTGATGGGCCACATACATGATGCCGCGGGAGGTGGCCTCGTCCCGGCCTCGGGAACCGCCGATCTCGATGGGTTTCCCCGTCACCACCCCTGGTACGGAGTATCCTACGTTGGTGCTATAGGTGTCCATCATCCAGGCCATGGTCTGCGCGTCCGTGTAGACATCGGGGGCGGGTATGTCCGCCTTCGGCCCGATGATGATCTGTATCTCCGAGGCGAAACGGCGCGTCAACCGTTCCAGCTCGGATCGGCTCATCTCCTTGGGGTTGCAGATCACGCCCCCTTTCGAGCCACCGAAGGGTATCCCGACCACCGCGCACTTCCAGGTCATCCACATGGCCAAGGCCCGCATCTCGTCCAAGCTGACGTTGGGATGGTAGCGGATTCCTCCCTTACAAGGCCCGCGCGCCGAGTTGTGCTGCACCCGGTAGCCTACATAGTTCTTCACGCGACCGTCGTCCATGCGTACCGGGAAATTCACGGTCAGCTCGCGCTTGGGCCTCTTGAGGATCTCGATCATGCACTCGTTGAGGCCCAGCATGTGGCCCACCCGGTCCACGTGTTTGACCGCATTATCGTAAGGGTTCTGCTCGCTCATTGCCTCTCCCAGGAAGAAATTGCAGCTGCCCGGATATAAAGCCTAGATATGGCTCAGAGCTCGACCTGCAGGCGGTCGTAGGCCACGATGAGGCCGGGGAACCCGTCCTTGAGCGATTCGATCTCCTTCCTCTCCTCCAGTGTCTGGTAGCGCTGGGCGTCGAAATGGGTCAGCGCCAGGCGTTGGCACCCCGCCTTCCGGGCCAGGGAGATGGCGAGGTCGGGGTTGAGGTGGGGCCACCTGGGATTGGTCTGGCCCCGCTTGAAGGCGCATTCTGAGATGAGCAGGTCCACGTCCTGGGCCAACCTCACGATGTTCTCCGTCTCCCCGGTGTCGGTGCAATAGGCTATCTTCCGTCCGTCCACCTCGATGCGATAACCGAAGCAGGGTGAGACATGGTCCAGCAGACGGCATTCCACCTTGTACCCGATGTCATGCCAGCCCTCATCCAGCTCCATCACCTCCACGGGGAAGGGCATCTGGTCCAAGGCCACCGTGAACGGCTGCCCCATGACGCGGTCCAATATGGCCCTGGTCCCAGGTTGGCCGATGATGCGCATCTTGGGCAGGAATACGAACTTCATGATGCAATGAAGCCCCGCGATGTGGTCCAGGTGGAAGTGGCTCAGGAAGAGGTCCACCGGCTTGCATGCCCATCATGTACTGGTCCAGACGATGGATGCCCATGCCCGCGTCCAGCACGATGTACCGCTCCTTGGTCTCTATCATGGCGCATACGGTGTTGCCAGTATCGGAATCGAACCACCCGTTGGTCCCCAAGAAGGTCAGTTTCATGATCGGATCTCCCTCGACCCGTGGATTGGGAGGCGCTGGGACAAGTAACTTTGCCCGAAACCGATATGATGATGTCGGGCCAATGATAGCAATGCGATGATGAACGAGAAGGTGGCGGGCATCCTTTACGAGATAGCGGACCTTCTAGAGCTGAAGGAAGAGCGCTTCAAGCCCCAGGCCTACCGCAAGGCAGCCCGCAACATCGAGTCCCTCCAAGAGGACATAGTGGAAGTACACAAGAGGGGCCAGCTCAAGGATATTCCGGGCGTCGGCGAGGCCATCGAGGCCAAGGTGAAGGAGATCATAGAGACCGGGGAGCTGCGCTATCTGAAGGAGCTGCACGACGAGTTCCCTGCCGGCCTGATGCAGGTCATGGATGTCCCGGAGATCGGCCCGAAGACCGCCATGCGCCTGTACACCGAGCTGCGGGTGACCAACGTCCAGGACCTCAAGGTGGCGGCGGAGCAGCACCGCATCCGCCGACTGAAAGGCTTCGGGGACCGGACCGAGGAGAATATCCTCAAGGGGGTCGAGCTCTTGGAACGGAACCAGGGACGGATGTTGCTGGGCTACGCCCACCCGGTGGCGGCGGGCATCGTTTCCTACCTGAGGGAGAAGGGGGGCCTGGACATGGTGAGCGTGGCGGGCAGCCTGCGCCGCATGAAGGAGACCATCGGGGACATTGACATCCTGGTGGGGACGGACGGGCCGGAGCGGGCCAGCGAGGTCTTCGTATCCTATCCCGAGGTGGAAGAGGTGTTGGCCAAGGGACCGACGAAATCGGCGGTGAGGCTGGCCAACGGCACCCAGGTGGACCTTCGGGTGGTCGAGGCGGGCAGCTATGGGGCCGCGCTGCTCTACTTCACCGGCTCCAAGGAGCACAACGTCAGGCTCCGCTCCCGCGCCATCGATCGAGGTTACAAGCTGAACGAGTACGGGCTCTTCCTCAAGGACACGGACCGAGCTGGTGGCGTCGGCGACCGAGGAGGAGGTCTACCTGGCCTTAGGTATGGACATCATGCCCCCGGAGATGCGGGAGGACCAGGGGGAGATAGAGCTGTCGGAGCGGCACGCCCTGCCCGAACTGGTCTCGATTGAGCGATGTCAAGGGCGACCTGCACATGCACACCGAGGCATCCGACGGGGCCATGCCCATGGAGGATATGGCCAGGGCGGCGATGGCGAAGGGCTATCATTACGTAGGCATCACCGACCATTCGGAATCGCTGCGCATCGCCAACGGTCTGGATGTGGGGCGTCTGCGGCAGAATGTGGAGAAGGCCCGCGCCCTGACCGCCTCCTTGGGAGGGATCCATGTCCTCATAGGGGCGGAGGTGGAGATCGACGAACGGGGTAAGCTGGACTACCCCTCTCAGGTCCTGGCGGAGCTGGACTATGTCATCGGCGCGGTGCATACCCGTTTCAAGATGAGCGAGACGGAGATGACGGCACGCTTGCTGACCGCGCTCTCCAATGACCATCTCAACATCCTGGCCCATCCCACCGGCCGGGCCATCGGCCAACGGGAGGCCTACCCGGTGGACATGGAGAAGCTGCTGGACGAGGCCAAGGCCAAGCAGGTCTTCCTCGAGGTCAACTCGTTCCCGGAGCGCCTGGACCTGAACGACAGGCATTGTCGTATGGCCCGGGACAACGGCAACATGCTGGTGGTGAACACCGATTCCCATCACCCCTCCCATCTGGACAACATGGTGTATGGCGTGGCGCAGGCGAGGCGGGGGTGGGTCGGTCCGGACCAGGTATTGAACACGCTCCCATTGGCTGGGCTGGAAAGGGCGTTGCGGCACTGAACCGTGGTTATCCAAGGCAACATCTGGCAAGGTAATGTTTATGACTCCCTCCCTCCAATAGGGCGGCGAGGAAATGAACGCCAAGGAGACGGCCGAAAGGATCAGGTCCATGGAGGTGCGCGGAGCCGCGGAGATAGCGCGCCAGGCGGCCCAGGCCCTGTGCGAGGAGGCGAGAGGCTATGATGGTGATGATGCCGAAGGCATGCGCCAAAGTCTAATGGCCGCCCGCGAGGTGCTCCTGGCCTCCAGACCGACCGCCATCTCCTTGTGGAATGGCGTTCAGTTCGTCCTCAAGGGCATGAACCACCAGAAGGATGGCGAAGAACTGCGCCAGATGGTGGTCAGGAACGCCACGGTCTTCATCAAGCGCTCCGAGGAGGCGGTCGCCCTCATCGGGAGGAACGGCGCCAACCGGTTGAAGGAAGGGGACCATGTGATGACGCACTGCAACAGCCAGGCGGCCCTCAGCGTCATCACCACCGCCCAGCGGCAGGGGAAGCACATCAAGGCCTTCGCCACCGAGTCCCGGCCCTGGAGGCAGGGCATACTGACCGCCAACCAGTTGAGCAAGGCCGGGGTGGACGTGACCCTCATCATCGATTCGGCGGTGCGGCACGTCATGAAGGACATGGACGCGGTCGTGGTCGGGGCCGACACCATCGCCTCCAACGGTGCGGTCATCAACAAGATCGGCACCTCCCAGTTGGCGCTGGCGGCCCACGAGGCCCGCGTCCCGTTCTATGTCTGCGCCGAGACGTTCAAGTTCTCGCCGCGCACCATGATGGGAGAGATGGTGGAGATAGAGGAGCGCGATTCGCTGGAGGTGGTCAAGCCTGGCGAGGTGCCGTCCTCAGTGCGCGTCTTCAATCCGGTGTTCGACGCCACCCCGCCGGAGTACATCGACTCCATCATAACCGAGATAGGTGTGGTGCCCCCATACGCCGCCTACGAGATCATCGTGCGGGAGTTCGGTCAGGAATCCATTTTCACAGAGTGAACGAAATGACAACGCCTCAGAGCTATTCGGACAAGTACCTGCACCTCGGCGAGAAGATCGACCTGGACGCCCATGTCGTCTGCGTCTACAAGATCAAGAGCACCCAGATGACCATGAGGGAGGCGGCGGCGGCCATCGCCACCGAGCAGTCCACCGGGACCTGGACCGAGATAAGCACGCTCAAGGAGGAGAACTTCCTCAAGCGCAGCGGCAAGGTCATCGAGATCGAGGGCAACGTCGCCAAGATCGCGTTCCCGGAGGAGGATTTCAGCCTGGACATCGGAGGCGTCCCGCAAGTGCTGAGCATCAGTGGCCGGGAACCTCTTCGGCCTGGATTCCATCGAGGGCGTCCGTTTGGAGGACGTCATCTTCCCGAGATCGATGCTGAGGGAGTTCAAGGGGCCCAAGTTCGGGGTGGAGGGCCTGCGGAAGATATTGAAGCGGCCGGAGAGGCCGTTGGTGGGGACCATCGTCAAACCGAAGATCGGCCTGAGCCCGGAGGAGACCGCGGCCTATGTGTACGAGGCGGGGATGGGCGGGCTGACCAACGGCAAGGACGATGAGACGCTCTCCAACCAGAGGTTCTGCCCGCTGGAGGAGCGGGTGGTGGCCATCGCCGACGCCTTGGACCGGGTGAGGAGCGAGTCCGGCCATATCATGATCCACGCCATCAACGTCAGCACCAACGGCCACCAGATCCTGGAGGTGGCGGAGCGGGCCCAGGAATTGGGCGCCTCGCAGATCATGGTCGACGTCCTCACCTGCGGCTTCGGGGCGGTGCAGGTCCTGGCCGAGGACCCTTCCATCAAGCTGCCCATCCACGTGCACCGCACCATGCATGGGGCCATGACCCGGAACAAGGACCACGGCATCTCCATGAAGGTCTTCGCCAAACTGACCCGCATGTGCGGTGGCGACGCTTTGCACATAGGCACCTTCGGAGTGGGCAAGATGAAGGGCGAGGCCGAGCCACGACCTCGTGTACCGCGACATGTGCCTCAGCCCGGAGGTGCCTTACAGGCCGATGATGCCAGTGGCCTCGGGAGGGCTGCAGCCGGGCATGATCCCTGCCCTCATCAGGATCGCCGGCAATGACCTGCAGTGCCAGGCCGGCGGTGGCGTTTCCGGTCATCCTCTGGGCGTGCGGGGCGGGGCCATGGCCATGGCCCAGGCGGTGGAGGCGGGATACCTCGGCCTGACGGCGGAGGAGTACGCCAAGGACCATCGGGAGCTCCGCATGGCGTCTGGAAAGGTGGGGTTCGGTATGAAGCTGAAGGCAAAGTATGTGGACGTCGACACCGGCGAGCTGACCGCCCTATTGAACGACGATGATGCGGCGGAGCTCGGCCTCAGGGAGATGGACCGGGTGCGCATAACCCATGAGGGAAATAGCGCAGTGGCCATCGTGAACACCTCGGACACCGTCATCCAGAGGGGGGAGATCGGCCTCATGGGGGCGACGTTCAAGAACTTCGGGCCGGAGCACATGGAGCCATTGGAGGTCGTGGCGGCGTCCAAGCCAGAGAGCGTGGACATCATCCGCCGCAAGATGGATGGCCTGGAGCTGTCCAAGGACGAGATCTATACGTTGGTGGGGGACATAGCCCAGCACATCCTCTCCCCGGTGGAGCTCTCCGCTTACGTGACCTCGCTGCACATCCGAGGGATGAACATCCGGGAGACCGCCGACCTCACCCGTGCCATGGTGGAGACCGGGGACATCATCAAGTTCGACCGAGGCCCCATCTTCGACCACCACAGCATCGGCGGTTGCCCAGGGAACAAGGTGAGCCTTATCATAGTACCGATCATCGCCGCGGGGGGCTATCTGATACCCAAGACCTCGTCGCGGGCCATCAGCAGCGCCGCTGGCACGGCGGACATCGTGGAGACCTTCTGCGACGTGGACCTGAGCGCCACGCAGCTGAAGAACATCACCGAGAGCGTGGGAGGCGTACTGGCCTGGGGGGGTTCGCTGAACCTCGCACCGGCCGACGACGTCATCATCCGCGCCGAATACCCGTTGGGCATCGACCCGCACGCCCAGCTCCTGGCCTCGGTCATGTCGAAGAAGAAGGCCGTGGGGGCGGACTACCTGCTCATGGACATACCGATGGGGGAGGGGACCAAGGTACCGGACATGGAGAGGGCCAAGACCTATGCCAAGGACTTCATCGAGCTCGGCGAGATGCTGGGCATCCGGGTGGAGTGCGCCATCACCTATGGCGGTCAGCCGGTGGGCAGGGCCATCGGGGCGGCCCTGGAGGCCCGCGAGGCCATCTCCATATTGGAAGGGGCGAAGGAACCCAACAGCGTCATCGAGAAATCGGTGACATTGGCAGGCATGCTCTTCGACATGGGCCAGGGCTACAACCATGGGGAGATCAGAGCCAGGGAGCTGCTGGAGAACGGAAAGGCCCTGGCCAAGTTCCGCGAGATCGTGGCCGCCCAAGGCGGGAACGCGGACATCAAGGCCGACGACATCCCGGTGGGCAAGTATTCCGTGGACGTCCTGGCCACCAAATCTGGCTATGTGAACAAGGTGAAGAACAGGGACATAGTGAAGGTGGCCAGGGCAGCGGGTTCGCCGCGGGACAAGGGGGCGGGCCTGGAGATCCACAAGAAGGTGGGCCACAAGGTCGACGCCGGGGAAAAGATCCTGACGCTCTATGCCGATAACGATGCCAAGCTGCAGCAGGCCCTGACCCTGGCCCAGAAGATCAACCCGATGATCATCGAGGGGATGGTCCTGGCCAAGGTGCCGGCTTTCACCCGGGTGGCGTTCTAGGCCCTGGCATCACTTACTACGGTGGTCCTTGCGAGAGGCATGCCAGGCCAGGGCCTCGTCCATGGTCAGCTCGCCCTTGGCCACTCGCCTTGCCAGCTCGGTGGTTATGGTGAAGGAGCCGTCGCTTGCCAACCGGGACTGTCTCTTCACCTCGCGGACCTCCCCGGGCGTCGGGTCGATGGCGGGAACGGAGTCCAGCTCCTCCCCCATGGTCCGGGATATGAGGATGGCGGCGTCGATGTCCGGGACCAGGGTGCGCCTGGTGGTGTTCGTCTCGTCCACTATCTCCACTCGGTCGGCAAGGCCCCATAGCGACTGGATGATGCGGTTGCGCACCGTGCGGTCGCCATGCCCGATCCGCACCAGCAGTTCCTCGTATTCCAGACCGGCGATCATCCGCTCCACCGCCGTCACCGCCTTCTCCGGCCATCCCACCGTATCGGTCAAGAAGCACCTTTCCGTTGCCCACCACCGCGATGCCCGTGGTCCGACCAGGGTCGATGCCCACCACCAGGACCTTGAAGCTTCTCCCCTGCATCATCACCTTGGCCTGGTTGATGGCCGCCTCCGGATCTTCGGAGGCGACCACCAGGATAGGGGGCGCACGGGCCAGCTCGTCGGGCGTGGTGATTATCGCCCCGATGTTGTAGGGCAGGGCGTCCTCGAAGCCCAGCGACACGAACGGCTCGTCCCTCTCCTTGAGCCTGCGGACCAAGCGATAGTAGAACTGGAAGTCCTCGGTCATGACCCCGATGATGCGCATCTGTTCTTAACTGGCCGTGATCCCACTTAATTCTTTGCCGACATGCGTTTGGCCTTCAAGGCCAATGGCAGCAGGCCCACCGCTGTCACCACCCCGAGGAAGGCCACGACCCCCCAGAGCACCCAGCCCGAGGAGATGTTGTCATACATGATGCCGCCCACCAGCGAGGAGGCGAACCAGCCCACCGATGCGAACAGGCCGAAGATGCCCAGGTACTTGCCCCGTTGGTCCTCCGGGGACATCTCCACCGTGAGGTTGGTGGCGACCGGGACCACCACCATCTCCCCGAAGGTGATGATGACCATGGTGAGGGCAAGGCCCAGCCCGTTGGAGACGGGGGCTATGGCCAGGTAGCCGACCGCGTAGAGCAGCGATCCGCCGGCCATGGCCAGATAGTAGTTGCGCCCCTCCAGCCAGCGTGCGATCGGGAACTGCAGCAGCACCACCATCAGGCCGTTCAAGGCGAAGATCGCCCCGATGGTGACGGTGTCGATGCCCACCCTCTCGTTGGCGAAGACCACGTAGATCACCCCGAACTGGCCTGACATGATGAACATGGGCATGAGCACGAAGCAGAAGACCAGGAAGAGCTTGTTCACAGTACCGATGCTCTTCAGCAGGCCCGGTCCTTTCTCCCTCGGTTTGGGCACGTAGGTCTCGCTCAGGAAGAAAGCCACCACTAAGGCGGCGAGCAGGGATATCACGGCGCTGATGACGAAGGTCCATAGGAACGACCAGGCGACCAATATGCCGCCGATCATGGGACCTATGGCAAAGCCCAGGTTCCAGGCCACTCGCATCAGGCCGTACGCCTCCAGCCGTTTCGCCGGTTCCACCAGGTCCGCCACCATGGCGTTGTTCGCCGGGTCGAAGACGCCACCGAAGAAGTAGCTCAACGTAAGGGTGATCGATACCCCCAGCACGTCGGGCCAGAGGGACACCTGGAACGCCAGCACCAGGAAGGTGACGCAGCGCAACAGCATGGACCAGGTCATGACCCCCCATCGACCGTAACGATCGGCCATCAGGCCGCCGATGAGGCTTCCGCCTGCACCGGCCAGACCGGCCATCAGCAGCACCAGGCCCACCATGGCCATGGAGACCCCCAGGCTCTGGTACATGAACAGGGCCAGGAACGGCCCGATGATGCTGAAGCCCACCCCGTCGATGAGGCGGGAATAGAACAGTATCCAGATGCGCCGGTCATAGCCCTTGGGGAACAATTTGGTCATATTCCCCACCTCACGCACCGATGGCGGAGTTCTTCTGGGCGCTGAGGCGCCGCCCTAGGAACACATAGCCCAGCGCGGCGAGGACGCCGAAGGAACCGATGGCGGCCCACATCAGGACGTCGTTCTGCGTCACCGTGTCCATGATCACGCCCCCGGCGAAGGGGCCCATGCTGAAGCCGATGGAGGAGAACAGGCCGAACACCCCCATGTAGCGACCGCGCTCGTTCTCCGGGGACATGTTGGCGGTGAGGTTCATCGCCGCCGGCGACACCACCATCTCCCCGAAGGTGATGATGGTCATGTTCATGAGCAGGAACAGGAAGCCAGTGGCGAAGCCCGTGATGCCATAGCCCACAGCATAGAGCAGCGCCCCCAACGCCATCACGCTGGACATCTTGTAGGGCGACACCCAACGGGCGATGGGGAACTGCAGGACGATCACCAACAGGCCGTTCCAGGCCCAGAGGTAGCCCACCTCTGGCGTGCTCAGGCCCAGCGTGTCCGTGCTGAACACCGCATAGGTGGACGACATCTGCCCGAACATGATGAACAGTAGGATCGAGACCAAGCAATAGGTCATGAAGGTGCGGTCCGAGGTCACGTGCCCGATGTCCCTCAGACTGAAGCGCTGTGTGGCCTGTCCTGGGCGCAGCGATTCCTCGATGTACAGGTAAAGGAAGACCGTCACGCCCATGGTGGCGATGGAACCGAGGAGGAAGAGCGTGCTGAACGACACCCAGATGGTCAGGATGCCCCCGATCATCGGGCCTAGGGCCCAGCCGATGTTCTGGGCGATGCGCAGGAAGCTGTAGGCCTCCAACCGCTTGGAGGGCTCGACCACGTCCGCTATCATCGCGTTCGAGGCGGGGTCGAACATGGAACCACCGAAGGAGCTGAGAGTGATCAGCCCGGCCAGGAGCAGATAGTCCGCCCCGACCCCGATGGCGAAGCTGATGAGCAGGAACGCGACCGCCCGCCATGCCAGACCGAGCAGCATGACCTTTCGCCGCCCGTAGCGGTCCGCGAGCTCGCCACCTACTATCTGGCCCATGGAACCGATCAGCGTCGCCACCAACAGCACCAGGCCCACCACCGACATGGTGATGCCCAGCTCGTTGTGCAGGTAGAGCGACAGGAAGGGGATGGCCAGGCAGAAGCCCGCCGCTGTCGCTATCCTGCCGTAGAACAGGATCCAGATGCGGCGGTCGAAGCCTTGCAGCGACCCTTTGGTCCCAGGAAAACCTACCGTGGACTGACACCTCGAAGCAGAGAGCCCCAGGTTTCAGCGATTCATAATCCTTTTCGATGCCGTGCTAAGGCATGGTCATCCTACTTGCTATGGGCGAAACGGGAGAAGAATCCCTTCTTCGTCTCATCGAGCTCGGCGAACTTGCGCAGCAGCTCCTTCTGCTCCGTCGTGAGCTTCTTGGGCACCTGGACCTTGACCTGGACGAACTGATCGCCCTTGCCCCGGCCCCCGAAGACCTCCAGGCCGGAGCCCTTGAGGCGGAACACCGTGTCGGTCTGGGTGCCGGCCGGAACGGAGAGCTCGGCCTGGCCATTGAGGGTGGGCACCTCGAGCTTGGCACCGAGGGCTGCTTCGGCGAAACCGATGGGCCAGTTCATGTAGATGTTGGCCCCGTCCCGCTTGAAGAGCTCGTGCTCCTTCACATGCACCACGACCAACAGGTCGCCGGGCGGACCGCCGTTCTGACTGGGCTCGCCTGCGCCTGGCACGCGGAAGGTCATGCCCGTGTCGACCCCTTTGGGGACGGTGAGGGATATGGTCCTGCTTTTTCGGACATACCCGATGGCATTGCACTTGGGACAGGGGTCCGACACCACCTTCCCCAGTCCCCGACAGGTCGGGCAGGTGACGATGTTGGCATACTGCACTGGTCCGCGGCGCTCCACGCGTTGCACCTGGCCCTGACCGCCGCAAGCTTGGCATCGAGTGGAGCGCTTGCTCTTGGACCCGGTGCCGTCGCAATCCTCGCACTTGGAGGAGATGGGTACCGTGACCTCTTTCTCCATCCCTAGCGAGGCCTCCTCCAGCGTGATCTCGATATCGTAACGGAGATTGTTGCCCTGCCTCGGGCCCCGGCGCCTCCCCCCGCCGAAGAACATGTCGAACAGGTCCCCGCCGAAGCCGAAGCCCATGTCGCCGAATATGTCCCCTAGGTCGCCGGCGTGGCTGAAATCGTTCCAGGTGAAGTTCCCCTCGCGGAACTGGGGCTGCACCCCGGCATGGCCGTACTTGTCGTACAGAGCGCGCTTCTCCGTGTCCACCAGCACCTCGTAGGCCTCGGAGATCTCCTTGAAGCGCTCCTCCGCCATCTTGGGGTCCTCCTTGGTCACGTCCGGGTGGTACTGGCGGGCCAACTGGCGGTAGGCCTTCTTTATGTCCTCCGCGTTGGCGTCCTTGGGGACCCCCAGGACCTCGTAGTAGTCGCGCTTGTCGGCCATCAGGTCTCAGCTTTCCTACTTCTTGTCATCGTCGTCGATGATCTTGTACTCGGCGTCCACCGAGCCGTCCGGGTTCTGCTGGCCGCCCGGGGCCTGCTGCTGTTGCTGTTGTTGCTGCTGCTGGTGCTGCACGTTCTGATAGATGCGGGTGGAGATGGCATAGAACTCCTTGGAGAGGGCGTCCATCTTCGCCTTGATGGATGCGGTGTCGCCCTTCTTTATCTCGTCCTTGAGAGCGCTGACCGCCTGTTCCACCTTGACCCGCTCCTCGTTGGTGACCTGGGCGCCCAGTTCCTGCAGGGCCTTCTCGGTGGTGTAGACAAGCTGCTCCGCCTGGTTGGTGGTCTCCACCTTCTCCCTCTGCGTCTTGTCCTGATCGGCGAACTGCTCGGCGTTCTTGACCATGCGCTCGATCTCGTCCTTGGAGAGCTTGTTGCTGGCGGTGATGGTGATGGCGGCCTGCTTCCCCGTGCCCAGGTCCTTGGCGGTGACGTTGATGATGCCGTTGGCGTCGATGTCGAAGGTGACCTCGATCTGCGGCATGCCCCGCGGCGCGGGAGGTATGCCGGAGAGCATGAAACGGCCCAGGGAGGTGTTGTCGTGGGCCATGGGCCTCTCCCCCTGCATGACGTGGATCTCCACGCTGGACTGCCCGTCCGCCGCGGTGCAGAAGACCTGCGACTTGCGGGTGGGGATGGTGGTGTTGCGCTCGATGAGCCTGGTCGCGACGCCTCCCAGGGTCTCGATGCTCAGCGAGAGGGGCGTCACGTCGAGCAGGAGGACGTCCTTCACCTCGCCGGATAGGACGGCGGCCTGGATGGCCGCGCCCATGGCCACGCACTCCATCGGGTCCACGCCGCGCTGGATCTTGCTGCCCACTAAGCCTTCCACGAACTTCTGCACCATGGGCATGCGGGTCGGACCGCCCACGAGGATGACCGAGTCCATCTTGTCCGCGGTGAGCTTGGCGTCGTTCAGGGCGTTCGTCATCGGACCCCGGCAGCGTTCCACTATGGGGCGGATGAGCTCCTCCAGCGTGGCCCGGCTCAGGTTCATGGAGAGGTGCTTCGGCCCGGTGGCGTCGGCGGAGATGAACGGCAGGTTGATCTCGGTCTGCATGGTGGTGCTGAGCTCGATCTTGGCCTTCTCGCAGGCCTCGCGCACGCGCCACATGGCCATCTTGTCGGCGGTGAGGTCGATGCCGCTCTCCTTGCGGAAGGTGGATGGCTACGTAACGGATGAGCGTCTCGTCCATGTCCGTGCCGCCCAGCTGCGTGTCGCCGCTGGTGGAGATGACCTCGAAGACGCCCTCGCTGAAGTCCATGATGGTCACGTCCAACGTACCGCCGCCAAGGTCGAAGACCATGATCTTCTGGGCCTTGCCCGTCTTGTCCAGACCGTAGGCCAAGGCCGCCGCGGTCGGCTCGTTGATGATGCGCACCACTTCCAGGCCGGCGATGGCGCCGGCGTCCTTGGTGGCGTGCGCTGGTTGTCGTTGAAGTAGGCCGGCACGGTGATGACCGCTTTGGTGACGGTCTCGCCCAGGTAGGCCTCGGCATCGCGCTTTATCTTCTGCAGGATGAAGGCCGATATCTGCTGGGGGGTGTACTCCTTGCCGCACCGCGGAGACCTTGTAGTCGGTCCCCATCTTCCGCTTGATCGCCGCGATGGTGCCCTCCGGGTTGGAGACGGCCTGACGCCGGGCCGGTTCGCCCACCAACAACTGACCGTCCTTGGTGAACGCCACGTAGGACGGGAACGCCTTGCCGCCGATGCTGGTGCCCTCGGCGCTGGGGATGATGCGTCGGTCGACCGCCCTCCATGACGGCTGCGGCTGAGTTGCTCGTGCCCAGATCTATTCCGATGATCTTAGCCATTTTACTCACCTTTCTCCTTGCTCTTTCCTACTTTGACCTTGGAATGCCTCAATACCCTCGGGCCGAGGCAATAGCCCTTCTGATAGACCTCTATGACGGCCCCGTCCTCCCCCTCTCCCACCGCAGAATGCCTCGTGGTACTGGGGGTCGAACATCTCGTTGGGGATCTCCCTCAGGCCATGACCTTTCAGCAATGATAGGAAGTTGCTTCTTATCTGCCCGATGCCGGCGCGCAGCTCGGCCTCGTCCCAATCGGTCTCCGTGGCCCGGTCCAGGTCGTCGAGCGTGCTGAGGAGCTCCAGGACGAGCTTGTCGTTGGCCGCCCGGACGATGTCCTCCCTCTCCCGGACCGACCCTCTTCTTGTAATTGTCGAAGTCGGCCTGGATGCGCTTGGCCATGTCCAGCACCTCCCGGCTCCTGGCGTTCTCTGCCGCCAGAGACCTGCGGGTGTCGTCCAGCTCCTTACGCAACTCCTCCAGCTCGTTCCCCTCGCTGGTGATGGCCTCTTCGCCGCTCTCGTCAGCGTCCTCGACCATTTTATTGCCCATCCTGACCATTTGTAAAATCTTATTGGGGAATCCTGGGTTAATAGGTTTGTGATGGGAGGGGCGAAGCCCCTCCCGATGGAATGTGTTTAGTCGTCTTCGCCCGCGCCGGGCATTCCGCCGCCCATGCCGCCCATGCCGCCCATGCCGGGACCGCCCTTGGAGGCGATCACGTCATCGATCCTGAGGATCATGACGGCGGCGTCGGTGGCGGACATGATGGCCTGCCTTCCGACACAGATGGGCTCAAGGACGTTCAGCTTGAGCATGTCCTCCACCTTTCCGGAGTACACGTTCAGGCCGAAGTGGGTCTTGCCGGTCTTGTGGGCCTTGCGCAGCTCGATGAGGATGTCGATCGGGTCGAGGCCAGCGTTCTCGGCCAGGGCGGTCGGGATGACCTCCATGGCGGATGCGAAGGCGTCGATGGCGATCTGCTCGCGCCCGCCGACGGTGGCGGAGTACTCGCGAAGCCTCATGGCCAGCTCGACAGCGGTGGAGCCGCCGCCGGTCAGCATGCGACCTTCCTCGATGGCCACGGCGACCACGGACATGGCGTCGTCCAGGGAGCGCTCGATCTCATCGACCACGTGCTGGGTCCCGGCCCGGATCAGGATGCTCAGGGCCTTGGGGTTCTTGCAACCGGTGACGAAGGTCATCTCCTCGTCCTGGATCTTCTTGACCTCCAACAGGGCGGCCTTGCCCAGGTCGTCGGCGTTGAGCTCGTCGATCTTGGTGATGAGTTGGGCTCCGGTGGCCTTGGCCAGCTTCTCCATGTCGCTCTTCTTGACGCGGCGAGCGGCATAGATCTTCTCCTTGGCGAGGAAGTGCTGCACCAGGTCGTCGATGCCCTTCTGGCAGAAGACGGCGTTGGCGCCCGAGGCCTTGATCGTCTCGACCATCTTGCGCAGCATACTTCTCCTCCTCGTCGAGGAATGCCTGCATCTGCATGGGGTCGGTTATCTCGATCTTGGCGTCGATCTCGGTCTTCTTGATCTCCAGAGGCGGCGTCGAGCAGGGCGATCTTGGCCTTCTCGATGCGGCGGGGCATGGCCGGGTGTACCGGTTCCTTGTCGACGATGATGCCCTCGATGAGGGTGGTGTCGTCCATGGAACCGCCGGTCTTCTTGACCACCTGGATGTTGTCCATGTCCACGACGTACTTGCCGTTGACCTTCTCGGCGACGCGGCGGACCGCGTCCACGGCTATGTCGCCCATCAGCTCCTTGGAGCCGACCACCTGCTTGCTCATCATGGCGGTCTGGGCGATCTTGACCAGGGTCTCCCTGTCCTTGGGCCCGACGTCCATGGCCACGGAGTCCATTACCTCCAGGGCCTTGATGGCGGCCAATCTGTAACCGTTGGTGATGATGGTGGGGTGTACGTTGGCGTCGACCAGGTCGACGGACTTCTTCAGCAGCTCGCCGGCCAGAACGACGGCGGTGGTGGTCCCATCGCCGCACTGCTCGTCCTGGGTCTTGGCGACCTCCACCAGCATCTTGGCGGCGGGGTGGTCGACATCGATCTCCTTCAGGATGGTTACCCCATCGTTGGTGATCGTTACGTCCCCCATGGAGTCCACGAGCATTTTGTCCATGCCCCGGGGTCCGAGGGTGCTGCGAACCGCGTCAGCGATGGCCCTGGCCGCCTGGATGTTGTTGAACTGGGCGTCCTTGCCCCTGTCGCGCTTTGTGCCCTCCCTGAGGATCAGTATCGGTGTGTTTCCCATTGCCATTTCACTTACCTCCTAAATCATATCTAACAGACAAATCCTAGCCTGAACGCTAGATGCGGCCTTGGAATGTTTGTTCTTCTATATAATAATATCCCGTCAGCCCACGATTATATCATGATGGAGCTGGACCATCATATGACCCTCTGGCTACCGTCCTTTTCCACCTGTCGAATTTTTGGGGCTGTTGCAAGGGAGGCCCGGAGGATGTGACAAGGGCAATCAATAAATTGCGTGTCGACATCACTGAGCCTGTCTTGTCGGAGGGTTTTCCATGGGTGAGCTAGAGAGGACGGTCGCCATCGTCTATAAGCGCAAGGGCAAGAACCTGGTCTCCGAGAAGGAGTTCCTGAACACCTTGCTCTTCAATATGCGCTGGAGCGACCCCGGGAAGGCCCCGAAGATCGAGGCCAAGGACGCCCAGAGGATCCTGGACGCGGCCAAGTCCAGCGGACTGCTCATCACCAAGGAGGGGATGCTCCAGCCCGCTTTCGATTACCGCTCCATCGACATACCTCTGAACTACCAGCCCTCCAGCGAAGTGCTCAAGGAGATCGGGGCCGCACCCTCGAAGAACGAGGGAGCCAAGGAGCCCCAGCCCTTGACCGACTCAAGAGACGCGAACCGCCCCCGTCGCTGACGTACCGCTTTTTACCGTTCTCATCGAGGACATCTCACAGAAGACCCAGATCAAGAAGAAGGACGTGGTCTCCCGCATCAACAAGCTGCAGGAGCGCTTTGGGGTGGTGCCCGAAGTGGCCGCGTTGATCGTGGCGAGGGACCTAGGGATGGACGTCTCCAAGTATTATGACATCACTAGAGAGGAAATTCTCAAGAAGTGAGGGGCATCACTTCTTGCTGGTCTTTATGAAGTCCTCTAGCGTCATGCCCTTCCCCGCCACCGCCTTCTTCTCCGGTTTGACGAGGGAGACCTTCTCCATCAGGCTGACCCCCAAGGTCTTCTCGAACTTCTTCACGAGGACGTCGTCGGGCTTGATGTCGCCCCGCTCCACCTTCTGCACCAGGCTGTGCTTCTCGCTCATCTTCTGGGCCAGCTCTTCCTGGTTCCAGCCATGTTGCTCCCTGGCATGGCGGATGCGCTCGGGATAGTCGTCGGCCAGTTCGTTCACCGTCTCCGACTCGTACACATCCTTCGACTTCATACGCCGCTCCCGGTTCTCCAGGCGCGACTGGATGATGATCTTGCTCGGTTGCTCCTTCGCCCCTTGCTTGGCCTGGTCCCCGAACTTGGAGCAATCCTTGCAAACGCGCAAGGTCGTTCCCTCGATTTGCACTGGGTCGGTCCTGGTCGTTTCATTTCCACAGAGCTCGCAGATCAAGTCGTTCACCCGGTCGCATCTAACGGGCCCGACTTTAATAATCTTTTTCAATTTCTAGCCGGGCCGGGACGCAGAGAGGGCTTGTGAACGTTAATTTTCCATTCGGAGAAATGAACGAGCGATGCGGCTGGACCTGACCCGGGTCCAGAAAGGATGCTATCGTTTGTGAAATAACACGAAAGGATAAAATAGCAAACCCTTTAATAAAGTGGAATTGACGAGGTGTGATAGTGACCGATGAGCAGCTCGACGATTATCTTTACAAAGAGATGAAACAGAAACTGGAGCATCTGGAAAGACAGAACGCCGAGCTATTGGAGGAGGTAAGGCGGGTGGAAGGCGAGAAGCGCTATGTCGAGAGCGAGCTATTCCGCCTGCAGAAGGAGATCAAGAGGATGCGCTCGGAGATGGAGCGCCTCAAGTCCCCGCCGCTCATCATCGGTTCCATCAAGGACGTCCTTGTGGACGGCCGGGTCATCGTCAAGAGCTCGACCGGCCCGGACTTCATCGTTTCCACCTCGGAGTACGTGCCTACGGAGGACATAACCGTCGGCGCGCGTGTCGCGCTCAACAAGCAGACCTTGGCGGTGATGTCGGTGCTGCCAGCCTCGTTGGACCCCATCGTCATCGGGGCGGAGATCGTGGAGAAGCCCGCCATCAGCTACGACGACATCGGCGGCCTGGAGGAGCAGATACGCGAGATCCGGGAGGCGGTGGAGGACCCGCTGCTCCGGCCTGAGCTGTACAAGCGCGTGGGCATCGAGCCCCCGAAAGGGGTGCTGCTGGTCGGACCCCCGGGAACGGGAAAGACCCTGCTGGCCAAGGCGGTGGCCCACCAGACCAACGCCACCTTCATCCGCATGGTCGGGTCCGAGCTGGTGCAGAAGTACATCGGAGAGGGCGCCCGCCTGGTGCGCGAGCTGTTCGAGATGGCCAAGGATAAGTCCCCCAGCATCGTGTTCATCGATGAGCTGGACTCCATAGGCGCCAAGCGCTTGGACGTGGCCACCTCTGGCGACCGCGAGGTGCAGAGGACCCTGATGCAGCTGTTGGCCGAACTGGACGGATTCAACCCGATCGGGGAGGTCAAGATCGTGGCCGCGACGAACCGCCCGGATATCCTGGACGAGGCCTTGCTGCAGGCCAGGAAGGTTCGACCGGATCATCGAGATCCCCCTGCCCAACTTCGATGGGAGGCTGGAGATCTTCAAGATCCATGTCAAACGCATGAACGTGGACGATAGCATCAACATCAACGACCTGGCGGCAAAGTCCGATTTCGCCTCGGGGGCAGACATCAAATCCATCTGCACCGAGGCCGGCATGTTCGCCATCCGGGACAACCGGGACATGGTCACGATGATCGACTTCGAGCGCGCCCTCAACAAGGTGCTGGAGACCGAGGAGACCAAGGTCACCGAGTCCGGCGTGATGTTCGCCTAAACCATTTTGAAAAAAATGGCCTAGATGGCCATACCTTTACTATTTTTTCTTTCTTCATCATTCATTGGTCGACCCGTCGACATTCTGGGTGTGGCAAAGGAAGTCGGAAAAAACATTGTTCGCGGATATCCCGCACCATAATCCATCGGTTCACTGGTGGGGATTGCCCCCGACGCACATCCATCCTCTTACTACGGTGAGAGGTATGGTCTTAGCCAGTCATATAGAGCGATCAGTACGGTTATGCCGCTGGCCAGTGCGAAGACGATGGTGGCGGTCCTGACCATTTTCGGAGATTCATTTTCGACGACCTTGGGTAGCCGTCCTGATATTCCATCTAGCTTAACCCCGGAAAATACTATTATTGCGATAGGATGACCTTTTCGTTTAGTTAGTTTGTAAACAATTCCAAATCTCGACCAATAAGGATGTTCTAGGTTGGGGGTTTTTTCCCTTCGCCTTCCTCTTCCTTGAGTATCTCGTCGACGTCGTAATCCTCTTCTAGCACCAAGGCGCCGATGTAATCGCAATTCTTGCAATGGTACTTGTAACCCGTGACCAGGGCGTTCTCGTAAATTATGTCAGAAGAACCGCATTGTGGGCATCTTTTCACACTTTGCTTCCCAATCGGCTTTTCAGCCTTCTTTTCCTTCCCCTTCCTGAACCACATCATGATTTCCATCCACTACGAGCGATATCATATTGTCGGTCCATCTTCCAACTAACATGGTATCTCATTTTTCCGAGGTGGGCCCGCCATCATCTTTTTGATCATCTGTATTGTCCAATGATCCATCGAAATCGTTGTAGACGACGATCCCCCGATACTCGCAATCGTGACAGTGGTAAACCAGGGAGCGACCGATGATGATATAACCGCTCAGGGCCAGCTCCTGTTCTATGTTCTTGGAATTGCATTTGGGACAGTGGTATGTCCCGACCTTTCTCCGCTCCGCCTTACCTTCCCTCTTGCTAGGCCACAAATGCTCACCTACCACCGGTGCTTTCGCTCATTGGCGACTCAATCCCTGCTGAGGTCCTCCCCTCCCTCATATGACTGTTGGATGATGTTGTAGAGTTCCTCCAGTCCAAAAGGGATCTCGCTCGATACCGGGGTGAGCTCGCGGTACACCCCGATGTTCTGCAGGGCATAGAAAAGCTCGTTGGAAAGCACGCTCCGGCTGGATGCCTGCTCCTGCATCAGACCATCGTACAGTGCGTCAGGCTCCTGCGACCAGTCGAGCACGCGGAGCAGGTCCTTCTCGGCCAAGGTATCGGCCTTGGAGAGCAGGTTGATGAAGGGGATGTTGAAACGGAAGTGCACCGTGGCGCAGAGCATCAGCATCGAGACATATCCAGAGGCGGTCCGGGCCAACGCTGGGTCGGAGAGGAAGGCCAAGAATGATTGGTCCCTGCCCAAGGCGTCTATGATGACCTGGCTGGACTGCCTGAAGGCGAAGAGCTCTATCTGGCCAGGGGTGTCGATGAGAACGTAGTTGGTGCGGAACTTCTCTACGGTCTCCACCAGCTCCTTGGAGTTCAATGCCATGAGGTCGGCGCACACGATCTGCGCCCCGTTAGGGCCCAGCCCATAGTCCCTCATGACATCCTCGACCTTGACCCAATCCCTAATATCGATATCTGGCTCATATGGTATCTGCTCCGCCCCAGGGTCGAGGTTTACGGTGATCGTGTCCAGACCTTGCAGCGTCATCCACTGTTGGAACGCGTATACCAGGGTGCTCTTCCCGCTTCCCGCTGTGCCGACGAAATAAACATTGATCATGGGCCTGCCTTCGCTAGGATGGCTATAGTAACGCCCCCTATATAGGTTGGAGCGGTAGGGCCAAAGGTCGTTTAATTTCCATAGGAATGAGACGGTACGAACATCTATCGTGACCTAATCTGATATTGCGTCGTGATTGGACCGAGGTCGGGCGAGGGTCGCGTTCAGGTCACCGGAGGGGAGGTTTGGTACAAGGTGGTCGGAAGTGGACCGGGTGTCCCCTTGCTGGTCGTTCATGGAGGGCCGGGTTTCCCTCACGATTACCTCGAACCCATGCAGGTGCTCGGAGAAGACAGGCCGGTCGTCTTCTACGACCAGCTCGGTTGCGGCAACTCGGACCGGCCGAGCGACCTTTCCCTATGGTCGCTGGAAAGGTTCGTTGAAGAGCTGCGCCTGGTCATGCAACATCTCGGTCTGGAGGATTTCCACCTGTTCGGGCATTCCTGGGGGAGCATCCTGGTTGTGAACTATTATGCGACCTTGAGGCCTAAAGGGATGAAAAGCATGATCTTATCCAGCCCTTCCCTGAGCATACCGCGATCCTATGACGACATGCGAGGATATCTGGAAAAGATGCCGTCAGAGCTCAGGGAGGCAGTCCGTATGGGCGAGCTGTCAGGCGACACCACCGGACCAGATTTCAAACGCGCGGTCCGAGCCTACAACCGACGGCACCTTTGCCGCGTGGAGCCCCCGCCGGAGTGCATGAAAAGAGCGCATTCGAAGAGCTCACGGGAGATTGCGGACCATTTCCTGGGTTGGAGGGACTTCAAGATAACCGGCTATATGCAAAACTTCGATTGCACCGATCAGTTGATGAAGATCGAAGTCCCCACCCTCTTCATATGCGGCGAACATGACGATGCCTGCCCGGAGAGCACTAGGTTCTATCACCACCTCGTGCCTGGCTCTGAGCTGGAGATCGTGAAGGATGCGTCGCACAATCCTCAGTTGGAGAACCCAGTCGATTTTCTGGGCATCATTCGTTCGTTCCTCGCCAAGATAGATGCTTCCTCTAGGGAAAGGTCTGTGTAAAAAGAAATGGATGGCTTGGCTCGGACCTCTCAAGCATAGCTGCTACACAATCCTGACGGCTGCAATGCGCTCCGTTACCTGACCATGATGACCTTGGACCTTGGAAGCGTCAAGTGGGCTGGATCCATCGGAGGTCAATCGCCATCCATATGGCAGACGATCTGTGCAAAACGTCCGGCGGTGCTCCTCCACTCCATGAGCTTTGAGTGCATCCTTTCCCCCTTGCGATAATGTTCCTTATGGGCTTGGATGAGATCGATGAGGTGGTCGTAAAAATTGACCAGGTCGTAAATGCGGGAATAGGTATCGTCGAAGGTGTCGAGGCAACGCTCATGGAGGCACTTCTCCAGCCCCTCCAGCTCCGGGATCATCCTCTCGAACCCCAATCCACTCCTAGCCACGTTCCCGATCTCATATCCAATGTCGAAGAAAGCCCTGCCCCTGATGGCATCGAAAAGATCATCGAGATCGCCCCTCACCTTGCGGCAGAGGCTGATGGCCTCGTCGAAATCGAACTCCAAGGTCTACACCCGTGTTAACATTGGAGCTTATAGGATTAAATGTTTCGAGGTGGCATTTGAGATACCAGGAACTTAAACCACAACAAGACGGCCTGGTCCTTAAGTAAAAACCTACCACCGACGAGGTACGACTAATGGCAATGACGTAATGGCGCTGACCCTTAGCGATCATCCCAGACCTTGTTCATTGTCATTATGTCGGATGGCGGTCGACCCTGTTTCAGAAGATCGCTCATCAATTTCATCGGTCGGTCAATATGGTGGTAGAAGGACTTGTATCCTGAGCAAAGAAAGTTGAGTCCGTTCTCCCCTTGGGGGGAGCGTATGAAACGGTCCTTAGGACAACCCCCGTGGCAAGCGAACCGGACGTCACATTCCATACAATACCTCGGAAGCAGCGCCTTGTTCGCTCCGAATCGCAACTGCCTTTCGCTGCACACCATTTCGACCATCGGTTTCTCCAAAATGTTACCCAGACGATGCTCATCATCGACGAAGTGGTCGCAGGAATATAGGTCTCCATTGTGCTCGAGGGCGAGGGCGGTGCCACAGGTGATGGCGTTGGTGCAGATGCTGGGTGGCTCGCCATACCAATTGGCCAATGCCACATCGAAGGATTGGACGAAGACCTGCCCCACGTCCCGTCTGACCCACTCGTCGAACACCCCGATCATGAACCGGCCGTATTTACCGGGGTTGACCGATTCCCTCGTGACCTTGTGACCCGGTCCCTCATCTTTGCCTTGGGCCTTTTCGACGATGGGGATGAACTGGATATAACGCAGCCCAGCCTCATCCCTAAGGAACCGGTACACTTCGCGCGGCCTGTCCGAATTGACAGCGTTGATAGTGACCAGGGCGTTGTGTTCCACCTTGGACCTCTGCAACGATCGAAGGCCTTCCATCACCTTATCGAATGTCGGTCTTCCTCCTTGGTCCACCCTGTACTGGTCATGAAGCTCCTTTGGACCATCGATGGATATCCCCACCAGAAAACCATTTTCATGGAAGAACGAGCACCATTCGTCATCAAGTAGGGTGCCATTGGTCTGGATGGTGTTGAGGACCGTTTGGCCCGGCCCGAGATATCTCTTCTCGAGTTCTATCGCCTTTTTGAAGAAATCGATGCCCATCAAGGTCGGTTCTCCCCCCTGCCAAGCGATGATCACCTCACTAGAACGGTGGCCATGGATGACCTGACGGACGTAGCTTTCCAGGACCTCGTCCGTCATCCGGAACGTCCCCTTCGGGTATAGGCTGGACTTGCGGGTGTAGAAACAATAGGTGCATGCCAGGTTGCAGACCGCGCCTCTGGGTTTGGCAAGGATGTGGAACGCGTCAGGGCGATCCAAATCCTGTTCCTTGTAGGCCATGGATGCCTGTATGACCAAAGGTCATAATCAGGGTTACTGATTCGGTCCGCTTGGGAATGTGACCATGCCAAAAATATGGCCTCTAGACGATTTTAGAGTCGAAGTCTAACGATCAAATACACCGAGGAGCGGGGTCTAGTAAAAGTTATTATAGGTAAATTTTGTTGAATCGAAAGAGCCCAGATGAACCGGTATAGCCTCGTCATCATCATCCTCTCCATCGCAATGGCTCTGCTCTCTTTATGGAACAAAGATTGGGCGAGCCTCATGGTGCCAACGACGGGGATCGTCGTCGTCTGCGCACCGATGATCGTGACGGGCGATAGAGGCAAGGGGTACGACGCACGTTTGATGCGGATATCCATAATACCGTTGGTCCTCTTCATATTCATCACTGTGGCCGACCTCATCTTTGATTTCCAATATTATTACGAGATCTCCATAGCGGTCCAGGCATGTGCCATGATGGCCTTCGGGATCATGATAGCCGTGTTCCTGAATGCTACGAAGGATGTCACCCTGCCCAGAAGGTGGGTGGTCCTTTTTGCTTTGACCTTCGCTGGTTCCTTGTCGGTCCTTTACACCTTTTCCACCATCTACTGGATGTATGTCACTGGATACCCGATCTATAACGAGGACTTCAGCAACACACTGGATAACAACACGGTCAATCTGATGCTAATGATACCGATGGCGGTATCAACATTCACCACAGTCGTCTATGCCGTGGTCTTCAACGAGTACCTAAAGCGCGCGGATTCATTGGAATTGTTCAGATTCTTGCCGGAGGAGAAGTCATGAAGAAGATCGACCTCTCCGATGTTATCTGTGTATTTACCGCGTTGATGATCCTTCTAATGACGGTGCTTTCGGTAATAGGGACCGACCGTACCCCCTATAAATTGTGGACGGGCATCCTCTGCGCCATATTTTGTTTGATCCCGATGGCGTTCCGGCACGCTAGCGTGATGCGTTTGCCACTTTCATTAATAGTGCCGATAATGGCGACGTTGTTCCTCCACGCCTACGGCGTGCTCCTCATGATGTACGATGACATAGTGTGGTATGACACCATTACCCATCTGGCCGCCTCGATAACCATCGCATTGTTGGTCTTCTATGCCCTGGCGGCGGTCGAACTGTTCGATAGTCAGACCCGCTTTGGGAAGAGGATCCCGCTGTTCGTCACTTTGATAATGATGACGTTCAGCATCTACTGGGAGGTTCTCGAGCTCGTCGTGGACTACACGACCGGAATAAACATGCAATACAGCCCCTGGGACACTATCAGGGACATGGTCTGCAACACCATCGGTACTGTGACGGTCACGATACCTTTGAGGTTCTACCTCAAGAAACATTCATTGAACGAGTTCATTGAACGCCTTGAGCTGAGCCCCTCCCTGAAGCGCATGGTCACCCGCGAACCTAAAAAGATCAAAAAACCTATGAACGATGACCATTAGCCATTCACCCGATTTCTTGTCGTTATCGTTCCTTAGACCGCGGCAAAAGAACTTGCACGGTATATGGTCCAGGGTCTCGACCATTTCCCAGTTCAGGCCATCGCCCCACCGCGACTTCCTCTCGATATTTTAAAATAAGACCACCTTAATCTGACAAGGGTGCGTCAGAGCTTCGCCCAGGGATTGAACAGCAAGCTTTGTTCCATCCCGCCGGAGAGAAGGGTCTTTTTACTGATTCTGGTCTGGGCACTCTTTTTCGGGGCATTGATCGCTCTCGATGCGCTCTTTCTCCGGGATTACCTCAACTCGACGATAGGTGAGGTAGTCGACCTATCGTTCTATAGAGAGAGGACCCAAGGCGTCCTCGATGGTCTTTGGCTCTACCGCGACATCCAATGCGAGTCCCCGCCATTGATCGTCTACCTTATGCTCCCAGCCCAGATGGCCGGTGGAAGCGAGGTCGCCTACCAGATCTGGTTCTCGATATTCATCCTCCTAACCTCCCTCTCGCTTTACCTGGCCCTTCGTCGTTTCGATGATGTCAAGGCCTTTTGGGTGGCGTTGATATTCCTTTTCGTCCCGGTGAGCACCATCGAGACGGTGTTCGGGATCCAGGACGAGGCCATCGTGTTCTACCTCTTCATCCTGTCCATCCTCCTGGCCGTCATCGGTAGGCTTCGTTGGAGCGCCGTTGCCATGACGGTCGGCATCTGGACCAAGTTCATGAATGGTTTCTTGCTCCCGTTCCTTCTAAGGGCTGAGAGGAGGAGGAGAGAACGTCTCATCCTGTTGGGGATCGTCGCGGGGATATCCTTGGCGGTATGCCTCCCCTTCCTGATCGTCTGCCCTGAGGAGTTCCTCAGTTTCCCCTCCTATTATTTCTTAAAATCTGGAACGGCCGATAATCCCACCTCCAATCTGAACATTTGGGACTTCTTGAGCATGGGCGGGCTGGATCTGCCATCGTGGTTCTTCCTTCTGCTCATAGCGGGAGTGATGATCCTCGCCTATTACCTCGGTTTGAAAAAGAACCGGACCATCCTGGAAGGGATGTTGATCGTCCTGGTCGCATTCGTATTGATCTACCCTCGCACCACTGCCAGTTACTACACTCTCCCGATCGCCCTGTTGCTCATATGGGGCATTGAGAACCGATGGCTGGTGATCAGATGCTTTTCCATCTATGTTCCCCTGCTCGTAAGCTTGCTTTTCACCAACAACAACTCGGTGGGGGAGCCGTTCATTGACTGGGAATGGGGGTGGGTGATCGGTGCTTTACTGAGCTTTTGGTCATCATCATATTGCTCGATTCCACACGTGTCGCCCTGAGGAAACGTAACTTCGTCGACCGGGCCTTGATTAAGGAAAAGCAATAGTTTACGAAAGGGCATCGACTTTAGTCGTGTCTGGCCATGACCACATCTAGCGCTCATTCATCATATCTGATCCACTTGGGACAACGATAATGTAGCATTTTTGTTAGCCATCTCCGTTCACCGTTGACAATGATGTCCACTTCCCCCGATGATCCTCGTCTGAAGGACCATGGACCATCTTTGCCTAGTACATTGGAAGCGATTGGTCGACCTGTAAGTCCTTCCCTCAGCCTGCCTTTCCCAAGGCCTTCTCTATCTTCTCCCTTATCGCGGCGATGACCAGGGGATGGTCGTTCCATGCCCCAAGGTCTATGACCTCGACCTGCCTGGAAGCCTTCGCCTTCTCGACGAGTTCCGGTATGTCGCTTTGGCTGTGTATCCCGTCGGCGCTGATCGCCGCGCTGAAGTATATCATCTTGATCTAGAAGCGGCGAGGGAATCGACTACGTCCGTGGTGTTTGGCTCCTTGAACGCCATCCATGTGAACCGCACATTCTCCGGCCTATAACCTCGCTCATGAAATCACTTTTCAATCGCTGGCGGAAGAGTTCCTCCTGCTCTGTCTCGGTCCCGAACTCCTTGTCCCATTCGTCCGGTTGGCCATGACCGACCAGGAGGACCCCGGTGGTGGCCCTTTCCTGGGGGCGGGATGACCTGGTCGGCCTTCTCCAGGAAGCTGCGCCTCAGCAGCTCCGAGTTCCAGAGCGGCTCAGTATAGAGGACCCTTACCCCCCTCTCCTCGAGCCCCAGCCTCTCGACCAGCTCGTCCCCTTCCTTGGTATGGTTGGAGACCGTCAGAAAAACGTTGGCCACAACAATGGTGCTCGCCCCTTCGTTGTATGCTCTGGCCGCGGCGACGTCCGGTCGTGGCTCCGCATCCAGGAAGGAGACGTAGAACTTGACCTCATCACGACCGTCCTTCTTGAAGTCCTCCGCGAGCCTTTCCATCATCTGACAGTGCATGCTGCAGTGCCGACTGCTCCCTTTCATATACTTGCTGCGCAGCACTGTGAAGAAGAATGGCCTGACCAGTCGTGGCATGAACTTCAACTTCTGCTCGTCGAACTCCCGGAACTGATGCAACCATGCCAGCTGGTCGTATTCCTCCGATTCGCCGTGGGAGAAGTACACCACGCCGAGATGGCCGGGGTTTGAAACGGGCCTGCTCTCTAAATTTGGAAGCTCCCTGGGCCGGTCCTGGCCGAGGAAGAACAGCGTGGTGACCGAGTATCCTACGATCCCTGCTATCGCCACCAGAATGCTGGAGATCCAGCGGTCGCCTGATGGTAAGGTGTACACGATCCACACTGATGATGCCAGAAGTACAATGCAGAGCATCGCCGAAGGGAGTATCCACTTCACCTTGCACGTCAATGCCCAAACAAGGGTAGCTCCGAATGCAAAACCAGAGGCAAGGGCCAGGAATAAAAGCAGAACATCCATCGGAATCAGATTCTGTGCACGGTATTAATATTTTTTTTGGGGATGGTCGAAGTCCACCAGATATGATTTTTTTTTAATCTACTCCTTATGCCATGACCGAATTCATCGCTAAGCATTGAAAGCCATCTGGAGAATGAACCGGCAATGAACAGAGCCGAGAACGCACAAGCCCGAATGCCGTGCACGTAACAATTTTCAAGGAAGTCTGCTGAAAAATGCGATGGATTTGGGTGTCCTTGTGAACTTCTTGGGAGATGCCCAGGATGAAGAAGAGTAGATTGGCGTCCCTTTTTTCCTAATGAAGGTCCCTGGCCCGATCCTGCCCTGGGGAAGCGGAGTGGATGATGCAGGACGTCATGGATCTAAAACGCCTAAGAGGGTATTTTTGGTGAGGGATAAGAAGGACCGGAAGGCCGATATTGATCGACTGGGACCTTGTTATTGACCTTCAATGCCAGCGATAAGCGATGATGATGGCCGTGGCCTCGAGTCATTCAGTGGCCCTTGGGCGATCAAACGCCCCAGGAGATGTTTTATTATAAGTCGGGCTTCGTTCCTCGGTATATGCGCATCGCCCTTGTGCAACCGCCGATGTACCATCAGAAGGTTCATCTGGCCCCCAATCTCGGTTTGGCCTACATCGCTGCTGTGCTGGAGGCGGACGGAAACGAGGTAAAGGTCGTCGATGCTGCTGCTGACGACCTCGGGTTCGACCAGATAATGGAGCGTTTGGCCCGGGAACGACCCGATCTGGTGGCCGTCGGAGGGCAGACCCCGGTCAGCTCTCGATCCAAGACGATATTCCGCCGGACGAAGGCGGAGTTGGGGAAGGATGTCGTGACAGTGGCTGGGGGGCCTCACTTTACCTTCACGGACATCGAATCGCTCAAGGAGTGCCCCGAGTTAGATGTGGTGGTGCGGGGGGAGGCGGAGGAGACGATGAAGCAACTCTGCCGTTCCTTGTCCTCTGGAGGAACCCTCCAAGGAGTGGAGGGCATAACATATCGCGGGAGCGATGGCACCGCGATCCGCAATCCATCACGATCGCCCTTGAGGGACCTAGACGCATTACCTTTCCCTGCCTGGCATCTTTTCCCTGTTGACAAATACCATTGGGCAGGAAACAAGATGATCGCCATCTCCTCGTCAAGGGGATGCTCGTTCAGTTGCCGCCATTGCATCACATGGAAGATGCATAGCGGGGTAAGACGGAGGGACCCGCGCAAGATCGTGGAAGAGATGGTCTGGGTCAAGCGGAATTTCGACCACGACACCTTCTTCTTCCAGGATGACTCCTCGTTCACGGACCGGAAGCAACTGGTGTCGTTCCTTGAAGAGCTGGAAGCGTCCGGGGAAAAGCTATATTGGTACTACGAGACCCGGGAGGACGTCTTCCAAGGATATCGCGACCTGTGGCCCCGCATGAAGCGTGACGGCCTGTTCAAGGTGGTATTTGGGCTGGAGACCCCAGACCCGGTCAAGCGGGAGAGGTACGGAAAGAAAGGCTTCGACCCCCCACAGGTAGAGGCCATGATGGACCAGTTGGAGAAGGAGCTCGATATCTTGGTCTCGGTCTATCTGCTGTTCGGGTTGCCTGAGGACACGGAGGAGTCGGTGCAGGCCATCCTTGATTATGGGAAGCACATCTATCCGGATCACTGCTCCTTCATCGTTGGATCGTTGGCAGTGCCCTTCCCCGGCAGCGATTTCTATAACGAGATGGTGGACAAGGAGATGCTTACCAGCCATGACTGGGACGATTACGGGTTCGATAAGTCGGTCATCAAGACGTCAATCCCACCAGAGAAGCTCTCGGAGGTCTTCTCCGCTTTCTGGTCCGGCACCTATGCGCGGCCCAAAGTCATGCTCAAGCAAGTGCAGTTCCTGCTCTCCCGCAATCGTTTCCGACGGGCCATGGCCAAGCAGTACCTGAAAATGGCGCGGGAAATGATCTCAGATGTGCGGAAGATGAAAAAAGAGGAAGAGACCAGATTCTGATGCCGTCATTTAGCGTGGAGAATAATCCATCATGACCCACCTGGATCCAGTTCGCACTAGATCGGACACAACGAGCACCTGATCCAATATCGTCGAAAGGCCAGGCAATTGGTGTGGGACTGGATGCGCTCGGTCATCACTTTGATGCCCATCATCGAGAAGGGACGTGAGCCGGTGCCCCTTGTCGAGGATGGGTATGGGCATCAGCCTCCCTTCGCGCCCCTCAAAGTCCCGGCCTGGAGGTAACCGCCGATGAGGACCATCCATATCAGGACCGGATAGGCGATCATCCTCTCCACTCCCCCATGCCCTATGCTTCCGGAGACGTCTATCGACCCTGAGTCGACAAATATCATCATGACCATGAAGACCAGGCCGGTCAATCCTGCCAATATGGAGATGACCTTGAGCGCCCCCGATAACTTCAGCCCTACCAGCACCGCCTCTACGTTCATAAAGAGGAAGGCCATGAGGGCGAAAAGCCCATGCATGTCGCTGGGGTTGTCCAGCGGTATGAGCGCGGCTCCCATGGCACCGATGCTCCCGAGCAGGAAGACGATGAACATAACCTTGTCGCCCATCGACCGGAGGAAGAACCATCCCGCCATCAGATTGGTCACGCCGATGGCGAACAATGTGATCGTGAACCAAGTCTCGGTCTCAGGTATGGTGCCGAGGTCGCTTATGGCGTTATCATTCATGCTGTAGCCTGGAGCTATGGATTCCAGCAACATCAACATGACCAAGAACTGGGCAGCACCAATCGCCAGGAGAGCCCCGGCGTACCGTTGATATTGATTATTCATCCTGGGCGGTATGGAAGGTCTAAATTTTAAAATTTACCAGCCCACACCACAGCACCCAGGAGGGCATAGAATGATGATATAGGCTGTCTGGTAAAGGGCATTCATATGCAATTACCAAACAGTGAACGGGCCGACTGATGATCCCATCACTTACTGTGATCGTCCGACCATCTTCTAAAACATCATGGTTCGGGCCAAGAAGATTCGGGCATAACCATCCGCACAATTTGCCAGACTAGAAACGTCTGGTCTTGAGAAGCCGATCTGCAAAGCAAGAGGTGATGAATTTGAATAGAAGCACTCCAGAAATGATATGTAAAAATGGCGGGCCCGGTGGGATTCGAACCCACGGCCCATCGGTTAAGAGCCGATTGCTCTACCTAGCTGAGCTACGGGCCCGGTAAGTCGGCCATAATAAATGATGATAGATAAAGGTTTTGCACCAGGGACTTCGATGGCGCTCATCTAGAGAATACTGGATTAAACGATTATCATGTCGGATGGGCGTTTATCTCCACCGCTTTGCCGTTCTTCACGAGAACACAGGCATAGGTCGCCGGCATGTATACGATGTCCTCCCTCATGAGGCGGTATTGACGCTTCCCGCTGGTGAAGGGGGGGATGTCCTCAAGCACTCGGATGAGCACCAATGGCGCCCCTGAATCGTCCTCGCCACCGCAGGAATTGGACTGCAAAGGAGCGCTGCCCTCCATCTTTTCCTTCACTGGTACCGAACAGGGCGAGGTGGGCACCGACCTCCTCGTCGCCACCTTCTCACCGTCCAGCGACAGGGACCTGCACGCCACCACCTCCTCCACCACGGCATCGAAAAAATCCTTCTCCTCCGGAGTGAGCCTGGTGGTGTCCACCTTGCTGCCCATGCCCGCCCTCAACGCCATGCTCATTATCTTGGACATGCGGTACTGGAATATCGAGGAGCCCTTCTGCATGACCTTCTTGATCTCGCTCATCATGCTGGAGGCCTTCATGGAGGTGGGGTCCTTGCGCACCTCGTCCTCGCTGTCGGACTTGAGCCTCTTCAAGTATTCCCTGAAGGCAGGGTAGAAGTCCCTCCTCACCTCGGTGGGCTCTCCCCCCTTGCTCTCGTTCCGATAGATCAATGTGATCTCATTGAACTCGAGCTTACCGGGGGGCGGCGCCATCGTCGCACAGATTCGGTTGAGCATATAAGAGACTTATGCGTAGACTTTGTGTGTCCAGCCTTGGAGATTAATGTTATATAAATCAGGCACCCTGAGGCTGGCCGTGGATAGTTCCAAGGCGCTCAGACGCAAGGGCCAGGGGACGGAGATGGACATCCATGTGGTGCCTGGGGCGAGCCGCTCCGAGTTCGGTGCGTATGACCAATGGAGGAGGCGTTTCCAGGTCAAGGTCAAGGAACCGCCGGAGGATGGTCGGGCCAACCGAGAGGTGGAGAGGCTCGTCGGCGAACTGTTCCACTGCAAGGCCGTGATAGTGCGGGGTCAGACCGTAAGGGACAAGACGATGTTCTTGGAGGTCGACCTGGTCAATGTCCGGCAGATATTGGAGGCCAGGGCATGAGCGATCGCTGGGACGCAACAGAACGTTTGCGCCAGCTCGGCCTGCTCCTCGACGAGCTGGCCGAAAGGCCTTCCCATAGCGTCATTCTGGTGGAGGGACGTCGGGACGTGGGGGGACTGAACCTCCTGGGCGTGCATGGGGAGATGATACAGGTGCAGAGCCGGGATGGCGTCCTGCACGTGGCCGAGCAATTGGCCCGAGAGGGCAAGGTGGCGATAATCCTCACGGATTGGGACCGGAAGGGTGGCCAGCTCAGTCGCCTTCTCAAACATTACCTTGCCTGCAACGGCGTCCCCTTCGACGAGGAGAAGAGGGTCCGAATGGCCCGCATCGTCAAGGGAGAGATCAAGGACGTAGAGTCTTTGCCCTCCTACTTCTCCCGGTTGGTCCGGGAGGCGGGCGTCACCGGCCCTGAAGGATTTCGAGATTGAAGGGTCGCGCTGGACCTCCTCGGCCCCATAAGATGGTGCATCGAAAAGATATATATCCCGCCGGTGGTCAATCCAGAGCGATACGGATGCCCATGGACCGAAGGATGCTGGACTACCTCGGGTTGCAGGATGTGGAGCTGCTGTTCGATGACGTCCCCGAGGATGTGCGGATGGAGAGGCTGGACCTGCCCGACGGTCTGAGCGAGCCGGAAACGGTCCGGGCCATCAAGGAGATGCTTCGACCCAATGTCACCGCCGAGGACATGCCCAGCTTCCTTGGGGGAGGAATATACAACCATTTCATCCCCGCCACGGTGCGGAGCATAATCTCGCGTTCCGAGCTGATCACCTCCTACACACCCTATCAGTCGGAGATCTCGCAGGGGATGCTGCAGATCATGTTCGAGTACCAGAGCATGTTGTCCAGGCTCACCGGGATGGAGGTGGTCAACTCCTCCAACTACGATGCGTCCACCGCCCTGGGGGAGGCGGCCACCATGTCCTACCGGATTCGCCCCCGCAGGAAGTTCCTGGTGCCGGAGGCCATGAGCTGGGAGAAGAAGAGCGTCCTGCGCAATTACACGGCGGGATTGGGCATGGAGATGGTCGAATACGCCTACGATCCTTACACTGGAGGGGCGGACCGGGACGACCTCGTGTCCAAGTTCAGCGAGGAGGTGAGCGGGGTCTACCTGGAGGTTCCGAACCTGTTCGGCGTCATCGACCCCATCGCCCCCAAGCTCCGTTCGCTGTTCCCGGACACGGTCCTCATCGTCGGGGTGAACCCGATATCACTGGGCGTGGTCACCCCTCCGGGCGAATACGGCGCGGACATCGTCATCGGCGAGGGCCAGGCGCTCGGTTCCCCCATGAACTTCGGGGGCCCGCTCCTGGGAATATTCGCCTCGAGGATGGAGCATGTGCGGAAGATGCCGGGGCGCCTCATCGGCATGACCAAGGACGCCTCAGGCCGTCGGGCCTACTGCATGACCCTGCAGACCCGGGAACAGCACATTCGTCGCGGCAAGGCCACCTCCAACATCTGTACCAACGAGGCGTTGATGGCGGCAGCCGCGGTGGTCTATCTGGCCACGGTGGGTGGGAACGGTTTGAGGGAGATCGCCGCCATAAACATCCAGAACGCCAGGGAGCTCATGGAGCGCATCGATGAGGTCCAGGGCTTCGACTCACCCCTCTTCGAGGCCTCCCATTTCAACGAGTTCGTCATCAGCACCCCGGTGCGCCCGGAGAAGGTGAACAAGCTGCTGCTCAAGCACCGGGTGATCGGGGGCATCCCCCTGCAGGCCCATGTGCCCCGCATGGTGGACCAGATGTTGCTTTGCACCACCGAGCTGCACACCCGCGCGGACCATGACCATGTTGATCGAAGCGCTCAAGGAGGTGGCCTGATGTATCGCCAGGCCCGATATGAGGACCGTTCGATATTCGAGCTGACGGGGGAGGCGGATTTCTGCCTGAGGAAGGCGCCGACCCAGAACATAGGCCTGCCTGAGGGCATGTCCCGGGAAGGGAGCTGTCTGCCTGACCTCCCGGAACGCCAGGTGGTGAAGCACTACACCAACCTTTCCCAGATGAACTTCGGAGTGGACAACGGGCTCTACCCCCTGGGCTCGTGCACCATGAAGTACAACCCGAAGTACTGCGACCAAGTGGCCGCTCTGCCCTCGGTCGCCTCGGTGCACCCGAACCAGGAGGAGGAGACGGTGCAAGGCTCCCTCCGCCTGATGTACGAACTGGAACTGGCATTGTGCAAGATCTCTGGGATGGACGCGGTGACGCTGCAACCGGCCGCCGGCGCTCATGGCGAGTTCACCGGGATGCTGATAGTCAAGGCCTACCACGCCAAACGGGGGGACAAGCGCATCGAGGTCATCGTGCCGGACGCGGCCCATGGCACCAATCCCGCCAGCGCGGCCATGGCCGGTTACAATGTCATCGAGATCCCCTCGGATGCGGACGGCTGCGTCGACCTAGGGGCGCTCAAGTCCGCCCTTTCCCCGCGCACCGCCGCCTTCATGATCACCAACCCCAACACCTTGGGCATATTCGAGGGTCGCATCAGGGAGGTGGCCAAACTGGTCCATGCTTCCGGAGGTCTCCTCTACTATGATGGCGCCAACTTCAACGCCATCCTGGGGCACACCTCGCCAGGCCTGATGGACTTCGATATCGTGCACTTCAACCTGCACAAGACGTTCGCAACGCCGCATGGCGGCGGAGGCCCGGGAGCAGGGCCGGTGGGGGTCAAGGCCCACCTGGAACCGTTCCTTCCCGTGCCCAGGGTGGTAAAGCGGGGAGACCGTTACGCGCTCGAATTCGACCGCCAGGACAGCATCGGGAAGGTGCGCTCGTTCTATGGCAACTTCGCCGTTCTGGTGCGCGCCTACGCCTACATCCTCCGCAATGGAGGGGACGGTCTGAGGGAGGTGTCGCAACGGGCAGTGCTCAATTCCAACTACCTGAGGCAGAGGTTGCAGGGGGTCTATGATCTGCCCTACGGCGAACTGCGGAAGCATGAGTTCGTGGTGAGCGCGAAACGTCTGACCATGGAGAAGGAGGTGCGCGCCCTGGACGTGGCCAAACGACTTTTGGACTACGGCTACATGTCACCGACCATTTACTTCCCGGCCCTGGTCCCGGAGGCGTTGATGATCGAACCCACCGAGACCGAGACCAAGTTCGACCTCGACCTCTTCGCTGATGCCATGATCGCCATCGCCGAGGAGGACCCTGAACTGGTGAAGGGTGCGCCCCACTCCACCTCGAGGCAACGGGTGGACGAGCTCTTCGCCGCCAAGGAACTGATCCTCAACTTTGATGCCTACCTGGCGAAAAAGGATAAGTTCGGCTGAAGAGATTGGGGCGCATGAAACGCGGAGCGTTCTTCGTCCTAGAGGGCATCGACGGCTCAGGGAAAAGCACCTTGGCCGATCGGTTGGCTGAGCGGGTGCGGAAGGAGCTGGGACGGGAATGCGTGGTCACGGCCGAGCCGTCCACCCTCTGGACCGGGGACGCGGTGCGCCGGGCCAATCAAGAGGGCATCGATGATGCGGCGGAGGCGTTGCTCTTCGTAGCGGACCGAGCATTGCACACCGGCCAGATCCAAGGATGGATGGCAGAGGGCCAGGTGGTCGTTTGCGACCGCTACTATGCCTCCACCATCGCCTATCAGAGCGCAGCGCTGCAAGACCGAATGGCCGACCCGACGGAATGGCTCTGGGAGCTGAACCGACCTGTCGTCATCGAACCTGATGCCGTTTTCCTTCTCACCATCCCCCCGGAAAAGGCCCTGGACCGATTGAGCTCCCGTACCGGTAGGAGCAAGTTCGAGAAGCTGGACTACCTGCGCAAGGTGGACCGAGCGTACCGAAGCTGGGCCGAGAGGGACCGCAACATAATGTTGGTGGATGCCGACCGGCCCATCGATGAGGTGACGGCGGAGACGTTCAATCTTCTCCGGAAGAAGCTATAAAACCGGAACGAGGTATCGAGGGACATGCACCCCTCGGAGAGCATACGCGGCATGAAGAGCGCTCGGCTGAAGGACAAGAGGATCGTCCTGGCCATAACCGGGTCCATCGCTGCGGTGGAGTGCTTGGAGCTGGCTCGGGAGCTCATCCGCCATGGCGCAGACGTCCATGCCGTGCTTTCCAAGGACGGGGCCAAGCTCATCACCCCTTGGGCCATGGAGTTCGCCACCGGTCATCCGGCCATCGTGGAGCTGGACGGGAGGGTGCAGCACGTGGACCTGCTGGGGGATTCCTCAGACCGGGCCGACCTACTATTGATCGCACCATGTACCGCCAACACATTGTCCAAGCTCGCGGTCGGCATCGATGACACGCCGGTCACCACCATGGCCACCATCGCCCTGGGCACGGGGGTTCCGATACTCATCGCTCCGGCCATGCATGCGTCCATGCTCCACAATCCCTTCGTGCAGGAGAACATCGTGAGGCTGAGAGGCGTTGGGGTGGGGTTCATCGGCCCAAGGATGGAGGGGAAGAAGGCCAAGATCGCTGACAACGAGGAGATCGTGGCCCGGGTCATTCGGACCTTGAACGGGGGCGGTTACGAGGGCAAGAAGGTATTGATCATAGGTGGTTCCTCGGAGGAGCCCATCGACGATATGCGCATCATTACCAACCGAGGCACCGGTGAGACCGCCGTCGAGCTGGCCAAGGCCGCGTTCTTCCAAGGGGCGGAGGTGGAGCTGTGGATGGGCCGTTGCCAGATGCCTTTGCCCAATTACATCCCGACCAAACGATTCGTCACCGTCGAGGACCTTTTAGGCCTGGTCGATGGATTGGACCATGACCTGGTGCTGGTCCCCGCCGCCCTGTCCGACTATGCGCCATCACGCAAAAAAGGGAAGATGGCCTCTGACCAAGGAGGGATGACTCTAGAGCTAAGGGCCGTGCCGAAGGTCCTGCCCAAGATCGTAGGTAAGGCGAAGGTGGTGGGTTTCAAGGCGGAATCGGGGGTCCGGGATGAAGAGCTTATATCTCGGGCGATGGAAAGGTTGGAGAGGCATGGCCTGGACGCCATGGTCGCCAACGATCTTCGCAACGTGCGGATGGGGACCACCGAGGTCTATCTGGTGGAGAGAGGTTCCAACCCGATCATGCTCAGGGGCAGCAAGTCGGAGGTGGCCTGGGGCATAATGTCCGAGCTGAGAGGTCTGCTATGAGACAGGCCACCGCCTTCTGCCCTGGGCACATCACCGGTTTCTTTCAGATCTGTCGACACGAGAACGTGTTGGAGACGGGCTCGCGCGGGGCGGGCTTCTGTGTCCGGTTGGGGGCCCAGTCCCGCGTGGTCCTCAAAGAGGGCGTGGGCAAGGTAGAGGTCAAGATAAACGGCGCCAGGGCGAAGGCCCACGTCACCGAAAGGGCGGTCCGGCATCTGCTGGGGGAGGAAAAGTTGGACGTTGACGTGTTCACCACCCTGCAACTGCCGGTGTCCCAAGGCTTCGGCATGAGCGCAGCGGGGGCTTTGTCATCCGCCATGGCATTGACGGAACTGCTCGGTCTGGGCGAGGAGGAGGCCTACACCGCGGCCCACATCGCTGAGGTGGAGAGCGGCACCGGCCTTGGCGACGTAGCGGCTCTGCAGTGCACCGGCGTGACCTATCGAAAGAGGGAGGGCCTGCCGCCGTTCGGGGAGGTGCAGCGCATCCCCGGCGACTTCGACATGGTGCTGGCCCGGGTCGGTCCGAGCATCGACACCTCAACGGTGATCCTCGACCCTCAAAGATCGGCGGCCATCAATCGAGCCGGGGAGGAGTGCCTGGAGAGGTTCGCCAAGAAAAAGGACCTCTACAACCTCCTGGACCTAGCGGTCGATTTCACGGCCAGCTCTGGCCTTTTGACAGAGAGGGTGAGGAAGGCCCTGGTGAGCATCGACGGGCTGGGTCTCGGGATCGATGTGCATGGTGGGCAACTCGGTCTTCGCGGCCGGACCGGACCTGGACGGGCTGGACCGTCAGCTGCGCCGTTTCGGGTTGACCTTCAGGACCAGCGTCGACCTGGAAGGGGCAAGGTTGCTCTGATCGACTCGTACAATGTGAAAAGCTGGTCGTCCTGGCCCACGTCAAAAAGACCCACGCGAGCGCCGCAGTCCAACCATCCATGGGCATAGTTGACGCAGGCGAAGGCGTTCACCAGGTCGCCTTGGTCCCGGAAATGAACCGCGTCTTGGTAGTAGGTGTTGGCCATCTCCAGGAAGCTATCGGCGAGCTTTTTGTTGAAGGACCGTTCCGGAGCGGCCACCTTCACCTTGCCCAAGGCCCTTTTGGTAATGTCCAGGTACCTCTGCACATGCTCGGGGGTGAGGTGGTCCCGCATATCTACCTCGTCGGTATGATCTCCACGCTCTCCCCACCGTGCTTCGACTCCCTGGGCCTCACCTCGATGAAGAGGGGGTTCTGGATGTTGCCTCCGACGATCAAGGCCACGCCGATGGGCAGTCGTTGGATCTCGTCGTCCATGCCCTCAGCTATGCCCTCGAGGGAGTTGGTGATGGCCTTGAGATCGTTGGGATTGGTCACCTTCAATATCATCTGGGTGTTGCACTGGCTGAGCACGTTCTTGTCTATCTTCGCCGCTCTCTGGCTGATGATGGTGAGACCGAGACCGAACTTGCGCCCCTCGGCGGCGATGGTGCGCAGGATCTTGCTCGAGGCGGAAAGGCCCTGTTGCGGGCACCAGTTGTGCGCTTCCTCGCATACGAGCATCATCGGTGGGACCTTGCCCAGCTTGCGCAGCTCGAACAATGCGGACGCTATTCTGTTGACAATGAGCTCGGCAATGTCCGGGGGCGTGCCGCGAAGGTTGATTATGGTCATCTTGCCCTTGACCACCAGCTCATCGATCTTGGTGCCCTGGGGGGCGAAGATCTTGACCTCGTCCAGATACTCCAGTTCAGCGATGAGGGAGTTGTTGTTGCTGTCCTCCTCGGACTCCAGAATGGCGATGATGTCCCTCAGTCCATAGTCCTTCTTCACGGACTTCACGCTGTCGATGGCCTTGCGCAATGAGGTAAGGAATGTCTTCCCGTTCTTGATCTGGGTGAGGGCCAACAGGTCCCTGGCCTCTATGTTGCCCAGGGTGAACTTGAGCGGTTTCGCCTTCGGGTTGGCGGTGGTGTCGGTGGCGAACTCCAATATCTGGTCGGCAAAGCCGCGAGGTTCGATCTTGAAATCCCTCGCCCCCTTGGGCTTGGAACCGGTCTCGCGCATGGCACCATACTCGCCATGAGGGTCGATGACCAGGACCGTCACCTCATGCTTCATGAGCTCCTCGATGAGGTCGCCACAGAGGAAGCTCTTGCCCCCACCGGTCTTGGCGAGGATGCAGACGTGCTTCTGCACCATGGAGTTGATGTCCACCTCGACGCGGATGTTGTGACCGAAGAGGAGTCCCAGGTAGGCGCCGGTGGGGGTGCCTTCCTTGAGACCGATGACGTTCTTGATGAGCTCGTCCTTGGCGCGGAATATGGTATCCCCGGCCTTGAAGGGCGTGCGATTTACTTGGAGCAGGTTTCTGTCATCCCGGTAGCCGAGGACGTCGACCTTGGCGATGACTATCTCGTCGATCTCGACGGAGCCTCCGTCGGAGATGCGCTTGGCCTTTTCCAAGGTGAGGTCGGTCTTGCGCTCCACATCGACGATCTGGCCCAAGGTCCATCCATCGTGCTGATGCTTGACCATGACATATTCCATCTTATCTATGTCGCCAATAAGACGGGAGTGGAAGTTGGTAGTGCCGACATTACCGAAGATCACACCGACGCCGTCCAGGTCCCCGTATTGCGGGTCCTTGACGATATGAGTGGGCGGGCCTCGCGGTTTGGGCTTGGCCAGTTCAGAGGGGTGAACCGTTGGCTCAGGCTCGCTCGGGTCGTCCTCCCCGACGTCCTCGTACAAGGGCTCGTTCTCCGCGACCTCTTCCTTATCCGACCGTTCATCGGCTAGGCTGGCCGAAATCTCTGATTCGCTCTGCTGCATCCCAATCCCGGGCACTATATAATACGGAGGACATAAAAATGTTTCCGGACCAACCCCATGCCATGTTCAATGATCATCAATGAATGAAGAGATCGGGATAAGGTGCAAGGCAATCGAATCCCTTAATAGCAACCAGCGTGATGCCGGGACGATGTTGGTTATCGGTGGTTCCTCCTCGACCAAGTTGGCCCAGGACCTGGCCGTCACCTTGAACGCCGAATATCTGCCCTCGGGCACGAGGCGGTTCCCTGACGGGGAGTGCTTTTTGCGCTTGGAAAAGGAGAGCATCGATGACGATGTGGTCATCGTTCAGAATTCCTCGCCCGACGGCAACCTGGTAGAGCTGTTCCTGCTTCAGGACGCGGCTTACGCCCTGGGGGCCAAACGCATCATAAACGTCATCCCATACTTCGGCTACGCCCGTCAGGACGAGCGCTTCAACAAAGGGGAACCTTTGAGCGCCCAGGTGATGGCGGACCATATAATGCTTAACTGCGACAAGGTAGTCCTGGTCGATATCCATAACATCGACATAATGGACTGGTTCGATGAGGTGGAGGTGGTCAACACCTTCGCAGCACCCGCGATAGGGCGTTACTTCAAGGACTCGGCCATCGACCTAGTGCTGGCCCCGGACCAGGGCGCCTTGCAGCGCGCCCATCTGGTCTCCGAGGCGCTGAATTGCGAGTCCGATTACATGATAAAGACCAGGCTGAGCAGCACCCAGGTGCACATGGCGCCCAAGAGCATCGATTGCAACAACAAGAAGGTGCTCATCGTCGACGACATCATCTCCACCGGCGGCACCATCGTGGCGGCCACCGAGGAGCTGAAGCGGGCCGGGGCCAGGAGCGTCTACGCCGCCTGCACTCATGGTCTTTTCATCGGTAATGCCCTGGACCGCCTGAAGAAGCACTGTGACAAGGTGGTCTGCGCCAATACCTTGGAGAGCGAGGTCTCGGTGGTATCGGTGGCCCCAGAGGTCGCTAAGGCCATCTGAACCCTCATCTTTTCCTGCCGCATTGACTGCAGAAGGCCTCTTCCGGGCCCAATCTGGAGCCGCAGCCGTTACAGAAGGCATCTCTGACCGCGGCGGTTGGAACGGCCTTTGGCGCCATGACCGCTTGGTCGGTATGCTTTGTGCCTTGAAGTCCCGCGGTGTCCACGTTTATCTGGAGCCGGGACCGCAGCACCTCGGCCATACGGGCAGCCTCCTTCTCGCCTCTCGCTCCGAGCCGCCTGACCCTACCACCCCTCATCTTCAGGTCCGCATAGCCAAAGCCATGGAACGAAACCTTCTCGATTTCGGCGCGAGGCACGAAACCTGGAATCTTCCTCAGATGCTCGATGAGGCTTGGCCTCATTTCCAATCCGTTGGTATAGATGTAGATCTTGGTGTAACTTCTTCCCAGGGAATGGTCCAACACAATTATCGCACCTATCACGCCCAGGATCATCAGGAACAATGCGATGGCGAATAGAGTCGCCCCGACGTATTCAATAAGGTCGAGGGTGGCGAATAAGACGACCATCAAGACAACTGGAAGGAACAATAACAGCGGGAGGCTTTTAACATATAACGCACCGACCTTGTTCGTCTCCCCCGATCCCAGATATTCTTCGATAAGCATGCCTTTGAATTCGTTACTTCTCATTTTCCCACCGAACCATTAGAAAATCCAACCGCTTCCTGGACCGAGCGACGAGGACCTGCCCAGAAGTTCCTTTTTCGACCGGTGCCCCTCTGCTCCCCCCACTTTGACTGTCCATCTTCCCTAGGCGGGTAATGGTCGGAAGCGTTTTAACGGTTTTCAAAAAATACCGATAGCGAACTTCACATGACTTGGTTTGTGAAAATCGTTATCTAGGACCAAGGGCATGAAGTGGTGGTCTGAGGACCAGGAGGTAACCGGAAATGATGTCACCAATATTTCTCATTAACACGCCGGGGACCCCGGTCCATTCGATACGGGCCTTGGCGTGAAACCACAGTCAGCTCACGAACGCCATGATCCAAATCGAAAAAAAACATGCCAAACGATCCATACCTGGATGCCAGCGTCGCGTGGCGCATCCGAACAGGTAACATAGACTTCCGCGACGCAGACTATCGAACGACGGTGCAGGCCATCCTCTCCTCGGGGCTGGCCACCGAGGTCCGGGGCTTTATCAGTGCAGGCAAGGAGGCGGACGTCCTTCTTTGCTCGTACCACGATGCTCCAGTGGCGGTCAAGGTGTACCGCCTGTACCGCACCTCGCACCGAGGGGGCGGACCAATAAAGTTGGACCGAACGGGATGGTTGGCGGCCCATGAATACGACATGCTCCTCCAGTGCTGGAAGGGAGGGGCTCGGGTCCCCACCCCGGCCCGCAGGGTGGAGAACATGCTGTCCATGCGCTACCTCGGCGATGAGAACGGGCACGCCCCCAGACTGCAGGACGTGGAACTTGATGCCCCCCAGGTTTTCCTGGACAAGGTCCTCCTCGGCGTCAAGGCGTTGGCCCGCGCCGGTGTGGTGCACACCGATATGAGCGCATTCAACATCCTGGTGTTCGAGGGGGAGCCTTGGTTCATAGACCTGTCCGAGGCGGTCAGGGTCGACCGGACTGGTTATTCGGCCTGGGTGCGGCTCACCCAGGCCTCGGAGGCCATGCACCGGGGGTTGGCCTCCCTGCAGACCTACTTCCGTCGATATGACCTGGAGATCGACCCCGGTCCTTTCGTGGCTGAGGCCCTGAGGCCGCTCGACCGATCCGGGGTGATGGGGATGTGACCTTTGGCCAGGGGTACGCATGACGAAAAATGTGCCAGTCCTTTCCAGAAAAAACTTAAGGATTGGGACTATATTGGGGCTCACTTCGACCGTAGGTGCCTAAAATGAAGAAAGAGGAAGACTTCAGCGAGTGGTATAACGACCTGGTCGAGCTGGCCAAGCTCACCGACAAGCGATACCCCATCAAAGGCATGAACGTCTGGACGCCCTACGGCTGGAAGATCATGCGGCACATCGACACCTTCATCCGGGAGGGATGCGACGCCACCGGGCATGATGAGGTCTGCTTCCCCCTCCTCATCCCTGAGACTGAGTTCCAAAAGGAGAAGGACCACATCAAGGGATTCGACGCCGAGGTGTATTGGGTCACCCATGCCGGCTTGAACGAGCTAGACATCCGTCTCCTGCTCCGGCCCACCTCGGAGACGGCCATGTACCCCATGTTCTCCCTTTGGGTCAGGGCGCACTCCGACCTTCCCCTTAAAACATACCAGATCGTCAACACCTTCCGCTATGAGACCAAGATGACCCGGGCCTTCATCCGGGTCCGGGAGATCCACTTCTTCGAATCGCACACCTGCCACGTCGACTACGACGATGCACAACGCCAAGTGGAGGAGGACTTCATCATCCTGGAGGGTCTGATGAAGAGGTTGTGCCTGCCTTACCTGTTGCTGAAACGCACCGACTGGGACAAATTCCCCGGTGCCTTCTATACCGTCGGAGTGGACACGTTGATGCCAGAAGGCAAAGGGTTGCAGCTCGGCTCCATTCACCATTACAAGGAGAACTTCTCCCGGCCCTACGACATCAAATACGAGGACAAGGACGGGACCATGAAGTATGTGCATCAGACCACCTTCGGCATGAGCGAGCGCCTCCTCGGGGCGGTGGTGGGAGTGCACGGCGACGACAAGGGTCTGGTCCTACCGCCGGACATCTCCCCCTTCCAAGTGGTGATCATACCCATCCTCGCCAAGGGCAAGGTGGAGGAAGTGACCGCTAACGCCCAGGCGCTCAAACAAGAATTGGCCAATGCCGGCATCAGGGTGCATCTGGATGACAAGGACGAGCGCCCTGGAAGCAAGTTCTATAACTGGGAGATCAAGGGCGTCCCGCTCCGTCTGGAACTGGGCATGCGCGACATAGAGGCCGGAAAAGTGAGCTACGCCGTCCGTCTGGATGGACGCAAGGGCATCTTCGAGCGCATCGCGGTGGCCGAGCAGGTCAGGTCCTTGCTGGCCCAGCTGCGGGAGGAGATGGACAATGGCGCGAAGGAGCGCATGTTCTCCCGCATCCAGACCATCGATTCCATTGAACCTCTGCCCAGCAAGGTGGTGCGCTTCGGATGGTGCGGCGAGGCGGAGTGCGGCCATGCCTTCGAGCAAAGGACCGAGCTGAAACTGCTCGGCACGCCTTATGTACCAGAAAAGTTCCAAGGTAAGTGCATCATCTGTGGAAAGGAAGCGGACCAAGCGGCGTACGCGGCCCGGGCCATGTGAGCCCGGGAATACCACTTACCTAAGGAACCGATGAGGCCTGCAGACCATCTACCAGTTTATTTCTTGGCGACGGGCTCTGCCTTGTACTTCAGCTTGTACAGCGCCAGACCGAGCAGGCCGAAAGCCAGCATGACCATGAAAATGGCATAGACGCCCATATAGGTCGAGCTGAATATGTTCCAGCCGTCATAGGTCACGCCCCAGGCGACCAGGAAAGCGACTGCTCCCACTATAAAAAGCAGCGAAATGATGAGCGTGAAGCGCTTAGGCAGGTTCGACTCGGCCATCTAAGCCGCAAAATGTAGTCACCGTATTAATAGGTTGTGCGATGGCGGGCATAGGGGAAATATATCACCAGCCACCCTAACACCCTGGTAGGTGGAGAACATGGCCGAGGATAGGGCGACTTTGAACTTCGGGAGATACTATTGGCGCATCCTCCTTCCTTTTGCGTTGCTCATCATCTTCACCTTCATCCCGCTGCCGGTGGAGCAGGAGATACAGTACACCCTGGCCATCTTCCTATGCGTGGCCGCGCTCTGGACCCTGGAGCCGATACCTCTGATCGCCACCGCCTTGCTCATCCCGGTGCTGCTGGTGGTCTATGGAATATTCAAGCCCGGGGAGGCGCTGGTGCCTTACGCCGACCCGATCATCTTCCTGCTGCTCGGCGGTCTGATCCTGGCCGAGTCGATGCACGTTTGTGGTCTGGACCGGCGCCTGGCATTGTACATGACCCTGCGGTCGGACGGTCGCCGCTTCAAGGTGCTTGCCTACACCATGTTGGTGGCAGCGTTCCTGGCCATGTGGATATCCAACACCGCCACCGTGGCTTTGCTCATACCCGTCGCCTTGCGCATCGCCAGAGAGGGAGGGGAGGAGGGCAAGCTCTATCTCCCGTTGCTGATGGGTATCGGGGTTGGAGCGGGAGCGGGGGGCATGGCCACATTCATCGGCACCCCCACCAACGCCATCACCTTCGGGTTGCTGGAGAACGTCGACCCCTTGACCTTGCTGGAATGGATGATGGTGGGTGTGCCTGCCTTCCTGGTCACTTTCATCTGCGGCCTGTTCGTGCTTTATTGGCTCTATCCGGGGAAGGCCTCGGTGCCGTTGGACGCCATTAAGGCGGAATGGAACGAGCTGGGGCCATTGAGCGGGAAGGAGAAGAGAACGCTGACGGTGTTCCTGGTGACCGTGGCCCTCTGGATCGGTGGCTCGCTGGTCGTCACCTACACCGACTTCAGCTCCGGGGCGCTCTCCATCGCCATGGTGGCGCTGCTCTCGGCGGTGGTGCTCTTCTCCATACGCAGCATAACCTGGGACCAGGCGCGTCAGGTGCAATGGGACGTGCTGTTCGTGGTGGGCTCGGGCCTGGCCATGGGGGCGGCGCTGATCGCGTCCGGCACCTCGGAATGGTTGGCCGAGGTAATGGGACAGTATCTAGAGGGGCTCCCCCTGCTTCTAATCATCATGGTGGTGGGCTTCATCTCGCTGGTGCTCACCAACTTCCTCAGCAACACCGCCACCGTAGCGGTGATGGTCCCCCTGCTCATCACCGTCTCCGCAAACCTGGATGCCTCCCCTTACTATCTGGTGCTCACCGCCACCTTCGTGGCCTCGATATCCTTCGCCACCACCATCGGCACGCCTCCCTTCACCCTGATCTATGGAACCGGTAAGGTGCCGCGACGGGAGATGGCCCGGTCCGGCATCCTGGTCTCCGTCCCAGCCACCATCGCGGTCTGCCTGGTCGTGTACGGGATCGTCTCCCTGGGCGTTTTCTAAAGGAATTCACTGCTTCGGGGTGCGTCGTGAGGGCAACAATGCCCCTATGACCGCCAAAATCGGCCCGATGAGGTACCCGGCCCAGACAAATATTGATATGGCCCCGAAGAGCGCCATCTTCACCCTGGTCCATATGTTGACCTCGGCCCGGACGCGGAGACCGGTGCGCAACATGGACTGCCCGAGGCCGGCCTGGACGGCGATTATCAATATGGTCACGATGGCCGCCTCGTCCAACGGGGTGGTCCACCAGGTCAGGAGGAACTGGGTGGTGGTGATGAGGGCGGAACCGAGCACCAGCACACCAGCGACATACACGGCCAGATGGAAGGGGGCCATGCGCTCCAGGACATCGTCCCGGCGCCTGACCAGGATGGCCGCCCCGATGAGCATCATCAAGGTCATGGGGGCGAATATGGTCCAATAGTCCTGCCCCTCCCAAAGGTATACCCCCACCAGGGAGAACGGGATGGAGACCATCTCGCCCAACGTGAACGTCTCTCGGTAGCCCACGGGGAACCCGTAGTTTCCGCCCTCCCCCGCGCTCGTCACCGACTCGAAGACCGCCACATAATATATCCCGGTCTCAGGCGCAGCGGCGTCATACCAGGATATGTTGTAGTAACTTCCTGGCGTGAACGGCTCATAGGTCGGTTCATCTTCCAGTTCGCCCTCCACCACCACATGACCGTACCCTTCCGGGACCTCCACCTCGCTGGGGAGGGAACCGACATCGTCCAGGCCAGGCCCCATCAGCGCCATCACTGGCAGGAAGTCCTTATCCCCCTCCATGACCGGGACGATCAGGTTGAGAAGGATGCGGTCCCCTTGGTCGAGCTCCAGGTAGTAATAGTCCACCTGCCCCGCCTCGAGCTCCGCATAGATGGCCCAGGACTTGGACGGGTCATGGATCTCCCAGGCGTTGGCGAGCGAATCATTGTCGGAAGGGAACTCGGGGGAGTGGGCGGCGGCCTGCCCGGAGAGGAAGGGCGTTATCAGGAACGCTCCGAGCAGGACCGCCAAAGCTAGGGCCATCTTGCGGGACATCGTCCTAAAAACGCAGCTCGCCATATTAATATCCTCTAGGCGCGCATTAAATTATATTGTGTCAATCAGATATAATATAAATACCCCATAGACCATGTAGGGCCAGGGATAGGGATGTCGCTAGATTGGGTATTTTGGGCGATCGGCATCTGGTTTTTGATCGGTGCCATTTGCGCGGGGCTGGTATACCAAGACCAAGCGGACCGGAAGGCCAAGGGTTGGAAGTGGCCTTTGCTATGCATTCCGCTCAGCGTCATCGGCTATTATCTGTACCAATCCGATAAGAAACGGGTTCGCCACACCGGACGGGAGCTGCCCCCTCGCCAGCACTACCCGGCCCCAGAGTACCAATTCAAGGAACCTCCTCAAGAACCGGCGGAGGCCAAGACCGAGCCGCTGACCTTAAAGGAGACCGCGGAGACGGTCGCCGCGCCCTCCCCCCAAGAGGAGCCGGCCGTGGAACCGTTGGCACCGCCGCCGGTGCAGAGGGACGCCAGGACGGCAGAGGAGAGGGTGGACCCGTCCAGGCCGAAGGTGCAGAAGATCGAGGGCATCCCTCGCTGCGAGAATTGTGGGGCCGCGGTATCGTCATATGACGTGGCATGCAATAACTGCGGAACGCCACTAAAACATTGAAACGCACAGAATGCTTTTTGAGCGTCCCGCGTATGCACCACTCATGTTGAAGGAAGGCCAGCTGGTGTTCCTGCTCGATGAGAAAGGAAGGAGGCACTGGCTCCGCCTGGAGCGGGGCATGGTCAAGGTGCAGTCTCTGGGCGTGGTGGACGGGGAGCGCCTGCTTCAAGCCGAGGACGGGGCGAGGTTGGTGCTGGCAGGTAAGCCGTTCGTTCTCTTCACCCCGGGCACGATCGACCTCATGGGGTCCTTGGAGCGCGGCGCCCAGGTGATCACGCCCAAGGACGCGGCTACCATCGTTCTGGAGCTAGACCTCAAGGATGGAGACGTGGTCATCGAGGCGGGCCTGGGTTCGGCATCGCTCACCGTCGCGCTCTTGGCATCGGTCGCCCCGAACGGCAAGGTGGTCTCGGTGGAGCTCCGTTCGGAGTTCCTGGATAAGGGGCGTCGGAACATCAATCGAACATCGCATGCCCATCTTTGGACCGGTCATCTCGGTGATATCAAGGACATCTCCTTGGATGTGATCGCGGACGCGGTGGTCCTGGACATGCCGGACCCGTGGGAGGCTTTACCCAATGTCTGTCGCCTCCTCCGTCCGGGAGGGAGGCTTTGCCATCTACGTGCCCAACACCAACCAGCTGGAGCGTGCGGTCAAGGACATGCGCGCCCACGGCTTCGCGGAGGTGCGGGCCCTGGAGAACATCCAAAGGGAGATGGAGGTGCACGAGATGGGGGTGCGCCCCTCCTACGAGACCTTGGGCCACACCGGTTACCTTGCCTTCGGGCGCCTGGTCAGGTCGACGGAAGTTAATTAAGAGCAAAGAGGCGATTGGGCACCATGGGCTTGGAGTTCACCATCGCCGTGATCGGCGGTCTGTTCGCCATCGTCAATCCCCTAGGCAACATCCCTGTCTATGTGGCGATAACCGAAGGCTACACCCCGGAACAGAAGGCCAGAGTGCGCAACAAGGTTTGCGTGGTCATGGCCGTGGTGTTGGTGGTTTTCGCCCTCTTGGGGCGGTTCATCTTCGAGCTCTATGGCATCACCATACCTGCGTTCAAGATCGCCGGGGGCATACTGCTCTTCAGCATCGCCCTGTCCATGGTCCGGGGCCAGATGTCCCGCACCAAGATAACCAACGAGGAGCACGAGGAGGCCTCGGAGAAGGAAGAGGTGGGGGTGGTGCCGCTGGGGGTACCGCTGTTCGTCGGTCCAGGGGCCATAACCACTACCATGATCTACGTGTCTTTGGCCATGGAGTCCGATGAGATCCTCTTCGACATGGCCTCGGTCTTCCTGGCCATCGCCATCACGGTGGTCCTTTCCTACCTGATGCTCTACTACGCCGACCCCATCTTCGGTCGTATGGGCAAGAGCGGTTCCTCCGCATTCACCCGAATCATGGGTCTGCTGTTGGCGGCGCTGGCCATCGAGTTCATCATCTCCGGTTCGTTCACCGCCATCGAGGAGTACTGGAACATCCACCCCGTCCCTTAGTTCGAAGCACACATTAATTAACGGTCAGGCGATTCCCGCCTTGGTGCTTTATGGTCGTGACGGAGATCCGTATCGAGCTTAAGCCGGGCGTGGCCGACCCCGAGGGAAAGAACACCAAGAAGACCCTGGAACTGCTGGGCTTCGAGGGAGTGAAGGACGTCCGTTCCATCAAGGTCTTCGAGGTGGAAATGGACATGCCCCCGAAGGAGGCCAAGGCGGCCTGCGAGGAGATGTGCCGCCGCCTGCTCGCCAACCCCGTGATCCAGAAGTTCTCAGTGCAGATCAAGTGATGGCCCATGGCGATCGACCGATTGATGAGGCGGCGCCAGGTGCCTTTCGACCTGTTCGACATCGACATCTTCTCGGCCAGCGAGAACGAGCTAAGGGAGATGAGCTCGGAGCTGGGACTGAACCTCAGCCTGGAGGAGATGCACCATGTCAGATCATACTTCAAAAAGCTGGACCGTTCCCCCACCGATGTGGAGGTGCAGTCCATCGCCCAAGCCTGGAGCGAGCATTGCTGCTACAAGAGCTCCAAGGTTTTCCTGCGGGAGCACGTCTTCAACATCAAGCACGACGAGGTGCTGTCCAAGGGGGACGCCGGCGTGATGGTGTTCGATGAGGAATATGGCTACGCGCTGCGCATCGAATCGCACAACCATCCCTCCGCCATCGAGCCTTATGGTGGCGCCGCCACTGGTATCGGCGGCATCGTCCGGGACGTGCTGTGCATGGGGGCGCAGCCCATCGCTCTGGTCGATCCTCTGTTCTTCGGTCCCCTGGATCACAAAGGGGACCTTCCCAGCGGGGTCAAGTCGCCCGTGTATCTGATGGGCGGTGTGGTGGCCGGGATCCGCGACTACGGCAACCGGATCGGCATCCCCACCGTGGCCGGGGGCATCTGGTTCGACCCCTCCTACCTGGGCAACTGCCTGGTGAACGTCGGCTGCGTGGGCATCGTGAAGCGTAGCGAGCTGGTGCGCAACGCCGTGCGGGGGACCGGGGACGTCATGATCCTTTGCGGCGGACGTACCGGCCGCGATGGCATCCACGGCGTCACCTTCGCGTCCGCCGAACTGCACGAGGCCTCCGAGGAGGAGTCTCGGGGGGCGGTGCAATTGGGCGACCCGATCACCAAGGAACCATTGATACACGCCTGCCTGGAGGTCAACTCCCGCGGCCTGGTCCACGGAATGAAGGACCTGGGCGGGGGCGGCCTGAGCTGCGTGGTGGGCGAGATGGCCCTCTCCGGCGGCTGCGGGGCCATCGTGCATCTGGAACGGGTGCCGTTGAAGGAAGCGGGCCTCGCCCCCTGGGAGATCTGGGTCTCGGAGTCCCAGGAGCGGATGATGATCGCCGCCGCCCAGGAGGACGTGGAGGCCATACTCGAGGTGTTCGCCCTTTGGGACGTCGACGCCACTGTGATAGGCGAGGTGGTCCCGGGCAACGAGGTCACCATCTATAACCATGGCGAGAAGGTGTTCCAGGTGGACCTGGACTTCCTCACCAAGGGCCCGGAGTATTGCCGTCCCTGTCTGGTGCGCAGCCCCTCCTCCCGCCATCATGAGTCCATCCCCTCCCTTCCGAGCGACCTGAGCAAGGTCTTGCTGCGGCTGCTCTCCGACCCGAACATCGCCTCCAAGGAATGGGTGGTGCGCCAGTACGACCATGAGGTCCGAGGCGGCACGGTCATCAAGCCCCTGAGCGGCAAGATGAACCTGCGCGGACCTTCGGATGCCACGGTGCATCAAGCCCCTGTCGCACTCCTACCGGGGCTTGGCCATCTCGGTGGGCGTGAACCCATGGTTCACATCCCACGACCCGTACCGGGGCGGAGCCACCTCGGTGGACGAGGCTTGCCGCAACATCGTGGCGGTGGGCGGGCGTCCGCATTCGCTGTCCAACTGCCTGAACTTCGGCAATCCCGAGAAACCGGACCGGTTGGGCGAGCTCAAGGAAGCGGTGGCCGGCCTGGGGGAGGTCTCCACGGCCATGAACCTGGCCATCCCTTCAGGCAACGTGTCACTTTACAACGAGACCGCCGCCGGACCCTGCCTGCCCACCGTCACCGTGATGGGATTGGGCATAGTGGAGGACGTGCGGCGCTGCGTCACCACCGACCTCAAGCGGGAGGGCGACCCGATCTACCTGGTGGGCGGACCGCCAGGCATTTCGGGGGCTCGGCCCTTTTCCGCGTCTTCGGTGGCAAGGGGGGCGAGGTCCCCGATGTGGACACCTCCCTCCTGCGCAACTCCAGCCAAGGGCTGAACGCGTGCATGGCCGACGGCATGGTCAAGGCCTGCCATGACCTGCTCCGACGGCGGGATGGCGGTGGCGATGGCCGAGATGTGCATCGGCGGCGATGTCGGCGCCGGGCTGGACCTGAGCGAGATGGGGCTGAGGGACCTCACCGGTCAAGCTGTTCAGCGAATCGAACACCCGCTGGCTGGTCGAGGTCGACAAGGGCCGGGAGGAGGAGTTCGTCGCAGAGGCTGGGCGTCCCCGCTCTTCGCATCGGAGAGGTGGGAGGCGATGAACTGAGGATCATGAACGACGGCCTGGTGCTGCGTTCGGACGTGACCGAGCTGAGGCAGAGATGGTCCTCGCCTCTGTGGGACCTGCTGGGGTGATATGATGCGGAAGGAAGAGATCAAGGTCTGCGTGCTGCGCATCGAGGGCACGAACTGCGAGGAGGAGATGTTCCAGGCGTTCAAGGAACTGGAGCACCTCTCCGGAGAAGGTGCACCTGAAGCAGCTCATCGGCCCGTGCCCCGAGGAGATGAGGCGGGACCTGGAGGACTACGACATGCTGGCGCTCGCCTGGCGGCTTCTCCGCCGGCGATTACGTGCGCGCCGGGGCCATCTTCGCCGCCCGCATGACGCTCCGCCCTCAGCGCCGAACTGCAGACGTTTCGTTTCGAACGAGAGACCGGTGCTCGGCGTCTGCAACGGCTTCCAGATCCTGGTGGAGCTGGGCCTTCTGCCTGCCTTCGAGGACGTCATGACGCGAACGGCCCGAGGCCGCGCTGTACACGAACGTCTCGGCCCGCTTCGAGTGCCTCCCCACGCTGCTCAAGCACGAGAACCACGGGCAAGTGCGCCTTCACCCATGCACATCGGCAAGGGCAGCGTCGTCATGATCCCCTGCGCCCATGCCGAGGGCAAGCTCATGTTCCGACCGAGGACGAGGAGGACCGCTTGCTGCGGCTGGAGGAGAACGACCAGGTGGTGTTCCGCTACGTCGACCCCGACGGCGACGTACGCCGGGTATCCCTGGTGCCCCAACGGCTCGCATCTCGAACATCGCCGGCATCTGCAACCCGGCCGGGAACGTGCTGGGCATGATGCCTCACCCGGAGAGGGTCGTGTCACCGCTACACCCATCCCGACTGGACCCGCACCGGCGACAACCCTTCGGGAGCGGGCGATGGCCGAGCCATATTCCGAGTCGGTCGTGGACCACGTGCGCGAAGAAGGGTCTGATCAGAGCAGGCTGATCCGGATCTCCACCACGTCGCCGTCGCTGCAGCCCGAGCGTGCGGCGCAGGTGGTACTTGCACAGGATCTCCATGACGTCCTCGTAGTGCGAGCGCGACGGCACGACCACGGCGCACTCGATGTTCTGGATGGTGGCCTGGATGGCACTCCACGTCCCCGAAGGTGCGTCCGTTGCGCTCGAAGCCCTTGATCACGATGCGGCTTGGCCTTGCGGACGATCTGGAGCTTGTGCAGCGTCGCGAGGCCGCCACCTTGAGGTTCAGCGTGCCCTCGTAAGGGCGTGAAGCCCGAGCTTCTCGGGGAACTGCTCCTGATAACCGGCCTGCGTGACGTAGTACTGGCCCTCGCCCATGCCGGTGATCACCGCGCCGTGGATGACCACGTGGTCGCGCATCTCGAAGATCTTCTGGTACTCGTGAGTACTCCTTGCGCAGCAGTCTCCACGCCCTTGTCGGTGAGCTTGATGCGCTGCCGTCTGGCGCCCAGGTCGCGCTCGATCCAGCCCTTCGTCCAGAAGCTCCAGGATGCGCTTGGAGGCGGACTGCTGGCTCATGGTCAGCAGGTCGCCCAGCTCGCGCGAGGAGATGGCGATGTAATCGTGCATCCCGCCCAGGAGGGCGATGCGCCGCAGTGCGGTGATGAACTTCTCATCTCCCTCCAACGGTGCATCCTCCTTCATGTTACGCCTCACTTGGTTGCTACCGAATTTCAGTATGCGGACGCTCTATCAAAAAGGCTCGATTTAAGCGTTTGCCGATGTGCTTCGGAAGTGCCAAGAGGACCTGACTAGCTTTATATCAGAAACAGGGGCATAGCCTGGATCGATATCATGGCGAGGCACGTGCATCGAGGCTTTGGGCAAGACCAGGGTCGTCATCGAGGATGGCAAGGTGGTCGAGGTCGGCGAGCCCATGGTGCGCTATTGTCCGCTGTTCGCCAAGCACCGGGGCATCAAGGAGATCACCCCGGAGGTGGTCAGGGAGAACATCGAGTTCCGCATCAAGGACTTCGGGATGTGCACCGCGCATCGCCGGATGCGTATGCGCGACTTCCTCTCCTTCGGCGTCTCAGAGCTGCTGGGCATGGCCTTGTCCAAGAAGATGCTGGACTGCGCCGTGTTGGTGTGCGAGGGAGCAGGGACGGTGGTGGTGGACGACCCGGAGCTGGTGCAGGGCATCGGGGGCAGGGTCTCCGGGATCGTGGAGACCGACCCCATACCGGAGGTCATCGACGCCATCGGTAGGGAGAAGGTCCTCGACCCGAGACAGCGAGGATCGACCAGTATGAGGGCGTCCAGCTGGCGAGGGAACTAGGGTACATGAGGGTCGGGGTGAGCGTGGCCACGGCCGAGGACGCGGAACGCATCCGCCACGAGCTCGGTTCCTCGCGCCGCTCATCTTCGCCGTGCATACCACGCTGGTCGAGCGAGGAGGAGGCCCGCTCGTTCTTCGAACATTGCGACATCGTCACCGCCTGCGCCTCCAGGAGCGTGAGGGCGGAGGCGTCCAAGCGGGAACGTGATGCAGGTGGGCAACAAGGTGCCGATCTACGCGGTCACGGAGGCGGGCAAGGCTCCTGCTGAGGACCAGGCTGGAGCAGATAGGCGCCACGGACCGTTCGGAAGGCAGGGAGGACCCGCCCGCCCCGCTGGTCTAGAAATCGTCGAAATAGAGATGGCTGCGCGAACGCAGGTAGATGGTCTTTATCCCCGACTGGCGCAGTTTCTTGCGCATCAGAGCGTCGTTGGAGACGACCATGGCATTCAGGTCCTTGGCGGCTTGGATGACCCCGGCGTCGCCCTGCACCGAGGTCTCGTGAATGGGATATTTGCTGGCCAAGGCCAGGGCCGCCCGGGCATGCTTGTTCTTGGAACGCTTCAGCTCCCCGATGACCGGCCCAGGGACGAAGATCTCGCAATCGCCCAGGAGCGACCTCAGCTCCAGGTCGAGGTTCAAGGAGAATTCGAAGGGCATCAGGAGGGCGTTGGTGTCCAGGACCACGCGCTGCATGCCGCTCACTGCACTATGCCGTAGCCGATGAGGCGCCACTTGCCGGAGATCTTGCGCGACATGGCCACCCTCTGGCCCTTCTCGGCGCAGACCGGGAGCTTCAAGGTCACCTCGGCCTCGGTGCCACGGGCGGATGGTCACCACACCGACGGTGGTGGCGGTGCCGACCGAGAGCATGAGCGGCTCGTTGGTCTTGATGTTCTCCACCACCATGTCCTCGGCCGCGCCGACCACCCTCTCCAGGAGGTGGGTGCCCATGATGAACTTGGAAACCACTGGCGGCAACGTGCCGGGCTTGCCGACCACGCGTCCGATCAGACCGTCGGACTTGGTCAGCGACGGGTCGAGCTTGGTGCCGATGGCGATGAGGCCACCGGAGCGCACCTTCTGCAGCTCCTGGTTGCCGGCGTGGAGCGATACTATCTCGGTGGTGATCTTCTCCCAGGCGGTCTTGCCGCCGGTCAGCTCGACCTTGCGGCCGGGCTGCACCTCGATCTCGTCCCCGACCTCCAGGTGACCCTGGGTGAGGGAACCGCCGAGCACTCCTCCCTTGAGGTCCTTCGGCTCGGTGCCGGGGGTGTTGATATCGAAGGAACGGGCCACGTACATCCGGGCCGGCTTCTTCTCCTCGTGCTTGGGAGTGGGGATGTACTTCTCGTATGGCCTCGATGAGCTTGTCGATGTTGACGTCGTGATGCGCGGAGACCGGGATGATCGGGGCGTTCTCAGCTATGGTGCCTTTGACGAACTCCTTGATCTCCTTGTAGTTCGCCAGCGCCTCTTCCTTGGTGACGATGTCGATCTTGTTCTGCACGATGATGATCTTCTCCACCCCGATGATGGTGAGCGCCATGAGGTGCTCCTTGGTCTGGGGCTGGGGACACTTCTCGTTCGCCGCCACCAGCAACAACGCGCCGTTCATCATGGCGGCGCCGGAGAGCATGGTGGCCATCAGGGTCTCGTGGCCGGGTGCGTCCACGAAGGAGACTGACCGCAGCATCTCCGCCTTGCCGCCGCAGAGGCAGGTCGGTCGGGGTGAGAATGTGTTGCAGTCGGGGCATTTGTAGAAGGTGACGTCCGCGTATCCCAGACGGATGGAGATGCCCCGCTTCACTTCCTCGGAGTGACGGTCGGTCCACACGCCGCTGAGCGCCTTGGTCAGCGTGGTCTTGCCGTGGTCGACGTGACCGATCATGCCGATGTTGACCTCAGGCTGGTGGGCGGTGGATCTCATTTCAAAGGCCTCATTGCTTCGGCGCTTCTTCTTTCTTCATTATGTCCTCGAGGGGTTTGGCACCGTGCGCAGTGACCTTCATGTTCAACTGCACGGTGTCCGGGGCGATGGCGTTGCCGCGGAAGGACTTCTTCTTCCTGAGGCCGTCCTCGGTGGTACGGAAGCCGTGACCAGAGGTCACCAATAGCTTCTTGCGGCGGGGTCCGGGCAGGTCCTTCCTCATCGGGAAGCCGTCCTTGTCGCTGCCTCCAGTGATCATGAGCTTGTAGCCGGGAAGACCTACGAATATGCCGTCCACTACGTCCCCGATCTTCTTTCCGATGAGGGAGTTGGCATGGTGACCGGTGACATTGGCCTGGTAGGACTTACCGGTCTTGACGTCGCTGATAACAGCTCTGAACTCTACCATAGTAACACCTATAGCGTATCTCGCCCTAATGCCGTCGCGCTTAAATAATTATTGGTGGCGGCAGACCCTATGGAAGGGTCGTGGCCAACATCGAAAAAGCGCCATGGATGGCGGGTTCGACCTCTAGGTCGATGATAGGGATCAATCAGATGGGATGGAGATGTCGCAGAAGAACGTCCCGTCCTGAGTCCATCTCAATGGTCCCTACGTAGGTGTTGTAGATGGAACTTACCCTCGTACCTTATGACCAGCACCTCGAAGGCGTCACTACCTCCCAAGAACGGATCGAACGGGAATGTGTTCTGATATGTGGCACCCGGGGCCAGAGTGAAACTGTCGACCAGACTCGCCTTGGATCTCGAGTTCCAGTTCCATCGTCACGTCCGACATAGGAGGTTATGGTGATCGTGACCTCGCTGTCCGAGAGGTCCTCCACCTCGCGGAAGACCAGCCAGGTCGATATAGGCCCCGCCTATGACCAAGACGGCGACCAGGATCACCACCACGATGATGAGGGTGGTTGTTGTCCTTCTTGGGAGGGGCATAAGGAGTGTATGGCGGGGGTGGGGGTTGGTATTGCGGTTGCGGGGGTGGCTGTGGCGTCAGCGGGTTGGCGCACCGAGTGCAGAACTTGCTGTCATCTGGATTCTGTTGACCGCAACGACCGCAGTAGACCATGGTTAGAATCCCCCTCGCAGGGAGCGATTTTCATATGGATTATCAATCTTTTCCTGCGATAGATCGAACCGGACCTGGGAGCTCTCAGGACCTTGTCATCGGTATAAAGAGGGACATCATGTGTTGCTCCGCTCCAACTGCACGTTTCAGGCCAGGATTCCCAATGTCCCCATCGATAATGATGTCCCGAGACGGCGGGTCTGGAACAGAAAAGAGATCACATGCCCCAGAACGGGTCGTTCCTGCGCTTGATGGCGCTGACCTCGTCCAAGACCATCTTCTCATCCTCGTTCAGATTGTAATCGGCCAGGTTCTTGAACTCCATCTCCAGGATGTCGACGTAGAGGATCGTATCGACATCTATCTGACGCCCGACCGTGGGACCATCGATGGCGATGGCCACCTCTTGGCCGGCGATGGCTTCCTTCAACGTCTCTTCCCCGGACCGAAGGCTCTTGATCTTACCGATGTCCTTGCCCTCCTTGTCCAGCACCGATTGGCCATTGCGGACCCTGCCAGCTAGGACCCTCACGCCCACTATGGCCGGCTTGCTCACGCGGAAGATGCAATTGGGAAGGATACGCATCTTCCCTGGGAACGATGTCAGTCCGCGCTTGGTCTCCTCCGCCTTGCGCTTGGTCTCCAGGTCCCACTTCTGATAGTCCTCGATGAGGCCGTACACCACGTTGTTGTTGAAGACCTTGGCGTCGGCGTTCACGATGGCGTCCTTGGCATCTGGCAGCATGTCCACGTTGAAGCCGAGGATCACCCTGTGGATCGTGTCGCCGTAAGCTGATACTTCGATGATGTCCCGGCGCGATATCGGCCCGACCTCGTACTTGCGGATGGCGATCCCGGCCTTCTCCGCTTCGAAGGCCAATGCCTCCAACGAACCGATGGCGTCGGCCTTGATCATGACCCCGGAGTCCTCGGTCTTGATGTGCACCTGGAGCTCCTTGGCTATCTCCTCCATGACCTCTCTCTGGTTGGAGGCGGTGAGCACTCTCAACGGGGCCCCGGCCACCGCGCCCTCCAGGTTCTGGCAGCTGACCTTGATCCCGGCCGCGGCTCCTATCTCCTTCACCGAGTCGAAACGGTCCCTGGGGTCCCTGATCTCGTCCAAGGGCTTGGGCTTGAGGACCGCCTTGACCTTGGTGACCAGCGGTTTCCCGCTCTTCGTCCCCAAGGCCACCATGTCCCCACGGTGCAGGGTGCCGGAGTAGAGGATGACGTCCAGCGTCTGCCCAAGCCCCTTCTCCTCCTTGACCTCGAGGATGGTGCCCTTCGCCGGCCCCTCCTCGGTGTTGAGCTCCGTCTCCAGGAACCTCTGGGCCAGACCGATGAGCACCAGGAGCAGGTCCGGTATCCCCTCGCCGGTCTTGGCGCTGACTGGTATGAGCGCGATGTTCCTGGTGAAGTCCTCGATGCGGTCGTAGCGGTCGGCGGAGAGGCCTTCCACGGAGAGCCTGCCGATGATCTCGTACAGGCGCATGTTGAGCCTCTCCCTGGCCTCATCGTTCTGCTTTCGTTCCGAGAGGATGAAGGGCGTCTTGGGGCTGGATATCCATCCGTCCACCAGGTCGATCTTGTTCAGGGCGATGACGAACGGCGTCTTGAAACGACGCAGTATGTTGATGGACTCGATGGTCTGGGGCTTCAGGCCCTCGTTTATGTCGATGACCAGTACGGCGATGTCGGCCAGGGAGCCGCCCCTCGCCCGCAATGAGATGAACGATTGGTGACCGGGGGTGTCGATGAACAGAAGCCCAGGCACCGAGAACTGGCGTTTGCCGATGAGCTGGGCGCACACCTTGTAGATGTGCTCCAACGGGACCTCGGTGGCGCCGATGTGCTGCGTGATGAAGCCGGCCTCTCTGGAGGAGACGGTGGTCCCCCGGACGTAATCGAGGAGGCTGGTCTTGCCGTGGTCGACGTGACCCAACACGCTGACTATCGGCTGCCTGATGGTCATGGTTGTCGGATTAGGGACGAGCCTATTTGTATTTTTCTCAAATCCAGCATGGTGGCCAGCATTATTCGAGGCTTAAAAATGAAAATGGAAAATATGGAAAGATAAAGGGTTTCACTCGTACAACCAGGGGTCTGCGGAGCGCTTCCAGTCCTGAAGCTCGTAGCCGTTGAAGAACAGGTCTATCTCACGGTTGGCCGACTCGACCGAGTCGGACCCGTGCACGATGTTCCTGCCCGTCTGCTGAGCATAATCGCCGCGGATCGTGCCAGGCATAGCGTCCTTTGGGTTGGTCTTGCCCATCATGACGCGCATGTCCGCCACGATGTTCTCGCCTTCCCACACCATCACCAGCACCGGGCCGGAGGTGATGTAGTCGATCAGCCCGTTGAAGAAGCCTTTGCCCTTGTGCTCCCCGTAGTGGCGCTCGGCCAGCTCGCGGGGGATGCGCATGAGCTTCATGGCCAATGGCTTGTAGCCCTTGGCCTCCAGGCGGGAGACGATCGGCCCCATGAGGCCGCGTTGCACCGCGTCAGGCTTCAACATCACGAAGGTGCGCTCGATCATGCCTTTCCCTCAGGCGCCTTGCCCTCGCCCTTGTGCTTCTCGGAGTTGAGCAGCAACTTCTTCTGAGCGTAGGCCTTGGTCCACTCCACGTTGCGGGGCACCCGGCGCAAGTCGATCATGTTCTTGTCGCACTTGTTGGAACAGAATAGGAACACGGTCCCGTCCTTCTTGACATACATCTTGCCGGTTCCAGGCTCGATGTCCTTGCCGCAGAAGGAGCATAGCTTTTGTTCGACCATTTTAGATTCCCCCTCAAGCGGTTTACCGGATGGAGAGCTTGCGCGCTTCTCTCGACGTTTCCCTGAGCATCAGGATGTCGCCCATGCGGACAGGGCCCATGATGTTCCTGGTGATGATGCGACCCTTGTCGCGCCCATCCAGGACACGGACCTTGACCTGCGTGGCCTCACCGGTCATGCCAGTCCGACCGATGATCTCCACGACCTCCGATGGGATGCTGTTTCCCTCATCGTCTGCCATGATATACACCCTTACTTCTTCAGCTTCTTTACCTGGTCGACCAGGTTGTCCAGCACTGGCTTGCCCTTTCCGGCGTCCAGTATCGCGAGGGACGCGGTGGGCTTCTCCAGACCGCAGGCGTTGCCCAGCTCGGCCTTGCTCGGCACGTAGACATAGGGAATGTTCCTCTCTTCGGCCAGCATGGGCATGTGGGCCAGGATCTCTGGGGGCTGCACGTCCTCGGCCATGACGACCAGGACCGCCTCGCCCCTCTCGACCAGCTTGGTGACCTCGTTGGTCCCCTTCCTGATCTTGCCAGTGTCACGAGCGAGCTCGACGACCTCGTAGGCCTTGTCCTGCAGCTCCTTCGGCATCTCGAACTTGACGAATATCGCTTTTGCCATTTTCATTACCTCTTTCCGATGTCCTTGAACATCCTCATTAATCACAGGCTCCAAAGAGCATTTCGACACAAAGGGATGGTCCTATAAAAGCGTTTCTCGCCATCGCCGAGGGTTCGAACGTATCCTGGCCAGATGGTCGACCTCAGCCCCATTGCATGTAGCTTATGAACATCGCGGCACCTTGATGTTGCCCCAACGGTCGTAGCAGAACAGCAGGGGGCGGGGAGGCGGGAACCTTGCCAGGTCGGTCATGGTATGCAAATAGCTCTCCTCCGGCACCGAGACGATGACATAGTTGCCGGCGGCGATGGTGCTGCTGTACATCGCCAGCCTTTCGTGGTCCCCAGCGCTCCGCGCCGTCTCCACGAACTCGAAGCCCATCACCTCGCCGTCCTTGCTGACCTCGATGATGCCCCAATCGCCGTGCACCAGCTCCCAGCGCGTCTCCAGCTCGGCGTCGGCCGCCTTGATCATGCCTAGACGCCTCATGATGACGTTCTCGACCGCGCCGCTCATGACTAGTCCGCTGTGCTCCAGCTATATCTATCATGCGTTGGGAGCATCGACCTCGGGCTACGATTTTTTCGCCTACACCCCGTGCAACGGGTCCCCGTCGAAGTGCATCTCCGGCTCGCCCTTGAACATGGCGCACGCCGGCTGCTCGGCCTCGTGGCCGAAGTGCCAATAGTACTTGTTGCACACCCAGCGCTGCAGCACCTTGATGTCCTCGGAGGGCATGTGGCGGAAACGCCCTTGCAGTTGGAGGTAATCGGTCACGGGCAGGAGCTGCTTGGGGCGATAGGTGGCCCGGGCCTCCCCGTCCTCGTACTCGAACAACGTCCACATGCCCGTCTCCACGGCCAACTTGGCGATCTCCACGCTCTTGGAGGACTCGGTCTTCCAACCGGGCACGCAAGGCGTGAGCACATGAAGGAAGCGGAACCCGCTCTTGCGCTTGGCCTTGTCCACCTTCTTGACGAAGTCGTTGTAATGGGCGATGGACAGGGTGGCGGCGTACTCCACGTTATGCCCGATGACCAGGTCCATCATGTCCTTCTTCATCTGACGCTTCCCTTTGGTCTTCTTGCCCACGGGCGTGGTGGTGGTCCAGGCCCCGAACGGAGTGGAACCGGAACGCTGTATGCCAGTGTTCATGTAGGCCTCGTTGTCGACGCAGACGTAGAGGACGTCCTCGCCCCTCTCGGCCGCCCCGGACAACGCCTGGAGGCCTATGTCGAACGTGCCCCCGTCCCCGGCGATACCGACGACGGTGGCGTCCTTGCCCAGACGGCGGTAGGCGGCCTTGATGCCCGTCGTGACCGCCCCGGTGTTCTCGAAGGCGGTGAAGAAGAGAGGCGTCCTGAAGCTGGAGGTGGGGTAGAGGGCGCTCACCACGATCAAGCACGAGGCGGGCACATAGACCGTGCTGTTGTTGCCGATGATGCGCATGATGTTCTTGACCGCGATCGTCATGCCGCAGCCCGGGCACGCCCCGTGGCCGCTCACGAACCAGTCGTTGTTGGGGATGTCCCTGATGATGGCCAGTTCCTTCTCGCTCATTCTTGCTCACCCCTCAGTCCATACCAGGAGCAGGTCCTGACCTTCTCCCCCTTGGCGCTCCTCTCGATGTTCGCGAATATCTCCCTCATGTGACCGAGCGTCAGGTCCCTGCCCCCCAGGCCTCCCACGTGGTCGGTTATCGGCAGCGAGAGCTCATGAAGGGAGTTGCGCACCTCGGTGAACACCGGACCATACCGGTTGAAGCTCAGGGAGCGGTCGAAGACCCCGAGGGCCTTGAGGTCCTTGCAGGCGGCCAACAGCTCGTCGTGCGGGAACGGCCGCATGAAGCGCAGCTTGATGAGCCCGGCCCTCTTCCCTTCCTCCCGGAGCTCGTCCACGGCCGCCCTGGCGGTGCTGGTCGCCGTCCCCAAAGCCAGCAGGGCGTACTCGGCATCGTCCATCCGGTATGCCTCGAACAGACCGCCGTAGCCGCGGCCGAAGCGCTTGGCGAAAGCGGAATCGACCTCCTTGATGACCTGCGCGGATGAGTCCATGACCCGGTCCAGCTGGTAGCGCATCTCCATGGCATAGTCCGGGGGCACTATGGGGTTGATGACCTTCGGGTCGGCTGGGTCGAGGCTGTACAATGGTTTGAAGCGGGGCAGGAACTCGTCCACCTTCGCCTGCTCCGGCACGTCCACGCCATCCACGGTGTGGGAGAGCACGAATCCGTCCAGACAGATCATGAGGGGCAGCATCACCCGCGGGTCCTCCGCCACCTTGTAGGCCTGGAGCGTCATGTCCAGCGCCTCCTGGTTGTCCTCGACGTAGCACTGCATCCAACCGCTGTCCCGCGCCGCCATGGAGTCGTTGTGCTCCAGCCATATCCCGGCCGCCGCGCCTAGGCTGCGGTTCACGTTGGCCATGACCACGGGCAAGCGGTTCTGCGGGCTGGCATAGAGCATCTCGTGCATGAGGGCCAGGCCCTGCGATGACGTGGCTGTGAATGTCCTCACCCCGCCTGCGCTCGCCCCCACGGCGATGCTCATGGCGCTATGCTCGCTATCGGCGGGGATGAACTCGGCGTCCAGGTCGCCGTCGAAGATGAACTCGGACAACAGCTCGATGATCAGGGTCTGCGGGGTAATGGGGAAGGCTGGGATGACCTCGGCCTTGGCCAGGCGCACCCCCCAGGCCACCGCGTGGTCGGCGGAGAGGACCTTCATCATGGTTCCATCGCCCCCTTCACCATGTGGATGGCATCGGCCGGGCAGATGTTGGCGCAGATGCCGCAGCCCTTGCAATAACGATAGTCCCACTTGACATGATCGTCCTCCAGGCGCTTGATGCAGCCCTCCGGGCAACAGAACCAGCAGCGGAGGCATCGCACGCACTTCTCCCGATCGTACTTGGGGGTGATGGTCCTCCAGGTCCCAGTGTAATTGCCCAGTGAACCCCCGGGGCCAACTGAGACGCCTGAGAGGGTGCCCTCCCCCAGGGCGGTGCCTTGAGGGAGCTCCTGCCAAGTGGGCAGCCATACCTTCGGGCGCACGATGGTCCTCTCGCCCTTGCAGATGCCGACCACGGTCCTGGCATAGGCCATCTCCGCGGCCAGCGAGTTCATGCGGGCCGCCTGCTCGCCCAGCTTCTCTCCGAAACGGTCGTTTATGGACGTCTTGATCGAGTCGATGGTGACCAGGTCGCATATCTTCGCCACCGCCCCCAGTATGGCGGTGTTGACGATGGGCGCCTTGATCGTCTCCAACGCGATCGGGATGGCGTCGACCGTGGCGCATTTGACCGCCACTCCGATGTCCACATCCTGCGGCGCCTTGGCGGTGTTCATGACCACCGAGCCGGTCGACTTCAGCCCATCGGCCACGGGGTCGATGTCAAGGAGCGACTCGTCCATGATGACCAGCATATCTGGCTCGTAGATCTGGGACTTGATGGTGATGCGCTTATCGTCCACTCGGGCGAAGGCCCGCACCGGCGCCCCCCTGCGCTCCGCCCCGAAGTATGGGAACGCTTGGGCATGGTGCCCTTCCAGCACTGCCGCCTCGGCGAACGTCTGGGCGGCCATGACCGCACCCTGCCCTCCCCGGCCATGGAACCTGACCTCGAACATGTTCTCCCTGCTCGATAAGAAGTAGTCAAGCACGGACTATTTAATCACTGGGCGAGTAGAAAACGGGAAAATGGTTTGGTGACAATGGTATGTCCGATCAAACAACGTCCAACCAGCGCTCGTACTTGGGCAGGTTGCCCGCGACCGCGGCGGCGAAGGTCTGCTGGATGCTCTTGGTCTTGGTCCCGGCCCGACCCTCGCCGATGATGTGGTCATCGATGCTGCGGATGGGCGTGACCTCGGCCGCCGTTCCGGTCATGAAGACCTCGTCGGCGACGAAGAGCTCGGACCGTGTGATGTCCCGCTCCACCACCTCGAAGCCTTTGTCCCGGGCTATGGTGATGATGCAATCCCTGGTTATCCCTTCCAAGGATACCAGCGGTCATGGGCGGCGTGAATATGCGGCCCGCCTTGACCATGAAGAGGTTCTCCCCGGTGCCTTCGGCCACGTTGCCTTCGGCATTGAGCATGAGCGCTTCGTCCGCGCCGCGCTTGACCGCCTCGATGCGGGCCACCACGGAATTGATGTAGTTGCCGCAGACCTTGGCGTTGAGCAACGCCGCCCGGTTGGATGGCTTCTCCCATGAGGACGTGATTATCGTCGCCCCCCTTTCCAACTGCTCCGCTCCCATGTATGCCCCCATGTGGGTGCAGGCGATGACCGTGTTGACCGGGCACTTCAGCGGGTTGACGCCTATGTTGCCCGTGGGGCTCAGCCCCCAGAAGGATATCGGCCTTAGATAATCGCCCTCTGGGCCAGCGGCCCGTGCCACCTCCCGACAGGCCTCGCAGAGGTCGTCGAGAGAGTGCGGCACGGGCATGGAGATGCACTTGGCCGAGTTGAGGAAACGCTGCATATGGTCCCTCAAGCCGGAATATCGCCCTTCCGTCCATCGTTGTTATAGATGCGAATGCCCTCGAAGACGCCCGAACCGTAGTGAAGACCATGGGTCAGCACGTGCACGTTGGCATCATCGAAGTTAACCAATTTTCCGTCCATCCAGACCTTGGACCTGTTCGGCATCGTCTCACCTCCTCAGATGGCGTTGATCGCCTTGATGAACTTGTCCGGTTTGGAGGACTCGATCATGCTGTCCACCTCTTTGGTGGAACCGATCAGGCGGGCCTTCCCGAAACCATTGCTGACGAGGGCATAGGCCTCGTGCCTGGTCTCATCTAGGATCTCTATCTGGATGACGTCGTGCACTCTCTGCTTCAGAGCGTTCACCGCCGCCTCGGCCATGGCTCGCTCGTTCACGCCCAGCACCACCCTGGCCTTTCCGGGTATCTCGCACTTACCGACGACGATGGTCTCGATGTTGATCTTACGGCGGGTGAACTCGCCCACGATCCTCTGCATCACACCGAACTCGTCGTTCACGACCATTGACACGACTTCCATCTTCGCTCCTCCGATCACTTCTTCGTTTTCTTGCTCGACTCCTCATAGTTCTTCATGGAGTGGAGCTTCTTTATTGGCGCATGGTAGCCCTCGTCGTCCCTGCCGTTGTCCGAACCCTTGGGATACTTGGGCGTGGACAGCCAGGGTTGTTGGAACTGATCGCATGTGCTGTCCCCGTCAATGCGTTTGGGCTTCCCCTTCCCGTTCATCACCATCGAGACCAACAGGACCGCGCTTGCAGACAACATAGCTATCAGCTGACCCTCAGACATTTCCGCAAAGAGATGACCGTGCTAGCCACCTCCCTTTCAGATGACGACGTACCGCTCGCTGACCAGAAGAACAATGGTCTTACAGGCGGCGGTGCTCCTCATAGCGGGCGTTTATTAAAGCCAGGATATTTAATGATTGCCCTTCGACCGCCAGATGACCCACATCACTTCCGGAATTTAGGCAGGCTGAAACCGAGCCAGCGCTTTGTGTCGGACTTCTGTTCTACGGGCATGGGCTCTTGAGGCGGTCTCGTTCGTTCGTGGTGATGACCGACTCCTCGATCGGCGTGATGGTCGTCCCCTCGTACTTTGGTTTTAGGGGGTCCATGTCCTCGATCTCCTTTAAAATCCGCTTCAAGAAAATCCGAGTCCTTTCGTTCTTCGGGTTCACGAATATCTCCTCGGGCGGACCTTGCTCGGCGATCAGACCTTCGTCCATGAAGAAGACGACGTCGGCCATGTCTCTGGCGAATCCCATCTCGTGGGTGACCACGACCATGGTCATGCCTTCCTCGGCCAGCTTCTTCATGACCTCCAGGACCTCGCCGATAAGCTCTGGGTCCAGGGCAGATGTGGGCTCATCGAAAAGAATGACCTTCGGGTCCATGGCTAAGGCCCTTGCTATGGCCACCCTCTGCTGTTGACCACCGGATAGCTCCCCAGGATATGCATCCGCCTTCTCGGCCAGTCCTACCTTAGTGAGCGCGGCCATCGCCTTGGCGTCTGCCTCCTCCGGGGTCATCTTTTTCACCTTCCTCAGCGCCAAGGACACGTTCTTCCTTGCCGTGAGGTGCATGAAGAGGTTGAAGTTCTGGAACACCATGTTCATCTGGGACCGGACCACGTTAATATCGATGTTGCGATCGGTGATCTCGTAGCCTTCGAAGAATATTTGACCACTGGACGGTTGGTTGAGAAGGTTCAGACATCGTAGCAAGGTGCTTTTGCCGCTCCCGCTGGGTCCGATGATGACCGCTACTTGTTTTTGGAATATTTCAAGGGATATCCCCCTTAGGACCATGTGATCACCAAAGGCTTTGTGAAGGTCGACGACACGGATTATCGGTGTGGCCAATTCACTCACCTCCCATCATTCCCGGGATGGCGTACTTCTTTTCGATTAGACGCATGACCTTGGAGGTGAAGAAGGTCATTACGAAGTAGAGCAAGGCGATGAATATGTAGATGACGAAGGGTTGGAAGGTTACAGAGAACACGTCCTGACCAGTCTGGGTCAGTTCCGTTACCCCGATGACGCTGCACAACGAGGAATCCTTGATCATGGTGCAAAACTCGTTAGTGTAGGTAGGTAAGGCATTCCTCAATCCCTGAGGGAGGAGGACATTCCTCATGGTCTGGCCCTTCGTAAGGCCCATGGAACGGGCTGCCTCCATCTGTCCTTTGGATATTGATTGGATGCCTCCACGGAATATCTCACCTTGGTATGCCGCACTGTTCAAAGAAAGAGCCACTATGCCTGCATATAATGGATCGAATTGAATGTCAAAAGCATAGGGGATTCCGAGGTATATCAAGAATATCTGGATAAGTAGGGGTGTTCCTCGGAACGCCTCGACATATACGGTGGTCGCATAATAGATGATAGGATTCTTGGAGAGGCGACCCATGCCGATAAGTATCCCGCCAAAGAAACCGAGGGTTATTGAGACTACAGCTATGATGATGGTGAGCTGAGCCCCTTGCATGAAGGCATCCCAATATTCAGGGATTATACTCCAGTCCAAATCCATTTAGTGACACTCATCCCTAAAAAATGTTTGAGGAAGAGGTTTGACGAAGGTAACTGATCAGTTGGCGTTGTAACGCTCTAAGATCTCCTGGAGACTGCCGTCCTCCACCATTATGGCCAATATGCCGTTGATCATGATCTGGAGTGCGGTCTCACCAAGCCCCATGGCGATGCCATACTCTTCATTGGTCTCGATGACCATTGAGACCTTGACGTCATAAGCAGTGGCGTTGGAGGCATATTGCCTAGCTACGGGATAGTCGATGACCGCTGCATCTTGCTGTCCACCGTTCACTGCAGTGACGGCGAGGTCGACGGTGTCGAACTTCAGATGGCTCTGGGCTCAAGGTTGTCTTCGACCCAGAACCCACCGGTCGTTCCGAGCTGGACACAGACGTTGGAGTTGTTGAGATCTTCATAGCTCGAATAGTGCTATCGCCTGCCACCAGGACCGCCTGGTCCGCAAGATAGTAAGGATCGGAGAACAGGACGGACAACGCCCTTTCCGGAGTAATCGTCATGGCGGAGATAGCGATATCGATCTGACCTGCTTGTATAGCACCAATCAAAGTGGTGAAGCTTAATGGAACGATCTCGAGTTCCACACCCATCGTATCCGCTATCATCTTCACGATGTCCATGTCCACGCCATAGTAATCGGTTGTTCCTGGCTCCTTAAATTCAAACGGCGGATAGGGCACATCTGTGCCGACCCTAAGAACACCCCTCTGGTATATCTCATCAAGTCGGTTGGTCGGTTCATCTTCGTCATTGTTGTTCAATAAACCACCATAGTAGGCTACGGCTACCAAGGCAACGACGATAACTATCGCGATAATCGCAATCCACAACGGCTTTATGCCCTTCTTCTTCATGGGCGGAGCCGGACTAGATGACGGACTGTTCTCCGCAGGATTTGCCATGTTTTCGGTGTTATGCACTATGCCCATTTAATACTTTATTAGAATGCTGGCTATCTGCTGGCCATTTCAGATGGATTAGTAAAAATTATACGAATATCGTATGAATAAATTACGATATCCGATGCGATAATAAATCAATTCGTAGCATAATCTCTAGGGAGAACAATTAAGTTTGCTTTTTATTGAAGGGGAGATGAGCACACTCATGGGAAAGAGGTTATGAAGTGGTTCAAGGATATGCCGATGGCACGGTCAACCATATGGTAGCGAGGGAGATGTTGATCCGGAGCAAGGCTCCGCTACGTATCAGTTTTGCAGGAGGAGGCACCGATGTCTCTCCCTATTGCGATGAGAGAGGGGGAGCGGTCCTGTCGGCCACCATCGATCGACATGCCTATTGCACCATCTCCCCCAGAGAGGACGCCGAGATATCCATACGTTCCCTGGACTTCGGCCGGGAGGAAAGATGGAAGGTCGACGGGAATCAGTTCCAGTACGATGGGAACCTTGACCTTATCAAGGCGGTCTTGAACCATTTCGAGGTCAGGAAGGGTTTTGATATGTTCCTCCATTGCGAGGCCCCTCCCGGATCTGGGCTCGGGGGTTCCTCGACCGTCATCGTGGCCATCCTCGGGGCGTTCTCAGAATGGTTGAACAAACCCATGTCTCAATATGATATGGCGAAATTGGCCTATCAACTGGAAAGGGAGGAACTGGGTTTCAAAGGCGGTCGCCAGGACCAATACGCCGCTGTCTTCGGTGGCTTCAACTACATCGAGTTCAAGGGCCAGGAGACCATCGTCACTCCCTTGCGCATCAAGACCGACGTGCTCAACGAGCTGCACTATTGCATGCTCCTTTGTTATACTGGACGCACCAGGGACAGCGCTAATATCATTCAGGAACAGACGCGCGGCTATATGCAAGGGCAGGATGAGGTGGTCGATGCCTTGGACAACGCCAAGCGTCTGGCCAAGGAGACGAAGGATGCGCTCATGGTGGGGGACATCCGACGCATGGGCGAGCTCCTCAATGAGAGCTGGCAATTCAAGAAGAGGTTCACACCAAGCGTCAGCAACCGACGCGTGGACGAGATCTATGAAACGGCGATGCGGAATGGCGCCATCGGTGGCAAGATATCGGGCGCTGGCGGCGGGGGTTTCATGTTCTTCATCTGCGAGTACGACCACAAGCACCAGGTAGGGGATGAGCTGGTCAAGATGGGCGTGGACATCGTCCCCTTCAACTTCGATAAGCATGGTCTGCAGACCTGGAGGTATCGCGCATGAGAACCAGGGTGAGGAGGGAGTTGGAGCGTTCCGCCTCGACGATCGCGGCGGTGGATGAAGGGCAGGTGTTGTCCATCGCTGAGGCGCTGGTGGGGGTCTTCCGTTCCGGTAACAAGGTGGTCATCTTCGGCAACGGTGGCAGCGCCGCCGACGCCCAGCACCTTGCCGCTGAGTTCTCTGGTCGGTTCATGTGGGACCGACCTGGGCTCAGCGCCATCGCCATCAACAATGTTTCGGCTATCACCGCCATCGGTAACGACTATTCGTTCGATGACATCTTCGAACGACATATGGACGGCTTGGTTCAGAAAGGTGATGCGGTCATCGCCATCAGCACCTCTGGCAATTCCGTCAATGTGCTCCGCGCGGTGCGCCGGGCCAAGGAGCGCCAGGCTCTGACCATCGGTTTCACAGGCAACAAGGGCGCATTGAGGCGTGAGGTCGATTTGGCCCTCTGCATACCTTCCGAACGCACCCCCCATATCCAGGAAGGTTACATGACGTCCGGGCACATAATCTGCGGACTGGTGGAGAGGATGATGTTCAGTCGTCCTGCGGTGTTCGTGGACCGGGACGACACCCTGGTCAAGGACGTCCCCTATTGCTCCTGCCCCGACGACCTCCACCTGTTCCCTGGAGTGGGCACATCGGTACGAAGGCTGAACGAGGCCGGTTTCCTGGTGATCGTCATCACCAACCAGTCCGGCGTGGGTCGAGGGTATTTCTCCGAGGATGTCCTGGCCGATGTGCACAAGAAACTGAGGGAGGAGATCGGAAAGGATGGTGGGAAGTTGGACGCCATCTACCATTGCCCCCATGTACCGGAGGTAAGGTGCGGTTGCCGCAAACCCGAGGTCGGTCTGATAGAGATGGCACTTGACGATTTTCCCGTTGATATGGAGCGGTCCTACCTCATCGGGGACAGCGACAAGCACGACATGGAGCTGGCCAGGCGATTGGGGCTGCGGTGCTTCCAGGTCACCGAGGAGAAAGGATTCGCCTCGGTGGTCGATGAGCTGTTGAGCGCGCTGAAAAGATGATTATGATTCAAGGACCTATTTCCTTGGTCGTCTCCACCATGTTCCACACTGGGCGGTCGCCTTTGTCCATCATGACGTGAACTGTGGCGTAGGCCCGGGCCAAGAGCTCCATGCCCATGGCTATGGCGATCTTCCAGAAATCCTTGCCATTGTCCTTGAGGAAACCCCGCCAGGACTCGAAAAGGTAGTGTTTGTCCCAGGTGGGGATGTCGAAGTCGAACCAGCGTTTCATGTATCTCTCCCCTATGTTGACACGAGTGCGCTGTTTGAAGTAATCCCGCACTGTCTCTGGCCCCTTGTTCAATACGATGGCGTCCGGCGCGTATACCGAGCGCAATCCCTTGCGCTCCAGGTCCATGCGGATCAGGTCCTCGTCCGATTGCATGCCTGTGGGTATTTGGATGCGAAGGTTGCGGAAGGCCATCACCTCCCCAACCTTGGGATAGATGAGCGAGAGGCGATGGTGCATGTCCCATAGCATGAACACCGCGAAACCGACCACCGTCCTACGGTCGTTCACTGGTTGTGGGTGGCCCCCTGCCACCCCCACCTTCTCATCCTCGAATGGACCGACCAAGGCGTGCAAGCAGCCCTCTTTGAGGATGTTATCGGCGTTCACGAGCACCAGCACATCGCCCGTGGCCTTCTCCATGAAGAGATTTACCGCGGAGTTCTTGCCCTCACGATTCTGCTGACGGTATAAAACGACCCTGCGGTCCCTCGCTGAGAACGACCTTACCACATCATCGGTGTCGTCCGTACTGCCGCTCGATATCACCAGTACTTCGATCAGCTCCGCGCTCGCCATTCGTTGCGCCAGGACCGATTCGAGACATCTGCCGATGTTGCGGCCTTCGTTGTACGCACAAACCCCGACCGATACCTTCATCCGGGCATCATCGAACATTCAGGCAATTAAATACCTTTTGGGGGATCGCATAGCCTCCTGTATATCATTATTTAAGTCCAGGAGGGCACTTTTTTAACCTGGCACGATTTCTGCCTAAGGATCATGACGGCAAAGTTATAAATAATCAGATTAATTCTGTTAATAGGAACTATGGAATCCAGAGGGGGATCGGGAGAGCCCTTCAGCGTTATTCTCCCAACTTTGAACGAAGGGGATAACATAGTCCCAATGATCGAGACCTTATCCCGGCTATATCCTGGTTCTAACATCATAGTCGTCGATGACAACTCCCTGGACGGCACCCCTCAAAAGGCCAAAGAACTGGCGGCCCGCGGTCTGCATGTCACCGTCATCGACCGGGACCCGAAGGACCGGGGTTTGAGCGCATCCATATTCGACGGCATACTCGCCTCCAAGACCGCCTCGTTCGTGGTCATGGACTCAGATTTCCAGCATCCGCCCGAACGGGCTGGTGACCTGGTGGCCCAATTGGACCAGAACTATGATATGGTTGTGGGGGTGAGGGAGGACTTCTCCAAGCTCTCCTCCGGGAGGAAGATGGCCTCCTGGGGCGCCAACACCATGGCCGCCACCTATCTTCGTTACAAGAAGCAGCCCAGTACCAGCGACAACATGAGCGGCTTCTTCGCCGGGCGAACGGAGATGTGTCAGTCCATCATCAGAGAGAACATGAAAAGGTTCGAACGGCGCGGTTTCAAGGCGCTCTTCGACATACTCAAGTTCCTTCCCGATGGAGCTAAGGTGGCCGAGGTGGAGTTCCGCTTCAGCGAGAGGCGCTCTGGGACCTCCAAGCTCAGCTCCACCATCGTCATCTCGATCATGAAGCAGTGCGGTATCTGGGGCAAGACCCTGGCCGCCATTACCTCGTTCTTCCTCACGAACATGTTCGGCCGCTATATGGCCGCGCTGATCCTGGGCCTGATCATCACCTACGGCGTCCTTAACCTCACCGATACCGTCTGGACAGAGGAGCTGACGTACACTATATTGCTGGCCATGCTCATATCTCTAGGCTACCTGGTGGTTGCCAACCGCCTTCTCTTCACCGTAGGAAGAAAAGACGGGATCATTCGCGGCTTGAAGCTGGTGTTCTCCGGGCTTTCTGGATTCCTAGTGTCGCTCTATGTGTTCTATTACGTTTTCGACGACATCTCGGAGGCGCAGATGTTCGCCCTTTTCACCGGGTTCCTCATCGGTTTCGCTTGGGATTCCTTCGGATTGAACCTTAAGAATTGATTTATTCGTAATTTTATTTCTATTTTCGTTCACTTAACGCATCTATTGCTTTAGAACTCGTACAACTTCTTTGAAAATTGGAAACAAGGTTTTAAGTGCAATGGGCGCAAATAGTTGGGGTCTGGAGGATGAAATGACCCTGAAGCAGTTCGATATTTTGGTCGAGAACAAGCCTGGGGAAGTGGCGAGGATCGCGGAGTTGCTCGGCAAGCGGTCGGTCAACATACGCGGCATCGCCACGGATTTCGGAAAGGGCCAACCGATGATCCACGTGATCACGGACGACGATGCCACCACCCGGAGCGCCCTGACGGCGTCTGGCGCGCAGTTCATGGAGAAGGACATAATCGTCGTGGCCATGGCAGACAAGCCCGGCGAACTGCACAAGTTGACGAAGAAGCTGGCACGCAACGGCGTCAACATCGAGTCCCTCTTCATCTTAGGGGCCAAGACGGCCATCGAAGAGGTGGCGATATCCGTGGACCGGATGGACCAAGCCAAGGACGTGCTCGATTATTCCTGAGCCGTCCCACTTCCCTTTATTCCTTTTTGATCTCCCTTTTCTCCAATGTAACGATATCACCACCACCGCTAGGAATATGAACGCCCCACCAATGGCCGTGATCTCGGTGGGCATCTCGTCGAGCAGGATTATGGCGAAGAGCATGCCGAACACGATCTCCAGGAGCAGGATGACCGAGGTGACGGTCGCCCCGAGACCGCGCAGCCCGTAGCTATAGAGAATGAAGGCCAATGTAGTGCAGAATATGCCGGTGTAGGCGGCCATCTCCAGACCGGTGGCGTTCACGGACCAGTCCTGTGTGAACACAAGCGCGAACGGAACGAGCAAGATAGTGGTGATGAGGATTATGGCGAAGGTGGCGGATACCATGGACGTACCCGATTTGAGCGTCTTGGTGAGGTATACCACATAGACCGACCAAAGGAGGCCCGCCACCAATACCGCCATGTTGCCCATGAATGTGCCCCCGCCCACCGCTCCTACATCGCCGTTGGTGGCGATGATGACCACGCCCACTATGCCTAGGATTAATCCGACCAGGATCCTGGGAGTGAGCTTCTCCTTGAGCACGAAGGAGGCGAGGACGGCGATGTACACCACGTTGATGTCGATCAAGAGCACCGCGTTGGTAACGGTGGTCATGGTCATGCCGATGTTCTGCAGGTTCATGGCCACGGCGTTGATGAGGGATATGCCCCATATCAGAGGGCTACGCAACACCGTCCAGTCGAACTCCTTGAACAGAAAGATGATGGGGAGCGCGCTCAGCGCGGCGAACCCATAGCGTAGAAGGGAGAACAGCACGGGGTCAACGTTCTCCACGCCCACCTTGCCGGCGACGAAGGAAGTGCCCCAGATGATGCATGCCGCCAGTAGCGGCAAGGCATAGCCGTACTCCCTCTTCTCCACCCTGGGCGAATCGCCTCCGAATATTTAACAGCCACCGCGATGCGTTTTCGAGCTCAACGAAGCGACTCTGGACCATCCACTTGGGCCTTGTCGCCCAGCACTGAACCCTCCAATAGTACGCCAGGTCCTACGATGCAGCCCTCGCCTAGGATGCAATTCACGACCCTGGCGCTGGCATGGACTAGGCATCCGTCCAATAGCAGGGAGTGTTCGATGGAGGCCCCCTTGCCAACTCTGCTGCCCCTGCCTATTGCAGAGGCGCGCACGATGCAACCCCTCTCCAGCGTGACGTTCTCCCCCAGGTAGGTCGGACCGATTATGTCGGCCCCCTCCCCCAGGACCTCTGTGGCCACGATCGGCCCTTCCGTGGTCATTCCCGGCAGGAAGGTCGGCTCACCATGCCGCTCCGCCATGGCCAGGTTGGCATGGAACAGGTCGGCCGGGTTGCCGATGTCCTTCCAATAACCGTCAAGTCTGCCAGCATATATCGGCCTCCCTTTGGACAGAAGGTCGGGGAAGAGGTTCTTAGAGAAATCGTACTTGGTTCCAGCGGGAATGTGGGATAACGCCTCCTTTTGTAGGACATAGGTGCCGGCGTTGATCACGTTGGAGAATACCTCCTCGGTCTTGGGCTTCTCCTTGAAACGTTCGATCCGACCAGCCTGGTCCATTCCCACGATGCCGAACTGCTCCGGCCTCTCCACCTCGGTGAGGCCCATGGTGGCCACGGCCCCGGAACTGAAATGCAGGTCCGTCAACTTGGATAGGTCCGCGTCGGTCAAGGTGTCCCCGCTCCCGACCAGGAAGGTGTCGTCCAGCCTGTCCTCGAGCAATTTGACCGCTCCGGCCGTGCCCATGGGCTGGTCCTCATAGGCGTAGATGACCCTGGCGCCAAAGCCTTCGCCGTTCCCCAGGGCCTTGACCACGTCCTCGGACCGGTAGCCCAAGGCCAGGAATACCTCCTCCACCCCCGCCCGCACCATGCTGCGCACGGTATGCTCGATGCATGGCCGCCCCAGGACCGGCAGCATGGGTTTCGGCCTGGTGTTGGTCAAAGGTCTCAACCTCGTTCCCTCTCCGCCGGCCATGATCACCGCTTGTCTGACCTTTCCGCTCATGTCTCACTCCACCACCTTGACGACGTTGTCGTCCTTCCTGGCCCCGATGGCCTCGGCCACGGGACGGCACTTCGCCCGCAATATGTAAACCACTGGCCTTAGGCTCTCTTCAGAGAGCGACTCGAAGTTCGCCATTCCTTTGGCGATGATGAGGTCCGCCCGCCTCAGCACCTGCACCAGCTCTTGAGGGATGCGGTCCAGGTCGATGCCTACCGCGAACTGACCGGTGGTGGACCAGGAATCGAACACCTTGTCCATGCCGGTATCCTTCAGGTCATCGGCGGTGGCGTCGGTGAGGATGGGTTCGCCCTTCACCACGCCATGCACCTGCACCCCCATGTACTGGATCTGTTCCACCAGCAACCGGTCCAACACTATCTCCCCGGCGTTATCGGTAAGGAAGACCACGTTATTAGCGCCCTCCAGCAGCGTCCTGAATCGGTCCACTTGGTCCAATCCTATGCCTTGCGGGACCACCTGGTCGAACTTGCGTCCGAACTGCTCAGGACCATCGATGCCGATGTCGATCCCGAAATCCAGGACGTTGCCGGCTATGGAGACGAGACATGCCGCCCTCAACGAATCCACATGGGCTCTCAACGAACTCACGGGCCTTGGGCAGCATCTGTTCCGCCGCCGAGTTGCTTCGCCTTTTCAGGTCCAGATAAGGGTCCTTGCTACCGATGACGTCGTAGACGCGGGCGTGGACCCGGGTGGCCAGTTTCGCCGAGTTCTCCTCGGCCTGGAAACCTGGCGCGATCAGCTCCAGTCCAGCGTTGACCGCCTCGGCTCGTTTGGACGGGGCCACCAGGTCAGTCTCGTATATGACCCTGCCCAGTAGGCAAGGGACGCAGTCGGCGCTGAAACGCATGGGACAGGGTATCAATTGGCAGGCGGATTAAGCCTTCGCCGCCGCATGGCCAGGACAACCTTATCTAGTGTCAGGGCCATTCCCGGCCGAGGGTGCAGATGCCCGAATCAGTAGTACTCAGGGTGGCGAAGGCCCAGCATCAATCGGAGGTGGGCCTGGGCAGGGCCCGTATCGACACGCAGACGAGAAAGGCGTTGGGCGTGGAGAACGGGGACATCGTCGAGATCATCGGCAAGAGGTCCACCGCCGCCAAGGTGTTCCGCGCCACGCAGGAGGACGAGTCCAAGGGCATCATCCGCATCGACGGCATGGTGCGTTCCAACGCTAACGTCTCGATGGGCGAGAAGGTCACCGTGCAGAAGGCCGACACCCAGCCGGCCACCAAAGTGGTGGTGGCCCCTAAGATACCGGAGGGAAAACAGGTCCGCTTCGGCACCGGCGTGGAGGAGCTGTTCCGCAAAGGACTGCTGTCCCGCCCCCTGGTCAAGGGCGACGAGATCGTCATACCCAACATCGCCCTCATGGGAGGCTGGCTGCCGTTCGTCGTCATCGGGACGACCCCGGTCGGCATCGTCGTGGTGGGCGACCACACCGAGCTGGTGGTGAAGACCGAGCCCACCGAGAGCAAGGAGTCCAGCACCACCTCCATCAACTATGATGACGTGGGCGGGCTGGAGGGGGAGCTGACCCGGGTGCGAGAGATGATAGAGCTGCCGCTGAAGCATCCGGAGCTCTTCGACCGCCTGGGCATCGACGCCCCCAAGGGCGTCCTGCTGTACGGGCCACCGGGCACCGGCAAGACCTTGCTGGCCAAGGCGGTGGCCAACGAGGCCGGCGCCAGCTTCTTCTCCATCCAAGGCCCGGAGATAATATCCAAGTACTATGGCCAGAGCGAGGAGAAGCTGAGGGAGAAGTTCGAGGAGGCGGAGAAGGCCGCGCCCTCCATCATATTCATCGACGAGATCGATTCCATCGCCCCCAAGCGGGAGGACGTGACCGGGGAGCTGGAACGACGCGTGGTGGCGCAGTTGCTGTCCCTCATGGACGGCCTGTCCGGAAGAGGGCAGGTCATCGTCATCGCGGCCACCAACCGCGAGGACGCCATAGACCCGGCCCTGCGCCGGCCTGGCCGTTTCGACCGGGAGATCGAGATAGGGGTGCCAAGCCGGGCGGGGAGGAAGGAGATCCTGGAGATCCACACCCGAGGCATGCCGTTGCAGAGCGGGTTCGACCTGGAGAAGTTCGCCGCGGCCACCCATGGCTTCGTCGGGGCGGACCTGGCGGCGCTGGCGCGGGAGGCGGCGATGAAGTGCCTGGCCCGTTACGTCCCGGAACTGGAGCTGGACAAGCCCATACCCCCGGAGGTGCTGGAGAGGATGCGCGTCACCGAGGATGACTTCCAGGAGGCGCTGCGGGAGATGGAGCCGTCGGCCATGCGCGAGGTGTTGGTCGAGATCCCCCACACCACCTGGAAGGACGTGGGCGGACTGGATGAGGTGAAGCGCCAGCTGCGCGAGGTGGTGGAGATGCCCCTCGACAACCCCGAATCGTACAAGCGATTGGGAGTGCGACCGGCCAAGGGGGTCCTGCTCTATGGACCGCCGGGCACCGGCAAGACCTTGCTGGCCAAGGCGGTGGCCACGGAATCCAAGGCCAATTTCATATCCATCAAAGGCCCGGAGATCATGAGCAAGTGGTTGGGCGAATCGGAGAAGGCGGTGCGCCAGGCCTTCAAGAAGGCCAAGCAGGTGGCCCCGTCCGTGGTGTTCCTGGACGAGATCGACGCCATCGCCCCCAGACGGGGCTCCAGCTCGGACACCAACGTCACCGAGCGCATCGTCAACCAGCTGCTCACGTCCATCGATGGCCTGGAGTCCTTGGAAGGGGTGACGGTCATCGCCGCCACCAACCGTCCGGACATCGTGGACCCGGCCCTGCTCAGACCGGGCCGTTTCGATCGGCTGATGCTCATACCCCCACCGGACCAGGAGGGCCGTTTGAGCATCCTTAGGGTGCATACCAGGAACATGCCGCTGCTCGATGTGGACCTGGAGAGCATCGCCGCCCGCACCGACGGTTACGTCGGGGCGGACCTGGAGAACCTTTGCCGGGAGGCGGCCATGGTGGCCTTGCGCCTGAACCGGAACGCCGACGTGGTGGAGGGGAAGCACTTCGAGGCGGCCTTGAAGAACATCAAGCCCTCGCTCAGCAAGGACATCCTGAAGGAGTACGAGAACATGGGCAAGGTCTTGGAGAAGGCCCGCATGGGCGGCACGGACGTTGGCATCTACCGTTGAACCGAGTGATACTATGGCGGAAAAGAACAAGGAAGGGAAGACGAAGGCCACCGTGAGCCCCAAGTCCTCCGCACCGGTGAAGGTGAGCAAGAGCGCGCCGATCACCGTCAAGAAACGCGACCTGAGCCCCCGCGCCATCGGCCTGGAGATCCTGGCAAGGTCCTATCTCGGGGAGATGGACCTGGAGATGGCCAAGCGACGCGCCCTGCGCTACGAGAATCGGAACATCTCCGACGAGGAGGCGGTCCTGGCCCTGCTCACCGAACTGCTGCGCAACTCCGAGGACATGCAGCAGAAGGCCAAGATCATGGAGAACATCGCCGAGTACCAGTCGTCCATCGGCGAGGACCCCCGCCCTGTGCTCAGGGAGATGCACAAGCTTGAGCTCAACATCTTCAAGGAGATCGGATTCGAAAGGGTGAGCATCTCCAGCCGCAAGGACGCCTGCGCCCAATGCAAGAAACAGGATGGGAAGGTGCTCTCTTTGGAGGAGGCGCTGGGCACCATGCCCCTGCCCCATCCAGAATGCACCAAGCTATCGCACAGCCGGGCCCGGCCTTTCTGCCGCTGCCGCTACTACGGCGAGTACATAGGATGACATCTGGCCTAAGTTGCAAAAATCATATATACGCACTAGGCCATTCATTGGCCCGAGTATTATATAAGGAAGGGGTGCACGATGAGGAAGTTCATCACTGAATTGAAGGGGAAGACGGTCATGACCAACGACGGTCAGATCCTGGGCATGATCGACAATTTTGTTCTCAACACGCAGACCGGCGACATACACCATGTCCTGGTCATCCCAGCGGAGGAGATCGATGCGCGCCTGTTCAAGAGCGACAGCCAAGGCCGCCTCATCCTGCCGTTCAGCGAGATGCGCGACGTCCGTGACGTCGTGGTCATGAACATCTCCCGCGCGTAAACCCCTTCAGACCATACTTTTCTTATTCTCTCGACGGTCAGGTCACTTGCTGTACTTCAGCTGCAGCTTCACCCTCTGCAAGTTGAACACCGCGTCACGGAAGTCCGGCTTGAGGGCGATGGCGTCTGAATACAATGAGGCGGCCCAGCGCAGGTCGCCCTCCTTCTCCGCGATCACCGCGAGCATGAAGAGCACCTCCGGGGTCTCCTCCAGCTGCAAGGCCGAGGTGAGCGATTGCTTGGCCCCGGCCACCTCGCCGATGGCCATCTGGGCGCTGCTCAGGTTGAGGTAATAGTCCGGGTTGCGATCGATGGCTATGGCGGAACGGAAGGCCTTCAATGCCTCATCGTAGGCGCCAGCGGCGAAGTAGACGCAACCGATGTTGTTCCAAGCCTCAGAGAATTCCTGGTCGATCAGGGTGGCCAGCATCATGTAGCGCAATGGCTCCTCGTAACCGTACTCGCCCATGAACCGCATGCACACCCCCAGGTTGTTGAGCGCCTCGGCCCAGCCGGGGAACTGTGTCAGCAGTTCCTGCCAGACCTTGGAGGCCTCCCGGTAGCGACGGCGCTCCATGAGGGCAAGGGCCAGACATTGCCTGGACAGGGCGGACGATCGGTCCCCGGCCTGTGCAGATTTGGTTATGGCCTGCTCGAACTCCCGACGCTCGAGATGCCCGGCGAGCTCCCGGGCGAACGCCTCCTGCGAAGATGGGAGCATCCCCAGCAACCTCTGCGACTCCGCCTTGAGGCCAAAACGGTGGCTCAGGGCCTCGATGTCGTAGATCACCTCCGGGTCCCGGTCGATCTGGTAGCTTGCCCCGAGGGCGGTGAGCGCCTCGTCCTGCCTTCCGAGGGCCATGAGGACCTCCGAGCGAAGCACCATCAGTTCGGGGGACTCCGGTTCTTCCTGCAGGGCGCGGTCCACCTCGACTAGGGCTCGGTCGGCCTCGCCCACCATGAGCAGCATCTTCGCTGCCAGGCGCCTCCGGGTCGGGAGGTCTATCATATGCTCGGTCTCAAGGGCTCGGGCATCGGTTCGGTCCTCCTCGGCCTTTGAATCCGGCATTGGTACGGCCTCGACCACTATTGCGGCCAGGGTGGCAGCCACCATGTCCGGGGTCTCACAGACCACTGGCGGGGGGGCCACCTCCATGTCAGGGACCGGCTCGCACCTCTGGGCCTCCTCCCTCACAGGTTCATCGCTCTCTATCGGCGGGGCGACGATGGGGATGGCCTCCGGTCGAATCTCACGTTCTGGTGCATCGGCTTGGACCGGCCCCTCCTCGATCTCGACCATGGCCCGGTCCGGTTCCGCAACGATCTCCAGATGTTCCTCGGGGGGCACCTCCAAGGACATGTCAGGCTCGCATACCAACGACCTCTCCAGAGGGACCGGGGCATCATCGACGACCTCGACCTTCTCTTCAAGTTGAGGCACGGCCTGGCCTTGTTCGACGACAGGGGCAGGCTCCTCGGCGACGTCCTTGCAAGCTTCGGTGGGGGGTGGAGAGGTCGATGTTTGCTCCAATACGATCGCTTCAGCCACCAAGGCCGTCGGCGCCAATGGCGCTGAGCGCTCATCGATGATCGGTTCGGCCTCGGGCGGCGCCTCCTCCAGGGGTGGATTGAGGACGATGTCGATCTCTTCGATGCGCTTCCTCGCCTCCTCCATGGTGGGGTCATACTGCAAGGCGCTCTCGTAGGCCACCTTCGCATCATCCAACTCTCCCATGGCCGAGAGGGCCTCTCCCAGGCTGAACCATATCTCCGGGCGGCGCCGCTGCAGCTGCAGCACCATCTTCCAGTCCTGGGCGGCCTTCTCTGGCTGGGCGTCCTCGGTGTGCATTATACCGAGGTTGATGAGTGGGTTGGCGTAATCGCGGTCCAGGGCGGCGGCGCGGGTGAACGCGTCCATGGCGTCCCGCCTACGGCCCATCGTTTTGAGGACGATGCCCCGGTTGTTCCAGGCCATGGCGTCCTCGTTGTTGGCCTTGATAAGCTGGTCGAAGCTCTTCAGGGCCTGGTCCAGCTTTTTGGCGCGGTACAGTGCGGTGCCCCGGTTGAGCAGGGCGGAGCGGTTACCTGGGTCGAGGCGCAGCACGTTGTCGTAGGACCGCAGCTCCCCCTCCAGGTCCTCCGCTTGACCTCTTATCAACCCCAGCAACAGCCAGGCATTTTGGTCGGTGGGGCGCAGCTCAATGGCTTTTTGACAGGACTCTGTCGCTTCATCCAGGTGACCGAGATGGTAAAGGGCGGAGGCACGCAAGCGCCACACATCATCGTGGTTGGGCTTCAGTTCCAAGGCACGGTCCAGGTCGAAGAGCGCCTCGTCGTAATGACCGGCGTCCATAAGCTCGATCGCTTTGTCCATGTGCTTGTCGAAGCGTCCTGCCGAGGGGAGCCCACGGCTTCCCTGCGACTCCAGGATGCGCTGGTCCAATTTCTCCACGATGGGGTCGGCCAGCTCGTATTTGCGCAACAACAGCAACAGCTTTTGCTTGTCGGCATAGGAGACCCCCTCTGAATCGGCGTACCTTTTCGCCTCAGGCTCGAGGTCGTTGGTGATCATGAGCACGGGGTTGCGGCCCTCGGCCTTGGCCATCGTGCGTAAACGCTTCACGCTGCTCAGGGAGGCGTGGTCGAAGAGACGGGAGGCGAGTATGAGGTAACGCCCTTCCTCGCTCTCACCACGGAACTGCACCGCATCGCCCTCGGTCTTGCGGTCGGTTAGGGTGAGACCGATCTTGCCCAGCAGGTTCGACATCAACGTCTGGAACTCCACAAAGTCCAATTCGTTCAACGCGCTGACGATGCGATCGTTCATCCGTTGGTCGAGGATGCCGCTCAGGTCGGTCATTGTCGACCCTCCGCCCGCGCCCTCAACCGTTCCGCCCTGGCCCCGGCATTCTCTGGAGAGATGGACCGCAACGCCTCCAAGGCCTTGGCCCCTTCCCCTCGGTCAACGTGGATCTGTGACATCTTCAGCAATATCTCCGCCTTGATGTCGTCCGGGGCCCCGAGCAGCTCTACCTCCAACCGCTCCATGGCCTCCTCGCTTCGCCCTTGCCAGTGCAACATCAGCGCCTCGTTGCCCCTGGCCACCACGGCAAGTTCCGGGAAAGGCACCGCCTGGGCGTAGAACCTTTGGGCCATGGTGTGGAGCTCCGAAATGGTACGCGCCGCGTCCTCGGCCTCCACCTCCAGGCCGTTCACCTTGCGGAGGGCCAAGGACACTATGTTCCCCAGGCGTATCGACGCTTTGGCCCAGGTCTCGGTGGCGAACTCCAGGTCCTTCGTCTCCCTCACCATGCGAACGATGAGGTCGCGATGCGGCAACCTCTCCTCCCCGGTCAACGTCAGCCCCATGCCGGCGTGGTCGAGATAGAGATCTATGAATGAGGCGAGGTGGGGGCGATCCGGTATGGCCATCATCCGATCGAAGGTCATGCCAGGTTCCAGTCCCTTGCTGGTCTTGACCTCGCTAAGGAACGAGGGGCCGAGCCTGAGCATCATGCTGTCCTGGTTGGCGATGCGGCGGTCGGCGCAGGGGTCCTTGCGGGTCAGGGCCAGCAACAAAGGGTCCTCTGATCTCTTATAACAACGACCGCACAGATACGAGCCAGCGCTGGTCCTGGAACCGCAAACCAGGCATCCCATTTTCCATCCCTGGCCAGGAATGGCGGTCTGGGCATATATCATTTGTCATGAGCTAATAAAAATCCATGCCGCTCTGGCCTAGAGCCGCTTGACCATATAGGGCCCTTGACGCGAGTACCCGAGCGTGGCATAGTAGGAACGGACCCCGACGCCGCTGGTCACGGCCATCTCCGCATAGCCCTGGTCCTTGGCCAGGGATTCGGCGTGGGACATGAGCCCCCGCCCGAAGCCGCGGTGCTGGGCGTCCTTCCCCTCCTGACCGATGCGGGCCATCTGACCGAAGACCTTCAGCTCCCGCACCTGAGCCCTGTCGCCTGGTCCAAGGCGGAGACGGAGGTAGGCCACCAGGGCATCGGGTCCGGGCAGGTCGAAGGACAAGAACCGTTCCACCGCCTGGGAGGCCTGGTACTGGATATCACTGAACTGTACCTCCTCCCGCTCGAAGCGGCGTATCCCTTTGAGCCCGACCTCGCGGCAACGGATGCATTGGCAGGATATGCCCCTCGATCTAAGCTCGTCCCTGGCCAGCTCACGGAGGTGGCTCTTGTCCACCCCCGCCTCGATCAATTGCACGGGGATGTCCCTCTGGATGCGCTGGATCCGGGCCCATCGGGGGACGAGGCGCTTCATCTCCGCCACGACATGAGCGGCCTTCTCCGTGCTGTAAGGTTCGTACTCGCCCCGACACCACATGTCATAGAGCGGGGTGCCCTTCACCACCAGGGTCGGGTATATCTTCAGCATGTCTGGCATGAAGCGTTCGTCCTGGAACATGAGGGCGAAGCGCTCCAGGTCCAGCTCCGGGGAGGAACCGGGCAGGCCGGGCATCACATGGTAGCAGACCTTGAGCCCGTGTCCCTTGGCCACCTGGGTGGCCTCGACCACCTCCTCCACCCCATGCCCCCTCCCCACCGCTCTGAGGATGTCCTCGTCCAGTATCTGCACCCCGAACTCCATCCGGGTCGTGCCCAGTGACATCACATGGTCGGCCATGGCCTGGTCGAAGGAGTCCGGTCTGGTCTCCACGGTCATTCCGATGCAGCGATGCGGGGCCGATTCGTTGTGATGATGTGCTTGCTGCAGATCATCGGAGGGTCGCTCGTTCATCGCGTCGAAGCAGCCTTGGACGAATCCCCGCTGGTAATCCACCGGCCGGGAGGTGAAGGTCCCGCCCATGACGATGAGGTCGATCTTGTCGGTATCATGACCGATGGCCTCCAGCTGTTCGATGCGCGCTCGGGTCTGCCGAAAAGGGTCGAACTCATTGAAGGATGCCCGTCGAGCCGCCGGCTCTTTCCCGGTGTAGGATTGAGGGGAGCCGTTGTCCACTCCGCCTGGGCAATAGATGCAGCGACCATGGGGGCAGGGTGCGGGCGAGGTCATCACCGCGACCACCGCCACCCCGCTCAAGGTGCGGACGGGCTTGCGTTTCAGGATGTCCTCCACCTTGCGGAAGGACGCCTCGTCCAGGCGTTCTATCACCTCGGAGTTGGCCGGTAGTCGGGACAGATGAAGCTCCCGAGCCAGTCGGACCTTGGCCTTCTGCAGGGCGGCCTTGTCCTCTATCTCCCCGGAAAGGATGGCCTGGATCAGACGCCTGTGGAACTCCTCCTCGCTCATTGGAAGGGACCGCCTTGCACCAATGCGGGTAGTGTGGGCCCCATTATAGGCTTAACCATAGGACACGAGGGGGGCGTCCTTCTTCTTTGCCTCCTCCTCTTCCTTGGTCACCAGGATGTCGATGTACAATATGTTGACCATGGGAATGATGCGCAGCTGCAATCTCTCCTCCTTGGGGTCGAGGTCCAGGAGCAGCCCGGAGTCCTGCCCGAACTGGACATAGCCGAGGAACTCGCCCTCGGACAGTATGGCAGAGGTGCTCTCCCCTTTGCTCAGGACGCGATAACGGGAGCCTTTGGTCAGTTTGTTGGGGACCTTGTTCGGTTGGTCCATGTTTTCATTCCTCCGCTAATTTCTGCATATGCTCTATTGTCTGTCGGTACGATTGCATGGCCATCTCCACGTTGGCCTCGGTGAACGACCAGGCCTTCTTCAGGTCGCCGTAACGGATGCGATAGCCTTTCTTGCGCTTGCCATCGCGGTCGACGTCCACCTCCTCCAGTATGTCCATGCCTTTGAGCTTGTTGAGATGCCGGTAGATGGTGGGCTTGGTGGTGTTGAACTTGACGCTCATCTCCTCGACCAGCCAGACACGCTTCATGTTGCGCAGGAAGCAATCCGTGAACATCATGTAGGGTACGGAGTCCTCGACGTTACGGGCGCTGGTCTTCGGGTCGTAGCCCTTGGGCAGGTAACCGACCTGCTGGAGGAAGATCAGTGCCACCTCGTCCATGTCCTTCAAGGGGGTGAGGGGCGTGTTGCTGATGACGCTAAGTTCGAACATTATATCATTCCATGATAGATAATTCATTATTAAATAATTAAGATAAAATCAATATTATTATTGGTTTAATGAGAGGACTACATCATCCAATTTTAAATTAAATAAATTTATAATAATATCTTAATGTAATATTAACGCCTATAATTGTACAAAAAGGATTATTTAAACCCCATTAGGAGAAAATATTTAATATTGGATAATTGACTCAAAAGTTAAGGTGAACAAATGAACAGGAATGTTCTGATCGTTATCATTGTGGCTGTCCTTCTGATCGCTTCAGGTGGAGCCTACATGCTCCTGACCCAGGACGATGGAGGGGAGGAGAAAACATACGATGTTAGGGTTGGTTACCTTGCCGGGGATTTGCACCAATTGGCAAGAGTGGTGGCCATGGATGACAATGTCTCCGGAGGGGAGAACCTCTACGAGCAATATGGTCTGAACATATCCTCTCCAAGCCCCTATGCCAACGGGGGTTTCGTGATGGACGGTTTCGCTGCTGGTGAGATAGATATTGGTTTCTTGGGAGCCCCACCAGCCATACTAAAGCGGCTAAATGTCGGTACGGATATTATCGTGATTTCAAAGGTGAACAGTGAAGGTTCCTCGATAGTGGTGAAACCGGGCATAGACAATATCACCGATCTTGTGGGCAAGACTGTCGCTACCCCAGGAGTATCTTCGATCCAGCACCTCATGTTCCTTGAGGTTTTGGAGGAGAACGGGCTTGTGGCCGTTCAATCGGGCAACCCAGGAGGAGAAAATGTAGTGTTCTGGACTCAGATAGCCCCTAAGGACATGAAGGCCGCCCTGCAGACCGATACTGTGCAAGCGGCAGTCGGTTGGGAACCCTTCGGATCAGATTCCCTGTTAGATGGGACCGCCGACCTGCTAGATTGGTCCAGCGAGATATGGCCGGACCACCCGTGTTGTGTCGTTGCTGTAAGGAAGGCATTCGCCGAGGCCAACCCCCAGACTGTTACACAGTTCCTGAAGGCCCATATCGCCGCGAACGAGCTGATAGCTGATTCGGTGGAGCAAGGCGACGGGGAAGAGTACGACCGCATTTTAGAGCTGGCCATGCAATTCAGCAACCGAAATGAGTCTGTGGTCCTTAGTTCGTTAGAGCACATGAAGCTGTCTTATGACATGGGTGGGAATTTCAATGACTATCTGGAAGATTTCACCCAGTCGTACATTGATCTAGGGTTGATCTCCGAGGATAAGCTGGCAGCTGCCGGATACACGAACGTTACCACCTTCATCGCGGCATTCGTGGACGACCAATACTTGATAAAGGCGCAGGAGTGAAGCAATAAACACTTACATAAGGGGGCTTCAGCCCCCTCCAATTTCCAATATTTCGACAAATGAAGTGACCTAAAATTGAAATCGATCACATAGACAAAATATTATTATTGAATCCCTGATAATGGAGGTGTGGCTATGAAGATCGTTGACCAGGTTAAAAGGAGCATAAAGTCCTGGATAAAGAACGATTCGATTAAGATCGTCTTCGCCATAATTGCCATTGTTGCGTTCATATTCCTTTGGCATATCGCGTCCCTTTGGTTGGATACACCCTACCTACCTTCGCCACTCTCGGTCTGGGAAGCATTGATCAATTCGTTCCAAGAGCCCGACCCCACCACGGGGGTGGACATGTGGCAAAACATCGAGGCTAGCCTATATCGTTTCCTGACTGGGTTCATCTTCGCCTTGGCGATCGCCGTACCATTGGGATTGGTGCTCGGGTACTCCAAGTACGCAGGATACCTTGGAAACCCGATAGTAGAGATATTCCGTCCTATACCCCCCATAGCCTGGGTACCTTTCTTCTTCGTGGTCCTAGGAATCGTTTGGGGACCGATTATGGCCATCTTCATGGGCGTTTTCTTCCCGGTACTTTCCAATGTCATTTTCGGGGTGAAGAGCGTTGAACCGCCTCTGATCGATGCCGCCCGTACATTAGGGTCCTCTCGAAGCGATATTTTCGCCAAGGTGGTCTTTCCCTATTCCGTACCATTCATGATGACCGGCATCCGGATCGGTGTAGGCATAGGTTGGATGTGTATCGTGGCAGCAGAGATGATAGGTGCTAAAGGCGGCGGTGTAGGCCTCTACATCTTGAACCAAGCTAACATTGGACGATATGACTACATGTTCGCTGGCATGGTTGTGATTGCCATACTCGGCCTATTATCTGTCGAGGTCGCAGGCTATATTGAACGATTTACAGCAAAGAAGATGGGGGCTAGGAAATGATCTTAGAGATCAAAGCCCTGGTCAAAGAGTTCCAAAGGGAGGGGGGTTCGCCTTTAGTAGCACTGAGCTATCTGGACCTAGAGGTAGAAGAGGGTGAGTTCGTATGTATACTTGGGCCCTCAGGTTGTGGAAAGACCACCATCCTCAGGATGATTGCCGGTTTGGACATGCCCACCTCAGGTGTCATCAAATTGAATGGGAAAAAGATCGAGAAGCCTGGTTCTGACCGGGGGATGGTCTTTCAAGATTTCGCGTTGTTCCCTTGGCGGACGGTGCGGAAGAACATCGAATTCGGCTTGGAACTGAAGAACATGCCTGCCAAGGAGAAGCAGGTGATCTCCGACAAGTACATTGAGCTGGTAGGACTGAGAGGCTTTGAGAAGTCCCATCCATATGAGCTGTCTGGTGGCATGAAGCAACGGGTTGGGATAGCAAGGGCCTTAGCGAACAACCCATCCATCTTGTTGATGGACGAACCATTCGGGGCTTTGGATGCTCAGACCAGGAATCAGATGCAAAAGGAGCTGTTACGCATCTGGAAGGAGACCAGGTAAGACAGTATTGTTCGTCACTCACTCGGTGGACGAGGCGGTTTTCCTGGCGGACCGGGTGGCAGTGCTTACGGCCAGACCGAGCAAGATCAAGGAGATATTCACTATTGGTCTGGAGAGGCCACGAGATAGGGCGGATCCCGAATTCCTCGCCTTGCGCAAACGGATACTGGCAGAGCTCGAGGAAGAGTCCGCCCAAGCCCCAAAGATCGTCTAAAGCACCTTTTGGGCGGCCAGGTCGATGGCCCTCGTCACGCTGTCCTTGGGTATGACCACCTGGACCGGGATCCTCAAGATCTTCTCGATGGTCGGCGCAATTATCGGAGCGCAGACGATGGCCAATGCCCCATCTCGCTCCGCCTTCACTGCCGCGATGATCGCCTCCTCCATGGTCGAGGCGGGGTATTCCTTGACGCGGACCACCTTCGTGCCGACCTGGAGCAAGCGCTCCTCCATCTTGACCAGGACCGGTTTGGCGGCGATTATGGCGATGAACTCCCCCCCGGGGTAGGTGTCCATCTTCCTGACCGCCTTTATGACCGCCCTCACGGTCCTCAGGTTCGGCTCCCTCTGGTCTTGAAGTATCTTATAGACCGTGCTCTGGGACAGATCCGTCTTCTGGCAGAACTCCGGGACCGATATCTTGAGGTCGTCGTCCAGGATCTTCCTCAGCGCCTCCGCGAAGCCTTCCTCGCTCCTCAATATGCCTGAAACCAGCTCATCAACGAACGTCATGATGCTCTACTCCTTTTCCCTGCGAACGTAACTGGCAGCCGAAAGCCCGGCCACGCATCCTTCGCCCACCGCCTTGGCGAGCTGCCACGGCAGTCCGGTGATGTCCCCGCAGGCGAAGACGCCCTCCGCCTCGGTCCGGAACTCCTTGTCCACTGGAATGTTGCCTGAATCATCGGGCAGGATGCCCAGGTCCATGGCGAGCTCGGCCGCGCCCTTCGCGCCCATCTCGATGAAGACACCTTCTGTCTCGAGGACCCTTCCATCGGTGAGCTCAACCGCTTTGACCGTCTTCTCCCCAATGATCCTCTTAGGCCTAGCCCCTTCCACCACCTCGATCGGTATGGCCTTGACCTTGTCCATAAGCTCGGGGCTGGCTTTGTTGCGCTCCATCACCCAATATACCTTGCTTGCGTACTCTTTGAGCAACAGGGCCGACACCGCCGCCGCGCTCCCATCGCCGACCACCACCACAGGTTTCTTCTTGAAGAAACCCGCATCGCAGTTGGCGCAATAGGAGACGCCCAGTCCGTGGTACTCCTTCTCCCCTTCCACGTTGAGCTTGTTACGCGTTATGCCCATGGCCAGTATGACCGCCTTTCCACGAACCTCCTTCATGGCGTCCGTTCGGGCCAGGAAGATCTGGTCCACCTTCTCCAGGCCAATGACCTCCTCGTTGAGGAAGACCACGCCGAAGTTCTTCGCGCTCTCGATGCTGGTCCGGAGGATGTCCGCCCCCGACACCTTGCCGAACCCAAAATAGTTCTCGATGTGGGCCTTCATCAGGGCCGAGCCTTCCGGTCGTCCGATGACCACGACGCTGACCTTCTTCCTGGCGGCATGGATGGCGGCCTGGACGCCCGCCGCCCCGCTCCCAATTATGATGACATCTGTCTCCATAGGCATGATCGAGGTAATCAATCCCTTTCCGCCTAGATATTGTTTGGCCTGATGATGTAAAACGAGTACGAAAGGATAAAAAAAGGCGCTGGTGCGCCCCACCTCAGGTCAGAGGTGCTTCTCGAACTTGGTCTTCATGAACTCTTTGGTCCCAGCACCGACGACGCGGTCCACGAACTCCCCGTTCTTGAAGAGCAGCAACGTGGGGATGGCGGAAATGTTGAAGCGCATGGGGACCCCCTCATTCTCGTCGGTGTTCAACTTGCCGAAGGCTACCTTTCCCGCCATCTCCTTGGCGAGCTCCTCGATCTTCGGGGCCACGGCACGGCAAGGGCCACACCAGGGGGCCCAGCAGTCGATTACCACCAACATGTTCTGTTTTACGAACTGGTCAAAGGTCTTGTCCGTGATCTCCTGAACGCTTCCTGCCAATTTGCTCACATCCTTTTTTTGAGTCTCTACGCTCAACGCCTCGAGCTTCTTCCTGCGTATCAAAGCCAGCTCTTCGTCCTCACCCATCGGCTCACCAATCGGTTGTGCGTTGCAATATCAAAACCGTTAGCCTCCTCGGTTTTATATAATTTTCCTAAGGATTCTCCCGGTATTGCGATGGGAAGGATGGAAACGGCCTTCCGATAAAGGATGGCCTCACAACCTCCTCCCCCTATGCGGAACCTGTGTTGGGTCGCCAGCCATATAAGAAGGTTTTTTAATATTGTTCGAGCATATCCTGCTCGAGGGGACAGGATGCTCGAGGAAGCCACTGAGCTTATCGGATTGCAAGTCTACACGCCCAACGGCATATTTCTGGGCAGCGTGAACAACCTAGTGATCGACCTAGAGAACAAGAAGGTGGACGGCATGTTCATCAACGAGACCAACCCGTTGCTGGTCGAGGGTTCTAAGGCTGTCAACGTGCCATACCGCTGGATCCAGGCGGTCGGGGACGTCATCGTCCTGAAGTACTTCCCTAAGCGGGTCACCGCCGTCAAGAAGACCAAGGCGCCCGCCAAGATCGAGGACTCGGCCGAGTGAGGCCGCACCTCATCCTTTTTTCATCCAACGGACCAGGTGGATGCCGATGGCCTCGAGGAAGATCTTCGTAGACCCATCGGCGGTGGTTTTGGGAGAGGTCGTCCTTGCCGATGGCGTAAGCATTTGGCCTTGCGCCGTCGTCAGAGGCGACACGAACCGCATCGAGATAGGCGAGAACAGCAACGTCCAGGACACCGCGGTAATCCACGTCAGCCCGGACTACCCGACATTGATCGGCAAGGACACCACGGTCGGCCATGGGGCGGTCATCAATGGCGCCACCATCGGGGACAACTGCATCATCGGCATCAACAGCACGGTGCTGGACGGGTCGGTGATCGGGGACGAATGTCTGGTGGCCGCGAACGCCGTGGTGACGCCCAGGACGGTGGTCCCGCCGCGCTCGGTGGTGATGGGCGTTCCTGGCAAGGTGGTGCGGACCAATGACAGCACGGTGCTGGAGTACGCGCAACGCTCCTCGGTCAGCTATCAGGCCTTGAGGGACGAGCACATCAGCGGGAAACATAAGAGGCACACTTTTTGATGGCCTTCTTCCGGACGTCAAGGTCCTCTAGGAGAATGTCCAGGTCCTTGCCGCACTTCTCGGATAGCTCGCGGTGCATCGTGGCCATCCGTCCAGCCGTGACCAGATAACCACGCGCCTCAAGTTCTTCCAGCGCCTCCTGCAGGGTCATGATTTCAGAATCGCCCACTAGGTTGTCGCTGTGACAGACGATCTTCTCCTCCAGGCTCAATGGCATGTACTCTCCCGGGAGGCAGGCCGAGGCCCACCGCCTCCTCGTTCGTCAGCCCGGCGGCGACATGGCGGGAGATGATGCGGACCACCTCCTCGGGCAAGACCTCGGCCCCTGGCAATGGCCACCCCTTCGGAGACGTGCCCGATGCCATGGGTGGAGGACCGTCCGATGTCATGGAGCCAGGAGCCGGCGTTGACCAGCTCCTGATCGGCGCCGCAGCATCGGGCGATGGCCATGGCCACTTGGTTGACGGTGCAGCAATGGCGCACCACCTTGTCCGAGCATCCCTCGGCCCGGAGCAGCTCCAAGCATGCCTTCTCATCGGGGAGTCTCGACGACATTCTTACCCCTCGCGCATGGGACGACCTTGATCTTGCCGCCCTGGAAATCGGCCTGCCCTAGGGCGTTGCCCCTCCCCAATCGGTCCAGCAATATGGCCAAGGCCGCCACCTCCGAATGGGGTTGGTTGCCCACCGCCACATTGAAGTCCGCCGCCTGATAGACCTCGGGGGGGACCTTCTCCGCCCCGACCACGATGAGCAGGTCCGATGTGTTAGGTATCCGGGGCACGACCTCGTCCACCGGAAGCCCGTACATGGTCAGATGGACTATCTTTCCCTTCTCGGCGAACTCCTTCAGCAGCTTGTGCCATTGCACGCCGCTCTTGATCTGGAAGTCCCCACCGAACCGCTGCACCACGTCGTTGACGCTCTCCTCCAGACCGGTGTCCTTGGTGGAGACGAAAATGCCCTTGGCACCGAAGGCCCGGGCCGTCAACGCCACATGGGTGGTGATGCGCTTGTCCCGTTCCGGGCGATGGCCCAATCTTAGGATCCATATCTCAGGCATCAGGACCACTGGAGATCATTCTTTTACCCGCTCAAGGCGGTGTCCGCGATAATCCAAGCGCACCGAGCGCTTCACCAAGCTCTTGAGCATGGTCGAGGTCAGCCCCAGGCTCTCCGCCACATCGCCAGCGAACTTCCCGTCCTTGCCCACCTGGTCCAGGATCTTCGTCTCTATGTCATCGAAGTCCTCCTCGGGCATCATGGCCACGGACAGGACGTCGCTGATCTCGTACACTGGCCAAGAGGCGTTTATGTGGAATGAGTTGTAATAGGTATGATAGGCCTTCACCGGTCGGTTGTCCCCCGAGGGTTGCCAACGGGTCTCAACCAGCTTCATCTTCTCGAAGAACTTCAAGGCCTCGCGGCCTTCTGGCCCGTACTTGTCCTCGATCTCCTTCAGGGTCTTCCATTCCACGGTGACCTCCTTGAGGACGTCCCTTTTTACGGGCGTATCAACGGCTCTGAGCATAGGCACTAACTCAGACGGCTCGTTGATCACCTTTATCTTGTTCATTATCTTAGTTAATTGGTATTTTGAATATAAATAAATGAGTTATTACCAAACCACTGGTATAATATTCTTGTCCAGCGAGGCGTACGCAATCTTTTTTCAATATTGATAATGTTAATTTTTTGTCGTGGAGACCGCAATAGGTTCCATTAAAATTAAATTCCTGTTCCCTGTTCCGGAGTCGATGAAGATCGCCTATCAGTGCTTGACCTGCGGCAAGAAGCACGACTCTCAGGACCAGGCGGAGAAGTGCCACGATGGTCCCACCCAGGCCTTCGAGCAGGGTGTCACCAGGTTCAGCAAGAAGAAGGGACTGATCGGCAACTGAGCTTTGCCCGTTCCATTTTTTTAACGCTCAGGCTAGGTCTAACCTTTCAGAACAGGTCCACCAGTGTGAACCAGGCGGCGATGGTGACGCAGGGCAGCACCATCATGGTAAGATCGTCGTCCAAGCGCCACAGCCGCACCCCCTCGATGAATATCGCCATCAGCGTGGCCGCCACCGCCGCCACCAGGACCGTGCCGGTGAGGCCCATGAATATCGTTAGGATGACCAGCACTATGGCGAAGTAGATGGTCAAGGGAACGACCGGATACAGTGTGCTGCCATTGCGGCGCAGCTCGCCGATGAGCGGGTCCACCCAGGCCATGCCGCACAAGGCTGGCGCGGTGTACTCGATGGGGAAGGCGAGGAAGCACATGAAAATCCCGGTCAACGCCCAGGTCATGGCGCTGATGCGGTGATACTCATACTCCCGGAAGCCGACGATCTTGGGTTGGTCCTGTGGCCTGAGCATACGGATCAGCTCATAGGACCAAAAGAGGATGAGCAGACCGATGAGGGCGGTGCTCTTCTCCGGCCCCCAGGACCAAAGCTTCTCTGGCAACCAATAGTAGATGAGGAAGATCGGCGAGCTCATGTGCACTATCCTCCTCAACCAATGGTCGTCTATCATGCGGAACAGGAACACCATGACCCGTTCTTAGCCTTTATCTCAGGTGAAAGTGTACCGCGACCATTTCCTATTGATGCCATCATAGAGGACCTTGGCCGTCCCAAGCAGCAGGAGGCACATGATGGCTATCCCTGCCAGTGCGATATATGGTGTCGACGTCAGACTGAAGGAGAGGATGGTGATGCCGAGGTCTGGAAGCACCGCCGCTATGGCGAACTTGCCCATGACCGCCGGGTCGAAGAGGAAAGAGCTGGTGCGCAACCCGGTCAGATAGGCGGTGGCCACCACCATGTAGACGGTGGTTATGTAAAGCACGGGCAAGGCCACCCAGAGCAGCTCCGTCTCGCCCTGGGCCAAGGCGATGCCTATGACGAAGGCGGTCGATACCAAGCTCGTGAGCAGGAAATAGGCCAGCAGCTTGACGCGGATGATCATGGGGACGTCGACCGGGAGCGTCTCGTAGTAATCGTTGAGATCGGTGTTGGTGAGCCAGTTGTACATCAGCACCCCGAAGAAGCCCACCATGCCGGCGTAGAAGACCACGTTGAAGCCGACCGGGATGTCCAATCCCGTGTTGATGTACCAGGTCGAAAGGCTGAGGAAGAGCAGCGGGGCCACATAGGCGAACAACATCTTGCTCACCATGCCGGACCTTACCACGTCCACCATCTCCTTGGCGAGCAAGGAGTCATAATGACGGAAGAAGCGCAACCTTTGTTTGTAATCGATGTACCGCTCCACATACTTGGACCGTTTCGACGTGAACTCGCTGGGCACCAACCATAGGGCGAAGGCGGTGAAGAGCGCGAACCAGGCGACGCAGGCGACCAGATACAGGGCGCTGCCGGAGAGATCGTCCTGGAAGGGTGGGAAGCTGAGCTGGAGCCCTAGGCTGGGCAGCACCGTTCCCAAAGGATAGAGGTCGAGAAGCCCCGCGCCGGCCAAGACCACCATCAGGGCGGCGACGGCGATCGCGAACGCCGCCACGCTTTTTGTGTAAAGGACCGAGATGGCGAAACTGAGCGATATGCCCAGCAGGAAGCTTAGGAAAAGGGCCAAGAACATCAGCGCCACAGAGAGCATGCTGTAGGGCACGATCAGAGCGGCCAGCACCAACCCTAGGAAGGCGGGCAGCAGGATGAGGACGCTGTAAAAGGCGATGTCCCGCAGGTACATTCCTAGGAACGTCTGCCTGAACGTCAACGGCAGAAGGAAAGGCAGGGTCACGATGAAGTTGACCCGACCATAGCGTCGCTCCACATAGGTGCGGCCCAAGAAACCGAAGGCGCCGACGCTGACCCCGTAAAGGAATATGCCCAGCTGGGTCAGGACGACCAGGTCGGTCAGTCCGATGGAATCGGACAGCAGAGGGAAGGTGGAGGCGAAGAAGGCAGTGATGAAAGCGATGAAGAGAGGAAGGGTCAGGAACATCTGCCGCGATGAGTAGGAGACATGTAGGCGGTACTCCTCCTTCATCATCAGCTTAAACAGCTGTAGCATGGTCTCCCACCAACCGGAGGAACACCGTCTCCAGGTCCTCTCCCCTGGCCAGGACCGCTTTGGCCTCGTCGCGCATGACCACCTTGCCATGGTCTAGGATGATGAACTTGTCGCAAAGCCGCTGGGCGATGTCCAGGATGTGCGAGTTGAGGAAGACGGTCCTGCCTTCGCCCTTCAGCCCTAGGAGATAGTCCCGCAACTTGCGCTGGTATATCGGGTCCAGATTGATGAACGGCTCGTCGAGGAAGAGCAGCTTGGGCTCGTGAAGGAACGCCGCGGACAGCATGAGCTTCTGCCGCATGCCCTTGGAGAGGTCGCGGCACAAGGTGCCCGTGGCGTCCTGCAGGTCAAAGAACTCGAGCCAGTGGCGCACCCGATCGTCAACGTCGTCCACCTTTCGGACGTCGCCCACGAAGTGCAGGAACTCGGACGATGTGAGGTATGAGGGCGGCGATTCCACCTCTGGCACTATCCCTATGGCGCGCTTCACACCCAGGGGGTCGGTGGTGGGGTCGAGGCCGAGGACGCGCACCTGCCCCTCGGAAGGGGAGGTCTGGCCGGTCATCACCTTCAACAACGTGCTCTTACCAGCGCCGTTCGGTCCGAAACAGCCGAAGAAGGCGCCCTCCTCCACCTCGAAGGAGACGTCGTCGAGGGCCAACAGGTCCCCGTAGCTCTTGGTGATACCCTGAACGGACAGCGCTGACATCCTCCTTCGATTCCAGATGTGCGTATATAAGGGCTCTGAGCTGGTTCCCAATACCTTCAACTGAGGTGGGTAGTTTTCAAATATGTACTAGTGTTATCATGGGACTACCCCAGTGATAGCATTTATCATGGTAGGAGGCAAGGACATGAAAGGCAGGAGCGCCCTCACCAACAAGATCGACGCGGAGATACATTTGCTGGAAAGGCACGTCACCATGCTCAACACCATCGTGGCCCATGAGCCCATAGGCATCATTCGCCTGTCCGAGCTTCTGGGCATACCTCAGCACAAGGTGCGCTATTCCCTGCGCATTTTGGAGCAGGAGGGTCTCATCCTTCCCTCGCCGGAGGGGGCCATCACCACGGACCGGGTGCAGAGCTTCTATCACGAGCTGACCGAGATCCTGCAGAAGATGGACCAGACGGTCAACATCTTGCGCGACTCGCTGGAAGCGCAGAGCGCCAAGAGCGTTAAAGATAAATAAGCGGGGTATGTTGTCGCAAACCTAAGCCGTCGTAGCTCAGTCGGTAGAGCGTGTGACTGTTAATCACAAGGTCAGCGGTTCGATCCCGCTCGACGGCGCCACGCTCGTTTTTCTCATTTCTGCGAAATAGGCAAAGGTTAATCCCGTATTGTGAAATATTTCATCCACTTCACCCTACGTGATATCATGTTGCCCTTTGACCGTGAGCGAGAGCGGAAAGTCTCTGGCCGAGCCGCCAGGACGTTGTCCGTCGTTATTGTGATGCTATTGATCATGTCCTCCCTGCTTTTCCTGGCCTCAGGGACGGCCAAGGGGGCGAGCACCATCGAGGTGGATTCCGATAACCCGGATCCTGAATGGTACGATGCCACCCATGTTCGACACCATTACTCAAGCTCTATCGGTCGCGAATAATGGCGATACCATCCTGGTCTGGGGCGGGGTCTACGATGAGGCGGTCATCGTCAACAAGATCGTCTCGATCGTCGGGGCACCAAGCGACCCTGTGGCGAAATTGGTCCAAATAAGCGGCTCGAACGTGATCACCATAACCGCCCCATATGTCAATGTGACCGGCCTCACGATCGAGGATGGCATGGCGGGCATTGCGATCACTGAGACCGGTGATAATTGCCGCATCGAGGGGTGCAACCTGACCAACAACGGGCGGGGGGTCTTCGGCGGTTGGTTCCGCCATTAGATCTGAGAATGGTGTCCATCATCAACAACACCATCAACGGCAACTCCGATGTCAGGCATCTATGCCTACCAAACCGAAGGAGCTGCAGGCTTGGCGGCAATGATATCAGAACAACGGCGCCTCTTCGGAGATGGGCGGCATCCGTTTCAATAGTGGTCTGTTCGGGCGCATCGAGAACAACACCGTCAGCTGACAACAGCAAGACTGGCATCTACATCATGAATTGCTATGATGGTACCACGGATGGAGAACAACACGGTCTCGGGGAATGGTTTGGAAGGCATACTGCTGAAGAACACCCCGGACGTGTCCATGCGGGACAACGACATGTTGGACAACGTTATACGATCTGAGCGTGGAAGGGCAGTATGGCCATGCCATCTCCGAAAGCAATCTGGTGAGCGGAAGAAGGTCTATTACTATGTGGCCAAGAGCGGTATCACCGTGCCGACGGACGCAGGGTACGTCGGGATCTACCAGTGCTCGGCACATCATCGATCAAGGACCTGGTCATCTCCAAGGTCGGTCAGGGCGTGCTAGTCGCGAAAAGCGACGGTGTGTCGGTCGACCATGTGACCGTACAGGACTGCCTGGTCGGGATCGATATGACCGGCAGTTACGGCAACACGGTGAAATGGTGCACCGTGTCTCACTGCTACAACTATGGCATCAGGATCTAGCCAGGGAAGCACGGGCAACTATGGGGGCAATAGCATTGAGAACAGCACCATATCCGGCAGCTACAAGCCCGATATCTTCGGGTAACAATATCTACATCACCTCGTCCAAGAACAACACGATCGCGACTGCAACATCAGCCAGAGCACGGGGGGGTAGTGGTTGCGTCTACCAATCCGACGGTTGCAAAGTGGTCGCGAACCACCGTAACCGATTGCCGAAAAGGGCGCCGCCATCTCCTTCGATGGTTCGAAGGACGGATCGGTCCTTGAACAACACGGTCAAGAACAACTATGATGGCATCCAGGTCCTCTCAGGTTCCACTGGGACCGACGGTCAAAGGCAACCAGGTGACTGATAACGTTCTCGGTCTAGGGACCCGGGGAAGGCATCAGCGTGGAAGAGCTCCGGTACGATGCACCGTCTGAACAACGTGGTCTCCGACAACAAGCGTGGTATCAACATCGAATCGTCCGAGGACTGCGATGTGGAGAACAACAGTGTCTCTGGTCATGTGGATGGGGCAGGGATACGGATCAAGAGCTCTTCATCGGCCAAGGTCATGAACAACCTGATCTCTGACAACAAGATCGGGATCGAGGTCAGCGGCTCTCCCAACCTGGACATCGTGCTGGCCAACAACAACGTCCAGGACAGCGCGCAGAATGGCGTGTCCGTCATCGGGACCGTCACCAATGCGCTGATCCATGGCAATGTCATATCCGGAGTCGGCCCTGGGTTTCTATTGCATCTTCCTGGGACTCGTCAACTAGCCAGAGCCTGATCTATGACAACAGCCTCACAGGCGAGGACAACGCCTACGATGGTGGTTCGCAGAACCGTTGGAACGTCACCAAGATCGCGGGAACGAACGTGGTGGGCGGGAATTGGATCGCTGGCAACTACTATTCCAACAACACCGCCGTCGATGCCGATCATGGATGGCATTTGCGATTCCGATTACCTGATGGGTCTCGGCATGTACGATTACCTCCCATTGTTCCTGGTCGATCAGCCGTCATCGCCGCGCAACCTTACGGCCGACTGCCGGAGATGGCGAGGTCAAGCTCACCTGGGACCTGCCCGAGTCGGATGGCGGATGGCCTTTGATCGGTTATACCGTCTACCGCGGGACCTAACCCATCGAATCTGGGGTTCTACATCTCCCTGGGGATGGTGCTGGAATTCACTGACACCAACGTCACCAATGGAGTGCCTTACTTCTACCAGGTGGCGGCGGCCAACTCTGAGAAGGTCGGGGTGAGGTCGGACATGGTGACTGACGATACCGGCCTCCATGCCCTCCGCCCCCAACTTGGTCGCCACCCCCGGCGATGGTTATGTCAACCTGACATGGGCGCCGCCGGTGAGCACCGGAGGTGGACCGATCGTCTCCTACCACGTCTATCGCGGTGGAGCACCGATCGTGCTCCTGGCCAAGGTCGCTGGGAACGTTCTCTACTACAACGACACCTCGGTCACCAACCGGGTGACCTACTCTTACCAGGTGTCGGCGAACAACACCGCAGGAGAGGGCCCGAGGAGCGCCACCGCGGTCGCCATGCCGAACTGGCCGGCCAGCATGCCCGTGATCAACATCACCGCGCCGACAGACTTCGTTCATCAAGGCGACGGCGGTCGAGGTGGCGTGGGATATGAGCGACAGCGGTTCCGGTGTGGCCTATTGCAAGATCCGCCTTGACTCCCAGGGCTGGATCAACCTGAGCCTGGCCCAATCGTACACGTTCAACAATCTGAGCCAAGGACCTCATATGGTCGAGGTCAGTGCCACCAATCTTGCAGGTTTCAGCAACAACGCCACCAAGGGTTTCACCATCGACAATGTGGCACCCCAGGTGGTGTCCACCTATCCCAGCGGCGACGCGGCCCCGGTCACCCAGAACGTCACCATCGAGTTCAACGAGAACATGGAGCAGGCCACGGCCACCATCGACGGGCGAGAACATGACCGTCACCATCGTAGGTAAGGAGGTCCGATGCGCCATACCGTTCGACATCGACCTCGACACCACATACATGGTGATGGTGAACGGCTCAGACCTCGCCGGCAATCAGATGGTGGCCCCATACTTCTTCAACTTCACCACCACCGACAAGGTCAAGGTGACGGGAAGGGTGATCGACTCGGACGGTAAGCCAGTAGGCGGGGCCGATGTGACATAGGCGGTTATGCCACCACCTCCGACCCAGAGGGTAACTTCACCCTGTACGTCCCACCTGGGACCTATGCCATCACCATCGAGGCGGACGGTCTTGACCCATACATCGACAACGTCACGGTGTCCTCCACCGGAGGCAATCTTGGCACGTTCCTGACCGCTGGGTCTCAGGATGAGCAGGACGACACCAACTGGTTGATGTTGATAGGTGGGATCGCCGGCCTGGCAGCAGGGGTCGTGCTCCTGGTGTTGGTCTTCCGCATGATGAAGAGATCCAAGAAGGAGGAGGGGAAGCCACCGGCCCAATGATCGAATGGCCCCCCGGCCTTCATGCCCGTATCATGACCAGCAACATCTTGAATGCGGTCAGCGCCCGGAGGGCGTGCGGTTGGTCAGCGGGCATGATGACCATCTCCCCGGCCTTGGCCCGTATCGGCCTGCCTGAGATGGTTATCTCCACCTCCCCGTCCAGGATCAAAACGGTGGCGTCATAGGGGGCGGTGTGCTCGCTCAGGCCCTCACCTTGGTCGAAGGAGAAGACCGTGATGGTGCCCGCCTTCTTATCCAGTACCGTCCGGGATACCACCGCTCCAGGTTGGTAGGATATCAGGTCCTGCGCGGGCAAGGCCTTTCCTTTGAGGTCTTCCTTCTCCGGCCCGTCCATCTTCACCATCGATCTGTTCATGATGTAAGATTGTCGAAGGAGTGTGATTATGATTGTCCCGAACAGGTGTGCGCATCACTGAAGAGAGACCTTGCCCACAAGCTCCCGGACCGCCCCCAGGGCCTTCCTTCCTTTCGGTGTCAGGGAGTAGATGCGGCTCCGCCGGTCCGAGCCCACATAGTCCGCCTCCTTGAGCGCCCTCATATGGAACTGGAGATGGCCCGTGGGCATCTCGAGGCATTTCCCGATCTCGGAAAGGGGCCGTCCCCCGCTGGACAAAAGGTCCATTATGGTCAGGCGATGCGCGTTCGCCAAAGGGCCCAGGGCCCGTTCTGCTTCCGAAGGGTCGAAACCCTCACCTTGGTTCGTCTCAGAATCTGAAGACGATCGAGAGAGGTAGCGAACTTGTTCAGCAGCCCCGAATAAAGGTCCAGCATGAGACGGGCCCTATTGATCGTCCCCGAGGCGGACCGTGAGCATTCATCGTCCAAGCAAGGCGATGTCTCGCCGCAGATGAGGTCGTCGGTCCTATCCAGCAGCTCATGGGCCGTCTGCAGGTCGTCGCGCTCCATGGCCTTGGTCACAGCGTCCACCAGTACACGCAACTTGTCCATGCAACCTGAGCGCAAGGAACAGGAAGAGACCACCTGGACGTTGTCGAGGTCGGAGCGAATGACCTTATTCCCTTCCACGCTCAGAGCCTCGCGCATCTCCATCACGAAGACGCCCTTCAGGTCCTCGTAGCGCATCGATACCACTCGTTCGTTCAATGAACCCAGGTCTCGGCGCAGACCGCGCAGCTCGCTCAATAATACCTCGTCGCTCATGGTTAGTATAGAAAAGTATACAAAAAGAATATTTATGTATTGTGAAAGGAGTCGGGGAGGCGGTGAACAAATTGGTGAAGCTACCGGATGAGGTCTTCAGTGCGATAAATGGCAAGTCAGCAAAGGTCCTGGCCACAGTGGATGCGGTCGGGAACCCCCATGTGATACAGGTGGGCAGCATCATCGCCCCCAGCCCAGAGATGATCGCCTTCGGAGCGATCCTCATGAAGGAGACGGGCAAGAACCTCGAGGCCATGAAGAAAAAAGGTCAGGAGGTCGCTATCCTGGTGACGGTGGAGATGAAGTCCTACCTGGTAATGGCCAAGATCAAGGAGCACTTCAGCACCGGACCGCTCTATGACAAGATGAACGAGGAGCTCAAGAAGATGGGGCATGAAGGCCAACGTGGTCTGGACCGTTGAGCCGGTCGCGGTCTTCAACCAGAGCGCCTCCTATGAGGCCGGGAAGAAGATGGTCTGAAGGACGCGCTTCCTTCTAAACCAAACCATTTCCATCCTTTTTCAGCCGAAGGTGTAGGCGTAGATGTGGAACCGGTCGCTCCCGACCAATATCTTAAGCTCGTGCTCCTCGAGTTCCTTGACCTTGATGATGTAGAACATATCGTTGCGGTCTATGCGCAGCCAAGATCGGTCGTCATGGAAATATATGTCCTGACCTGCCTCCTCCGGTCGCAATGGCCTGTCGTCCAGGCGGACCTCCACCTCTATGACCTCGTCGGATGACATCACCGCATTGACCTCTTTGGCCCGATATCGGAGCAGGACGTGCCCTGGTTCCATGGCGGCATATTGCAGGAACTGGGTGTCGTGATACCATTGCCCATGCAGGTAGATGACCCCAAGGTCATGGACGGTGTTGTCCTGGTATTGACATACGGACATGGCCTGGCAGTCGATATCGTTGCCAATGCCCTTGTTCCGCAGCGCCCCGGCGTACGTCTCGGGCGTGGTGCGGGGGTCGAACTCGCTCGACGTCTCCCGGACCTCGGCCAGCTCCACGTCCACCCCCATCTCCTTGAGCAATCGTACTATCCAGGCCTCGATCTCCAGCTCCCCGCCCTCCCCCACATGGATGTGCCTGATCGTCCCGTCCTTATCTATGAAGTACTGGGCTGGCCAGTAGCGGTTGTCGTAGGCCTGCCAGGTGGCCATGTCGTTGTCGACGGCGATGGGGTATTCCAATCGATGTCTCTTTATGGCCTTCCGCAAGTTCTCCGGTTCCTTCTCGAAGTCGAACTCTGGGCTGTGCACACCGATCATCACGAACGGATAGTCCTTGAAGGTGGACCAGACCTTGCGCATGTGGGGGAGCGTCCGCAAGCAGTTGATGCAGGAGTAGGTCCAAAAGTCGATCATGACCACCTTCCCCCGGAGCTGCGACACGCTCAGGGGCGGGGAGTTGTACCATTCGATAGCCTCCAAGGCCGGGGCGGGTCGTCGCTCGAACATGACCGGAACGACGGTGCGCGATGTAGTTAATGATTATCCTTGGACCGCATCGCCAGCTCCTTGGCCTGGTCCAGGTCGACCACCATCAAACGGTCGCTGAGCCCAGCCACCTTGGACAGGGTGCGCGCCTCGGGACGACTGGTGATGTAGAGGTCCACCGACCATAATGCTGCCAGGGACATGTGGGCCAGTTCCGAGGAGGGCAGGGCGACCCCACTGCTCTGCATCATGTCATCCAACCGGGCCATCTCCTCCCGCCAGCCTTTCCTTGGCTGGAGCACTTCCAGACCAAGGTCGCGCATCAGGTCCACCAACATGTACTGGCCCTCCCTCTCCCCTTCGCCGAGGACGGCAAGTGCTTCGCCGACCACGGTGGTCGATGTAAGCATATGGTGGTTCTGTCGCAGGAAGCGCAACCTCGCTAAAACGGTGGCATCGCGTAAGGCGTCGTTGAGGACGCAATAGTCCAGGAATATCCGCACCCGAATTCACCTCAATCCACTAGGAGCAGGCCGGTCCAGATGGCCTTGCCCTCGGCCGGGTACTTGATGGGCACACCGGCCTTGTCGGCGGTGGCTATGACGTCGATGCCGACGGCCTCCATGCTCGGTCGGGCGGAGAAGGGATTCCGACATGGTCCGGATGGGCCAGCACAGGTGTCGCAAAGGGTGCAAGGGCCGGCGGCCAAGGCGGCGGCGAAACGATAGCCCATGCGGCCAGCCTCCTGCTCCAATTGGCCTAGGGCCTCCATCATCCTCTTGGACGGCCCGGTCATGACCTCCTTGTAAGCGGCGTGGTCCTCCAGTTCGGTCAATGGCATGCCCTTGATCTTCTCCAGCATGGCACCGTCCAATTCGACGTCGAACTGTACGATGATGGCGGCATCGTACTTGGCCAGTGCCTCGGCGAACTCCGCCGGGCTGATGGTATTCGGAGGGCACATCAGGTTCCTTCCATAGTTGGGGCAGATGGGTACCTGGCATTTCAATCTGACCCGTGGGTCGGTGAAGATGAGATCGACCGACAATGGCACCGCCCGGGACGCCCCTAGCGACTTGGCCTTGGCGCACAAGGTGGTAAGGTCCTCGAATTTGGTGGTCATGACATTGGAAGACCAAGGCGTTGCCTGATAATTAGATTTGGCGATGGGTCAGCCTGGGGGGGCGGATGCGGGAGCATCTTCCTCGTAGGGCCTGATGTTCCTGAAGTTGAGGAAGAAGGCGGTGATGGCGATGATGTAGATCATCGCGGCGAGATAGAACGGAAGGGAGAGGTAGGCCCGCTGCCAACATGGACCCCCCGATGAAGGTCGTCACCGAGTTCGGCACCCTCCATACGATGGAGTTGATGGCGCTCGCCAACCCCCGGTCGTCCTTGTCGATGATCCCCATCAGGTACGAGTCGAATATCGGACCGGCCATGTTCATCAGCGCCGAACGGATGAGGAACATCGCGCCGGCGAGCGCCGCCCCGGGCATCAGAGGTATCGCCACCATGAAGATGGTGGACAATCCTTGAGTGAGGACTATGCCCTTCACCTGCCCGAAGCGCTGGGCCAATCTGGAGCTGAAAATCGCCGCGAACGCGATGGAAAGGCTGGACAGGGCAAGGAGCGGCCCGGTGGTGGAGTCAGGGATGCCGTAGCGAAGAAAGAACCATGTCGGCACCAGGGGGATGATCAGGCCTGCGCCCAGACCGATCAGCGTGTTGTTGATGGAGAACCTCACCAAGGTTTTCTTGCTCCTCTCCTTCAACAAGGACCCTCGACGTACCTTCGAACCCTGGGGCCTTGTCCCTGTAATCCTTCAGGAGCCAGACCAGCGATATGGGCGAGATGGCGGTTATGAACCCGAGCACTAGGAACGCACCAGAATGCACTTGCGCCGATGACAGACCGGTGGAATCCTGGATGTAGGGGAAAAGGAAGGGGAGCGCCAGACCGATGCCGTAGAATGAGCCGTTGACGATGAACGAAAGGGAGAACGCCAGGTCCCGATTGTCTACGGTGGTCTGGTCGGCGATCATGGCGTTCCATGTGGAGAGTAGCGCCCCTTCGGCTATGCCGGCGATGATGCTCGCCGCCAAGAAGTATGTCGGGTCCAGCGAGAAGGTGCAGAGGAACATCGCCACCGGCACGCCCACCAACCCGAGGATGAGGATCCATTTCCGGCCGATGCGGTCAGAGAGTATGCCGAATGGAATGGCGCAGAATATCATGGCCAGGCCGGAGGCGCCGATGATCAGGCCGATATCGCTGGAGCTGACCCCCCTCTCTGGAAGGTAGGCGGTGATGGCCGTCACCAGGTACCCATAGCCGATGGCACTGAACGAAGTGAGCAGAATGAGCCATTTGACGGTATTGGGGACCTTGAGCCGGGAAGGGGCTCCTCTCTTCAGCATGTCATGGCTGCGAAAATCGTAAGGATATTTATGGGCTTGGTAGGTCCTGACCAGTTGGAAAATGTGGCCAAGCACTCTAGTGTCGACGGCGGGTCGCCTGGACCATGGCCCTGACATTCTCTAACGGAGTATGTGGGGCCAGACCACAACCGGGAGCGATCACGTCTACGCCGTCAGCAAGACACCTGGCGACGGCCCGATCGCACCTCCTCCGGCCCTTCGAGCCATAAAGTCCCGACTGGGTCAATGTTACCTATGAGGGCCGTTCCTTCGCCCAGTCTGACCTTGGCCATTGCCATGTCCATACATTGGTCCAGACTGATCCCGTTCGCCCTGGTCCTGATCATCAATCCTAAATTCTCACTGGTGTCGCCGCATATGTGCAGGACCGCCCTCGCACCGCATCGCCCAATCCAGTTGACCACTTCGGTCTGGAAGGGCAGTGCGTGCTCGGCATATTGCGCCGTACCGAGGATGGACCCGGTACTGGTGGCATCGACGATGGTGATGATGTCGGCGCCAGCCTCGATGGCCCTTCTTGAGAAGGCGTTGTCCCAGGCGGTCGTGGTCTCCAGCAGGTCTCGCATCCTGGAAGGTTCAAGCACGATATCGAACAGCGCGGCCTCGAGCCCGCGCAGTTGGCAGGCGAGCATGAAGGGCCCGACCAAACCGCAGATGACCGGGGCGGCAGAGCCACGCCTGGCCAGCATTTCCACGGACGATAACAGCACTGGCGCCCTTCCGTCCAACTCCGGGTCTGGGAGCGTCTCGATTCGGTCGTCGGGACCTATCAACATTGGACTGAGGACGGCGGGCTGCCGGTCCGATGCACCCCGGTCCGTCACCGCCCCGAAGGCGCTCGCGTCCACCGTCACATCGAAGGGGACCCTCACCGCTTCGAGTCCTGGCATAACGGTGGGCGGCCAGGGCCAGCTCTGTCATGAGCAGCGGGTCATCATTTGCGGCAGGCCAATGGGCGCCGCACAGCTCCATCAAGGCGACGGTGCCGGTCTGCAGCGGCGAGGCACAAGGTGCCCTGTCTACCTCCTCGCGGTCCAAGGTCCGCAGCAAACGCTCCCGCTGGTCCATCGAATCATCGACCAAGGTGTCTTGCCTTACTCTTTCTTCGGCAGGATCTGGTCCAGTGCGTCCAAGCTAAGGGTGTCGAATATTTCCTGGGCCAGGCGCACGAGGTCCTCGCTGCTGCCGGCCACACCGTCCCGCAACAGATAAGGATGGAGGTCTCGGTCCATGGCCCCAATGTAGGTGGCCATGACGCATCCCATGGCGCTCAGGCCGGCGAGGATGACCGTGTCGCAACCGTCCATGGCCAATATCTCCTGCAGCTCCGTCTTGTTGAAGGCATTGGGATAGGACTTCACCAAGCATCAGGTCAGTGACCTCGATCCTCACGTCCTGATGGAACTCGAAGCCGTCGGTGTCTGGGACCACCCCGTCCTTTGGGTCGGTATGGTAGACCACGATCAATGGCATGCCCCGTTCGCGGAACAAGGCTATGGCCGCATTGATGGTGCCAAGGCGTCTCTCCAGGCTCTGCCTTAGTCCTTCACTTGTCTCAAGCCATGCCCTTTGGATATCGATCACCAACAACGCCGGTTTCATTCTATCGCTCCCTTGACGACGGCGAAGATATGCCGTCGTGGTTTAACATTGTCGGACCAAGGTCATTTCGCTTTCGGCCCCGGAGGCTCGAATGGGCTGAAAGGCGTTGATGCCCCCGCCCTCGGTACCACAGGTAGATTTATATTCGCATCAATGGAATATAATCTCCGGGATGCACAATGACAGGTCCATCGACCAACGTAGCATTAGACAATGCCAGCACGTCGAGCGTCCCACTGCAGTCGCCCATCGCGACGACCCCAGCGGGAGGTTCGCAGACGGATGATGAGATAAGAAGGATCGCCGATCAGCTCTCGGTCTGCATAAAGATCGTCGGCTGCGGAGGCGCTGGTTGCAACACGATAAACAGGTGCGTTGCGGCAGGTATCACTGGAGCGCAGTTCTACGCCCTGAACACGGACGCCAAGCACCTCCTTTCCATCCAGGTACCGGTCAAGGTCCTCATCGGAAAGGCGACGACGAGGGGACTCGGCGCCGGGGCCATACCCCGAGTGGGGGAGCAGGCGGCGATGGAGAGCGCCCGGGAGATCAGGGACGTGCTGACCGGGGCGAACTTGGTGTTCGTCACCGCTGGGATGGGAGGGGGCACTGGGACTGGGTCGGCCCAATACGTGGCCGAGATGTCGAGGAAGCAGATGAACGCCCTCACCATCGGCGTGGTCACGTTGCCTTTCCGGGCCGAGGGAAATGTGCGCATGGAGAACGCGCTGGCCGGGTTGAACCGCCTGACGGCGATGTGCGACACCACCATCGTGATCATGAACGACAAGCTACTGGAGCTGGTCCCGAGGATGCCGGTGGAGGCGGCCTTCAAGGTGGCGGACGAGGTGCTCATGCAGACCATCAAGGGCCTCACCGAGATCATCACCAAGCCTGGGCTGGTCAACCTCGACTACGCTGACATCCAGACCATAATGGACGAGGGCGGCATGGCCTTCGTGGGCATAGGGGAGTCGGATGAACCGGGGGAAAGAGTGGAGAGGGCGGTGAAGGAAGCTTTGAGCTCGCCCTTGCTGGGCAATGTGGACCTCAAGGGAAGCAGGGGGGCCATGATACGAGTCATCGGCGGTCCGGACATGACCGTGGACGAGGCGCAGAGGGCGGCCGAGATCGTGACCAAGAGCGTCAGCCCGGGAGCGAGGATAATATGGGGATGCACCATCGAGCCAGAGTTGGAGAGGACCATCAAGGTCCTGCTCATAGTGACAGGAGCTCGTTCCCCGCAGCTCCTCGGGAAAGGGATGGAATCCAAGCTGGACGATATCAGCATCGGAAGTGGTGGTGTCCGGAAGGCAGCACGGACCTAAAGACGCCAGGGCCTAGCCTCGATCGGACGGGATGGGCTTAACTACGGAACCCTTTCCCGATGTTCCAGGCCCGGCCCACGTTGTCCCCCACGGTCCAATAGCCCTTGGAGCCCATGTCGAACAGAAGCGGGTCCAGCTTCTTGATGTCGATGGCACCATCGCTCAAGACGGAAGGGTCGGCATGGGTCTGGACCACCTCTCCCACGAAGATCTCATGGGAGCCGATCTCCAAGGTCTGGTGCAATCGGCATTCCATGTTGACCGGGCATTCCACGATCAAGGGGGCGTTCTTCAATGTCCCGAAGTGGGTCCGAAAAACCGCGCTCTTGTCCTCCTTGCCCCCGGAGACCAGGCCCAGGTGGTCCGTGGCCACCACCAGGTCGGAACTGGGAAGGTTGACGCTGAACTCCTTGTTCTCCCTTATGCCGAGGTTGGTATGATGGGAGCGATGTAGCCCAACGGAGATGAATTGAGGTTTTCCGAAGTTCAATATCCCCACGTGAGCGATGGGGCAGTAGTTCGGTTTTCCTGAGACCATCGAACCGACCAAGGTCACGGGCATGGGGTAAAGGGCAAGCAAAGGGCCCATCTCTTGTTTCATATGCAAATCATGGATGGACGACCGATAAAACCCTGACGGTCGTTGCTGATGGTGATGAGGCGTATTTACCGACGACTGCCAACGACAGTCTGGGTAAAAATATAAATTAAATGGTTTGATCACGAAGCGTTCCTTTGCTTCTGGGTTGTCGCATTCTTCCTAAGGGACCTACCCGTGATGAGGGGGGCGAGAAGTGTGAACATCAGGACCAGCACCCAAAGCCTTCCCTTCAGTATGTCATAGTCGACCAGCAGCTCGTCCCATGACCTCCCCATGACGAAATGGCCCCAGCCGAACTCGAAGAGCAGGGTGAGCGCCAACCACATCGTCCCGATGACCAGGAGCTCGTTATCGCTGAACTTCAGTTTGGTCCGGTTCAAGGAATAATGGGATATCAGGAGAAGGATGGTGATCAGCATGAAGCAGCTTATCATCCTCGCTACCGTCTCACCGAACACCGGCTGCAGCACGAAGGCCCGGAAGGCCCCGTTGGTAACGGCGCAGAGGGCGACCATCGCCCAGGTCAGCAAGGCGAACTTGAACCTTTTTGGATCCCATCATGGTCCCACCTCGATCTTGCCGTCCGTTACTTCGGTAGCGGTACATCCTTGCGCCTCGTCCGCCACAGCCCTAGCCCAGGCCCGGATCGCATCCCAGTCCCGATAGTCATAAGGTTTCGAGAGGTCGACGCCTCCGCTTTCGATGTGCCTGCGGTCGTCCTTGAGGACCGCCTTGATGAGGAACCCGTATTTGTTGAAGTCCAGCTCACCTCCGAACAGGGCGGTGTTCAGAGGGCTGAGGCCGTTATCCATCACGACCTGGTCAAGATAACGGGCCTTGGCGCCCTCACGGCGTTCCTTGGCCTCGGCGAGGACATCGCCGCAGCAGGCGAACATGGCCAGCCTCTTACCTCTCAATGCAGCCTGGTTCTGTTCCAGGAACGTCCTGGCCCCCTTGGTCCACTTGCCGATGATGACCGCGCTGCCCACCACCACCAGATCATATGGTGCCAAGTCCTTGACCTTGCGCTCATCGAGGTTCACCACCTCTGCCTCCAGGCCTTTTTCCCTGAGCACCCGGCCGATCTCCTCTCCCACCTTGACGGTGGATCCGTACTTAGTTCCGAACGCTACCAATGCCCGCATCGCAGCTCACCCCCGCCATCCCGAAGTCGGTCCTCTTCCACAGCAGATAGACGATGAATACCGTTGGCAGCACCATGCCCAGGATCGCGGTGGGCTGGATGGCGATAATGGCCCATGCATCGTAGATGATCGTCACGGCGCTGACGGTTATGGTCCCGTACCAGGCCCATGATGCGTGGCCGGGCAGGCCCACCGCGAAGATGGCGCCGAGGACCCCCAATGTCAGGAACATGACCGTGTTGAAGCCGAGCACCCAATCGTCGACCTGACCTTCGATGGCTCCGTTCAGGGTGTTCTGGGCGCTCTCACCGAGCGCACCGGTCATCATCAAGCCCAATACGATGCGCAGCCCGGCCTGAAGTAAGGACAGTGCCACGACCGCAATCAGCCCAAGTTCGTATCTTTGCATGATCTTCAAAGGAATTCACCTTGAACCACCGAGCGCGGCCATGGTTATCTTTTCTGTTTCAACCCTAGCGAGAAGAAAGAGAAGGGGGGACGGCCTAAGATGAAGGAACATCTCGAAGTCATGGGAAGAAAATGACCTATCGGCTTGGGCCAGCTATTTCTTCAATTTGTCATCCGCATAATGGAACAACCAAGAGTGGCAATAGCTCGCATCGAGCAGGATGTTCGGGTCCACGGAACGGAACGTCCCTTCCGACTCCAAGTCCTGGCACATCTCCCTCAGCTCTTTCACGTTGTGGGTCCAGACGATGCACAGCACCAGGTCGGGGATGTTGCCGAAGGAGTAGCTGATGATGCTCCTCGATCCCATATGCTTGACCATGGCTAGGGCCACCTTCGCCTTTTCCACGCTCTCCTTGACCTTGAGGTGGACCATGGCGAACGTGTCGCCGGTCACCTCCGGCCGGAATGGCAGCCCGAAGTGCACCAAGGTCTCCTTCCTCAACCTCTCGATGTGCCTCGTTACGGTCCGAGGGGCCACACCGAGCTCCTCGGCCAGGTCCGCCGTGGGGCGTCGGGCATCGTGCTTCAAGGCAGAGATGATCTTTAGGTCCAGAGGATAGAGGACGGGGCGCTCCAGGCTCAGGGGGACCTGGGGCACCTCCCCCATTATCCCGACCTGGGCGTCGGGCATCGAGCCCGCCTTCTGCACGAACCTGTGTATCCTTCCAGATCGGAAAGGCGCCTCAAGGCCCCATGCACATAGAGCATCTTACCGCTGGCGGTGAAGACCATGTCGGTGCGATCGTCCTTGACCAGGGCCGCCACCGTCTTCTCGATGGAGTCGGCCTTGGAGGTCCCGAATATCGTTACCCAGACCCCATTGACCGCGGGGAGCGAAACGGATGCCTCGAAACCCAATATCACGCCTTGCTCGGTCAAGATCTTTATGCGCCGATGCACCGTCTGCACGCTCGTTCCCACTGCCCCCGCCAGCTCAGAATAGGTGAGACGGGAATCCCACATGAGCATGCGGCAAAGGGCTATGTCGATCTCGTCCACGGTCGGGCAGCGGTTTCGATCGAGAAAGTAGGATAGTTTGATCATTCAGGGAGATCGCAACGAACCAAGGGGTCGAACCATGGATCAGTCATAGAGCATCAAAGAATTGGGATTGGTCTTATAGAGATGGAAGAGATGGACGGCGAAACCGGTTAGCTGGTCCATGTACTGTCGCGACCGTCCCTCGGGTTGGCAAGATAGACCTCGGCCTGGACGCGTGTTGGGACCGCTCATCATCCTTTATTACGACTATCGGTTGGAGTTTTCCCTGCCCTTTTCCCTCGAAGAGCATGATGCTGACATCACGCAGGTCGGCCCTCAGCGATGTTGGACCTCGCGGAGCAACCCTTAGACTGGCACCACTTACGAATCGAAGGTCGTCCCCATCATTATACTGGACACTCCGGAGTCGGCCCTGTGAAATGACAGGAACGATCGTTGACGTCAATGCAATCAAAACCTATGGTGTTGAGCTGCGCCCTTCGTCCGTCCTTGACCGGTATTGGAACATCCCACTCTCTGTGGAGTAGGTCCGAGTGCCCATGGTACGATATGCAAAGAGGAGAATGACGGCACATACCATCGGCAGGAAAAAAATTGGAGAGGGAGACCGCCGTCCGAGGACGAGGATACGAGGAAGAATATCAGCGAGAACAAACCAACGACGATCGTGGCTGTGTAGAGGAGCGGACGATTGAGCCCGATCCCCTTACGGGGACGAAGGTAGCGATGGTACGTCCATCCTCGTAGGAGGTCAATGACCATGATGGGTTGAGTGTGCCTGTCATCGATAAGTGGGCCTTAGTCATGGATGACAGGTCCTGTTCTTGCCACGTCGATCTGCTTCATCGCCCGTTCGGTGACCGATTCGACACACTCCCCTTCGACCCTCTTATCGCAGATGTGTAGATGTCGTTCGATGATTCTCTCTAAATATCGGGCAGAGTCCTGGAAGTGCGATGCTGCGGACGAGTTTGACCTTTTTTCCGTCCCGCAGCTTCATCATCAAGGTGCGAAGTTCTCGATTTTCCTTTGAAGTTGCTCGTTGCCTGATCCCGGACGTATATCTGCTCCACATCACAGTGCTGAATTCTCTGGTTCCAAACCAGGGCAATGGCTGATGACTGCTCTTGTCATTTTGCCACTCTCTATGTCGATGACGGTCTTGTTGAATCAGATTAGCCAGACCCCAGATAGAGGAAAATGGACCGAACGCAATGAAGCGGGATCAGGAATAGCAACCCACCAGTCCAACTCACCGGACGATATGGCAGCTTCGAGCAAAAAAGATAAGGCAAAAACGAATGGGATCGTCCAGATCAAAAAGAAAACGAAGAGGAAGATATTGGAACTTCGAAACCATCGATATGATATCTTAAGCCCGTATGGGGTGCGGACTAGCTCGTAACTACGCGAGTCGTTCGTACCCGTTAGTCCATCTCCAACGGCGCTCCGTTCCTCCAACCGAACTCCCCGTTACATACATGTTATTATGTTTAATAAAAATTGGCGTGTCTTTTTTTGCATTCGTCCAACTAAGGTAGTCCCCTGACCTATTGATAATGTTAGTTTTTGTATCCATTTTTTTTACTCGTAAAAACCAGTTAGGAGTCCTCTCGTATAAGGGGGAAAAGGAGGCCCTTAAATATGGGTATATAAATTAGCCTTTAGAAGGTGTTCCTATTTCCAAATTCAAGATAGAGAACGTGGTGGCCTCCACCTCCTTGGGGATCGAGCTTGACCTGCCAGCATTGGCCATATCGTTGGATGGTTCCGAGTACGAGCCGGAGCAGTTCCCTGGGCTCATCTACCGCATGAAGGAACCGAAGACCGCCACTCTGCTTTTCCGCAGCGGCAAGGTCGTCTGCACTGGCGCCAAGAGCCTGGACCAGGTGAAGATGGCCATCGAGAACGTGGTCAAGCAGATCGAGAAGGCCGGCATCCGCATCAAGACCGAGCCTAAGATCGAGGTGCAGAACATCGTCGCCTCCTCCGACCTGGGACAGAAGATCAACCTGAACGCCATCGCCATCACGCTCGGTCTGGAGCGGGTGGAGTACGAGCCGGAGCAGTTCCCTGGGCTCGTTTATCGATTGGATGTTCCGAAGGTTGTGCTCTTGCTGTTCGGCTCGGGCAAGCTTGTCTGCACTGGCGCCAGGAAGCCCCATGACGTCGAGGAAGCGGTCGACAAGATCACCGCTGAGCTGCAAGCAGCTGGACAACTCCGTTAAGTGCAAGAAACAACTTCGGTCTCGGCTCACCGGCTGAGCCGTTTTTCATTTTTTCCCCTTTTGACAAGGTTTTATATTTTCATATGCTGAAATGCTCTTGGATGGGAGGAGGAAGTTATGGGCCGGGGAATGATGATCATTATAGTGGTAATCATGGCGGCTGCTTTGATAGGGGTTTTCTACTTCCTATTCTGGCAATCCGATGATGGTGGTGAGGATGATGCTGACTCCTACTATGTTTCCGGTGACTATGTGGAATGGTCCTGGTCGATAACGGAAAAAAATTCTACGACCTTAGGGGATGTATATTCCTACCAGAGAAACACCGTAGTGCATATCGATGAGGATTGGATAACCATCAATAGGACATATTATGATTCGGCAAAGGTCTATTCGACCAGTACCGATCTATCAGTTCCAGTGAACGACACGTCGTTCGGTATGACCCTTGGGGCATTGACGGCGCACGGAACTGATATGCTATCGACGAAATGGGGGAACATAACCGCCGACCATTATACCTGGACCACCCAGTCTGGGTCGGACGAGATAGTCAATGATGTTTGGATGGTGGATCACATCCTTATCAAGATGGTTACACCTGATTCTAGCATCAACATCGTTGTTGAATTGACAGATAGCAATTTCGACCTGATCGAAAACCTATAAACCTTTTTCAATTCTTCTTTTAATTCAATTAAATATATTAGATTAGATATTAAGCAACAAAATAATTGAAGGAATTTCTCCGCGGGTAAGAATCATTCGGAATTCTTGCTTTTCAGCCTCAGGAGCTTCCAATGTGACGAACCGGCTCTCCTCACCTTTTCGCTCCAATCTGACAAGGTACCTTTCGGATGAACGGGAACTCCCCGCGACCATCGTCCCTTCATATTCATCTTTGATCTAATATGTTGGATCGCCTCGCTCATGCGCTGATCCCTGACACCCGAATCGGTGAGAACATTGAGGATTTCAAGCAGGTCTGTGTCATACATGTGGGGGTACGGGGTCGATCGGAAGTCCTTTATTTTTTCATTCCTCCGAAAAAATTATGCCTTCTCAGCCCAAAGAGCACCTAGGAGTTGAACAAATGGCGAAATACATGGTATTATCGAGGCTAACGGCCGAAGGAAGAGAGACCCTGAAGATAAAGCCGGAACGTCTGAGGGAAGTGAACAAGGAGATCGAGAGGATGGGGGCTAAGGTGGTCGAGCAATACGCCCTGCTTGGAAAATACGATTTCCTCAACATTCTGGAGGCCCCAGATAACGAGACGGTTCTGAAGGTCATGGTGGAGCTGGGAGCGAGAGGCACCTTGGAGACCGTGACCATGCCTGCGATGCCGGTCGAGGAGTTCCTGAGAGCACTGAAGTAGGCAGTGAACTGAATCGGTCAGGGGGACGGGAAGTCCTCCAAATCACTAAAAATCTAACTCCGCTGGAATGGATATGAGGTCTGTGCCGTGCATTCTAGCCATACAAACCCCCAGGGGTGGCAGCATTCCTTTTTTCGACCACTATTTCGATGCGTTCGACCCCTAACATTCATTTTTTCTGTGCTTCGCACCGTACCTTGAAGGCTGAGTTCATCATGTCCAAGCCTTTCTGCCCATCCTTGATGGTGCTGCCAGCGAAGTATGACATGAATCCTTTGAATGCAATGCTCTGGAACATCTTGGTCTTGTTCTCACCCAACGACTCCAATTTGAACAGGTGGTCGTCCGTCAGCATCCCTTTTTTGATCGTCCCGTTGAACATCAGTTCCTGCTTATCCACGATCTTCACAAGTTTGGATTTGAAATGGGAATCCTTCCTGCCTGGGATCTTGACCACAACGTCAAAGATGCTGCCCTCCTTAAGGTCTCCCGACATCTGGGTGATGAACGGGTTCCACTTGGAGTAGGCCTTAAAATCGATCAGCACCTTCCAAACCCTCTCGATTGGAGCGTCGATCTCGACGCTGCCTTTTATCTCCTTCATGTTTAACGATACGAAATTTGAGTGTATTTATTGATTAAGTATGGAAGTGTTTTTAGATTGTTTTTTTACGAAGTTTTTCCAAAGGTGAACATGAATCATTTGATGGAACGACCGCCATCAATGCGAATCATGTTCTAAAAAGGGTTATTGAGGAAGTCAATCTTTGAATGGAGAGGGTTTGAATGACATTGAACGATGAAACTGATGATATAGCAATTATGCTGGTGTGCAATTACTTGAAGTGATGGGTAAGGATTTGGAGAACGCCTTGAACATAGTTCTTTTCGTTCCTGAAATGTCTATTATACATCATACATGCCATAACTGATATGATGTCTCGAGGAAATAAACCATCCAAGCGCTACTATGTACCTGAGGGTTTTGTCCCCACCGATGAGATGGAGGACATCATGGCCTCTCATCCAGGAGCATATCTGGAGGCGAACGCCTATAGTTGCACCGGGGAAGAGGTGGGGTCGGTCGGAGAGGCGCATACGGTCGTGATCAGGATCTATGAGGGGGAAATCTTGCTATTCGAGGCTCAGATGGCCGGATTGCCTTGTGATGCTGAATGATAAGGGCGGCTTCCTCTCGTATGAGGCAGTAGGGTTCTGTACAGATAGATCGTCCCTTGCCCACCATCAGGGATGTTAGTCATCTCATTCAAGAACAATTAATATCAACACTCGATGCTATGATTTCATCATGTCAAGGATCAGCATCTCTTATCTCACCAAGTACGGCAACAACAAGACCGCGATGGAACAGCTCAGTACGCTCCTGAAGGCCAAAGGGCATGAGGTACTTCTTTTCGATGTGGAGGAAACTGGACCAGAGCAGGTGCCTTTGTCCGACCTCTATGTATTTTCCTCGTCCACGCATATTGGAGGGCTGCCTGGAAAGATGAACAAGTTCATGAAGAAGTTCCCGCACAAGAGCGGCAGATATGCCCTCTCCGTCACCCACATGATCGAGAAGGGAGGGCCAGAGAAGAACTCGGGCAAGGTCTTGAACGCCATGGAAGAGGATCTAAAGGAGGTGGGGATGACCAAGGCGGTCGACTCCCTCAGCCTCACCGTCAACGGAATGAAGGGTCCTCTGGAGGATGGATGGCAAAAAAAGGTGGAGACCTTCGCTGTGACGATGTTGAGATTGCTGGGATGAGGGGTTTCCTTACCTTATAGTTAGGATGCACCCGTTCTCGTAACCCTTCGGGGGTGCTGAACCAGCCTTCCCGCCGACCGTGAACTCGACGTTCTTTCCATCGTGCATGGCGGCCAACCATATGTGGCAGAGCGCGATCCCCAGGCTGATGTGGTTCATCTTGTTGAGCAGGAGCGATCTGGCACTGAACGCCTCGATCGTGCCATCGTTCCGAGAGAAGTACCAGGGTTGGTTGTTCATCGCCGAAGGCGCCAGACGAGCCGCCTCCAGATATAGGTCCGACCCCTGCAATGATGTGATCTTGGTCATCGGCTCCCGCTTGAATTCGGACAAGCCTACCCTCTGATGCCCCCCGGCCGGCCTGCCGAACGCCAATGCTATGATGAACTCGAGACCAGGCGGACCAACGACATCCTTTACAGGCTTGGGGCCTCCCTGCCAACAACTGCCGATGCCGGCGGAGGAGAGGTGGAGGTCGACCTGTTGGAGCATGAACCCGGCGTTGGTCAGATGGCCCTCCTTGACCTCGGAGAAGAACGCCAGGAAATGAGGCGCGTCGACCTTGAACATCCCCTTGACCTTGTTGCTGTCGACTACCCTCATCTCGGTCTGGATACCGGGGACCATCGGTCTGATCGCCTTCAGGAACGCATCCATTTCCGATAGGGTCGCCGCGTCCAGTTCTGTCTTCTCATAGTTCCTAACCGATTTCCTCTTGAAAATGGTCTGATAAAGCGCTTCCTCGTCCATGGTCCGATCGCCGATGGATGATAACACTTGCTATAAAAAATCTGCCAGATATCTAGAGTGCCACCTCGACCAATGCCGTCCACTCAGGGGAGAGCATTATACCCGATCGGTCCCCGTCCTTCCTGTCTGAATGATTCAATAGCGTTGCCATTCGCACAATTTTTATCGCTATCGATACTGGCCAACCGTCTAGCAATATATATAACGCCCATTGGATATTTTTTAAGGTCAGCTAGGACCGACTATGGGCAACGGCAAGAACGGCAATGGGAACGGCAAGAGCAGGAAGGAAGCGTTGGAACAGCTCCATTACCAGGTGGGCGGTCTGCAGCGCCAAGCTCGTGCGTCCAACATCCCTGTGGTCATCGTTTTCGAGGGGTGGGACATCTGGGGAAGGGCGGAGCACATCAACAACCTGCTCCACTCACTGGACCCTAGGGGCTTCGACCTCCATTATATGGCCGAACCGACCAAGGACGACAAGGCAAGGCCGTTCCTTTGGAGATACTACTGCCGCATGCCACCGGCCGGACGCGTCAGCATATTCGACCGTTCCTGGTATTTCTGGACCGTGTACGAGAACTTCAAACATTTGAACAAGGACCTTCTGGACCGGAGGCTTTGGGCCATCCGGACCATGGAGGAGCAGCATGCTCAGGATGGCACGGTCTTCCTCAAGTTCTTCCTCAATCTGGAGAAGAAGGACCTGCGCAAGGTCATCGAGAGGGAGGCGGAGGATTTCTGCAAGAAACGGGTCGATCGTGTGAATGGCGATGAGCTGCTGGAGCACTTCGACCAAGCCCAGACCATCTGGCAGAGGGTGACGCAGGGATCGGACTTTGGTTTCGCTCCTTGGAACGTGATCAAGGCGGAGGACGAGGTGGAGGTCAACCTCAAGATATTGGAGGCCATCAGCACCAACCTACAGCCGGTGATCGAAAACCCCACCGTCCGGAGGATAGGAGGGGCGAGCCTGTTGCCTGAACCGATCGGGAACGGCACGGTTAGGCTGGAACAGGTGGACCTGGGCCGGACCTGTCCCGTCGATGTCTACAAGGACCAATTGGACCGACTTCAGGAAAGGATACGCAAGCTCCAATGCAAGCTTTACAATTCCGACCGGGCCCTGGTGCTGGTGATGGAGGGCTGGGACGCCTCTGGAAAGGGGGGCATAATACTCCGTCTCACCAACCCACTGAACCCAAGGGCGTACCAGGTGGCTCCAGTGGGACCGCCGAACGAGGTGGAGCGCATGCACCATTGGTTATGGCGCTTCTATCGAGATATGCCGAAGAGAGGGCGGACCATATTGTTCGATCGGTCCTGGTATGGAAGGGTTCTGGTCGAGCGCGTGGAGGGGTTCGCGACGGAACCGGAATGGAAGCGGGCCTACCATGAGATCAACGACATGGAGAAACATCTGGACGATGAGGGCTCTATCGTCATGAAGTTCTGGTTACACATCGACAAGGACACCCAGATGAAACGTTTCCAAGAACGTCAGGAGAACCCTCGGAAGCAATGGAAGATAACCGAGGAGGACTGGCGCAACCGGGAGAAGTGGGACCAGTACGTGCAGGCCGTGAACGACATGTTGGTCCGCACCAGCACCAAGGCCGCCCCCTGGTTTGTCGTCCCCTCCAACGATAAGTGCTATGCTAGGGTGAAGGTCCTGGCCAGCATCGTCGATCGGTTGGAGAAGGAATTGGGAAAGGTTTAGGGAGATTTCCTTCGCTCAGGAATGGGGCTTCTCCTCGCGGTCGTCCCTTTCGTTTGCTTCGTCAAGGTGGCTGCCATCGCAGAAAGGTTTCGATTCGGAACGCCCGCAACGGCACAGCGTCATACGGTTACGGACCTCATATTGGAACCCGTCTGAGGATATTATCGGTATGCCTCCCCTTACCCACAACGGCCCGGTCGTCCCTACCAGTTCGTCATCGGTGACGGCTATGGACGGCTCGAACTTGGGCTCGATCTGCTTGACCAGTTTTGTGTCCCATACCACCAAACGACCGGAGGGGCAATTGCCAGCGATCTCGATGGCCATCTTGCGCTTCTGCTGGTCATCGGACTCCTCGGTCAGGTCCCATATGCCCTCCCCCCTATGACAGAACCGTGCGTAGGAGCATAGGTCGTTCGCATCGCTCAATGCCAGGTCCGGTCCTTCCGTCGCTTCTGCCCTATCGATGAACGGTTCCCGACTAGCCCTTTCCTCGGGGTCCCATCGGATCTTGGTGTGGGACCCGTCGCATGCAGGTTTGTTTTTAGAAGCGCCACAACGGCAGAGCGTGTAGCTCTCCGGGGTGTCGAACAATAGGTCCTCCTCCCACGCATAGGGCTCACCGTCTTTGAGCACGATCCTCTGGACGCTCAATGGAACGTCGCCGGACACAAGGAGGGGTCCGCCCTTGCTCACCACTATCTTAGCTTTACCTTTTTTTTCGGCCGTCTTGGCGCCCTTTTTTACGTTCACGAGATTAGGACCTCCCTTCAGATTTGGTGAAAATGATATCGAGGTCGATGGCACGATTGCTCGGACCTCGGGGGTTTTTGACTGTCATGGCTTTGGACCCGCCCCTAAATAAATGAATCGTTTAGCACCAGCAATATTTCGCGTTTGCCAAATGTGTGCGTTGGATGCCAATCTGTAAAAAACATTTATATCGGGCTTAGGGATAAGGAGGCCCAACCTGGGTCCGTAGCTTAGTCCGGTGGAGCGTCAGGCTCATAACCCGATGGTCGTCGGTTCGAATCCGACCGGGCCCACATTTTTTTAACCATATCTATATGCTGGAACCTCGGGATAGATGGGGGCTCTAAGAATAGCCCAACCGTCATGATCTCACTTTTAAATTTCATAGTCTTTATTAGAATGGAGTGATTGTGGTGAAAATGGTAATGAGCAAGGTCCTCTAGGACGTAAGGCGGGTCAATTATTTGCACAGAAAATTGGATTCGTTGGAAAACGCCCCAGCTTGGCCCATAATATTTCCCCCCCCCTTGCTGAGATTATCGAACGAGATCGGTGAAGCCCAATATGTCGAATAAAAAAATTCTTCTTGTCAAACCCTCTGGTAGGCATGGCCTTTCCTATGCATTCGACCTGATCCCTATTGGAATCGAATACATTGCCGCAATGGTTGAGGACGTCGCAGATGAAGTGACCATCTTGGACCTAGAGATGGAGCATCGGCCTTTCGAGGAGGCTTTCAAGGAGTCCTTGACTACCTTTGACCCCGATCTTGTCGCGATAACGATGTCAGCAACGGAGCATGGCGAAGGTCTAAGACTCGCGCAGTTGGCAAAGGACCGGGGGGCCGTGACGGTTTTGGGCGGATATCATCCCACCGCCATCCCAGATGAGCTTCTATCGCAGCCACAGGTGGACATTATAGTCCGTGGTGAGGGCGAGGTCACCATGCGGGAGCTGCTCATGAAAGGAAGGGCAAATGGCATAGACGGCATCTCATATAAGGACGAGGGATCGGATCGTCCATAACCCCGATCGAGCGTTCATTGAGGACCTGGACAGCCTCCCTTTCCCTGCTCGGCATCTTAGGAAGTATGCCTATGGTACCAGGCTGTTGCGAGATCGTGGTTATGATGTGCTGACGACATCTAGGGGGTGTTGGGGGAGATGCACGTTCTGCTGCGAACCAACCATGAGCAAGAGCCATCAACGCTACCGCTCTCCTGAGAACGTGATGAAGGAGATATTGGAAATCGTCTCTTTCCACCACGACAAGCCAATTTGTGTGGATATTTCTGACCCTCATTTTATGGGGAGACCGGTGCTGGTGGAACAGCTGTGTGACCTCTTGGCACAACATGATCTCGATATTCGTTTTGGCGTCAAGGTACGGGCTGATTCTGTGGCGAAACACCCTGAGATCATAAGAAAAATGATCGCGGTGGGCATCGAGGGTTTCGAGATGGGTATAGAAAGCCCAAACAGTGACGATATCCTGTCCACTTCAAAGGGCATGAGCATCGACGTTCATGTTCAAGCGGTCAACAACATAAAGAGATGGGGTGGGAATGCAGGTGGGACTTTTGTCATTGGTCTCCCCGATCAGACCGAAGAACAGATCCTTGGATTCCCAGATTATGCCAAGAAGATAGGCCTTACCAGTTCGGCCTTTGGTGTCGCAACACCATTTCCAGGTACTCAATTCTATGATGATCTGAAGGCCCAGGGATTGATCTTTGAGGACGACTGGAACCGCTATGATGAGATGCACTCCGTTTTCAAGTCCAAACACATCTCCAGCGCAAGGATCGAGGAGCTTGCATCCATCTGCATGGCCAGATTCTGGACCATGGACACGTTCATCGAAAAGGAACGGATGCATCTGATAAGAAGTGGGTCTAAAAGGCCGCTCTCCAAATTCATTGAAGACCGGGTGCACGAGTTGAGCATCTCGGTTGACATGGGCTCGCAGCTTCAGAACAAGAACCTCGGGAAGCATGTGTTGGCTGTCATAGAGGCCGCGGCGAATCCCGGTGTGGAGGAATACACGAGAAGGGTGGGTGTGCATAACGTCATCGACATGGCTTTGTTCTTAAGGCTCCTTGGCGAGCAAACGTTGCAGCTCACAATAAAGAACAAGGGAGTGGCCATTACGAGCTGGATACTTAAGAGCACGAAGGATGCGGTGGAGTATATTCAGATAATCCCAGGGAGAGCAGAGCGAGATACCATCAGATTAGAACTGGACCTGGTCGATTTCGAGTTCGGGAAGGATTCCGAACGCAACATGATTGGTGACATCCGTATCGTTGGAAAAATGATCACCTCAAACCGAGGGGTAAAAAAGCAGCCCAACATGATACGGTTGTTTATGGCAGGTAGCATCGAGTCGTTAATAGGGTATGTAAGAACGCACGGCCAGACGAGGCAAGATTAGATCCATACAAAGCCTCGTCAGATGATTCTCTGGGACCGTGTTCGGAACAGTACGAATCCGACCGGGCCCACCATTTCATATTTCGATGTTATCTGGATTTCTGAGCGGTGGGCGAGGAATCGTTATCATCGGCTTATGCCCATATCGCCCTCTGGAAAGATGGGAGAATATGTCTGGGACCTCGATGCGATGCCGCACATAGAAGGTCGAACTGCCATTGTGACCGGGGCCGCCTCCGGCCTAGGGGCACAGATAACAAGAAAGCTAGCCTCGAACGGTGTGAACGTGGCCTTGGTGGACATCGATGTTGTCAAGGCAACGATGCTTGCCGACCGGCTCCGAGCCATTTACCCTAATCTGTAGACTTCGAGGTGTTTAGGATTGACCTGGGGGACCTTCATACGGTGAAGAGGTTCGTCGATTCGTTTCGGTCCGAGCATGATTCCTTAGACCTCTTGGTGAACAACGCTGGGATCATGGTGCGCAGCTATGCAAGGACCCAGCAAGGTTTTGAATCCCAATGGGGGATAAACCATCTGGGGCACTTCTCGCTCACTGCTCAACTTCTCGATCTTCTGGTCCAGAACCAAGGTTCCCGGGTGGTGACCCAGACCAGTATCGTGCACCGAGGTGGCTCCATAGATTTCGACGATATCAACTCCGAGAGGTCGTTCCGTCCCTGGAGGGCATACAAGCAGAGCAAGCTGGCCACCCTCCTATTCTCACGCGAGCTGCAGAGAAGGTTGGAACTGGCCGAGATCAAATCGCTAATAAGCGTTGCCTGCCACCCAGGGCTCGTGGACACCGCGCTTTACAGTCAGAGAAGGAAGATGCGCGTTGGGCTAAGGCCATTCATGCATAGCATCGAGAAGGGGCTTTGCCAGCCTTGCGTGCCTGCCTCGACCCCAGCGTAAGAGGGGGGGAGGTCTATGGACCTGACGGATGGATGCAGTTCAAGGGTCGTCCGGTGAGAGTTCAGCCTTTGAACAAAGGAAAGGACATGACCCTGGCCAGTAAGGTGTGGGAACTGTCCGAGCGAATGACCGAGGTTGATTTCACTGCTTGTCTGGATAAGGCATCGGTCAAAATGAGCGTGAGATGACGGCTCATTTCTCCTGAGCGTTCATTTCCACCAATTTTACCACGAAGTCTTCGACCTCTCTTCTCCCAGCCGTCCTCCAAGGGACCTTTGATGTTCGGCACGTGGACCTTCATACTCCCCACCTTGACCAGGCCCTTGCCTTGAAGATATCTCGTCCATGATGGGCAGGACGTGCTGCCAGCGGGCGATCTCCTCCTCGGTGGGCATCTTGCCCGTTCTCTTGTCGGGACGAGGTGCACCCTCAGTGGAGAATATTGCATATCTGGTGCCAGATGGCAACCTTATCCTCTTCAGGAAGCGGCGCATGCTGCTGATGGGTTTTCCGATGCGCCCGGGCGAGCCGAAAATGTACAAATCGGCAGGAGGAGGTTCCTTGGCGTTCGCCTCCCTGATGTGATGGACGTTGACCTCAACACCTTTGTTGGCCATGACTCGCCTGAATTCCTCCGCCACCTTGACCCCTTCCCATACTTCGAAACCTGGAAAAGCTCGATCTTCATTTCTCTCCCGTGGTTATGATGCTCTTCCGTTGACATATGATTTATTTCCGAGGATGGTCGAACCTTACAGAGCCCTTCCTTTTTATGAGACCCGCCAGTTGTCGCGCACCTACGATCGACGAGAGCAGACCCACGCCATTGCACCCTAGGTTGTACCATAGGCCTTGGACATTGGGGTCAGGACCGACCAACCTCAGTCCGTCCGTGGTGTAGCCCATCAGACCGTTCCAACGCATGGACGGGCTCGCGCCCACATCCTCAGGATAGGACCTTTCCATGAAACCGTGAATGCGGTCGTACACCCCGGATGGGTATTCCTCTATCATGGTCGATGTCCTCCTCTATGATCGTCTGCGGTCCCCCGACCGCGATGAGGTCGTCCCCCGTGATCCGGTATGGCCTTCTGGTGACGTAGAAATAGGGTTCCTCCTCTGGGTCGCCCTCCTCGTGGAAATAGATGTAGGCGGCGGGCGGGCTTCTAACCTTCCGCTCATAGGCGACCATGGAGGCCACGAAGCGTCTGAGGGTCTTAGTGACGGTTGGAACCTGGTCGGCCACGATCTCAGGTGGGCGATAACCATTGGTGCAGAGCACCAGATCGCTGCACTCCAACCTGTGCTGGACCGATGACACTGTGACCCTAGGCCCCATCTCGATTCGATGCACCATCCTTCCCTCGAACGCTCGATAACGTCCTGGGAAGTTATCGACCAGATGTTTGTGGATAAATCCGCACAATCTCCCGCTGTTCACCAGGGAGACGGGAATAGGGTAGGCGGCCCGGTATCTCTCCTTGGTGTTCAGAAGCAATTGTAATGATGAGGCGTTCTGCGTCGACACCAACCCTCTTAGCTCGCTTGGCACGATTGTCTCCGCCAAGTGCTCCTTGGCGATCACCAAGGCGCGCAGTGGGGCCCCATAACGCCGGCGCAGCTCCATCTCCTCGAGGTATTTTCCCACCTCTTCCGCGCTAGATAGACCGCACCAGACCACCGTATCATATGGGCCGGCATCATACTCTACCTCCTGGCAGAGCTCGCGGAGGTGCCAATAGCCTGATTCCAGAGCGTGGAGTTCTGAGACGATCGCCGTAGCTTCCATGGTCCTGAGCATGTCGGCGAAACTCCGCTCCATACTTGCTACTCCCTGGCCTCCGTTGCGACCGGACGACCCGTGACCGATCCGGTCCCTCTCCAGCAGGGTGACGTTGAGCTCGGTCCTGGTCATAAGATAATATGCGGTGGACATCCCGGCGATGCCGCCTCCAATGATGATGACGTCCGTTTCCCCGGACCCATCATATCGGCCTATCGGCGGCCTCTCCTCGATCTCATTGATCCAAGGGGAGATGTTGACTTCTTTCACATCGGTTACATGGCTTGTGCCCTATAACCTGTTAGTGGGTTCTGTTTTATATTTGCAGACCGAACCCCTGGGCGAACTGCTCCGTTGTTCTGAATTCTGCCAACAACTGCCCCACCTTGGTCTTGATGTTGTGCCCTACCTTTTCTTCTACCTCGTCCTGTAGAACAACGCCAGGCGCCTCAAGCAGGGAAGGAAATTTGGTGAGATGGTCGTCGGAGCGTCTCCCCTCTTCCCTGGCGTCTATTTCCAATTATTCGAGGCGGGGCGATCGAAAGGCCATGTTCGAGGTTGAGAGATGGGATTCTAAGCCGAGTATGGACTTGAGCTCCATTAGGTCAATATCGCCGCTTCGAAGGCATCATTTATGGTCTTGAACCACCATGAACATAATGGCAGGGGAGAGGGAGAGGCGTCACATGCAAGAGGTCGAGGAGAGCAAGGAGGACCTGTCCAACGATGAATGGGTGAAGGAGCACTTCGAGGATCTGATACAGCAGTATCCTAGGAAGTGGATCGTGGTGATGGACCGGAAGGTGGTCACTTCGGGCGGCATCCGTTACTTCGTGGAGAGGAAGGCGAAGCAGATGGCCGACGACAAGGATTACTCCATTTACTTCATTCCGCCCGACCAGCACCAGGACGGACGTTACCTATGAGAGCCATTGACCTCCAGGTCGATGGTCCCACCGCTGATTGCTTAGAAAGAGGATTTGATCTTTGGGGTAGGTTGAATCGTCTATCCATTGGCGGTATTGTACTCGTCCTGAAGTCCGGTTCCATCTTATGACATGAGGTTCGACTGAAAAGACCTGGCCACCAGCGGTAGGGTTGGGACCTGGTGCATGCCCATCTCATCAAGGACCTTTCTGCAAAGTAGGTGCTTGAGATGCATTGGTCCCTCGCCGCTATTTCCTTTACCGTCCGGTCGATTTTCTCAAGGTACCCGAGCGCATCGCCCAATACCCTTCTGACCTCGTCCCCATATCTTGGCGCATCCCAGGACCCTAAAAGGACCTTGACCCCATCGATGCCCAGCAGCCTTTCCACCGACCTCATCGAGGCCGTTGCGTCCTCATAGACCGGCATCTCCCCGACCAAAGGGACCGCGTCCCCGGTGATGAGGACGCCCTCCTCCCTAAGGAACAGAGATATCGACCCAGATGAGTGGCCCGGGGTATGGATGACCTCCAGGGTCAGGCCATCCCCCAGTTCGATCCGATCTCCATCATTCAACGCCCGATCCACCGATACCGAACCTCCCACCAGGCCGTGGAACCCTGGCACAGGACGCTCGGCGAACTGCGTTTCGATGTCCTCCAGCCACCTTCTCTCCTCGTTATGGATCATCACATCACAGTTGGATGCACCCTTGATGGCCTTGGTGGAACCGATGTGGTCTGGATGTGAGTGGGTCTGAACGATGGTCCTGATCTCGCTTGGATCATGCCCAAGATACCTCTCAGGTGATCGAATATCATGCCCTCGGACCCGGCCACCCCGGTATCGACCAGGCAGACCTTTTCCCCCGAGATGATGTAGCAATAAACGAAACGGTCCAAGGACAAGGTCGGGCTCAAAGGTACCTTGAATGGGATGCGTAGGGCATGGACGTGCTCGGAGATCTGCATCGGCCGGCGTAAGTGATGTGATTATTAATTTGTGGGGATGCTGACCCTGCTGTTCGTTGAGAATTTCTGTCTCATCTCGATACAAAAAATGGAGAAAAAGGAGTTTGGATCACTGCATGTCCCTGGGTCTTCCCTCACCCCTTCTTTCTTCGGATGATCAGGAAGGCTCCTATCGCGACCCCGGCGATCACGGCCAGGACGGCACCGATGAGCAACATGTCCATACCTCCGGACGAGGAATCCATGGCCAGGTCCCCCAGGGACATGTCCCCGTTGACCTCGATGGGCATCGTCATGTCCTCCATACCGGAGGCGGTGATGGTCAGGTTGTACGCCCCGGGTGGCAAGGAGAGCAGGAACTCCCCTTGGAAGTCGGTAATGGCATAATAGCTGCCCGCCCGAACGATATGCGCCCTCTATCGGGTCCCCGTCAGAGTCGACTACCCTTCCAGTGATGGTACCGGTGGTCATGGTGCTGAAGGTCCAGGAGAAGTTGCCCATCCGGTTGCCGGCGATATCGGTGCCGCCCTGAGCTGAGACCGTGTAGGTGTGGCCAAGGGTCAGGGCGAGGGACACGTTGTATGTCCTGCCGGACGACGCGTATAGGCTTGCTCGACGCCGTCGACCAGTATCTTCAAGCTGCCCGACTTGGATGTCCTCGTTCAAGCTTACGCTTATGATGCTGCCGGTGGGCACGGACGTCCCGTTCGGAGAATAGGACGTCACTGCCGGAGCGGCGGAGTCCAGCGTGAAGTTCAACCAGGCGGTCCGCTCCCAGCCCACCAGGTCCACCGCCTTAAGGGTGAAGTGTACCGGTCCGTCCGATATGTTCAATGTCACATGGTCGGAAGGATAGTTGACCCGGGTCCAATTCACTCCGTCCAGGGTATAGTTCAACCACCTTATGCCAGAGGGGTCGCTCACCAGATAGAAGACCTGGACCGTCTTGTTGTTGATCATCGCGTCAGCGGTGGGATAGGTGATCTCCACGTTCGGGTGCAGATATGTCAACACTGAAGTTCACAATATCCTGTCCGATGTTCCCCAACTGGTCATAGCCGCGCACCGTGAGATTGTGCATGCCCTCGGTCAGCTCAAGGACGACCCATTGCACCAAACCGCGGTCCTGCCATTCCCCGGCGTCCAAACGCACCTCGAAGCGGGTTATGTCCGAACCGCTGTCGAAAGCGGTCCAGGTGACATTGATATTGGTGATGGTCAGTGTCTGTCCCTCTGCGATGTTGTCTATGTCGATCGAGGGGCCGTTATCATCGGATCTTACGACCACTAGGTCGGTAGAGTTCCGACCCACGTTGTCGAACACCCTGACCCTCAATGTGTGCTCGCCCTCCAACAGATTGGTGATGGTCCATGAGGTGTTCTTCCCGCGATCGTTCCATGCCCCGGCATCTATCTGCACTTCGTATCTGTCCACCCCGAATCCGCTGCTGTCGGAACCGGTCCATTGCAGCAGTATCGAACCGGAGCTGATCGATGTGTTGTTGGCGGGGCTGGTTATGGAAACGCTCGGGGCGTAAAGATCGACCCCGAAGCTGATGCCTGTCGAGGCCGGGTTGCCCAGACCATCGAACGGCCTGGATCTGCACGATATGCGGTCCCTCGACCAGACCGGACGCGATGTAACTGGTCACCCCAGTGACATTGGTCCAAGCGCCTGCATCGATGCTTATCTCGCAGAGCTCGACCCCTTCGCCAAGGTCCTCTATGGTCCACACGATGTTCACTGAGCTTTCGGCGACCAGTATCCCATTGGCAGGGGAGACGATCTCGATCTAGGGGCCCTTCCGTGTCCACGAAGATCTGCAGGTAGTAGATGGCCCAGTTGCCAGCGGTGTCGGTGGCGTTGATCCATACCTGGTTCCAGCTCTCGGTCATGGACAGGCGTGGTGAAGTGTCGTGTCGGTGGTGTTGGTCCATGGATGGTCGTTTATCCTCACCTTGTAGTACTCCACCGCCGTCGTGGCATCACTACCTGACCAGGTCACCACTGCCACGGATTGATTGGTATGGGTGAAGTTGGCTGGCGAAAGGAAAGTTACCACTGGGGCGGTCCGGTCCATATAGAACAGGACGGAGACGACCGTGTACAGACCTGCCCGGTCGGTGGCATTCACTTTGACCTGGTGGATCCCCTCAGAAATCGGATGTCCAAAGGTAACTGGTATTGGTGCCTACGTCCACCCAGGTCGAGGCGCCGTCGAAGCTCAAACCGTATCCGACTATGCCTGAACCATTGTCCCATCCCATCCAGGTTATCTGCGCGGATTGGGTGTTCAGGGCGGATCAGGTTCACTGGAGCGGTTATCTGCAGCTCTGGGGCCGAGGAGTCGGCCAAGGGGGAATTGTCCTGCGCTCCCCCAGCAAGGAGATACGGTGAGTCCACGAATCCGTCCAGGTCGTAATCGGGGGTCAACCAATCGGTCCATAGATTGCCATAATCGCCGGGGGTGCCGGTCGAGTTCCATTGGTTGGCCGTGGCGGAGGAATCAGATGGCTTGGATGTGGGCGGCGTCATAGGTGTAATCGGCACCGTTGTTGTCTATCAGTGCATTTCCATAGACCTGCACTCCAACGCAGTCCTCCAAGGAGATGCCGTAGGATGCACTGCCAGCAATGATGTTCTCGGCAAGGACGCATCCCTCCGATCCATCGAGCAATAGACCGGTACCGCAATCCTCTGCGTGGACCTGGAGAACGGACGATCCGTTGGACCAGTAAAGGTAGATGCCAGCGGTGGCGGCATCAGAGATGTTGCCATCGGTAATGGTGCTATTAGGCGAGCTGGTCAGATAGATGACCGTAGAGCCCACCGTGACAGTCGTTCTGTTGGAGGTTGAGACCTTCGCATCCATCCAGGGCTATCTGGCTCAGGATCTGCTGTTCGATGTCGTTGAATGATATGGACCCACCGATGCTGTTGAACGCGTATATCCCCCGGTTGCTGTTTCCAGATATGAAATTGTTGATGATGGTGCAGTTATCTGATGCGATGAGGCGCAAGGCATCCTGGTCGACATCGATGATGCGATTGTCTGCCACCAGGGTCTGCGGGCTGTTGAGGACGATCATGCCATGCAGGAAATTGGAATAGACCAGGTTGTTCGTGACATTGGTGCCTAGGCACCCGGAGACGTAGACACCGTTGTTGCCGTTAACTCCCACTTCGTTCGAGTCGACGACGCAATGGTCAGCATTGTTGATGACGACTATGGCGTCCTCCGTGCTGGCGGTTACGTTGTTTCCGGAGATCATCTCATAGTCCGATAGGAACACCAATATCCCAACGAAACAGGTGTTCAGCCGGTTATGGGAGATCGTGTCCTTCGATGACGATTCGGAATATATCCCAGTGTAACAGTCGATGATGTTATTCCCATCGACATTGATCTCAGAACTTGAAACGATCGCGATACCGATGTCGTTGTTGGATAGGTGACAATCCATCACGGAGCAGTCGTCGGAGGAGAACACCCTGACACCATTCTGCGTGTTCGATGAGAGATCCCCCGATATGATATGACAATCGGTGCAATCATCCATCCTCACTCCGTTCTGACCATTGGCGACGCAGGTGGGGCCGGCGGTGACGTTGGTGCACAGGGTGAGCATCATGCCGTTGACCGAGTTGCCCTTGGCCCAGTCCGACCCAAGCTGTGAGTCCGAGCAGGTGTCCAGGTAGAGCCCGTGGTTATTGTTCTTGTACAATCGGTTCCCATCGGTGCTGATCTTCTGGCTTAGCACCAGGTAAATGCCTGGTTGATCATTGAAGGAGAAGTTGCCGCCCCGGACCGTTATCCCGTTCAACTGCGCCCCATAGAGCGCATAATTGTTGGCGGTGAAATTGACGTTCTCGATCAGCACATCGTTCGCGGTCTGGATATCAATGGCTATCGTGTTGTTCGTTCCCGCGTCCCCAGACATGGTGACGTCGTCAGAGCGTATCTGGAAACCGGTCCCGTCATTGTCCGAGCAGTTGTTGTCCCTGAGCGTCGAGCCGCCGCTGGTCACCAGGCTGATCCCATCGTGGTTCTGATGGCAATAGTTGTCCTCCAACAAGTTGTTCGGTGAGCTGTTGACCATGATCCCGACGTCGCTCCGATCGCAGGTGTTGTTGTCCACCCGGCACGCGCTGCTCTGCAACCAGATATAGATCCCAGAGAAGGAGTTGTTGGAACAGGTGTTCTCGGTCACCCTGACCCTCGAACCCTTGCCCACATCCACGCCATGGTTCCTGTTGTCGTGGAGATCGTTACCTTTGACAAGGATGTCCTTGCATTCATAGAGGCCGATGCCATCGTAGGCGTCATAGACCTCGCAGCCCTCTATGGTGGCGTTCTCCACTGAGGCCAGATAGATCCCGTCCCCAGAAGGGATGTAGACATCGTCCGAGGTGTTGTGCACCACGCAGTTCCTGATGACGATGTGATGGTCGATGTTCCTGATCATGATGCCGTTGGACGCATTATTGGCGTCGATGATGTAGTTCTCGATGATGAACGGGTCGACGGCGCTGCCCGAACCGGCCCAGCCTTCGGTGTCCGCCATGGATTCCAGTTCAGCGTCGCTCTCGATGAAGATGGGGTCGTGAGGGGCTGCCTTGACCTCGCTTGGAGCGGAGGCCAATATCAACAAGGATGTTCCGACGACGATCATGACCAGTAACAGCGCTTTATACCGCATGCAAGGCACCTACAGCACTAAAAGAGGTCTAAGTTCTATATATTAAGGGGCCGGGGCGATTTTCAACTTTGATATTACGTTCTGGACGTACGGTTTTTTCGCGTTGTTCAAAGGTCAGATCGAGTGTGCAGGGCGATGACGCACCTATCATCGTTCAGGAAAAGAACAAGGATGGTCAGGTGCATGATGTCTCTATGAGGAGAGAGGACCGCTGTCCCTGGGGGGAGGACCCGTTGATGAACGAATACCATGACCAGGAATGGGGGGTCCCGGTCCATGACGATCGCGCCCTGTTCGAGTTCCTGACCCTCGACAGCATGCAGGCGGGCCTCAGTTGGATCACCATCCTTCGCAAGCGCGAAGCCTTCCGCGAGGCTTTCGATGGTTTCGACATCGAGATGGTCTCGAGATATGACCAAGGGAAGGTAGAGGAATTGCTACAGAACCGAGGCATCGTTCGCAACCGCCGTAAGATCGAGGCGGCCATTACAAACGCCAGATGCGTCCTCGATGTGCAGAGGGAACATGGCAGCTTCGATGCCTATCTCTGGGGATTCGTGGACGGTAGAACGGTGCAGAACCGTTGGCGTTCCTTCGAGGACGTGCCGGCCGAGACCCCCGAGTCCAAGCGTATGAGCGACGGCCTGAGGGATCGGGGCTTTCGGTTCGTAGGACCGACCATATGCTACGCGTTCATGCAGGCGGTGGGAATGGTGAACGACCACCTGGTGATGTGCTATCGTCATCAAGAGCTTGACCGATGATGCTGAGTGATGCCTCTAGAAATGGAGGTTGGAAAAAGAGGCCCAGATATTTTTTATATAGGTGGCTCTGTCGAACGCTTGCCGCGACCAGTGCATCGCACGCTCGTCCGGAGGTTTGTTCATGACAAAAAAAGGTTTTATCGGCAACATAGAGAAGGATACGATCGCCAACACTGATTTCCGTCGCGTCCTCTACACTGGCAAATACTGCCAGCTCGTCCTTATGAGCCTCAAGCCTGGTCAGGAGATCGGGGAGGAGGTGCACGATGACGTGGACCAGTTCTTCCGCTTCGAAAAGGGGGAGGGCATGGTCGTCATTGATATGGTGGAGCATAAGGTCCATGACGGGGTGGCGGTCATCGTCCCCTCAGGGGCGCTGCACAATGTCATCAACACATCGAAGAAGGAGGACCTGCGCCTTTACACCATATACTCCCCGCCAGAGCACCAGGACAAGGTGGTGCGCCACACCAAGGCCCAAGCCATCGCTGATGAGGAGCACTATGATGGAAGGCCCACCGAGTGAGCCGAGGATCTGCTCATATTTTCACTTAAACCCCTTAGACCTCCTTTCTTACCTCTGAATGGTGCTTTCAATGGCTATCGCTGATGCCATCGCTATGATGCGTGGTTCAGAGAAATGTCCGATCTGAGAGACTGATTTGTTATGGGACCTATTCATTCCTGTCCTTTCGTATTTTTTAATCTCGCATTAGACAAATGTCTAATTCATTGATTATTTTGTAAATATCATGGGCATATATTTCGTAATTCTTAACTGTTTGATTAGAAATATTAAAATATATTAGATATGAACAAATCTTTGATCATTATGGACCCGGACGAAAGAATACATGGTTGGACAGACAGAGAGATAATCGATCAATTAGAGAAACTGACTGGGGACACGGAGCGTGACATTGAGAGAGAGGCGTTGAGACGGCTCTTGCTGAAAATTGAGTATGTGGGAAAAACCTGAATCATCGTTGATGTGGCGGGCGAAGCACTCCTGAAATACAATAGTCCCACTTCAAGAGTCGAATTAATGGATCCTAATCACACCCCAACGGCATCGGATCATAGAGCACGAAGCGTTCTTTTTTAAAGAGCCATGGTTATTCTGCCTTCCGATAGTTAGGGGGAATTGACAATGGCAGCGAACAATCCACAGGTTTACGTACTCAAACAAGGCACCAACAGATCGAAGGGCAAGGGCGCCCAGCATGAGAATTTCAGAGCCGCGAGGCTGATAGCGTCCTTGGTGAGGACCACCCTAGGCCCCAGAGGTATGGACAAGATGTTGGTCGACACCCTCGGTGACATGCAGATCACTAATGATGGTGCCACAATACTCAAGGAGCTGGAACTGAGCCACCCGGCCGCCAAGATGATGGTGGAGGTGGCCAAGGCCATGGACGAGGAGTGCGGCGATGGGACCACCTCCGCGGTCGTCCTGGCCGGGGAATTATTGAAACAGGCGGACGATCTGGTGGACAAGAACATCCATCCCACCGTGATCGCGAAGGGTTACAAGATGGCAGAGGAAAAGGCCCTAGCCGACCTGGAAGAGCTCTCCTTGAAAATCGATTACAATGATGTCAAGAGGATGAGGAAGGTGGCAGCCACCGCCATGATGAGCAAGGCCGTTAACGCGGACCGGGAGATGCTGGCGGTCATCGCGGTGGACGCTGTACGGGCTCTGGCAGAGAAACGGAACGGCGACCTCCATGTTGACCTCAAGAGTCTCCAAGTGGTGAAGAGACAGGGATCGTCGACCATCGCTACCGAGTTCATCAGCGGTGTGATCATCGACCGTGAGCCTGTCTCCAGGGCCATGCCCACCCGTATCGAGAAGGCACGCATCGCGCTCATCAGCGGCCCGATAGAGGTGGCCAAGACCCAGGTGGACGAGTATATCGAGGTGTCCGAGCCCGAAGAGCTCAAGGCGTTCATGAAGGAGGAGGAGGCGATGCTCCGCAAGCAGGTGGACTTCGTCAAGGCCTGCAAGGCCAACGTCATCTTCTGCGGCAAGGGCATCGATGACCGGGTGCAATACGACCTGGCCCAAGCTGGCGTCCTGGCGTTCCGAAACATAAGCGAAGGGGACCTGGACCTTCTGGCCAAGGCCACGGGGGCGGACATCGTCACCAAGGCGGCAGAACTGGACAAGGAAAGCCTGGGAGCTGCGGAGCTTGTGAACATCCGAGAGCATGAGGAGAAGGAATATGCCTTCGTGACCGGATGCAAGAACCCCAAAGCGGTCTCGATATTCATCCGGGGCAGCACCGTCCAGGTAGTGGACGAGATAGAGAGGTCCTTGGACGATGCGTTCAATGTGGTCCGTCTGGTCGTGGAGGATGGGAAGCTCTCGGTAGGGGGTGGGGCCACCGCCATGGAACTGTCCATGAGGCTCCGCGAATACGCCTCCAGCGTCGGAGGCAGGGAGCAGCTGGCGATAAAAAACTATGCGGAAGCGCTTGAGGTCATCCCGGTGGCACTGGCCGAGAACGCCGGGAGGGACCCGGTCAACGTGCTCATAGACCTGCGCAAGGCCCATAAGGATGGGGACACGCGCGCCGGATACGACCTTTTCGCCGGCAAGGTGGTGGACATGGAGAGGATGGAAGTCCTAGAGCCGTACAAGGTGGCCAGACAGACGATCATCTCCGCCACCGAGCTGGCGGTCATGTTGGTCAGGATAGATAGCGTAGTGGCGGCAAAGGGAGCCCCCGAGGACAATAGGACGCCGTTGCTCTGAGTTAACTCAAGCGGTCTCCCTCGGGCCCGCTTCCGGGGGGGATGGGCCGAACAGCAAGGGTTTGCTCAGCTCGATGCAAAAACCCATTCCCTCGTCCTCCATCTGACCGACCCAATGTCCATAGTCTTCCATGCTGATGAGGTCCAAGTGCATCTGCCGACGGACCTCCTTCAAACCATCGTATCCCTGCTGGGTCCTGACCCCCCTGCCGAACTCAGAGCCAAGCCGATACGAGGACCAGGTGGTGCGGTTCGATGGGCAGTTGGCGTAGAGGCAACGGGCACCCTCCGTACATCTGCCACCGATCACATTGAGATGCATGAGCAATGGAGCACCAGGCCCATCGGAGAAGAAGGCCAGTTGTTTGGTGGCCCGGCAGATGCCCAGGCTCACCTTCTTTCGGCCCGTGCCAACGCCAACTTCGAAGGCCCCCAGGAGCCAAATGATGCCGTAACCACCATCAGCGATCGTCATCTTTCTTCGGCCCAGCTTAGAATCGCCCGATATTAATGGTTGTCCGCTTTTTCATCGGCTGTAAAGTGGAGTTCTTGGAGATGACGATCAATGGTCATTTGCGAGCCCCCTCCTTTCTAGGACTTCGATTTGATAAGCCACCCAAGGACTGTGGCACGGATCAGGTACGATAGAAAAGGTCACCGTCTCATATGGTAATGGCATTATGATGAAATTGTCAAGATCACGATCGGATCGATCACCAGTCCATTTCGAACAAGCTCATCTTGGTCGGAATCTTGGCAGTCCCGAACCAGAACTCCTCGATCATCCTCAGCTTCCTTTCCAACTGGTCCAGGCCGATGGGCTTGGTCACATAGCAATTGGCGAAGGAAGCATAGGCGTTCTTGATGTCCTCGGGAGCCTCGGAGCCGGTAAAAACGATGACTGGAATCATCCTCATGATTGGGTCGCACTTGATCTCCTTGAGAGTATCGTGCCCTCCCTTCCTTGGCAAGGTAAGGTCCAGGATTATTATGTCCGGGACGACCGAATCGCAAAATTTATCCTTATGACGAAGGAAGTCCATCGCCTCGACCCCGTCTGATACCACATCGATATGGCTCAGGAACCTTGAATCGGACAAAACCTCCTTCATTAACATTACGTCCCCGGAATTGTCCTCGACAAGTAGTATGTTGAACGTTGTGGGGTCTCCAGCAGCCATAAGAATCTTGAAAGTACCTTGTTATGAAGTAGGATATTATGATTTGCTAGGGAAATCAATGGCTCCTCCAACTGCCTTGGGGGCTGACCATTTCGAAGTAATATTTGTTTATGAATCAATTTTAGACGTATTTTCTACGTTGTTTATGTGTTCTTTAGAAATGTACCTAAATGGGAATGAGTGTCTTTTGCTCAGTTTCGAAAAGGGGAGGATATCATGGAAATCAACACAGGTAAGATGTACCTCATCGTAGAGAGGGCCCCCATCAGTACTCATAGGGCCTTGAGGAAGGAAATGACCAAGGGAAAGAAGGTGCTCTACATCTCCAAGGTCCCACCGCACGTTTTGCGGAACCAATTCCATTTCGACGAAGAAAGCTTACAGATCAAATGGTTGAACATCCGGCCTAACGAGGATTGCATCCCCCCTATGAACCTTGAGAGGATGGCTAAGGAGATCGAACAATTCATAGAAAACAACCACAACGGGATCATTTGCCTGAATGGCATGGAGGTTTTGGAAATGTGGAACGGTCTGGCCTCCGTGGTGGACATGCTTAAGAGGGCTCAGAAGATCGTCCACGTAACAGACAACACCATCGTGGTCAGCCTTGACCCGAAGAAACTGTTCTGGAACGACATTTCATCCCTGAAGAGGATTTCGGACGATGTGGTGATGTGCACTGGGTGAGGGTTGATTAGAGATGGACCCACCGAAAAGGAGACGGAGAAGATATTTACCAACAGGATCGGGGAATCAAAGGGGAGGAGCCGGTCCTGTTCATCATTCAGATGATCCCACCCCGAGGCCGTTTATCCCCATATCATTAAACGGCCTCACCCCTATTTTTTATTGACCATCTCAGGCGACCTATGAGGTAGGGGCGAAAATGCCGGAACGCATCATAAGGAGAACGCATTGGAAGTTGAACATCAAGGATGGTCGTTTCACGAAGATAGGTGAATTCGGGACCTTGATGGGGCTTAAAGCTCAAGACCCGGTCACAATCGAGGTCTTGTCCTCGATGGTGCATCCTGATTACAGGGATGTCTTCCATGAGCTGTTCGAAGCCCCTTTTGAGAAGAATTACGCCAAGGAAGGTGAGCTTCGCATTATCTGGAAGGATGGTTCCGATCATGCTCTTCGTCTGATCGTCTTTCCTCACGATGGCGAAGCGGGTGCCCATCTGGTGGGGGTAGCGGAGAGCGCCATTGAACCTAAAGAGCTGGATAGAATCAAGGAAATGCAACTCAACCATACCATCGAAGAACGTGACATCGTGGCCGGCGAGTCGCAGCGGTTGGTTTACCATCTTTCTCACGACCTCCAGGCCCCGATCCGTAATGTGATCGGGTTCAGCCAAGCCATAATGGAGAGGCACTCCCAAGGGCTGGATGCCAAAGGAAAGGACTATCTGCAAAGGGTGGTCCAGGAATCCGGTCGGATGAACCTCATGATCGCAGGACTGCTGAGAATGTCCAGGATAAGTTCGAGACCGATGCGGGTCCAATCCCTGGACCTGAGCTCGATCGCTCGTGAAAAGGCAGAGCTCATGATGGGTAGGCACAAAAGAAACATCAATTTCCTGATCCAGGAGGGGGTGAGGGTCGACGCTGACGCGTATATGGTGGACATTTTAATGGATGAGCTACTAGATAATGCATGCAAGTTCTCCATGCACTGTGCTGAGCCATTAGTCTCGTTAGGATGGTTGGATGATGCATCGGTCCCTACGATTTATGTTCGTGATAATGGGGTCGGTTTCGATCCCGACTATGCTGGGAAGCTCTTCAACCCTTTCCAGAGGCTGCATTCGGAAGATGAGTTCCCCGGAATTGGGATGGGGCTGGCGGTGGCATATGCGATCGTAAGACGTCACCATGGTAAAATTTGGGCGGAATCCAAGATCGAGGAGGGGGCCACCTTCTTTTTCACCTTGAAATGATAAGGTTTAGACGTTCTTTAATCGAGATTTAGTCAAACTTTAATATCAAGTTCTAACTATTTATGCTCGAAGCGGGAGTTTTTTAAGGATCCATTCAGAAATGGATCCAAAGACCATGATAGGCTGGGGGTAGGGGATGAGAGATAAGTTGAGTATATTGCTGGCAGAGGATTCCGAGAATGACGCGATACTGCTGGCCATGCAACTTGAGAAGGATGGTTTTGACCCAACGGTCGTTAGGGTGGAGACGGCCGATGAGATGAGGGGGGCGCTGTCCGAGAAGGATTATGATATCGTCATCTCGGATTACATCATGCCTAGGTTCAGCGGCCTGGACGCCTTGAGCATCATAAGGGAGAAGAGTGAGGACATCCCCTTCATCTTGGTCTCTGGTAAGATAGGGGAAGATCTGGCCGTGGAGGCCATGCACAAGGGTGCGAACGACTATCTGATGAAGGACGGTCTGAAGAGGTTGGGACATTCCGTTAGGCGATGTCTCGATGAGGCCCGGTTGAATATCGAGAAGAAAAAAGCCAAGCAGGACCTGGAGGCATCGATGGTGAAGCTCCGTTCGACCTTGGAACAACTGAATGATTCAAACGAATTGTTGCGCTCTGAGATCGTTGAGCGGGAGAAGGCCCAAACCGATGCGCTGCAGTCGAAGGAATATCTGAGGAACGTGATTGATAGCGCCACTGAACTGGTCATCTCGTTCGACAGCGCTCATCGCATCACTATGTGGAGCAGGGCAGCGCAGGCTCTGACTGGATTCTCTGAGAAGGATGTTCTGAACCGAAGCGTGGAGAAATTGTCGGTGTTTGCGGACGCCGGGGAGATGGCGGACATAGTCAGAAGGGTCGATGTCGTGGGCAGGGTTACGGTGGAGTTCACGCTGATCGCCAAAGATAACACCAGGAAGGTGGTCCGGGCCATAGGGTCGACCATAAGGAAGAGCGACCAGACGGAGCAAGGCCTCCTCTTAGTGGGCAAGGACATCACATCGGACATGGAAGCCCACGGAAAGCTCATTGAGGGCATGGGTTACCTGATCCGAGATACGGATTGTAGTTCGTCTCTCGATCTCTTTAGAGGTCTAATCCGAGCGGGTCGAAAAGGATTGCTGATAACAAGGCCAAATCCTGTGATGTTGGGGAGCCAATTCCCCTCACCGATGGTCGTAGATGTTCTAATACTCTCACAAAAAGAGACTGGAGACGCCTGAAATTAAATGGGGGACATCGGGACCTCATACAAGGGATGGAAAGGTTCACATCGGAAAATGTCAAAAGCGTGGTTCTTTTGGATGGAGTGCACTACCTCATTGCCAAGAACACCTTTGAGGGTTTCATGGACATTCTGTTCGACCTTAACGAGGTGGCGAGCAAGAATAGGTCGATATTGCTGGTCCGGATCGATCCGGCCATCCTAGATGCCGACAAGATGGGTATGGTCCAGAACGAGCTGATGACCTTACCGAGCCAGAGGTTCGATGACGTCATCCTCGGCGATGACGAGTTTGAAGTGCTGAGGTACATCTTTGACCAGAACGAGAACAACCTCCTGGTATCCTTGAAGAAATTGGCGGTAAGGTTCCAACTATCACATGTCACGATAGCAAAGAGGATCGAATCCTTGGAGATCGACGGTTTGGTATATGTCAAGAAACAGGGGAAACTTAGGTCACCTTATATCACGGAAAAAGGCAAGGCTTTGTTACGAAAAAGAAAATCGGCCTGAATCCTACAGGTCATACCATCAGCAGGATATGGCTGGGCAGATTATCAAGTCAGGCTCTCTCCGACAATCATCCCACTAATCCATCGCTGGTAGGGCGAAGAAGAACTTGGATCCCATTCCCTATCTCCGATTCAACCCAGATCCTCCCATTGTGTCTCTCTACGATGCGCTTCGTGATAGGAAGCCCCATCCCCGTGCCAGGATAGTCCTCCTGAGAATGCAACCTCTGGAATATCTGGAAGATCTTCAGGTGGTACTGAGGGTCGATCCCGATCCCGTTATCCTCAATGGAGAATACCCATTCCGACCCAACGCGTTCGGCGACGATGTTGATGGTGGGAGGTTCTTCCCCTCGGAATTTCAAAGCGTTGCCTATCAGATTTTGGAAGATCTGCATCATCTGAGACCTTTCCGCCAGCACGGTCGGAAGGTGGCATGAGGTGATGGTGGCATTTGTCTCCTTGATCGTTTGGGATAGGTTCTCCAATGCGCGGATCAAGGCCGTGTTCATGTCCGTGGGCTTCAACCTTCCTTGCTGCCTTCCCACTCTGGTATAGAACAACAAGTCATTGATCAGCTCCTGCATGCGCTTGGCGCCCTTCACTGAATAATCGATGTATTCTTGAGCTTCAGGGCTTAGCTCCTCCTTATGACGTTTCTCCAGGAGCTGAAGGAAGCCAGTTATCATCCTTAGGGGTTCCTGGAGGTCATGGGAGGCGATATAGGCAAATTGCTGTAGCTCGGCATTGGAGCGTGCAAGTTCCTCAGATTGTTCTCCGTGGACCTTTTCCAATTCCTTCTGCTCCGTGACATCGACCATGATCATGACTGCGACATCGATGTTCCCTTGGGGATTTCGAACTGGGGCGGCACTGGCAAAAACGATCCCACGCGTCCCATCCCCTCTAAGGATGTGGATCTCCTCGCCTTTGACCTCCTCCCCGAAAATAAGGGCTCTGGCAAGGGGGAATTGCTGGTTTGTCTAATGGCGTACCATCAGGATGGAAGGCCTCCCATGCCTGATAATCATCTATCACCTCCGAGAGGGCAAGGAGCTGCGGCGGAAGATGCTTTCCAAGGCAGCGTTGCCTATGACTATCTTTCCAGATGGGGATTCTGCTATCGCCACCCCTACTGGCATCTTATTGATCGTCGTTTCCAGGCTCTTGCGCGCCCTCTCAAGTTCGATGGAGTGCTTCTGAAGCTCCACAAGCAACCTGGCCACGTCCCTCTCCGCCTTGACTCGCTTTGGTGATATCGAAATGCGTCACTACCGCAGCGATGATATGGCCCTCAGAGTCCCGGATGGGCGCGCTGTTCGTGCTGATGAATACCTTGCTTCCATCCCCCCGCAGGAGAGTCATCTCTTCGCTTCTCACTATCTCCCCATACTTGATCGACCTCATGGATGGATGGTCCCCTGGAGCGTAGGGGTTACCATCGGAATAGAGGAACTTCCAATTGATGCGCAGGCCATCCGGCCAATTGCCTGATAGTGAATGAAAGAGGGTCGCTGCCTCCTCATTGGCATAGATCCATTTCCCTTCTCGATCCACCACCCTCACGGCCACTGGCATCTGTTGTGTTATGGCTTCCAGCTTCGACTTGGTCTCGCTGAGCTCCTTCTGTAGCTTTTTAATCTCTGTGATGTCGTCGACGACGCCTACCGCACCGATGGTCTTTCCGGAGGAGTCCTTGATTGGGACCGATGAGTGGAGTATCGTGCCCTTGGAACCGTCGAAACGTACTATGTCCAGTACCTCACGGACCGTAGATTCTCCGGTCTTGAGCGCCTTCGCTGCCCCCCATCCATCTGGGCCAATCTCTTCACCAGTGTCCGGTTTGAATGCCCGGTAGAGATTGTATTGTTCGATCCTCTCCGGTTTGGGGGCATCTCCTCCCCAGATCGAATGCACCATCTCATTGAGCTGCAAGACCTTGCCGTTCTCGTCGGTTATGCCCACACCGACAGGCAACGATTCGAGCACGACCCTCAGCCTGGTCCGTTCTTCCTCGACGCGTAAGCTGCATCTCGATCTCATCGGACACGTCGATCGTCATGACCACGGCCGCGATTATCTTGCCCTCGCCATCACGTAAAGGTGCGCTGCTCGTCCTGACCCAAAGCCAAGTGCCATCCTCTCTGAGGAATTTTATAAGCTGGTTGCTCACCGTCTGCGCATGCAACAGCGATCGTGCACCTGGGTAGTCCTCCGGCTTTAATTTGTTTCCTTCGAGGTCATGGCCCATCCATTTTGGGTAATCCTTGAAGGATTCCGTTTTCTCCTGGAAACCTTTCCCGAATATCTTGGCCACCGCAGGATTGGAGTATGAAATCCTACCCGATGGGCCTCTCAAGGATGAACATGCCCACGGGCATTTGTTCGAACACCGCCTCAAGTCTTTCCTTGGCCTTTTGTGAGCCCCATTTATCTCTGGACCGGGTCGCCGTTCCCTGATATGGGTGTTCTTCGGATCCTTTTTCATAATCGGGTGCCCTCTTGGCGGTTTGACAATGATGATGAAATTGTCTTTCGGTGTTATATTTGTGATGAGGGGGCACATATAACTTTCAAAGCACGAAGGGCGTGAAATTATCCAATCCCCAATCGAGGTTCATTTTGATGGCTAAGGTGGACGATAAACTAGCAAAGGTCGGACTGGACCGATCCATCTTCCCGAGGAACCTCAAGATCCTGATAGAATCAGGATGGCCCGTCCTTAGGATTGGGTCTTTGTGATGGTCGTCGTCTTTTTCGATTCTAATATGATGGAATGCTCCCCGACCCTTTTATTACCTTCACGGACATTTCAATGGGAGGCTAGCGATGGAGCGATACAAGTGGGTGGAGATCGATGGTTCCAGCATGATGAAACAGTTCCCCCCGGGTTATTCCATGGAGAGGGCAGAGGACGAGGTGAGGCTCACCCGGGCCCTGCGGGACCTGGGTATGGAGGCGGCCTATCCACAGAAGATCGTGGAAGTGGATGGGGCCCTGGGGATCTTGTTCGACCGCCAATACGGTCCGGACTTCCGAGAGTGGATGCAGAGGAATCCTGCATCATGGAGCAAGATGGCGGCCTTGTTCGCGCACGAACATCATGAGATGCATATGCACCTATTCTCTGACCTGCCCTCGAAAAGGTCGCTTATGGAGCAAAGGATAAGGAATAGCCCACTGCTCGAGGACGACCTTAGGGAAAGGATACTGGCAATATTGAAAAGGTTGCCGGAGGGGGAGAACGTGTGCCATTGGAACTTCGCCCCTGAGAACGTGATATTCACCATCAATGGGCCGGTGGTCCTCAATTGGCAGGATGCGGGCAAGGGTCATTTTCTCGCAGATGTCGCCAGGACCTCGGTGCTATTGTCCCTCTCGGTGGACGACAACCTGACCAAGATCCTGCATGGGACCTACATCACAGAGTACCTTAAGATCTGTGGGAGGCTTGATGAGGAACTAGATAGATGGGGGGCGGTCGTCGCGGCGGACAAGCTATGCGATGGGGTGGTTGAGGAAAGACCGAGGTTGTTGGAACTCATCCAACAATGGATCTGACGCCATTGAATAACGTGATATCACTCGATATCGAAGCCGGCGATGTGTGTGGCAAATGTCGGTTCCTCCAATTGCATGACCTTGCGCACATAGTGATCAGCTGGCGGAGATACGCTTCCTGAGGTAACGTTCCTCACCCCCTCCACACCATCCAGGTATGGGAAATCGATCTCGGGGAGGACGAAGAAGGGTTTACCGTTCATCTCTACATCCCTATAGAGGGCGAAGTCGTCACCGATTATCCGGACATCCTCCCTTTTCATTTCCTCCTCCCTCCTCTCCTTGCTGAGCCATTCGCCGATGACATTTCCTTCTGAGTCCACTATCGTCACCAGGCTCTTGCTGTTAGAGAGGATCTCGCAGGCAGGTTCCATGATTATGACCAATTGGAACTGGCGTTCGAACACCGCCCATACCCCCCGGTTAACGAAGGGCATTATCCCGTTCTCCACGCTTTGCAGCTCCGCCTCCCTCTCCAATAATATGATGTCCCGCCTCATCTGTTCGGTGAGATAACGGTAGGTACGGACGCATGGGATGGAGCTGACCCGTCTCCCCACCTCGACCAATATCTCATCCTTTTCCATCCATTTTCTCCCGTATCGATTGGAGTCGCCCCGGCTCAGGAGATGAACTGGATCTCGACGGACTTGATGTCCCAGAGGTGGCTGATCTTCTCGTCGATCTCCTCACGGATGTTGTTGGCGAATATGTGGTCCGGGGGGAGGTCGACCACTATCTTGACGTGCCCATCCTCTAGGGTTATGTCCCGGACCAGTTTCCCCCGCACCAGGTCCAGGCCGGTCAGGGGGTTGAACACGTATTTGAGACGCTTATTGATCTCGTCGACCGTGGTCGGAACCTTCTCCTTCACCAGGCCATGCTTCTCCTCGTAGTTCTGAATGGCCGTCCTCAGCCCGTCGACCGCCAGCACCGAACAGTGGGCTTTGATCGGCGGCAGCCCTCCCAAGGCGGCAGAGGCCTGCTTCCAATCGATCTTTTTGGCCTCGTCCAAGGTCTTGCCTTTGGCCAGGTCCGTGATTATCGAACCGGTGGCGATGTTCGAGGCGCAACCATAGGATTCGAACATGGCGTTCTCGATGACCTTCGTCTCGGCGTTGACCTTGATGTAGACGGCCACCATGTCCCCGCAGGCGGGGCTGCCAACCACCGATTCGCCGTCAGGGTCTTCCATCTTGCCTACGTTGTGGGGGTGCCTGAAATGTTCCAGCACCGTCTCGCTGTAAGGGAACTTCGACATCTTCTCACCTCTTTCCCAAAGGACTGATCTTGCGCAGGTCTCCTACCACCTCGGCGATGGCGTCAACGACGCCATCCACATCCTCCATGCTGTTGTACCGGCCGAAGGTGAACCGTATGGAACCGTGGGCCCTCTCATGGTCGCCCCCGATGCCAAGCATGACATGGCTTGCCTCGAGGGAGCGGCTGAAGCAGGCGGAACCGGTGGACACTGCGAATCCCCGCATGTCTAAATGCAATGTTATTGACTCCCCCTCCACGAAATGGAAGGTTATATTGGCGTTCTGGGGGGTGCGCCTGGTGCGGGACCCGTTCAAGGTCACGTGTGGCACCTCGTTCAAGCATCGAGCTATGCATCGGTCCCGCATCTCCACCAACCTCTCGGTCTCCTCCGGGGTTATGAGCTCCAGCGCTTTGGCGAAACCCACGGCCCCGGGTATGTCCTCCAGACCGGCGCGCAGGTTGAATTCCTGGTAGCCTCCGTCCATCCATTTGCTCAGGGGCGTGCCCTTGCGGATGTAGAGCGCCCCGACGTTGCGGGGACCGTGTATGGTGTGACCGGCCACCGTTATAAGGTCGGCGGGCACCTTGGTCGCGTCCAACGGCATGCGGCCGAAGGTATGGGTGGCGTCCGTATGGAACAGAGTCTTCCGATCGTGACAGATTTCGGCGATGGCCTTGATGTCCTGCACCGTCCCTATCTCTTGGTTAGCATGTTGCACCGACACCAATATGGTATCATCCCGGATGACGGATCTCAACTTGTCCAGGTCGATCAGGCCTTCCTTGTCCACGTCCAGGTAGCTGACGCTGAATCCCTGCATCTCCAACGCCTTGGCGCTGTTCAGAACAGGGAAGTCCTCGATCTTGGAGACCACTATGTGCTTGCCTTTCTTCTTCTGCAAAGCCAAGGCCACGCCTTTCAACGCCATGTTACTGGACTCGGTGCTTCCAGAGGTGAAAACGATCTCCTCCTCTGCCGCACCGAGACGCCCCTGCAGATACACCCGGGCATTTTCCAATGCCTCCCTGGCATCGATGCCCATGGAATAGCCGAACTGCGAGGTGGCCACTGCATAGGTCTCGAAGAGGTAGGGTTTCATAGCCTCGAGGACTCGCTCGTCCAACCGGGTGGTGGCGGCGTTGTCGAGATAGGTCCATTTGTCGAACATGTGATACCTCAGATGAAAAGGGTTATGGACGAGTCCTTTGCTTGCTGGACGTAGGTCCCGACCGCTCCGTACTCGTCGATGAGATCGGTCCTCAGGTCCTCCTTCTTGATGCGCATGATCTCCATGGTCATCTCGCAAGCGATTATCCTGCCCCCCAGCTCCTTGTAGTCCTGCATGAGCTTCTCCAACGAGGCCACGTTCTGCTTGCGCATCATCTTGTTCACCATCGCCTTGCCCAGGCCGAGCATGTTCATCTTGGAGAGGTTGCCCTTCTCCAGACCGCCTTTCTTGAGACGCTGCAACCCCCAGAAGGTGAAGAAGAGATTGCATTCCATGCCCATCGCCAAGGATCCGTTGCCGACTATCAGGGCGGAGTACAGCTTGTCCATGTCCCCGCTGTGCACTATGATGGTGGTCTTGTTCGCCATTTCATCACCGCCTCAATTTAATGGTCCAGACCTCTCCATCCTGTTTCACTTCCAACACCTCGACCTGAGCCGCTTCGGCCGCCATCGGGATCTCCTTTTTGGATGCGGGATGTGTGCCCGTGATGATTATAACGTCGCCTGGCTTGGCCTTGCGGATGGCCTTGCGCGCCTCTACCAGAGGTACCGGGCAGGTCTGTCCCTTGCATTCCACCGTTATCTCGGCCAATTCATCACCATTCTGTTGGACTGTCTATCCTTGTCCGCAAGCATATATCTCACCATTTTTGTATTGATTAATGCAACCCCACCATATAGGTGTCGGTCGATTCCCTGTTAGAGATAAGGCTACTCCTTTTCCTTTTTCTTACGTCCCTTGCCGTATGGCTTGTGCCTTTTCTCGAAATAGCGCACCATCGGGTCCCAATAATATTCCGTCCATCCCAGTTCATAGTCGTCCGCCTGCTCTATCGGCACATCGGAGTGGACCATGGTGAGCTCCGTGCCCTCGGGGATGGGTTGGAGGGTGAGAGTGAGCACCGAAGGCTTGGCCTTCGCCGGCCATTCGGAGGTCATCCATTGTTGGACTATCTTCTCCCCCTTGACCAGCTCCAGGTTCTTGGCCGTGATGTAACCGTCGGCGGCATGGAAGGTGCCTCCGACCTTGACGCTACCGCTAGCCCTGTCGCCGGTGAAGTCCGCATGCATGTCAGGGTCCATGAAGGCCTCGTAGACCTCCTGGGGGGTGGCAGGGATGATCACTCTCTGAAAGATCGTCCGCGTATTGGGAGCCATGGACTCGAATCGGGATATCTCCTAATATAGATGGCCTAGGGAACCTAATGACGAAGCTTCTCCGACTTGTGGGGAAGGGAACGGACATGGAGGTAGGACCGCCCCAACCAAAGGTCGAGGATGTAAGGGTCGCCGACCGCCTTGGCGGTGAAGATGCGATATTCCTTCATCTTCTTACCTGGCTTGGGAACGAAGTCCTCTCCGAGACCTTCTCCGGTCAGTTGGTCCCGGTCCTTCTCGGAGAAACGCGCGAAGATCCTGTCGGAAAAGGCCCCGGCGAACATATTGCCATTTATGAAATAGCAGGGCGCCCCGAACATCACTTTGCGGTCCGCCTCGAAAACGGAAAGGTGCCGATCCAACAGCGCCTCGGTCTCGGTCGAGTTCCTGGGCCAAGTGCCATTCCTTTGATTGGGCATGGGGGAGAATATGCGTCCCGAGGATTATTTGAATGGTCCTTAGGACCGGGACTCGGTCGGCTTGCCCCGAGATGAGGAAAATATCTATGAGCGGGGGAATGCATGATATGGGAGGGGTTGGTCCTATGAACAAGATCGTTATGGGTCTGGTGCTGTTGTTGGCGGTCGTAATGATCGTCTTCGGTTCCATCTTCGTGATCGCTGGAGGTACGGAGAACGTCGTCACCGGCCTCATCCTCATCGTCATCGCGCTGGTATTGGTCTATTATGTGTACCGTGCGGACAAGGTGAAAGCCGCTCAGCCGCAGGTGGTGCAACAGACCGTGAATGTGCAGATGGGGGGTTCAGGCCAGCTAAACCAGAAAGCGATGACCTGCAAGAACTGCGGCGGTCCGCTCTCGGACAAGGACCTGAAGCTGGTGGAGGGAGCGGTGATGGTGACCTGCCCCTATTGCGGAACGGTCTCCTCGTTCGAGGAGGCCCCGAAATGGTGAGAGATGTGGGCCTGAGGCGGTCGCGCGCCCTCGCCACCCTAGCAGTGGCGTTCCTGGTCACCCTTGCCATGATGGCATCATTGGACCTTCGACCGACAGGCAAGGTCATGGGGGAGAGCTACTCCTTCTCTTTGACCGAGGAGCGGGTCAACGTCACCGTGCTCAAGGACGGCAGCGTCGACATCGACTATTACTTCCATTTCACGAACGTAGGGTTCCTGGACGGGGTGGATGTGGGGTTGCCCAATGACCAATATGACCTTTCCAGCGTAAGCGCGGATGTGGTCGTCGAAGGGGCCTCAGTGCCATCAGACCAATTCTATTGGGAACCTTCTCCATACATCGACGTTGGGGTGGCGGTGCAGTTCCTACCGGTCCTGACCAATGCCATAAGCGGTGCTGGAGCCTTCGAACTTTTCTTCCATATCAACAACCCACGGATGGTCTATCTGAACGAGAAGGTGAACGACACCGTAGGGGTGAGTTTCCGCCCCACCTGGTTCGATCCGAACTATCAGGTCGGCAGCACCGCCCTCCTGGAATCGAGAATGATGTTCCCTCAAGGCTTTACGGACGAGTCACAAGCGTTGTTCCTGGAAAGCAACCCCTATGATGACCTGTACCTGGACAATTCTTCCGGACTGCTGGTGGCCGCATGGACCGATGTTAACGTCGACCCCTCGGCCCAGTCTCAAGGTCAATATGATGTAGGGATCGGATTCCCAGAACAGTACGTGGATGTTTGGTTCATGCCGCCGCAACCTCCCGTGGAGGACCCGTGGACCGCTGCGATCGATTGGTTGTTCCTGGTGCTACCGATACTGTTCTTCGGCCTGTTCTTCTTCCTACCCATGGCCTTGGGTATTAGGGCGACCAGGAAGAGGGCGGTCGACTACTTCGAGCCGAGATTGAACCGGGTAGGGGCCGGCCCGAGACGGGACCTCACCGCGGTGGAGGCGGCGGTGGTGCTTGAACGGCCCATCGAAACGGTGGCCACCATGATCCTGTTCTCACTGATGAAGAAGGACAAGGTGCGCGTGATCTCCGAGACGGAGCCCATGCGTCTGCAGGTGCTCTCCACGGAGGTGGAGCGGCCGTACGAACGTAACTACATCGAGGCCATCCAAGCGGATGGTCTTGTCAATCGGAACAAGTTGAGGCAGACTCTGATCAACCTGATCAAGGCCACAACGGAGAAGATGAGCGGGTTCGACCAGGCTGCTACCAAGGTCTACTACGGGCGGATCTGCGACACCGCCTGGGCCCAGGTCAAGGCGGCCGGCACCCCGGAGGAGTTCGCCTCGGTCCTAAAAGAGAATGGCGATTGGATGCTGCTGGAGAAGGATGTGGACAAGCGCATGAGACGTGATGTGATCTTGGTCCCGATTCCCAGCGGAGGGCGCACCGGACCGACGCCCACCGGCCAAGGAGGGGGCAGGAGCATTCAGAACATGGCCAACGATTTCACGAATTCCGTTCGTTCCTCCAGCAAGAACCTGGTGAGCGACATGAAAGGGCTGGCCCGCGAGATAGTGCCTTTCACCAACCCCGCTCCCAGTCGGTCAGAGCTCGGGGTCGGTCGGAGGGGGCGGGCACTGCGCTTGCGCCTGTGCCTGTGCCTGTGCCTGCGCTGGAGGGGGAAGATGAGCTTCCAGGATTGGTGGGGGCTTAGGGTGGGCAAGGGCCTTGCCACCGGTGTGCACAAATACGATGGCAGAGGGGAGCTGGAAGGGCACCGCTTCCATCTTCGGGTGGACTCGGAGAGGAAAGGCGTCCTGCTGGTCGATGCGTCCAGTATAATCTTCCTCAACGGAACGGCGGTCGACCTGGTCCGTTGCATCATGGAGGGCTGGAATGAAAAGGACGCGGCTAGGTACATGACCATCCGCTGGAAGAATTTGGATAAGGACCGTGCGGTGCAGGACCTCCGAAAGGTCCGCATGGATATGCACGGTTTCCTGCACGGCGACCAGGATGTGATGGAGACCATAGGTTCGGACAGGCCGACCCTCGGCACTGACGATCTCCCAGCGCCCTACCGGTTGGACCTGGCACTGACCTACCGCTGTCAAAATCGCTGCCTACATTGCTACAATGAGCCACGCCAGATGAAGGAGCTGAGCAAGGAGCAATGGAAGGAGGTCATCGCCATCTCCTGGAAGCTAGGGGTCCCTCATGTCGTCTTCACCGGTGGGGAACCGACGCTCTATGAAGGGTTGGAGGAGCTGGTGTCCCGATCGGAGGAGTTCGGGCAGGTGACCGGGCTGGTCACGAACGGGAGGAGGCTCGGCACCCCCGGCTACCTGAGGTCGCTCATAGCCAAGGGTTTGGACCATGTGCAGATCACGGTGCTCTCCCACCAGGCGGAGGTGCATGATGACCTGGTAGGGGAGAAGGGTGCTTGGCAGGAGACGGTCGCCGGCCTCAAGGTGGCCTTGGCCGAGGACCTTTATGTGAGCACGAACACCACCATACTTCGCGCAAACCTGACCGACATGGTATCCACCTTAGGCTACCTGGCCGATCTGGGTGTGCGCAACGTGGCGTTCAACACCATCATCCGTTCCGGGAAGGGCAAGGAGGCCGAAGGCATCACCTATGAGGAGCTCTCCTCAACGATGACCGAGCTGAAGAAGTTGGCCGAGGAGAGGGGCGTCAAGCTCATCTGGTACACCCCCACCCCCTACTGCGAGTTCAACCCCATCAACATGGGCTTGGGCATCAAACAGTGCACCGCCTGCGCCCTGAACATGGCAGTGGAACCGGATGGTACGGTTTTGCCATGCCAGAGCTACTATGTGCCGTTGGGGAACATCTTGTCGGACCCTTGGGATAGGATATGGGATAACGACCTCTGCAAGAGGATCCGTTCCCGGGACTACCTGGATGGCAAGTGCGTCGATTGTGGCCTCAAGGACACCTGTGGAGGGGGATGCCCCCTATCCAGGGAGCACGGGGACTACATCTGCCTTGACAGCCAGTCGTCCATGTGAGCCTCACTTCCTGGCGAACGCATAGAAGACCGGGTTGTACTGGAACAGGGTGCCGTCGGTCACCGCCTGCTTCCAAGCCTGTTCCAGGTCAATAACCCGCCTGTCCACAGGACCCACATCGATCATCTGCAGCAGATTCCGCCACTCTTGCTTGCCGTCCTCAGGGAGACCGACATCCCATCCTCCAGGGTGAGCCCCGACCTCGGGGTCCAGACCGGCCGAACGGAACAATTCGGTGAGCTTCCTTCCTACCAACGGGTCCGCCCCTTGACGGAGCATGCCTTCGATGAGCAGGTCCTTGAGCCCAAGGAGGGAGCTGGGATGGTCGATCCTCCCACCAATATCTGGTTCAGCCAGGCAAACCACCCATCGCCTCGAGACCCTCATCATCTCCTTGATAACGAGCGATGGTTCCTTCACCCAGAGCAAGAGGAAGGAACAGTATACCACGTCAAAGGAATTGTCCTCGAAGGGCATCCCCTCTGCCGCACCCTGAACGACCATTAGCCCCTTGTCGCGGCATATCCCCACCATCCCCTTGTCCCGGTCCAGGCCATGCATGTCGAAAAGGTCTCCCAATTCCTCCATCACCAGGCCGGGGCCGCACCCTACGTCCAAGGCCTCCAATCTGCGACCGCACCTATCAGGTACTAGCACTTTGGTCCTGAGCAACCAGGTCCAGGAGTCCTTGAGCCATTTAACCTGACGTCGTAATTGCAGCTCAGAGACCACCGATGGATCGGTCATCTTGCGTTCAAGAGTTTAGGTGGTGATTATCCTTCCGGTCATCCAAGATGGTCGTGTCGCTGTTCCATCTGTCAGTCTCCACCGGGCCGATAGGCTAAAACGCTTGGCACTCCATTAGAGCCAAAAGGGTGCCCCAGGAGCGATTGGCATGGTCTATTCAGGAACGAGCAAGAGGATGGTCCAGATCGCCACGGCTTTGGGTTCGTCCCTTGCGCCTTTCATGGTGGGGGCGATCCTTGTGGCGGCACCTACCATCGGTGACGATTATTCCGCGGACGTCGCATTGCTGGGATGGTTGACCGCAGCGTTCTTTCTGGTTGCTGCCGCTTGCCTTGTCCCGTTTGGAAGGATAGCCGACGTCAAAGGGGCGAAGAAGGTCTTCTCGGCAGGACTGGCAATATATGTCGTCTCCGCTCTTTTGTCTGCCCTGTCCCCGGATATCTATGTGCTCATCCTGGCCCGAGCACTCACCGGGGTGGGGGCTGCCATGATATTCGGCACCTCCATCGCGCTTCTCGGTCTGATGTTCCCCCCAGAAGAGAGGGGCAGGGCGATCGGGATAAATGTCACCGCCATGTTCATCGGTTTCACGCTGGGCCTTTTGGCCGGTGGCTTTCTCAGCTACTACATCAGCTGGAGGGGCATATTCCTGATCGTGGCCGTTGTGGCCGCCGTCGACCTGACGATCGTGTTGATGAGATTGAGGGGGGAGTGCGAGCTCGTTCGGGCCAAGGGTTTCGACCTGGTCGGAATGGCCCTCTACAGTGGTGGAATGATCCTGACATTCTATGGTCTCTCGGAGGTCGACACCCTGTTCGGGATCGGGTCCATCATCCTAGGAGGAGGGGTCATCCTGGCATTCGTCCGATGGGAGAGAAGATATCCGTATCCATTGATCAGTAAAGTGGTCTCGGGCGATACCAGACTGCGTTTGGCCATGTTGACGAACATCCTGTTCCAAGGGGGGACGTTTGCCATCCCATTCACCCTCTCCCTTTTCCTTCAATACGTCTCCGATCTGGATTCGAGATATGCCAGCTTCATCCTCATCGTTCCCCAGATCCTGATGATAGTCCTAGGCCCGGTCAGCGGCAGGTTGAGCGACAGATGGTCCAGCCCAATGGTGGCGGCCATAGGGTGTCTGCTTAACTTTATCGGTCTGCTGCTCGTCGTCGGCATCGGTGAGAACACCCCGATCGTCCAGACGGTGATGGCCTTGCTCTTCATTGGGGCGGGAACGGCCTTCTTCATGCCTGCCATCCTCAATTGGGGGCTTAAGAGGATACCCCGGGGGGACTTCGGGGTCGCCTCGGCCTTCACTGAGACCTCCAGACTTGCTGGCATGACCTTGAGCAACGCCGTGATAATCGTGATATTCAGCGTGTTCTTGGCAGGCGAGACGGTGAACGAGGGGAACATCCCCGAGTTCATCACCTCCGTTCATATGATCTTCGCTTTGTTCCTCATCCTCACCCTGATCGGGTTGGCATTGGCCCTCTGGGGCCGGAAGCGTTTGAGAACGGAGGGGGACCTGACTCGATAGCATTGTCTCGACTCGACATTGGAAAAGAGGGTCCGGATGGTAGGCCCGGCACCCTGCCCGATGATTCGGTCAGGGTCATTGCGAGTGTGATCTGGCCAATGTCATTTTCTTCGCTTATTTTCATTATTGAAAAAAAATAACAGTCCAAAAGTGTTATATTATAGCATGCTATGACAAGGCATAGCACGATAAAATGTGCATATGACCAAAGGAGGTAGAGAAGTGGCCGAAGCGAGAACGGAGATGATGCCGATGCCGGCGATCGCCCTGCGTACCAAGACCAACGCCATGCCGTCCAAGACGGCGATGATGAGGGGTTCGTCGGAGTATTATTCGCTGCGCGCCACCATCCTCGATGTGGGCAAGGCATTCCTCGAGCCCCAGGGTCGCGTGGTGGACCTTAACTGTGCGGACGGTTGCTGGTCCGAGCCTTTGGTGCAACATTTTGGATTCTCACAGAGGTTCATCGCCCTCTCATCGAACACGGAGGATGTTGACGCCTGCCTTGGCCGGTTCCGTTTGCAGGTTCGCCTGGGTGAGATGGAGGTCGGGACGTTGGACATCGGGGAACGGTTCCCCAAGATCGCCTCTCGCCTCACCATCAGCGTGAACGGTCTTGGTGTTCTGTCGAATGTTCGCCGACAGGAGGTCCTGGGCATGATAAGGACGTGCCTGGAGAGAAAGGGGGCCTTCTTGATGATAGAAAGGGTGGAGACCATGGAGGACCGGATGGCGGCGTTGCTCCCGGCGCATGCGGAGATGGCCTGGACGATCGGACTGGTCGTAAGGACAGGGAGATAACCGTCGAGGCTCTGGAGCGCCACCCATTGGGAGGAGGAGCTTAGAGAAGCGGGTTTCCGTCGCATCGAGCGGATTTGGGCCTCAGGGCACTATGTCGGGTGGTTGGCCTCAAAGGATTAAGCGGCCAACGGTCGGACATGGCCTTGGTGGCTGGAACGTCTGCCTCGAGCGACAGGTCTCTGCCAGGCTCACCTTTCTTCCGCCAGCTTGTGCTTCAGATGCTCACCGGTCTTGCCAAGCCAGCGGAATTTATTGCACTGCGTCAGGTCCCCACATTGGGAGCAAGAGACCATCCCCCGCTCCTTGGAACAAAGCCGGATGGGACATTCCGGATTGCCCCCGCCCTTCAGGCATCCAGGGCACCGCACCGCCCCTCCTATCCATATCAGAAAATGGTCCAGACGGTGGAAGTCGATATCGTCCCCTCCTGGCATCTGGTTGGCCCACTTCGCCACATCATATGATCGAATATAGGTGACGAGGTTCAAGGCGGTCTCGGCCACGTTCCCATTGCCTAGGTCGCACTCACCGCACCGAAGTCCGCAGGGGGCCACCTGGTCCTTGACATTGGCATGGTCCTCGGAAAGCACATGTTCCCATTGTTGCCCCCTTTCATATAATTGTCGTGAACTGCGCAAGCATCATTTGGAGAGATATTTCACCAGGCCCTCTTGCAACCCATGCAGGGAAACGCAGAAGGAATCGACGATGGACGCTTGGTTGGTCCTTCCCTCGCGGAAGGCCTGCGCCTGCTTCGGGTCAGGGTAGAGGGCCGCACCGGTCTGAGCCGTCTCCCTCAGATACTGGGCATATTTTCGCAAGGTCGCCTCCCTTTGGGCGTACATCGCGATCACCTTCCCGCCCAGGACGGAAACGGAGCTGCCGTCCTTCCTCTTCCAAGACGCTTCCAGGTTGTTGAGCCACAGGCCTAGCTGTTTGACCTGGACGCCAAGGTCGTCGAGGCTCTCTCCCACCCTTTGGGCGAAGTCCTTCTTGGCGGTGGGCTGATAGAAGTCCGGAAGTTTTGCTATGTCTTCCTGGGTGGAATTGACCGACCCGATCACCGAGACCGATTGGTCATGCGCTTTGGATATCATCTCGCCCAGGTCGTCCTTCTGGGCCAGAACTGGCGCCATCTGGGGCGGTTGGGCCTGCACGGCCATCGAGGCGGCGGGCATCTCGATCGGCCGTTGCTGCATGACCTGGAACACCCTCTCGATGTCGACGTTTGCCCCCGAATAGGGTTCAGGGTCTGACATAATTTGGAGGAGGGCCCCCGCCACTAATTCCGGGGGCACCATGCCCCGTTCGAAGTCCTCATAACGCATATGGAGCCTCTCCGCCAAGGATCTGAAGACCTGCTCTCCGCCCGGGGTGCGGGTGAGGCCGACCCAAACCCCGATGCAGTGTATCCCTAAGGGCCTGACCTCCGCCCCCGTAGAGATCGTGAAGGCGGCCAAGGCCCCCTTGGAGGCCGCGCACGCGCTGAGGTAGGCCCCCCCTACCTCCGGGGCCTTGGCCCCTGCGGTGGAAAGTATGTTCAGTATGGTGCCCCTCTTCCTCCCAGTCATGACCGTGATGCATTTCCGGGACAGCACCACGGCCGAACGGAAGTTGACCTGCATGACCAGGTCGAACTCGGACTGGTCCATCTCCACCAGGGACTTGATAGGACACCTGATCGGCGTTGTTCACCAACACGTCGACCGTTCCATGCCTGGCCACCACATAGGGGACGATGCCGTCCACTTGTGCCGGGTCGGCCAGGTCTGCTTGGATGAACTCGGCCTTCCTCCCAGAGGCCCTGATGACCTCCGCAGCGCCTTTTCCTGATGGGTCTGAGTCCACCATCACCACGTTGGCCCCTGCGGTCGCCAAAGATTCCGCCAAGGACCTACCTATCCCTTTGGCCGCCCCTGTGATCAGGACCGTCTTGCCTTTCAGTTCCACCGCTCCCATTTCCATCCCTTCGGAGAGGTAGTTGGCAATGCTTGCAGAAATATTTGCCGACGGGACCGGTCAACATCGGTCACAAGTGCCCAATCCGGTCATGTACCGTGACCATACCATTGGTCATCGTGAACCTCATGATACCCAACGCATTGCTGGAAAGATATGCCTGGTCGAACGAATTCAACGCTAGGAAGCAGCGGGACTTGCGTTACACCGATACCAAGGGTCTGCGCGAACGCCTCTCCCGAAGCCTGCGCAAGGTGGGGCGGTCGTAACCTTTTTACTTGGGCGGCGGTGCCCTCAGGAACGGCCTGGCCTTCAGGTTCCTGGCTCTATTTCTCTTCCCCGCCGACTCCCAGCCCTTATTCGCGATATATCTGTAAAGGAATGCAGGGACCATGCCCTTGGAGAAGGACCTGCTGGCACCCTCTGGGATACATTTTCCTTCGACCAATGCGTCGACCGAACGGTCCAGGGCGGAACGGACCCGTCTCGTCCTTCCCCCCATCTCCTCCAACCCTTTGCCCCAGATGATCCCTCCCTGCCCCATGGACAGACTCCCGCACCATTCCATGCCGTTCTCTGAAGCGAAATGCTTGGCAATCTCCACCGCCAGCATGTTCTGGTCCTCGGGGAAACCACAGTTGACGATGAGACAAAGCCTTGGCCCATTGGTATTTCTGATGGGACCTCTGGCGCCAAACAACTCCATGAACTGTATTACCGGTGAAGGTAAGCTGTCCACGTACAAGGGGGCCGCCAGCACCACAAGCTGTGCCTCCTCCACATCGGCGAACACCTTCTCGAAATCGGAAATGGACTGAACCGTGCTCCCAATATAGTGCCGCACGCAGCCCCATCCCTTCCCTTCGAGCCTGGCCATCATGTAGGCGCCCAGGCTCGACGAGGTGCTCTTCTCCCCCCTGGGGCTACCGACCAACAGCACCGCCTTCGAGGTCAACCCACCACCTCCGACCGGGTCAGGAGGGCGGAGATGCTCTCCTTGATGGCCCCGTCATCCTTATCTCCCGTGACCAGCAGGGAGTCGGCCTTGGTATTGCCGTTTATTCCGTTCCTGGCGACCAGTTTGGAGAATGTGCTTTCCAGACCATCGGATGGCTGGGCCAAGGTGCCGATGACCAAGAGTTTCGGGTAGAACCGATAGCGTAAAGGGTGATGGGTCTCGCCGTCGCGCGACTTCATGTATGGCAGGAGGACGCATATCTGCCGGTCCATGGCCCTCTTGAACAGGGAGGAATAACCGCCATAGGTTACCGGGGTTATGGCGACCACCACATCTGTCTCCATCTCCATCCTGGCATATTCTCGCCCGAAATCATTGAAGATGCATAGACCGGGGGTCTTGACCCAACATCCGAAGCAACCGATGCAGTCATGCATGGTCTTTTCCCTCAGGACGATCTCGTCGACGTCAACTCCCCTCGAACCTAATTGGATGCGCGCCATCTCGAGGACCTTATGGCTCAGAGTGTCGTTTGAGAACGAGCCGTCCACCAACATTGCTTTCATTCGGACACCAAGAACGGTTACCGAATACAATGATAAATAAATGAACGGTCGGAAGGCCCTGATATGTCTCCGGGCGGGCCTTCCTGACCATATGTCATCTGAACCGGTTCCATCTGGTGAGGCCAGCCATCATCTGCCAGACCTCATAAGGCCGCTCGTTTTCCCTCAGACCCAACCTGGTGAGGATGGACCTCGTCTCGTATTTCGGGCTCTCCACCCATACCGAGCTTTCATTCCTCTCTGAGAGGAAGTCCTGGACCATCTTGGTGCCAATGCCCTTACCTCGGTTCCCCGGCTTGACGAATATCTGTGCCAAAGAATGGGGGTACCAGACATCCTCCAAGATGCCTGGGACGTGGGCGGGTCTCTCCTTGTCACAGATATAATAACCGCTCGGCTCATAGCCTTGTTCGCAACTCACCCAAGCGATCTTGGCCATCTGGGATTTCTCCTGGAACCACAGGAACCCAGGATTTTCTCGTCTGGCATCTTCCTGAAGGCATCTCAGGATGAACTTGTCCTTGTAATCATTGACGCGATTCAACCGGATTGGGATGGAACGATCGTTCTCCGTGGAAGTGGACCCATAGGAGAAGTCGGACATTCCATTTGTCCAGCCCCCCGATAGAGCCATAGTGCTATCTGGATCGTCATAAACCCACTGGTGCGTTTCCCATCCCTCCGCAATTGAGGCAATTCGATATTGTCCGGGATATCTATTTTAATCTAGCGAGTTTAGGTAATCTTAGAGTAGTAAGGTAAAGGATTAGTAGGCTAGAGTAAAAGAACATACTGGCTCTGTCGATGGATGGACGTTTTTGTGGCTCGAAACTTCGTCGGACGGATGCATCGTCTCCACTTTTTTTTATGTCGTAGGCGGCATACGGCAGAATGATGGAAACGTTAATAAGGGGCCGATCTCGGCGTATCCCGGGAAGAGCTATGCTTTGGCGAACCGCGTTTCAGATCAGGTCGAGCTCCTTTCCTATCATTTCGAACTTGGCGATGGCGAGCTCCAGGTCCCCTTTGGTCAACGCGGCGTTCATGATGGTGCGGATGCGCGCCTTGCCCTTTGGCACCATCGGGAAGACAATGGGAAGGGCGAACACGCCCTCCTCGAAAAGACGCTGGCTGAAGCGCTTCGCCGTGGCGCTTTCGCCCATCATTATCGGTATGATCGGTGTTTCGGAACGGCCAGTGTCGAAGCCCAATCCTGACATCGCTCCCTTGAACTCCCTGGCCCTCTCCCAAAGGTTCCGGACATGCTGCGGTTCCGATTCCAGGACGTCGATGGCCGCCGTGCATGCCGCCACGACCGCCGGAGGGTGCGAACCGCTGAGCAACCAGGTCCGGGAACGGTTATAGGCGAAGTTGACCAGGTCCTGTGAGCCCGAGACGTGGCCGCCGACCACGCCGAAGGCCTTGGAGAACGTCCCCATTTCCACATGCACCTTGCTTCGATCGAGATGGAAATGGGATACGATGCCCCTCCCGCCATCCCCCAGCACGCCCTCGCCATGGGCGTCGTCGACATAGAGCATCGCCCCGTGCCTCTCCGCCAGGCCTGCGATCTGGTCCAGGGGGGCGATGTCGCCGTCCATGCTGAACACGCCATCGGTTATGACCAGCAGTCGACGGTAGACCGGGGAGTGACGCTCCGCCTCCAGAAGTACCCTTTCCAGGTCCCCCATGTCGCAATGCTTGTAAACTGCTCTGTCCGCATACGAGAGGCGGACGCCATCGATGATGCTCCCGTGGTTGAGCTCGTCGCTGATGATCAGGTCCCCCTTTCCGGCCAATTGGGGTATCAGACCAGCATTGGCAGCGAACCCGGTCTGATAGACCAAGGATGCCTCGGCATGCTTGAATCGGGCAAGACGCCGTTCAAGTTCAACATGGAGGTCCATCGTTCCAGCGATGGGCCGGACAGAACCAGAGCCTGCCCCGTGCGTTCCCACCGCATGAATGGCGGCCGCTTTCATCTTAGGGTGGTTGCTCAGGCTGAGATAGTTGTTGGAGCAGAGCATGATCACACTACGCCCATCCACTACGCAACGAGCGGAGCTGGCCCCTTGTAGGACACGTATCCTCCAATCCAGATCGTTGTCTACAAGCTCCTTGAACTCATCCTTCAGAAATGATGTGGGGTCCCTGCCCATAGTGCCACCGAAGGGGTTATTCGACGACCAAGTCGATATATTCTTTCGATGGTCAACGGGAGAGGAGAAGGATTGAAATGTGATCGTCTATCCATCGACCCCTTTCGTCCAAATTCCCACGTTGTTTATACATTAAGGATATACTAATCACTAATGTACAATAATTTTAAATATTGCGCAAACGGAACGTTAGGTTCGACAGTCCGGTGATGGAGATGAGGAGCACGTACGGTGTGCTGGATCTAGGCGGGCGGCCTAACTCGTGGCGGTTGTTTGGTATCGAGGGGAGCGCCCCCATCATGTTGGACCTCCATCCTCCGGTGAAGGCCCTAGTGGTCTCGGCCTCACCATTCGAGGGGATGCTGGGTTGCGGTGGGACGATCAAGAGATTGATGGACCGAGGGTCTCAGGTCAAGGTGGTGGCTTTTGGCATGGAGCCATCCATTGGTTCGCTAGGGACGATGCCCTCGTCGATCGGAAAGGCCATGGAGGCATCGTTGGGCGTTCTCGGTTGCCAGGACCTCGAGGTCCTGGACCAGGACAGGACCGAGGGGGAACAGGTGCTGCAGGTGCTGGACCTTTTATGCCACTATGGTCCAAAGGAGATCTTCATACCCTCGTTCTTTGAGCGGACGGCAGGGTCCCAGCGCGCCGCTATGGCCACCATGCGGGCTGTGGAGATGTACCCGGGTCGTCTCATGATCAACAGTTATGAGGTGATGACCCCCATCGACCCGAACTCGTTGGTCAACATAACAGAGTCCGTAGGTCACAAGTTCGAAAGCATTACGAAGAACGCCTGGACCGATGACATCTGGGCCGTGGCGGAGAAGATCGTCGGTCTGAACGCCTATCGGTCGCTCGGGGCGACGGACGGGTCCAGATTCTGCGAGGCTTTCGTCCGAGGGGGCCCTGAGATTATTGAGGGCGAGGCCAGGAAGGCGGGGTTGATACCATGAACATCATGTTCGACGACGAGGCCGGGCTCTTTTATTACAATTGCCCAAGCTCCTGTTTCTTGGTCAGCTCGGCTATCATGTCCTCGGTCATGGCGGCCAGGTCGTACTTCGGGCACCACCCCCAATCATGGCGGGCGGCCCTGTCGTCCAACGACCGGGGCCAAGAGTCGGCGATGGCCTGGCGGAAGTCAGGGATGAACGACACTTCCAATTCGGGAACGAACCGTTGAATCGCCTTTACCAGCTCTGAAGCGCTAAAGCTCATCGAATTGAGGTTGTAGGCGTCCCTTCTCCGGATCGAGGAGGGCTCGACCCCCATTATCCCCACGATCGCCTCCAGGCAATCGGGCATGTAAACCATGGGCAGGACGGTGTCCGGTCGGACGAAGCACTCGTAACGTCTATGGCGCATGGCCTCGTAGAATATGGCCACCGCATAATCGGTCGTCCCGCCCCCGGGAGGCGTGTCCGCGCTGATTATGCCAGGGAAACGAACGCTCCTCACATCGACCCCATATTTTCTGTGGTAATAATCGCAGAGCAGCTCCCCGGCCACCTTGGTCACGCCATACATGGTGGTCGGGAGCAACACCGTTTCCTGAGGCGTCTGGTCCCTGGGATACCCCCTACCGAAGACCGCGATGGAGCTTGGCCAGAAGACCTTGGTCCCATTCGCCCTCGCCAGTTCCAGGACGTTCTGCAGGCCGCGCATGTTCATGTCCCATGCCCTCTGAGGCTCCTTTTCGCCCACCGCGGACAGCACTGCGGCCAGATGATATACCTGGGAGACGTCGTGGCGTTCTACGATCTCCTTCAGCTCTGAAAGATCGGTGACGTCCCCCCTTTCGAAGGGGCCGCTCTTGGCTATGCTCTCCGGAGGTTCGCGCCTGTGACCCAATGCCACCACCTTGCCACCTCCCAGCCGCTCCCTTAGGCTCATCACGAGCTCGGACCCGATCTGCCCCGTCGCCCCGGTTACCAGTATGGTCTCATCGTTCCGCACCGTCACGCCCACCGTCCTGAAGAATGCAGCATGTTGGAGATAAAACCTGGGCTGGGGATTTACGGGATTTCACAGACTTCAACCATAAGAATCATTCGACCGATGGCTAAACCAGAAAGGTGAGAGGTGCGGAGAGCATGGCCGAGCCAAGGATGAAGGAACATGTTCTCCATTTAGGTAGAGCTATCCCAAACAATAATATCTGATACCTTTTGGTCCTTTGGAACAGGCGGGGTAGCTATCGGCCCAAAGGAAAAGGTGGCTTTGGTTTCAGTGATGGCAGCGGTGCTACTTGTCACCACGAAACTTGCCGTGGGGATGTGGACGAACAGCCTAGGCATCCTCTCTGAGGCATTGCATTCCGGAATAGACCTGATCGCTGCCGTCATGACCCTGTTCGCTGTGAAGATGGGGGACCGGCCACCGGACCGGGACCATCAATATGGCCACCAAAAGATCGAATCATTGTCCAGCCTCTTCGAGACCGCCTTGCTTTTCATCACGTGCGCGTGGATCGTCTATGAGGCGTTCCGAAGATTGTTGGTCACCCATGAGACACCGGACGTGGGCATAATGGCGGTCCTGGTCATGTTGATGTCCATCGGTGTGGACTATGGCCGCTCCCGGGCCCTGATGAAGACGGCGAAAAAGTACAAGAGCCAGGCCTTGGAGGCCGACGCCATACATTTCTCCACCGACCTGCTCTCGTCCGTTATCGTTCTGATCGGCGTGCTATTGACCTGGGCGGGCCTTAAGAACGTGGACGCGGTGGCGGCACTGGGGGTCGCGGCCGTCACTGCCTACATCGGCTTCAAAATGTGGAAGAAATCCGTCCATACCCTGCTTGACGGCGCCCCGGATGGGGTCCCGGATAAGATACGGGAGGAGGCGATGAAGGTGAAGGGGGTGCAGGGCATCGGGACGCTCCGGGTCAGGGAATCGGGCCATGCCACCTTCATCGATGCAGTGGTCCTCATCGACCGGAAGTTGCCCTTGGAACAGGCCAATCGCATATCCCATGAGATCTCTGAACGGGTTTCCATTGTCGTCCCCAACGCCGACCTGGTGATCCATGCTGAGCCATATTGCCTGGACAGCAACGACCTGGTGGAGAGGATACGCAGCGAGACCTCACACTTCGAGAGCATCCATTCCGTGCATAACATCCTGATCACCGAGGAGGATTGCCATTTCGAGGTCGACCTCCACGTCGAGGTGGACAGTTCGCTCACCTTGGAACAGGCCCACGGGATTTGCACCGAACTGGAAACGCACATCCTCACCCTGGACCCTCGGATTGAAAAGGTGGTGAGCCACATCGAACCGGCAAACGTCCCGACCGCTGTCACCCAGATGGTCGAGGAGGACGCCGCGTTCATACTTCGCTCGGTGAAGGACCTCGCCGATTCCATCCCCGAGGTCAAAGCATGCAAGGACCTCTCCCTGAAACGATTGAACGGAAGGTTGAAATTGAACCTCTGTTGCCAGTTCGACAAAGACCTGAGCGTGCGCGAGGTCCATGGCGTGGTGGAACATCTGGAGAGCATCATCAAGGCCAAGCATCCCTCGATCGAGACCATATACGTCCACACCGAGCCGTGCCACATCTGAATGGTGCCCCATTCCTTTTTTGGTCACATGTGGCCGCTCTGCCTAAGTACAGTGATGGGCCAATAGATGCACCATACCTCTGTAAGAGGTCAGGGAAAGATCATATGAACTCATCGAACATGTGCGGGGATTGGGATTTCGACAACAACGACAAATGGCCAGAGGGGTGCGGCTGGCGTGGCGCGGCCTCGGTCATCAGCGGAGTGGCCTGGCTCTGCTTCAACATCATCTGGTTGTTCTTCTATGCCGGCGATTACACGGTCTGGGAGAACATCGGGGTGTTCTTGCTCTCCATAGTGGTGGTCCTGGGCTTCAACGCCCTGGCCTGGGTGGGATACGGCCTCAGCATGGCCAAGGACCACAAGGAACTGCCTCGATATCGCATCATCGGGTCCATGTTGGTCTTCGGGGCGGGGATCGTATCGCTCCTGACCTGGTTGTTCTTCCTGGCGGACGGGTACAACGTCTATCAGAACATCGCCGTCCTGATGGTCATAGGCTGCTCACATTGGGCTCGTGCGCGGCCTTGTGGATCGGATACAAAGATAGGAAGTGGTGTCAAGCAGGGCGCGACGTCTAAGACCAATCGTCGAACGGGTTCCGAGGTAGGAGCATCCAAAGGACCATATACAGTAGGGCGAAGATCCCCAAGGTGACCGCTGCGGACAGGATGAAGAGCACCCGGATCACCCTCGGGTCGATTTCCACATATTCGGCGAGACCTCCGCCCACCCCGCCTAAAATCCTTTCCTTGCCGGACCGGTAGAGGTTCCGGGAGGGTTTGACCGCTGAGGGCGTCTTTTGCTTGGCCCGCCTTTCCAGCTCTCTAGAGAACACCAATGCGTAGCCTATGACCAGGAGCAGTATGAATATCATGGGCAGGACGATCAGCACCAGGTCCGCCAACGAACCAAGGGCGTCGATCTCGTAGACCCGGCCCAAGATGTCGAAGATGCCGAACGCCAACCAAAGGGAGAATGTCACTACTGTAGCCGTCGCCAACGGCCGGAGCAGGACGATGCCTTTGGGGTTGAGAGGTGTCAGCATGAACATGTACCCAAAGAGCAGCGCTGCCAGGAAGAATATGAAGAGATTGCTTACCAGGAATGACCCCAGGTAATGAGCGAGATCGCCCGGTTTCGAGAATAGGTCTAAGGAAATTCCTAAGGCCGCCACGACCGCCATGATGATGAGCGCGTAGACCAGGGGACCGAAGAAGCCCAAACCCCCCTGGAACTGGTGCTTGCCGATCTTATTTGCGAGCCGCTCCACTTCGGTGGCGAAGTTTTGGAGACGCTGTTCCACCGGGACCTCTGGAGGGGGTAGTAGGGTCCTAGCTCCGCATCGTTGGCAGAACTGAGCCTCCGATGGGTTCTCCTGCCCACAGCTCTGACAGTACAATCGACTCCCTCCAGCCCCCCTAATCACCCAAGCATGATATGAACTTAGAGGGCGCGCGGAGATCGAGATGTTTGGAAAAGTTTTAACTGAGCAGGCACCCAATACGCCAAACGAAGGAGAGGACCAGGCGTGAAGAAATGCAACCGTTGTGGCATGGATGTCGTTGACGAGGCCCAGTACTGTTTCAGGTGCGGGAACGACCTTGCCCCGGCCCGTAACGTGGCCCCCGCCTATGTGCCCCCCCAGCCGAAGAAGGACAACACCGGGGTGCTCATAGCCGTGGTCGTGGTCGTCATTCTAGTGGTGGCCATCGTGGCCTCGGCCTGGGCCATCTCCAATGCGTGGTCGCAGGTGCCTTGGGAGGACATAGACCGGACCGACCTGGACATGACCGTCATTTCCCGTGACAACAATCCACCCCAGCTCGCCGATCCGGGGGAGAACAACAAGTTCGTGCAACTGACGGTGAGCTTGACCAACAACCGAAGCTCCGACCTCATCCTGACCCCCTACGACTTCCTCCTGGAAACAGCGGACGGGTTCAGCTATGGGTATTCACAGAACGTGCCCAACACCCTCAATGTGACTCTGTCCAAGGACCAGACCGTGGTTTTCAAGATCGGGTTCGAGATACCCCAGGGCTCTACCCCGACCCTGCTTCGATTCTATCTGAACCTCGAGTGGGACATCTTCATCGAGGCTATCGTGCCTTCGTGACCATCCCCGGAAGATTCTGGGGGTTGGGCGTTTCCGACGGCATCTTTTTATTGGATGCGGTTCGAATGCCATGCTGTTGCAAGAGGAACCCCCGAACATCCAGAGGCCAGATCGTCATGCGGGTATCGCCAACTTCATGAGATCGATGAAGCAGCTCAACGCCTCCAAGCTTGCCGTGTCAGGCATGGAGTTCATTGACAAGAAAGAATTCGATGCCGCCATATGCGACTTCCGGGAGGCCCAGGAACTATACCAGGAGCTGGGAGCGAACGATAACGCTTCCAACATGATGTCCATGCAAGGCATCTGCTTCTATGCCCTGGGAAGGTGGGAGGAGGCGGTGGCAGTGCTCCTGGAGGCGTTGGCGTTGAAGAGGGTCATGGGGGACAGGGAGGGGGAGGTCAGTGACCTTCTCGGACTTGGTGAGGTCTATCTGAGGGCGGGGGATGGGACGAGAGCCGAGGAGACCTTCACGCAGGCGCTGTGCATGTCCCAGGCAGAAGGGCTCAAGGATTGCGCCCTGAAAGCGGAGAAAGGTCAAGAGAGGGCCAGGGCGCTACCTACCAGTGGTTAGTTCTTTTCTGAGACGGTCTGGGCAAACTATTCCTAGCGTCATGTAGATGGCGAATGCCATACCGAGGTCGTCCGATGCAACGTTTCACCCATGGCCTGCCACAAGAGATGTTAGAGGATGCACAAGACGAGTTCCTGTCCGCTTATTCGGTCGACCCCTTCGGAAGCTTACTGCTGCTCCCCACCTCTGCCATGGTGAGGCAGACCCGGAAGCGGATGATGGACTCGGGACTTGGGGTGGCGTCAAGCTCCATCGTCACCCTGGAAGGCCTTGCGTTGCAGATGTTGGAGGACCAAGGCGCCGGGTTGACGTTCTTGGACGAAATGGAGTCGGCGGTACAGCTTCGCCAAGTGTTGATAGAGGGTCGAACGGACCTGCCCATGCTCTTCCGGGAGGGGAAGTTGAGAGAGGGGTTCCTCCATGACCTCTCGACCTTCCTGGCCACCTGCGATGACTATGGTATCACTCCAGAGCAGTTGAGAGGATGTCAAGAGAGGGGACCTCAGTTGTCATATGTCCTGGAAAGATACCGAGGCAAAGAAGCGGAGATCGACGGGCATGGTCGGTCTGGCCTGCTCGCTCTGGCAGCTCATCTGATCGAGGGAAGGAGGCCTCATTTTTCCCAGTGCGTCTCCTTCGGGCTTTACGAGCCCACCCCTGCCCAGACCTCCCTTCTCACCGCCTTGGCGAAGACCTGTCAGGATGTGCATCATTTCGTTCCTTATCTGGACGATGATAAGTTATTCTCACGGCCTAGGGCATTAGGCAGTGAGGGGGCGATCGAGGTATGGGTGCCAGAGGGGCCTTTGGCGGCAATGTCCAAGCTTTTCCTCTCCGATGAGAGGGTGGACCTCTCCTCCTGTGTGACACTGGATTGCTATCGGGACCAATTGGAGGAGGTTCGCAGTGTGGCGCAAGAGGTCCAGAGGCTTCTGTCGTCCGGCGTGCCCCACGAGCGAATCGCCATCCTTCTGCCCATGAGGCGTTCGCTCGCCCCATTGATGAGAGAGGTCCTGGCCGATTTCGAGATCGAGGCCGATATGGACACGGGGATGTCCCTGGCCGAGTCCACTGTGGTCCAGACGGTCCTGGATGTTTTAGAGGTGCCCTGCTCGGATTTCCATAGGGAGAGGGTGGTGCGGATGCTCTCATCGCCTTACCTGCGTTTCAGGCCTCCAGGCGAGGAGGAGGCCATTTCCTCCAATGTGATCGATCGGCTTTCAAGGGAGGCGAGCATCGTCGAAGGGAGGGAGAACTGGTCCAAAAGATTCGGATCCTTGGTGCACCGTTTGCAGGAGGAGGCCGCATCCCCAGATGTTCCAGATTGGCGGAGGCATCAGTTCGAGAGGAAGGTGCAGGATGTGGAGAGGGCGTCCAAGAACTTGGAGCCGCTATTGGAACGCCTGTCCTCCCTTGACGTGGTCCGTAAGGTGGGCGACCATGTGCGAGCGATCCGGGAGACCTTGGGGCATCTTGAGATGGATAGACATCTGCATGGGGCGGACCCGACCAACTCACGGCGGGAGGGGGCCGCCTTCCATCAGTTCCTGGAGGTGCTGGACCGCATGGAGACATCGAGGCTTCTATGCGACCAGGAGGTCCCCTTTTCTCAGCTGGTCACCATGATGAGGGAGAGGGCGACCACCATGACCGTCAGAACGGAGGGTGCGCCGGGCAGGTCCATTACCGTGGCCGGTCTACGCAGCGCCGCGCTCAGGGAGTTCGACCACATATTCATTCCAGGCCTTGTGGAGGGTGACATCCCCATGCTCGACCTGCGTCATCCCTTCTTCGACTTGGGGGAGGTGCAGCGATTAGGCCTGCTGTCCAACCGGGACATACTGCGTCAAGAGCGCTATTATTTCCTCATGGCCTTGCTCTCCTCCAAGAAAGGGGCGCATCTCAGCTGGTCAAGGAGCGTGGATGGTGATGTGGTCATCCCCTCCTCCTTCGTCGAGCGGATCAAATACGTCTGGACCACAGGTTCCATCGCGGGGTCCGAGCCCGTGGCATCTCGACTGGGAGGGCAAATGGGCTTGGGTTATGCCTTGGCCAGAGGGTCGACGCCTGATCCTGCCTTGCTACAAAGCTCCAGCGTATCCCCCGCCTCACTGTGCGATCGGATTGATGTGGAGAGGCGTTGCCGGATGGGGAGATACCGTACTGCGCACGATGCGGTCCTTGGGGAGGACGCAGAGGTGGTGTCCCGCATGACCAGAGTGCACGAGGAGAAGGTGTACTCCGCCACCATGCTGGAGGATTATGCCCTCTGTCCGTTCCGCTACTACATGCGCAACGTCCTGGCCTTGGAGCCGATAGAGGATGTCAGCGAGGACGTGCAATCAAGGGACCTAGGGTCGTTGTTCCATGAGACCGCGTTCAGATTCTACCGGGATCGGTCCGCCCGGGGCGGAGCTAAGGTCAGCTCCGAGAACATGCCTGAGGCTCTTGCGGAGATGCGTTCCATCGCCGAGGAGGAGTGCCGGAACTTCAGCTTCTCCAGTCCAGCCTGGCGCTCCTCCCGGACGAGGCTGATAGGGGAGGGGCGGTTCCCTGGATGGATAGGGCTGTTCCTCCAGAACGAGGCGGCCGACCCCCTTCCAGGTCTAATGCCCACATATTTCGAGCTCTGGGTAGGCATGAGGTTGAACCGGAAGAGGAGCGACCCCTCCTCGGTAGACCGGTTGGCGGAGGTGGAGCTGGGCGAGGGCCGTCCATCGCGACTTCGTCTACGGTGCAAGGTGGACCGGGTCGACCTGGACGGGAAGGGGGGCTTCTTCGTCATAGACTATAAGACTGGGAAGAACCCCCCGGGGCCAAAGGACATCGAGCAAGGACTTGCCCTGCAGATCCCGCTTTACATATTGGCCCTGGAGAACGTGATGAACATGCACGGCATCGGAGGTGCCTATTACACCATCGGTTCGGCCGAGGACACCAAGGTGGTCCCGGTCATGGGGGACGAGGCGGTAAAGACGATGACACGAAAACGTCTGGAGACCGACCTGCGTGGCCAGCTGCATAGGAGCGCTCGTTTCGCCCAGATCTACATCGCCGGGATGATGGAGGCCCGTTTCCATCCTTCGGAAGGAGCGGGGCTCTGCCCGAACCATTGCGACTTCCGACATGTGTGCCGTTTCGATGAGATGAGAGTGTTGGAGATGGGGGGTGGTCGTGATGCTGACGCCTAAGCAGAGGGAGGCGGTGGAGAGGGAGGGGTCCCTATGCGTCACTGCCGGGGCTGGTACGGGCAAGACCAAGGTGTTGGTGGACCGCTACCTCCGTATCCTGGAGCGGGGGGCGGCCCCGGTGCAGGGCATCCTGGCGCTCACCTTCACGGAGAAGGCGGCAGCGGAGATGCGGGAGAGGGTGCGCAAGGCCTTGATGGAACAAGGAAAGGCCAAGGAGGATCTGTTGGAGGACCTGCACTGGGCTTCGATAAGCACGTTCCACTCCTTCTGCGCTCGCGTGCTTCGGGAATTCCCCTTGGAGAGCGAGGTCGACCCTGACTTCCAGGTCCTGGACGAGGTCCAGGCCGACCTTCTGGTGGAGGGCGCGTTCGAATCCCTCGTCTACAAGGCGACAGGGGGACCGACCGAGGAGGCATTGGTCTCCCTGCTCACCCTGACAGGGACGTGGAGATTGAGGTCCTATCTGTTGGCGCTTTACGCGAAGAGGGGTACGGCGGAGCGGGCCTTCGCCAAACTGGAAGGCCCGGATGGAGCCAAGGCATGGTGGCAGGCCATGAGATCTGAGCACCGTTCCATCCTGGTCCAGGCCATGAAACAGGATAAGGCGCTTTTGAAGGCCTTGGACGACCTGAACGACCTGGCCCGCCGATATTCCGGTGATGGCGACAAGGGCATGGTCTATCTGAGGGAGGCGTCGCCTTACCTTGAGGCGCTGGACGGGGAGCTTGGCGATGAGGACCGATTGGAGGCAACGATCTCCCTCTATCAGGTGAAGGGGCAACGCAATTATGGCAGCCAGAAGAACTTCGGGACGGACCTGGAAAGATACAGGTTGGCCTATGGCACCCTCAGGGAACGATTGGGTGAGGTTTACGACCTGGAGCACGAGCTGGAGCCAGAGGGCGATGCCTTCATCACGGAGGCCTCCCTGTTCCTTTTCAATCTCAAGTTGGTGTTCACCTCGTTCAACGAGGCGGTGGCGAGGGCGAAGCGGGAGAAAAATGCGTTGGACTTCGACGACATCCTACTGGCAGCGCGAAGGCTCCTGGAGGGTTACGATGATGTGCGCCGCACCCTTGCAGAGCGTTACCGATACATCCTGGTGGACGAGTTCCAGGACACGGACAAGGTGCAGGTGGATATCGTCAGGTTGCTGCTCGATGGCGATCGAGACAAGCTTTTCGTGGTGGGGGACGCCAAGCAGTCCATCTACCTGTTCCGTCAGGTCGACGTCTCATTGTTCAAGGAGATGCAGGACTTCATCCGAGGTGAGCTCTCCGGAGAAACGGTGGATCTGGACGTGAACCATAGGAGCACCGCCCAGGTGGTCGGTCTGGTGAACACCCTGTTCGACCGCCTGATGGATCGTGAGGACCGCCCCTGGGAGTTCCGTTATTCAAGGATAGCTGCCTCCGAGGAAAGAAGGGGCGACGAGGGCAGCGTGGAGCTGCTCCTGGTCCCAGAGAGCACCGAGGGTGTGGACGACCGCATGACCCAGGCCGAGGTGGTGGCCCGTAAGGTGGAGCAGGTCGTTCGGGAGGGGGGTCTAAAGGTCTATTGGGAAGGAAGGGACCGGACCGCCGCACCGAGACCGGCCCGTTTCAAGGACGTGACCATTCTATTGCGTGCTCGCACCAACCTGCGCTTTTACGAGAAGCAGCTCCGCGACCATGGCATCCCTTACCATGTCCATTCGGGGGTAGGGTTCTTCGCCAGACAGGAGATAACGGACATCCACAATGTGTTGCGCTTCCTCAATAACCCTCTGGACGACGTTTCGCTGTATGGAGCCTTGCGTTCGCCTTTCTTCGGCCTTTCGGACCTGGACCTGTTCTGGGTGTGTGAGGGGAGCAAGGGGCCCCTCTGGTCGAGGCTCAAGGCCCGGGCCTCGTCCGACCCACGGTCGGAAAGGTGCTGGAGGCTACTGAACCAATGGGTCGAGGCGTCGCGAAGGGTACCGGTGAGCGACCTGATTACTATGGTGCTAGAGGGCTCGGGCATTTTTGGCGTCTGTTCCGGCCTGGAGGGCGGCAGACAGATGATCGCCAACTTGGAGAAGCTCCGGGCCTTGGTGCGGAAGGCCCAGTCGGAGGGTTTCTTCTCGCTCTCCGACCTCACCGAGATGTTGCGCCTCCGATCGGAGGAGGACCTCAAGGAAGGGCAGGCGCAGCTTGACATGGAAGGGGAGGACGCGGTGAGCGTGATGACCGTGCATGCCGCCAAGGGGTTGGAGTTCCCCATTGTGCTCGTCCCCGAACTTGAGTCGCCTGGAATGCAGGAGCACGAGCTGGTGTGCGTCGACGAAAAGGAGGGCATTGGACTGAAGGTGCCTCACCCATTTACGATGGAGATGCGCGCCTCCGCCCTGAAGCGGAGACAGGACCGAAGATCGGCAGAGAAGGAACTGGCGGAAAGAAAGAGACTGTTCTACGTGGCCTGCACCCGGGCGAAGGACCATCTGGTCCTTTGCGGACATGGACCTGACCAGCGGAGCCTGGCCAAGGAGGGCAAGGATTGGATGGTCTGGACCTGGCAGGGGTTAGGACTGGGCGAGAACGATGTGAAGGCGGGAGGAAAGAGGTTAGGGGAGGGGGAGGATACCGTCAACCTTCAGATCACCATGGCAGTCCCTACCCCTGTCGTCAGGGTGGAGGAGCCTGGACCATTGGCCGTTCCCAGTGACTGGCCCGAATGGCAGCCCGCCCGCTCTCGTCCGGTCGAACCGGCACCAAGGGTGGTGCTCAGACCCTCTCGAGGTCAGGAACTGGCCATGCCCTTGGAGGAGGTCAAAGGGTTCGCCATATCAGCGCGCACCGAGACACCGGAGATGCGTGGGGAGATCGCCCACCAGGTCTTGCAGGGTAAGGATGCCACCGTGGTCCTCGTCAATTTTGGGCAGGAGGACCCTCGGGGGGAAAAAGCCCGAAAGCTCACCGAGGTCAGGGAGCGCTTCCTGAGCACCCCGCTCATGAGGGAGGCGGTGGTGGACCGTAAGGAGCAGGGCTTCGAGATCGTCCTGGATGGAAGAATGTGCATCGGCCGGATGGACCGATTGGTGCGGACCAAGGATGGTCAGTGGTATTTGATCGATTTCAAGACAGGGATGGTTTCCCGCTCCAGGGCGAAGGAGAAGGTCAAGGAGCACGCGTCGCAGATGGGGATATACCGGAGGGCGGCCGAGTCCATTGTAGGCCATCCTGTAAGGTCCATGATCTACTTCACCGACGGGGGGTTCTTCGAGGAGGTCCGGTAGTCCAGCGATGATAGGGAAAGAAAAGGACAGAGGCGTCATCGAAGGGGAACGACGATGAGGCCTTTGTTAATAGGTTTGGGACCTCAGGGCTGAGAACCACGTCCCGGCCATGCTGAGGTCGGTGGCGCTCATTGTCTCCGACGCGTCCCCAGACGGATGGCGACGAAGGCAACGGCGAATAGCCCCACCAGAGCGACCCAGAACAGAGGGTTGGTCAGCAAAGATCCCCCTGTACCAGGCAGATCGGTCTCATAACCCGCACCAACGACCGTCTGGGCTGGGGTGGAGGGACCTTCGCCGTCGTCAAAGACGGCGGTCACGGAATAATAATTGCCCTCCGCTCCCTCCAGATCGATGAAGGTGCGCACATCCCCATCTACAGTGGCGATCAATACCAGGTCTCCCGGGCCGGTGCCACGATAGATCTTATAGCTCAAGGGCAGGTCTACGGGGACCTCCCAGGCCAGCTCCACCTGTCCCATGACCATCCGCGCGGTGAGGTCCTGGGGCATCATGGGGTCGTCAATGGGGTCAAGCTCCCGGGAATTGGAGACCGGTTCACATGACTCCCCCTCCCCCATGGCATTGTAGGCCGCGACCCAGTATCGATAGGTGCGACCTGGCAAGGTGGTATGGTCCTCATAGCTTGGCCCATCGACCGTGGCCAGAAGCTTGGGGCCATCCTCGTCGAGGCTCCGATAAACGCGGTAGCCGAGCAGGCCGGCCGTGCCCACCGTGACCGGTTGGGACCATACGAGCGTCATCAATGTCCCATCCGTCGTCACCTGCAGCCCGACTGGCATTCCGGGGAGGCTTTCAGCATCGGCAGGTCTGGAAGCCGACGCCGAGACTGACGCCGCACCCTCGCCCTCTGCGTTCACCGCCCTTACCTGGTAGTAATAGGTCACGCCCGGGAGGGCGCTCTTGTCCAGATAGGTGGTGTCGTTCAACTCCTTCACCATGGCGGCATAGGCCATGTCCGCAGCCGTGCTCCTAAAGACCTTGAACCCTGACAACTGGTCGCGGTCAGCGAATGGATAGTTCCAGTCCAAGGTGATCCCGTCCGGTGCGGCAATGGCGCTCAATCCCACCGGGTTAGATGGCAGCTCGGACCCCTCGTTAGGGACTGAGACCGTCAGGACGATGGAGAGGGGACCCAGCTCATCGTCGTAAAGGGCCCCGATACTGTATCCATAGGTCTGGCCAGGCGCCAGGTCGTTGTCCTCGTACCCGGGTCCAGCGACGTCGGCCAAGAACTCAGCTGACCCCGCCCCTATGGCACGGAAGACCCGATAGGCCGTCGGTTCAGACCCTGTGGGTGCGGTCCAGTTCAGATGGACCGTACCGGCGTTCAACTGTACCGAGAAGGAGCGAGGCGACCCCATCGTATATGGCACCAGGACCGAGGCCTCGACACATTCCGGACCGACGCCCAGGGAGTTCATGGCCTTGACCCGGTAATAATAGGTCTTTCCTCCCTGCACCTCTTCATCAGTGTAGCTGAGCATGGAAGAGGTCAGAGTGACGATGGCCTCGGTGGTGCCAGGCGAGGGACCCCGGATAAGGAGATATCCTGTTATTGGTAAACCACCGTCAGAGAGCGGGGCGGACCAGCTGACCAGCACCTCGCCTGGGAAGGTCTCGAGTTCGAGGTCGAGCGGGGCCGTAGGCGAAGCCACTACCGCCATGGAGACCTCTCCGCTTGACACGCTGTCGCCCACGCTGTTGTTGGCCTTGACCACGTAATAATAGGTCGACCCAGCCATCACCATCTCATCGGAATAATATGTTTCGAAGGTGGTCCCCAGAAGGGTCTCCTCACCGGAGGCGGTCCCACGGAGCACCTTGTAACCAATTACCGGGCTGCCTCCATCTTCATCCGGGATGGACCATTGAAGCATCACGGACCCATCGACCAGTGATACCTGGAGGGCGGTAGGCGGACCAGGGGGCAACGGTTCGCTTCCATTGGAGGCCGGGATCAGGACGGACCGCTCCACCTCGGCGTTCCCGGCCTGGTCGTGGCCGTGGTAGTATAACGTGTGGGCCAAATAGGGGTCGGGGATGGTGATCAGTTCCCTATAGACCATATCTGACCCTGAGTCGAACCGATAGTGGATGGAGGTCAAGCCGCTCGTGGCGTCGGTTCCGGCCAGGGACACCAATCCATTGTCCACCTGGTGCGAGGTCAACGGGGCTACGATATCGATGCTTATCGACAAGGACCGTTGCGATTCGACGTTGTCCGCCTTGTCGATGGAATAATATTGCAGTCGATGGACCCCGTCGCCCGTGACGATGAACGATCCAGAGGGGACGGACCAGGCACCGCCGTCCAGGGAGTACCAGGTCCGCTCCACCCCGCTAGCATCGTCACCAGCGGTAAGGACCACCGACACCGCGCTCCGGTACCATCCGGAGCTACCTTCGGTCCCGACCAGCCCGACCGTGGTGCTGGGGGCGGTCTCGTCGTCCGCGCCGACGGTACGGGAGCGTGATGCCCTCCAGGTTCCCGGCGACATCCATCGCCCGGTACTCCACGTTGTGGGCTTGCCAGAGCGGGCTGATGGTGAAGGCGGTGGTGTAGGTGGTCCAGGTTCCGCCATCCACTCGGTACTCGATGTAGGAAAGGCCGCTCAAGGCGTCGCTAGAGGACAATGACACCGTGCCCCCTGTTACGGATGATGAGCTGGTGGGTGCGGTACGGTCGATCTTTATCCGCACGTTCTTCACCGCCTCGGAATTGCCATTGCTGTCCAGGGAGTAATACTCCAAGGTTCGGTCGCCCTCCGTGGAAGAGCTGAAGGACGAGGAGTAGGTGCTCCAGGTGGTGGCGCCCTGCCACCGGTAGTAGGTGCGGTAGACGGACGTGTCATCGCTGGCGGTGAGCGTGATCGTCACGGTGGAACGGAACCAGTTGGACCCTCCCATGGTCCCCGACACTGTGACCGAAGTGATCGGCGGGGTGGTATCTGCCGTGCCGACCTGCATCGACCTGGAGGTCTCGGTGTTGCCGGCCCTGTCGATGGAATAGTAATAGACGGTATAGACCTGCCCGGCCACTCCGGCGCTGAACGATGAGGAATAGGTGCTAAAGCCGCCTGAGCTGCCCACCCGGTAATAGATGGCGCCCACGCCACTTGTGGCATCGCTGGCGGAAAGGGTCACGGAATAACCCGATGAGCTTCCGTTCGTGATGGGTTTGACGGTGTCGATCTTGAACGTCACGCTCTTGACCGACTCGGTGTTGCTAGCCATGTCGATGGAGTAGAACTCGATAGTATGCGTTCCCTCACCACTCACCGTGAAGGCGCTGGAGTAATCGGTCCAAGACCCCGAGTCGATGCGATAGTGACGGGAGGATATGCCGCTGCTGTCGGTGGCGGTGAGGGTGACCGTGACCGAGCCAACGTACCATCCGTTCTGACCAGAGGTGCCGGAGAGGGAGGCCGTGGTGCTAGGTGGCGTGGTGTCAGATGATCCGACCGTCACCTGTTTGGTCACTTCCACGTTCCCGGCGCTATCGGTGCTGTTGAATTGAACCGTGTGCTGACCGGAGACCCCCGCGCTGAAAGATGAACTGTACAGGACCCAGGCGCCGGAATCGATCCGATAGAAAGTGCGATACACGCCGCTGGTGGCATCGGACGGGGTGAGCGTCACGGTGTAGGAGGAAACGCTGTGCGATGTGCTCGGTTTGGTGGTGTCGACCTTGACCGTGACGCTCTTGACGGACTCGGTGTTCCCAGCTGTGTCAATGGAATAATACTCGACGGTGTGGGTTCCGTCCGAGCTGATGGAGAAAGAGGTTGAGTATGTGTTCCATGACCCGCCGTCTAGGCGGTAGTTGCGGGAGGATATGCCGCTGCTGTCGGTGGCGGTGAGGGTGACCGTCACGGCAGAGGTGTACCATCCGTTCTGACCCGAGTTCCCAGAGAGGGAGGCGGTGGTGGTCGGAGGGGTAGTGTCCGATGTGCCGACCACCGTCTGCTTGGTGCTCTCAACGTTGCCGGCGTTGTCGGTGCTGTTGAACTCGACGGTGTGTTGACCGGAGGACCCGGCACTGAAGGGCGTGCTGTACAGCGTCCAGGGGCCAGAGTCGATGCGGTAGAATGTCCTGTAAATGCCGCTGGTGGCATCGGACGGGGTGAGCGTCACGGTGTAGGAGCTCAACGAACTTATTGTGCTGGGGGCGACCTTGTCCAACTTGATGGTGGAGGACTGGACGCCCTCGCTGTTGCCCGAGACGTCCACAGAATAGAACTCCAATGTGTTTGTGCCGTCCGCGCTCACAGTGAAGGCCGAGCTGTAGACCTGCCAGGAACCTCCGTTGAGGCGATAGTTGGTGGAAGAGACGCCGCCGGCATCGGAGGCGCTCAATGATACCGCGACAGAGGATCGATACCAACCGTTCGACCCAGAGGTGCCGTCCAGGGATGCCGTGGTCTGGGGTGGAGTGACGTCCCCACCGCTGCCACTGCCAAGGAACACCTTGTCCAGGTAGGCGCAGTCATCGACGCGGCTATTGGCACTGTTCTTGATGTAGGACCATTCCAGGGTGTGAGCGCCCGAGGGAACGGATATCTGGAGATGGGCCCAATTGGTGGTACCGCTGATGGTGGACTGGGCACTCCCGTCCAAGGAGCAGACGAAATTGTCGCCGCTCTCGGAGGCGACCTTCCAGTCGAACTCCACGGTGCAGGGACCGGTCACACTGGTAGTTAGCCTGCTGCTCTGGCCATCTGGAACGTCCCCGCTCTGCAGCGCGTCACCACCGTTCATGCTCTGGTGCACCACTGGTACCCATCGAGCGGCGCCGGAAGAGGAGAAGCTCATACCTGTGGCATCGAGGGCCTCCAAGCTGGTGAGCTTGGCATAAGGCGCCATATAGGTGGTCACTGACCCGGATGTGGTCTTGGGTAGGCCGGATGCCTGCCTGGAGATGTGAGTGGCCTGGCCTGGTGAGTATCCTCCATCATATCGTTCCACGCGGAAACTGGAGATCGTCCCGGGAGACGCCCCGCCGCTGAACTCGATGGCGAACTTGCAATTGGTCGAGGAGTAGGAAGCGGCGAAATCGGAAATGTCCACCGCCATGTAGGACGATTGCTTGAGGATGGCCCCATTCGAGAAGCTGGAACGATAGTAATAATTGCAAGAGGCCACGTTCGCTCCGGTATTGTTGTTCAGCAACCTGACGGTGAAGCTGGTGTCCCGACCTGGAGGGGAGTCGAAATGCCACACCGCCATCATGCTGGGCGTGTAATCGGCCCGGTCCTCGATATACACCGGTTGGTAACGGGACGCCATCTCCGCGAATGCGGCATAGGTTACCCAATAGTAACCAGCCTCGCCCCAGCCCGTGCCCCATGAGTTGATCACACGGAAGGCCCCGGTCTCGTCGTCGCTGATGCTATCATCCCACCCCACGATCGTCTGCGCATGATTAGCGGCTGTTGAGAGAGTACTCCGCGGCGGAAATGATCTTGGAACCGGTGTTGTCGGAGAAACAGGCGCTGTACTGATTTGCGTCCAGAGCGAAGGTGACCGGTTTTCCGGATTGCACTATGGACTTGATGGTGTCGGTGGAGTAGTTGGAGGCGTAGACGACGTTGTTCGCTCGATGCAGAGGGGCCTCCCGCATGGCGTTCTCGTTGCCCCAACCCGCGGCGTCGGCCTGGTTATAGGGCATGGTGGCTAGGGTGGGAACGCCCCAATCCTCGATGACCCACCCGTTACCGGCCATGGATGACCCTTGGTCATAGTCGTTGACCCGGTTGTAGGTCCATGCCGGGCTTATAAGTTGGCTGGAGGTGCCGCTCTTGGCAGAGGTCCAACCATTGTCGGCAGCCTCGATCGCCCCGTAACAGTAGTACGTCATGGCCCAGGCGGCGCAGGAACCCTGCGAGCCCTGATTGCCGACCTTGGGGAAGGTGTTGAGGGTGGATAGATCGAAGGTCGAAGGCATATCGCCCAGGTCGCTCGGTTGTGCCCCTACCAAGGCATATTGGCCCACCATGCGGTCGTACTCGGAATCGCTCGGAGGGGCCAGACCGGTCCCCAGGCCGTCCACCAGGACGTTGTAGTTCCGGGTCGGGTCCTTAACCCCCATACTGGCGCGCATCCCGTCGACATCGTCCGCAGTCAACTTGTGCAATGTCACGGTCATCCCATCTTTGACCATGACCAGGTCCGCAGCGTCGGCCGCCAGGTCCGCAGTGACCTGTTTCGCAGTGCCGTCACCGCAAAGACCGATGGGCAGGACTGATGCTACCATGGCGATCGTGAGCATAACCGCTAGAGCTCTCGCTGACCTATGCATGAATTTCCCCTCGTTGACACCTTTCGGCCGCTCCCTAAAGCGGCCGGTGGAGCCCGCCCCTCAGCGGGCGCCCCTATTTCCCGTCCCCTTGTAGGAGGAGCGGGTCCGTTGACAATATTTAAATGAAGGTCGAGAGGGGTTTATATAGGGGTAAGGGGTGGGTATCATTCTTCGCAATCATAAAAAGTAATATTTTCATTTTTGCTGGCTCATTTTATTTTGTTCTCAAACGATATTCTTTTTTTTGATATTCTCAATATAAATATCATCGTATTAATAGATAAATATATGAATAATAATAACGCATCTTTAGCCCTGGGCAAGAAATAAAAAGGTCGGACCGGCATCGCAGCTCAAAAGGGAAGACCTCATGCGGTTGCTTTGTTGGAACGTCAATGGGATAAGGGCGGCTCACAAGAAGGGTTTCCTTGATTGGATGACCAAGGAATCCCCCGATATCCTGTGCGTGCAGGAGACCAAGGCCAGGTCGGAGCAATTGCCTGAAGGCCTTAGAGATGTACCAGGTTACCGTTCCTACTTCGTATCGCCCGAGGAGAAGCGAGGTTACAGCGGGGTCGCCCTCTACACCAAGATCGAGCCGGACAAGGTGGAATACGGAATGGGGGTGGACCGTTTCGATGATGAGGGTCGTATCATCGCCGCCACCTATCCTGGTTTCGTCCTCTATAACATCTATTTCCCTAATGGCAAGGCCTCCTCGGAACGGTTGCGATACAAGATGGATTTCTATGAGGCCTTCCTGGAGATCGCGACGAAGAGGTTGCGGAAGGGTGATAACATCGTCGTCTGCGGGGACGTCAACACCGCCCACAAAGAGATCGACCTGGCCCGACCGAAGGAGAACCAGAAGATATCCGGGTTCCTACCGGAGGAGCGGGAATGGATGGATCGTTTCGTGGCGGCAGGCTTCTTTGATACCTACCGGGTCTTTGACCAATCGCCGGAAAAGTACACCTGGTGGGATATGAAGACCAAGGCCAGGGAGAGGAACGTGGGCTGGCGCATTGATTATTTCTATGTGTCCAAGGGCATGTTGCCTCACCTGCGCGAGGCTTTCATCCTAGAATCGGTTCAGGGATCGGACCATTGCCCTATCGGCATCGAGGTCGATCTCTGAGAAAAGGTTTAGGGGGAGGGGGTCGGACATGGTCCAACCGCTCCACCCCGAGCTCTGAATCGTGGACACGTCAACCCGATCGGTCCCTCCTTCTGACCACGAGCGCTGCCCCGAGGCATATCATCAGCCCTCCGATGAACAGCCCCGCGAATGCTGCACTTCCCCCGCCCATGTCTGAGATGAAGGGCAGGTCGGTGATCTTGGCCATTCCGCTCTGGTCCCTGCTATCCTCCGACGCCAGCTGCGCACTCAGGCCGATGGTCTTGGACTTGGTGCTTTCCACGTTTCCAGCCAGATCGGTGGCCCGGTACTCCACTGTCCGGGCCAGGCTATATGTGCTCACCGTGAATGGCCGGCTGTAGGTGGTCCACATGCCGCCGTCCACGCGGTACTGGATGCTTGAGACGCCGCTGCGTGAGTCGAAGGCAGACAATGTCACGGTGCTCCCCGAGACCGATATGGTCGTGCTCGGGCTGATCTTGTCGATGTTGATGGAGACCTTCTTAGTGGCCTCCACGTTCCCCACCGAATCCACCGAATAGTACTCCAGGACCTTGCTCCCGTCCGAGGTCGTAGTGAAGCTGGTCAGGTAGGTGGACCAGTACGTCGACCCCTGCCAACGATAGTAGGTGGTCTTCACCGCCACATTGTCTGTGGCGCTCAACCTCACGTTGACGCTGCTGACGTACCAACCGTTCTTGCCCATGGTGCCTGTGAGGCTCGCTGACGTGCTTGGGGCTATACTGTCGGTGGCGCCGATCTGCATGGAACGGGTGGTCTCGGTGTTGCCAGCATTGTCCACCGCATAATAGTACACCACTGGACTCTGGCCAGCCTGACCGGCGACGAAGGGTCCTGTGTACTTGGTCCAGGTCCCCGTGCTCCCGATCCTGTAGTTTACTGAGGCCACGCCGCTGTTGGTGTCGGTGGAGCTCAAGGTAACGGTGTAGCCGCTCACGCCGGAGCTAGTGCTTGGCGCTTGTCTGTCGATCTTCACTATGGAGCTCTTGGTGCTCTCGGTGTTACCGAGGCTGTCCTTGGAATAGTACTCCACCGTGGTCGAGCCGTCCGCATTCACCGTGAACGGACCAGTATAGATCTGCCAGGAACCACCGTTTATTCGGTAGTTGGTGGACGATATCGGGCTGGAGTCCGAGGCCGTTATCGACACGGTCACGTCCGATATGTACCACCCCGAAGACCCTTGCGTTCCCGAGGCGCTCAAAGACGATGTGGGTGGGGTTGTGTCCACAGCCCGCTCCCTCCGCTCCCGGCCTGCACCTTGTCCAAGTAGGCGCAGTCATCATACCGGCTGGTCGACCCGCTCTTAGTATAGGTCCAATCCACCTTGTGAGAGCCGGATGCGATGCTCAGGCTCATGTGAGCCCAGGCGGTCGACCCGGATATGGTGGCTTTGACCGCTCCGTCCACTGAACAGGTGTACGTGTCCGCACTTTCCGACGCGGCCCTCCAATCGAACTGGAGAGTAGTCGGTCCGGTCAAGGTGGCGGTGAGGGTCGACGACCTGGCGTCGGGAACGTCCCCGCTCTGCATTGCGTCGCCGCCGCTCATGCTCTGGTGCACCACCGGAACCCAGGACGATGACCCGGATGAACTGTATGTTATCCCGCTGGATTCCAGGGCGTCTGAGTACGTCATCTTGGCATAGGGCGCCATGTAGGTGGTCACTGCCCCAGTCGTTGCCTTGGGCAGACCGCTGGACTGGCGGGATATCTGCGAGGCCTTTCCGGCCGAGTAACCTCCCTCGTAACGCTCCACCTTGAAACTGGATATGGTCCCCTGAGCGGTACCCACCGCTGAACTCTATGACGAACTTACAGTTGGTGGTGGAATAGCTGGACACCATGTCCGTTATGTCCACGGCCATGTAGGCGGCCTGTTTAGGGACCGCTCCGTTGCTGAAGCTGGACCGATAGTAGAAGGTCTTGCTTGCCACCGTGGCGCCGGTGGCGTTGTTCTGCAACTTCAGGGTGAACGTCGTGTCCCTACCTGGAGCCGAATCGAAGTGCCAGATCGCCATGGTGGTAGGCACATAGTCCTTCAGGTCCTCCATGTAAACCGGGACGTACTTGGGGGCCATCTCCGCGAAGGCGGAATATGTTACCCAATAGTAACCTGATTCGCCCCATCCAGTTCCCCAAGAATTCACTACGCGGAAAGCTCCCTTGTCCCCGTCCTCGGTCTTAGCGTCGTCCCATCCGACGATGACCTGGGCATGGTTGGGGGTGGTCGGAGAGTAATCTGCCGCGGATATGATCTTCGACCCGGTCGGGTTGTCCTTGAACGCTGACCCGAACTGATAACCGTCCAGGGCGAAGGCGACCGGTTTGCCCGCCTGCACCAAGGACTTGATGGTGGCGGTGCTGTAATCGGAGGCGTAGGTCACCGCGCTGGCGCGGTGAAGGGGGGCTTCGCGGAAGGCGTTCTCGCTCCCCCAGCTGGTATAGTCCGATGCCGCGTAAGGCATGGTGGCCAGGGTGGGAACGCCCCAGTCCTCGATGACCCATCCGTTGGCGACGATCGATGAACCCTTGTCATAGTCGTTCAAGCGGTTGTAGGTCCAGGCCGGGCTCATGAGTTGGGATGTCGATCCGCTCTTCGCCGATGTCCAACCGTTGTCCGCCGCTTCCATGTAACCGTACACATAGTAGGTGAGGGCCCAGGCGGCGCAGGAGCCTTGTGAGCCCTGGTTGCCCACGGCCGGGAACGAACCGGATGTGGAAAGGTCGAAGCTGGATGGCAATGTTGCGGTCAGGTCCGCGGCGGAGGTGCTGGTCAGCACGTAGCTGCCCTCCATCTGCTCGTAATCGAGCTCGCTGGGTGGCGCCAGCCCAGTGCCGAAACCTCCCAACTGCAGATTGTAATCGGTGTTCAGGTCCTTGGTGCCCATGATGGAGCGGAAGGACTCAACGTCAGACGCGGTCAGCTTATGGAAGTTATAGGTGGTGCCATCGCTGATGATCGACAGGTCCCCGGAGACTTCAGGCGTTGACGCCTTGATCTCCGAGCCGTCGTCCGCGGTAACGTTGACAAACAGGCAGGACGCTAGCAATGAAATTGCGAGCATTACCACTAAGGCTCGTGCTATCCTAGACATGACTACTCCTCATCGAAACCGAAAAGACCACATCTATAATGCGGCCTGAACACCACACCAGAGGAGGCGTGCGTGCAATCCATCCCGATGGTAAAAGGTATGCGTTTCTGATATATAAATTCCAAGGCGTTTCAGGTTATAAGGTGTTAAGTCCTTAAGATGTGTTAATAGAGTCGTTGTATCGGAGCGTCATTATTTGACTGGCATATTGATTATATTATAGTATTATTTTATTAATGATTTTATTAAAATGTATATTTTATAATTATCAATATAATAAAATGTTCTATATTTAATATACTGACCAAAAAACGGGCAATTATTATATTACACATTATATTCTAAAAGGAATCATGGCACGAACGAAAATATTGGGACTCGGTCCGTGCCTTGATAACAACGAAGCACGGAATAAATACTTACCATGGTCTCGTCAAAAAGAACCATGTATGTCCTGGGAATAAGTGGCAGCCCCACCGATGGGTCCAACACCGATCGACTGGTTCAGGCGATGATGTCCTCGACCGGGGCCGAGAGACAGGAATTCGTGAAACTGTCCGATATCCAGGTTGGGCCGTGCCGAGCGCACCTGAAGTGCACGGAGACCAATCGGTGCGACATCGAGGATGACTTTCAGGAGCTGAGCCGCAAGGTGCTCCGGGCGGACGCCTTGGTCCTTGGGACCCCGACGTTCTATAACGGTCCGACCTCATTCATGCGGGCCTTTATCGAGCGCTGCTACTCCCTGAGGCATCAGCGCTTGTTATTGAAGGGCAAATTGTGCGCGATCATAGCGGTGGGCACTAGCACCGAACAGGCGGTGGCAGATTGGATGGGTAAGGTCATGGTGGCCGAGGGGCTCGAGGTGGTGGGAAGCCTTGCCGTCAAGGGTTCCATGTGCTGCATGAGCTGTGGCCATGGCAAGGACTGCGCATACACCATCTGGAACACCTATTCCAAGGAGATGACCGGTGTGGATCGTGGCATCAAGGAGGCGTACCTGCCCTATGTGGAGGTCCTGCCTGGTAACATCCCGTATCAAAAAGGTTCGGCAGAGATCAAAGCGAGCTATCGGGACGCCACGAAGGAGCGACCAGTGATGCAACGGATCGAATCACTAGGGAAAATGATGACGACCAAGCATGACGAGAGGAGTAAGGGGCTCGTCCGTATCGGTTAGCCATTGTCCTCGAGGGGTCGGTTTTATTATGGTGGCGTTGGCTTAGTTCCTCGATGAGCTCGGTCTCTTTGGTCCGATGCGATGGATATGGACGGGAAGTGTGCTATCGAGCGGTGTCCGAGGCCGTCGGTCACCTGGGCGGTATGCAAAGGTTCGTATCCTCTGGGATGAGGGTTTTGGTGAAACCGAACATCTTACATGCCAGCGAGCCGGAGAAGGCTGTCGTCACCCATCCCGATATGGTGCATGCGGTTTGCAGGCTGCTCAAGGAGGCGGGATGCCAGGTCATCATCGCCGAAAGTCCAGGAGCTGGGTCGGTCTATAGCTCGAACGGGCTGCGCAAGGCCTACGAGACCGTAGGTTATGCGGAGGTGGCAGAGGACCTGGGGGTGGAGTTGAACTATGATGTCGAATACGAAGAGGTGCCCAACCCGCAGGGGTCGAAGATCAAGCGGTTCCTCATCATCAAGCCAGCCATGCATGTTGACGCCATCGTCTCCGTCTCCAAGCTGAAGACCCACCTCTTCACCTATCTCACCGGTGGCACCAAGAACCTGTTCGGTTTAATTCCCGGTCTGGAGAAGGCCACCTTCCACGGCCGCCTTCCAGAGCCCGATGATTTCGGGGCCATGCTAGTGGACCTGAACGAACTGGTCAAGCCCCGCCTTCAGATCATGGACGCGATAGTGGGCATGGAAGGGGATGGCCCCTTCTCCGGAGCACCCAAGAGCCATCGGGGCGGTCCTCGCCAGTCCATCCTATGCGGCCATCGACGTCGTCGCCGCCAGACTGATCAAGATGCACCCTCAGGACGTTTGCACCATCAGGGCGGCTTGGAACAGAGGGACTTTGGAGAAGGACATTGATGCAGATCGAGGTCCTCGGAGAGAGATGGGAGGACATGGTGGTCGATGATTTCAAACGCCCTTCCACCTATGCTTCCGGCAAGAAGAAAAGATCTGGAGCGATCGAGCGCAACCTGGTCAAGATGGTTCGGGTCTATGCCCTCCGCCCTGCGGTCATGCACTCCCGATGCTCGTTGTGCGGCCGTTGCGTGCGCTCCTGCCCCACGGGGGCCATGCGAGAGAGTCGTGGCAAGGTCCGACTGTCCCATAAGAAATGCATCCGTTGCTACACCTGCCACGAGATGTGCACCTCCAGCGCCATCTCGCTGGAGCGGAGCCTGGGCGGAAAGGCGCTGGCCCTGGCAGTGGAAAGGAAAAATCGAGGCGATAAGGCACCATGAGAGCATGTCATTTCCAGGACCGCCCAGGAAGGTCAGGCCTCTGCCTTCGCCTTCTCCTGGACGGGTCGATGAGGGGACGGGAACTGAGCCACCGGTTGAGGCATTGCACCCAGGAAAGGGCGGATGATTGCCCCCATCGAGGCTGGGACCCGGACATGCGGACCAGGACCGTGATGGCCAGATCCGTCCACTTACAGGTCTGCGATGCTTGTGGGACCTGCCATGAGGACCTGCTTGGCATGCTCGTGTGTCAGACCGATGCTCGGCTTGATGAGGTCCTGAGCGAGATCCCGAGTTGGGATCCGGAAGGGGGCATCGAACCATTGCTCGATCGGCATATGCCCTCTCGTTTGCGGCAGAGGGCGTGGAGGAAAGTGAGATCCGCGGTCATCCAGAGGGACGATTGGATATGCCAGGATTGCGGGAGGGAGCTGAAGGGACTGCCGTCCTGGTACCTGGAGGTGCACCATATCAGGCCCAGGGTGGCGAATGGCAGCGACCATCCCCGCAACCTCAAGACCTTGTGCCTGGAATGTCATGGTCGCTACACGGACTCGTTGGCCGGAGAGAGGGCTCTGCGCCATGGGACCGGCGCTTTCAGACCATTCGCCTAGAAGGGAGGCGAAGTTGATGGATTTCGACGTGGGGGCGGGGGGAGATGACGAAGGAAATGCACATTACCGGGAATGATGCCCCTCTGGTCATAAGGGACATGAGGGGGGGCGACTATGATGCGGTGGTGGATCTGTGGCGCCTCTCTGGTTTGAAGTACAGTGCCGTCGGCAGGGACTCTCGCGAGGCGATCTTGACCCAGCTGGCGATGCCGTCATCGATCTTCTTTGTGGCGGAGAGCAAGGGGAGTATCGTCGCCGCGGCGCTTTGCACCCATGATGGGAGGAAAGGCTGGATCAATCGATTGGCCGTCCTTCCCCAGTGCCAACGGATGGGCGTGGGGGGCGCTGATGGTTAGGGAGGCAGAGAGGCGATTCCGGGAGCTGGGACTGGAGGTCTACTCCTGTCTGATCATGGCCGATAATGAGAGGTCCCAACAGATGTTCGCCCACCTGGGTTATGAACGTCAGGACGACGTGGTGTATTATTCCAAAAGGACCAGGGACGATGCCTGAAGGAAGAGGCAAGTTATTATTAATTCCAGCACAATGCCAACACCTAAGGCGATTCTGAGATGAACGTCCTTTTCGCGACCGATGGAAAACCGCACTCGGAAAAAGCGACCAAATACGCCATGGAGTACGCCAAGCGTCATGAGGCCAAGCTGTTCATCGTCTTCGTGGTGAGCCCGAAGGCGGACGAGGACAAGGAGAAGCTCATCCAGAACGGTATGAAGGTCTTGGAGAGGTTGAAGCTGGAGGCTGTGGAGAAGGGAGTGGAGGTCACCACCCTCCTCGAAGCAGGAAGCCCATATGAGGCCATCATCTCCGCCTCCGACCGGGTCAAGGCAGAGGCCATCATCGTCGGGACCTCGGGCAAGACCGTGTTGGACCGGGTCCTCATCGGTTCGGTCTCAGAGTATGTGGTGCGCAACTCCCGATGCACCGTGATAGTGGTGAAGTGATCGCAAGGTCAGGGCAGGATACCTTTTGGGACGCTCGGTCTGTCTTTTCTCCTCCATCATGTCCAAGGCCTCCATTATCCCTTGTATTATGGCCTGAGGTCGGGGTGGGCATCCGGGAATGAATACGTCCACTGGCAGAACCTCAGCCACTCCCTTGTGGCAGCAATAACTTCCTTTGAACATGCCACCACTGATCGCGCATACGCCCATGGCCGCCACGATGCGAGGTTCGGGCATGGCCTTATAGGTCTTGATCAAAGGGAGCTCCATGTTCCGAGTAACTGGCCCGGTCACGAGGAGCAGGTCTGCATGTCTCGGCGAGGCCACGATCTGCACCCCTAGCCTCTCGATGTCATAGACGGGGTTGCTCAGGGCGTTCACCTCCACCTCGCAGGCGTTACATGACCCAGCATCCACCTCCCTGATCGCCAAGGAACGGCCCAGGACCTTCATCGCCTTTGCCCTGAGCTCCTCGGACAGGTGGCCCAGGTCAGAGGTCATGGAGGTACTCAGCGCACAAAGAAATCCACCTCCAACGTCCCCCGGTCCTTGTTGGCCAGCTCGTACATCTTGGTCATCCCAGATGGCGCTGTGAGGGCAGGCTCTGACGCATTCCCCACAGAACAGACAGAGTCCGAGGTCGATCCGCACCGAACTGTCTGTCAGCACTATCGCTCCCGGTCGGGACAGGCCAGGGCACATCGACCGGACAGATCGCAACGCGACGTATCGACCTCTGGCATGCCGAGATACCCCTCGTATGGGATGTGGTCCACTCGTGGATAGTCGGTGGTCACCACCCCCTTGATCTTCAATCTGGACCGCAGCGACCTCATTTTTTGCCACCTCAGAGGTCGTTCCCCGCATAGGACAGGTTGAAGCTCTTGTTCACCAATGGGAAGTCCGGGAACGATGTTACCGGGGACCGCCACCTCCAAGGCGGGCCAGTTCATGAAGGAGGCGTCCCTGACCTTGTGTCGATGGGGACATCCCTCCCCGGTCAGTACCCAGTGCATGAGCTCCCCCCGGTGTGATCTCCACCAATGAGAACCGTGCCAACATCTCCGGGACCGCAGGCATCTGGACGGAGATCGGCGCCTGATGGGATCTGGTCCAGCGCCTGCTCGATGATGCTGATCGATTCGTAGACCTCCTCGCACTTGACCAGGAAGCGTGCCTGGACATCGCCTTCCCGGTGCACAGGGACGTTGAACGACAGTTCATTGTAGGCAGCGTAGGGACGGTCCCTGCGGACGTCGATGTCGATTCCGCTGGCTCGGGCGACCGGACCCGACGACCATCAGTTGTCGCGCCGCCTCCAGGCTGAGCACCCCGGTGGTCTCTGTCCGGTCCAGGAAGGAGGGCATGCCCAGCACCTTCGTCTGGAAGTCGTTGAAGTCCAACTTCGCCTTGACCAAGAAACGCGTTGATGCGCAACGATGTCGGTAGGTCGATGTCCCTCCGCACCCCTCCCAGGCAGTTCAGGGACCGGAGGAACCGCGAACCGCTGACGGACTCGTTGAGGTCCAGCAACCTCTCCCTGAGCAGATAGGCCATCTGGGCCCCTGGGCTGAAGGCGGTGTCGAGCACGATGCCGGCGACGTCCCCCATGTGATTGTACAGCCTCTCCATCTCGGAATAGACGGTGCGAAGGAAGAGGGCCCTCTCCGGCACTTGGGCACCCGCCGCCTCCACCGCCTGGCAATAGGCCAAGGAATGTGAGTAGCCGTTGTCCCCAGAGATCCTTTCCGCGAAGGACGCGCCTTGCTCATAGGGCAGCGCCTCGGAGAGCTTCTCGACGCCCCGATGGGTGTAGCCCAGTCGGATCTCCAGATTGATCACTGGGCTCACCCGGCCACGCTGAACCGGAAATGACCAGGCTCTATCACCCCGGCATGGACGGGCCCGACCGGTATCTCGAATAACGCCTTCCCCCTCCACCCTCTTGAAGTCATAGCGGGAAGGCACCCTGGGACGGGCATGGGTGTAGTCGAAGTCCTTCCTCAATGGATATGATCCCTCGGCCAGTCGTCGTAGAGGACCAGCGGTCGAGGGTCGGGATGCCCTTCCGCGATCAACCCGAACAGGTCCTGCACCTCCCTCTCGAACCAATTGGCGGCGAAGATCGTGGGCGTCAGTGAGGGGAATGACACTGTCAGGGTCGATCTCCGCCAGACAGGTCACGACCCCCTTCTGCTTGGGGAGGATGAGCACATAGAGTAATAGCAGCCCTCTCTCCGCGTTCGTCAGCGACGTGCTCGGAGATCAGCCGGGCATGGTGCTTCCTATGGAGATGGGCGACGAACTCGGGCAGGGAGGCCTTTGCCACCTGGAGGTAGAACATGTTCCCGCTGATGTTGGAGGATAGCAGCCCGGCGGAGTGGTGGTGGGCACCTCTTCGATGAGCTCCTTCAGCTCTTCGTTCATGGACTGCCTCCTGGGAAGATGCTGCCACATCGGTCAGAATGTCGCTGATGGTTTCGGGTAGGAATAGACCGATGATCAGGATGATGCCGAGAGGACGATCATGGGGACCAGGGATAGTCGGTCGGTCTCCCCTTTGTAGACCCCTTCGGTGGTCTGCCGAACACCATCCGGGAGATGTGGTACATGAAGGCGGCGAAGATGATGGCCAGTAGGAGAAGGTAGAGGGCGGAGACCGGGAAATGATCGGTGGTTAATCCCGCCTGGAGGATGGTGACCTCGCCAAGGAACATGCTGAAGGGCGGCGAGCCGGTGATGGCCAGGCCCCCCAAGAAGAGCGCACCGGTGATTGGCATGACCGAAGGACTCCCCTGACCTCATCGATGGACTTGGTGTAGAACGTCTGGAGGATGTTCCCCAAGAGAAGAAGAGGATCGGTTTGGTGAGGGCGTGGTTGAGCATCTGGAACAAGGCACCGAATATGCCCAGGAACCCGCCCAGGCCGAAACCCAGGGACATGATGCCCATGTGCTCGATGCTGCTGTAGGCGAGGAGGCGCTTGGAGTCCTTGGCCACGATGATGAAGACCGCGGCCACGGCCATCGACAGCAGACCGAAGATGAGCATCAGGTCGGTGGCGAACCCAGGGACGCACAGCTCGGTGATGATGAAGAAGCGCAAGATGCCGTAGAAGGCGCAGTTCAGCAGGACGGCAGAGAGCATCGCGCTGATCGGCGAGGGGGCCTGGCTATGGGCGTCGGGGAGCCAGGTGTGCATGGGGGCCAGCCCGACCTTGGTACCATAGCCCACCATGATGAAGATGAAGGCCAGCCGAAGGTAGGTCGGGTCGAGCTCCGGCGCGATGGAACGCAGGGTGGTCCATTCCAAGGCGCTCGAGCTGTCACCTAGCAGCTCGATGGATGATGCGTAGGTCAGGACGATGCCGAACAATGCCAAGGCGATGCCCACGGAGCAGATGATGAGGTATTTCCAGGCCGCCTCCACCGATGTGTCCTTCTCATAGAACCCCACCAGGAAGGCGGATGCCAAGGTGGTGCCTTCGATGGCCACCCACATCATGCCCAGGTTGTCGCAGACGACCACCAGCAACATGGTGAGCAGGAACAGTTGCACCATCAGGTAGGAACGCGCAGCTGCGCGGGTCTATCTCTCCTCTCCCTTAGTCGTGACCGATGTAGCCGACGGAATATAGACGCGGCCATCAGGGCCACGAAGGTGATCAGGAAGAGCATGAACACGCTCAGCTCGTCCACGTACCAGTACGAGTACTGGATGGGGCCGTTGTTGAAGACCGATAGCCCAAATAGCAGCGAGATGGCGAAGAATGGCGGTGGAACCCGAGGGTCGCCACCTCCACCGAGGACGGTGCGGGGGAAGCAGAAATCGCCGCACCAATGGTATGAGCAGGAGGGCCTCGATCACGATATCAGTCCCTCAGCCTCCTCATGAAGGTGGTGTCCAGCGTCTCGAAGGTCTGGTTGATCTTGAAGGCGAATACGCCCATGATAAGCACCGCGACCAACACATCGAAGAAGATGCCGATCTCCACGATGAGGGGCATGCCATAGGTGATCGATATGGCGCCGAGGAACATCCCGTTCTCCATGACCAGCAGTGCGATGATCTCGCTCATGGCCTTGCTCCTGGTGATCATCAGGAAGAAACCGATGAGCACCACCGCCATGGATATGGCCAGGCAGTTCCGGGTGATCGCATCCGCCCCGGCGATGACCGGTTCGGTCACGTAGTACGCTACGAGGACCAACCCGGCGCAGATGAGCAGGGAGAGCGGGATGCCGACCAGGGGCTCGACCTCCTTCTTGACGTGGATCTTTCGATTGTGTAGTTGAGGAAACGGGGGATGATGAATCCCTTGAGGACCAGGGTGAGGACGGCGACGATGTAGATGTGCCGGCATCCGGTGTAATACGCCACCGCGGCAGCGAAGGCCGCCAAGGCGATCGATTGGAGCGCGAAGGTGCGGACCAGCTGCTGCATGCGGTTGTGCGATACCATGACGAAGGCGGTCAGCAGTATGACGGCCGCCAGGCCGTTGATGGCGTCCGTGAGCATCAGGTCGTTCATGGACTACCCTCACAGAATGTAATAGGACATCACCGCCAGCAGGGCCAACGTGAATGAGACGGTCAGAAGGTTGGGCAGCCGGAACAGGCGCATCTTGGCCATGCCCGACTCGATCATCGCTATCGCCAGGGCCACCAGCAGGACCTTGACCGCGATGGCATGGTACCGACGGCCAGGAGGTCACGGTCAGGTCGGTGGCGATGCCCCAGGGGAAGAAGACGTTGCAGAGGATGACGATGAACAGCACCAGTTTGACCCAGGAGGCCAACTCCATCACGGCCAGCTCCTTTCCGGAGTACTCCAGCAGCATGCCCTCGTGGACCATGGTCAGCTCCAGGTGGGTGGCCGGGTTGTCGAAGGGCACCCGAGAGTTCTCGGCCATAAGGGAGATGAAGAAGGCGGCGGCGGCCAGGAACAGCGGTGCAAGAGGCCGGATCCCGTGGCCGCCAAGGTGATCGGATATCGCCGATAGACGGTGGTCCCGGTGATGAGGGCCATGGTGAAGATGGACAGCAGCATCGTCGGCTCCACGATGGCCGATATCATCATCTCCCGGCTGCTGCCCATCCCTCCGAAGGCAGACCCGGCGTCCAAGGCCGCCAGGCCATGAAGAAACGGAATAGTGCTAGCAAGTAGACCACGACGATGGCGTCGCCAATGAACCCCAGGGACCTGGACTGAACAACGGCACCATCAAGGCGGCGACGAAGATCGAGGCGAGACCGACGTAGGGTGCCGCTGGAAAACCCAAGAGGTCTTTTCCGATACCACGCTCTCCTTGTGGAAAAGTTTGAAGACGTCCAGTAGGGTTGGAGCAAGGGCGGTCCGCGCCGGTCCTGGAACCACGCCTTCACTTTTCGCACGACCCCGATCATCAGCGGCGCCATCAGACAATGAGTGACGGCCTGGGTCACCGCAATGATGGTGGTGGTCACCATAGTTCCATGGTATCACCGGAAGATGATCAAAAGCAGGACCAGGATGACGAAGATGTAGGCCAGGTATGCCTGGATGCTTCCGGCCTGGATCCTGCTCGCCCGCCGCGCCGCCCCACGCACGGTGGAGACCACGGGTCGGACATGTAGCGCTCAAACATCGGCGTCAGGTGAGCGGTGAATACCACCCTTCTTTTTACATAGGGCGAGGCGCCATATTCAGTGGCCACCTCGGTCTGGGATCGATAGATGGAACTGAAGACGCGGACGATGGGTTGGGAGAATGCGGTGGGGGTGTACTCGTTGCGCGAGTTCAACGGGGTCCCGCAATCCCAGGTGGCCTCACGGCGCTTTCGCCTGCTTCCGACATAGATGGCCAGCGCGAAGCCGAGGGGGATGGTCATGAGCAGGAGCACCCCAACAGCATCGGCGACAGGTTGGACGAAGCCTCCCCGTTTGGGACCAGGACCACCCGTTCGACTATCTGGTCGGCCACGTTCGACGCCGATCAGGAAGGATGAGGCGTCGTCCAACATGGGCACGAGATAGACGGCGAGGACCCCGCTCAGAAGGCATGTCAGCCGCCAAGGTCGCCATGCCCATGACCATGGCAGGAGGGGACTCCTTCGCCCCCTCGGCCGCTCGGCTACGGGGCAGTGCCAGGAAGGTCATGCCATACACCCGGACGAACCCGGCGGTGGCCAGAGCGCGCGGTCAACGCCATTACGCCAATGGCATGGGCATGACCAACTTCACCGTTATCGTCTCGATCTGATAGGACTGCAGCAGCGATTGGAATATGAGCCATTCGCTGACGAACCCGTTGAAGGGAGGCAGGGCGGCGACCGCCATCGCGCCAATGAGGAATAGGGCGCTGGTGGCCCTCATCCTCTTGGCCAGCTCCCCCATCCTCTCCATGTTCGTCTCACCGGTGGAGTCCTCTCACGGCACCTGCCCCAAGAAGAGCAGGGCCTTGAACATGGCATGGTTGAAGAGATGGAATAGCCCAGCGACCAAGCTGAGGCCGGATAATGTCAGCAGACCGCTGGCATAGAAGACCATCGCCGCTCCCACCGCCAACAAGATTATGCCGACGTTCTCCACGCTGGAGAAGGCGAGCAGCCGCTTCAGGTCCCTCTCCTCCAGGGCATAGAGCACGCCCAGCAGGGCGGTACACGCTGGCAAGGAGCATGAGGAGCAGACCCCACCACAGCTCCATGCGCCCCCAGGAACTCGAAGAAGCAGATGAGCATGAACATTATGGCTATACCGATGGTGGCCCCGGACAGCAACGCGTCGACGGAGCTGGGGGCGGACGCATACGCGTCCGGCATCCAGAAGTGCAGAGGGATCAGCCCGGCCTTCGACACCGAAACCGACCAACGTCAGTAGGAAGGTGGCGTTCCGGACCAGCACCGGCATATGCCGCCCCGACCCCGGCCAGGTCCTCCATATCGATAGGAACCGGCATAATAGGCCATGAGCAGGAAGGCCACCGCTATCATGGCCGTCCCCAGATGGGTCATGGTCAGGTAGTCTCAGCCCTGACCGGGCCCATCCGGACCGGAGACCACCAAAAGGTATGAGGTAAGGGACATCGCCTCCCAGGCCACCAGGAACAATATCACGTTGTCCGCGGCGACATGACCGCCACCATGCTCAGATAGAAAAATACCAGGACCGCTTCCACCGTGGGCCGGAGCGTACCCTGCTCTGACCTGAGGGATCCATACCTGAAGAGGGAGACGAGCAGGGCGATGGTGGAGACGATTAGATAGGACCAAGGCCTGCAATGGCCCGAGCACGAACTCCAGGCCATAAAGGAAAGAACCGGCTATCTCGGTGTTGGTCCATGGACACGGCCAATTCGGACCCACCCAGTACGAGAACGCTGATGACCAGGCCCAGAAATGAGGAGATTGCCAGAGTGACTATGGCCATCTGTGCGGCAGTTCGGGACCGCTTCTGCAGGGCCAAGGACAGCGTCGTGCCGATGAGGGCCACGACGAACAGGACTATGAACAATGAGGAGGTCAGCAATTTCTCCTTGCTCTTGGGCAGGTTTTTAGGCCAGCCCGTGTTGTACGGGCGGTCCGGTCAAAAGGCCGGGTCGCCTTCAGGCGGGCAACCCCCCTCGCGTTATTATATCTTTCGAACCCTCGCTTAATACAAAGAATTTTTTTTATCATCTGTCCAGTCGTCTTTCCTTGACCTCTTTTCCACGAACCGAGGAGGCGATGGCACCCAGGACGGCGATGCCCGCCGCCACCAGGAAGGCCGCCTGCATGCCGTTCAGGAATTGTTCCTGCACCGCGTCGATGTCCCCCACCGAACCGCCGCCGAATATCAGGTCGGCGATGTCCGACCCGGCCACCGCGGCGATCACCGCCGCCATGACCACCAGGCTGAGCGATTGGCCCACCGTGCGCATGGTGGAGATGGTTCCCGATGCCACCCCGATCTGGTCCTTGGGCACCGACCCCATGACGGCGCTGGTGTTGGGCGATGCGAACATGCCCATGCCCACGCCGAGCACGACCAGACCGCCGACGACCAGACCTAGGCCGCTCCCCTCGTTGAGGGTGCTTAGGATGGTCAATCCGATCGCTGAGATCAACATCCCGGTGGTGCTTAGCGTGCGGGAGCCTATGCTGTCCGATAAATATCCGCTAATCGGTGCGACGATGGCCATGGTCACGGGCATGGATAGCAGCACCATCCCGGTCTCCAGGACCGAAAGGCCCAACAGTCGTTGCAGATAGAAGGATATGACGAAGCTGACCCCGAAGAAAGCGGTGTAATTCAATAAGGCGGAGAGGTTGCCTGCCGCGAACAAACGGTTCTCGGTGAACAGTCGCGGGTTGAGCATGGCCTGGTCGCCTTGTCTCCGCTCAATATGGATGAAAAGCACCGCCAGACCGATGGAGACCATGAGGAGGAGGATTATGCCTGGGTCCGTCCAACCTTCCGATCCCCCGAAGGTGAGGGCGAGCAGCAGACAGACCAGAGCCAGCCCGAACACGGTCGCGCCCGCCAGGTCGAACCTGGTGTCGGTGCTGACCCCATCCTCCTTGATGATGGCCCAGGTCAGGACCATGACCACGAGACCGATGGGCACGTTGACCCAAAATATGGCCCTCCAGTCAAAAAGGTCTGTCAGCACCCCTCCCAGGACCGGTCCGAGGGATAGGCCGACGTAAATGAACATGGCGTTGATGCCCAGAGCCTTGCCCCTCTCCTGCGGTGGGAACACATGGGTGATTATCGCCGCCCCGGTCGCCATTATGCAGGCCGCACCCACCCCTTGGACGACCCTGGAAGCGATGAGGAAGGACCCATCTGGCGCCATGCTGCAGAGGACCGACCCCAAGGTGAAGATGCCAAAGCCCCAGAAGTAAATTTTCTTCCGACCCTTCAGGTCTGAGAGTCGACCGATGGTGAGGAGGAGGGCGGCTATGGTGACCAGGTAGGCCGTGGGAACCCACACCACTGAGGCATAGTCCATCCCTAGGTCCTCGGAAATGACCGGCAATGACACGCTGACGATGGTGGAGTCCAAAGGGGCCATGAGGCTGCCCATGCAGGCGATGAGCAGGACCGCCCAGCGATATGGCAGGGCACGCATTGGCAGTGGATGGAGCTAGGGCGATATTAAGCAGGCACCCGGAAAAATCCAATAAAAAGAAATAAGAAATGTTCCCATGGAAGATGACATGGCAGCGCTCAAGGAACCTTCTGAATCCATCCGGTCTCAGCTTTCCGTCCTCTATGCCGCGGTAGCGATAGAGGAGTTCGGCATCCGCTTCTACAGAGGTCTGGAGGAATGCGTCAAGGATGACGCCGGAAAGGCCTTGATGCGGGGACTGGCCCGCGATGAGCTGGGCCATAAGGAGTTGATAGAGAAGGAGATCGACCGCATCTCCCAAGGATATGACGTCCAGGGGGTGGAGGCCAGTAAGAGGTACATGGGTGTCATCCCGGACAAGGTGTTCCCCTTCATGGAGCGGAACGTCTGTCTGACCGTCAAGGAGGAGATCCAGGCCTTGGAGGTGGGCATAGATGTGGAGAAACGGTCCATCCAGATGTACGACGAGGCGGCCGAGAGCGCGACCGAGCCGGGCGTCAAGGGCCGATTGAGACAGCTATCCGGCATCGAGAACGGACATCTCAAGTTGCTGCAGGAGAACGTCCATATGCTCAAGCTCGAAGGAAGTTGGTACGGTTACTCCCCGATATTGGAGGGGTGAACGGTAACGATTGTGCAAAAATAACACGCGTGCTTTTTCATCATCTGGATGGGTGGATTTTCCCGGCCGTTGTATTCCTGCATATAATATTTATATTCGTTTTCCATCCATATCCCACATCCCACCTCCGGGTTCCAGGTTGTTGGTTGATCTCATCGAGGTATTCCAATGGTGAAACTGCCCAAGAGCATCGAAAGGGAAATGGCCGCTTGTCTTCAGTGTGGTTACTGCATCAGGGTCTGCGACACCTGGGCCCAGACGCCCTGGGAGTCGGTCAGCCCGAGGGGCAAGGTGTACTACCTGAACCAGCTGGCCAAGCGGACCGCCGTGGACTCCATCCTTGGTCGCAAGATCAAGGTGGACGATGAGTTCGTCGACGCCCTGTACAAGTGCACTGGCTGCGCCCGCTGCTGGTCCGTCTGCCATGTCAACATCGAGTTCGCCGAGTTCTGGGAGGTCGTGAGGGAGTGGGTGGTGGAGCAGGGCAAGGGCCCGCTGGAGGCCCACATCCGCATCAGGGAGCGCCTGGAGGAGGTGCGAAACCCCTACGGGGAGCCGCGCTCCAAACGCGACCAGTACTGGCCCAAGGAGGTCCCGCGCTCTCCCTACCCCGATGTCTGCTTCTTCTCCGGCTGCACCGCCGCCTACCGTATGAACGCCCCGGCCAAGGCCGGGGTCACCGTGATGCACCGTGCCGGATTGAAGTTGAACACCCTGGGCGAGGACGAATGGTGCTGCACCTCCCCGGCCTTGAGGACCGGCCAGACCAAGCTCACCGCTGGATTCGCGGAGAACAACATCACCAAGGCGGAGCGCATGGGCGCCAAGTCCATGGTCATGACCTGCGCAGGGTGCTACAAGACCACCTCGCACGACTATGGCAAATACTATGCCAACGCGCCGTTCCCGGTGATGCACTTCGCCCAGATCAGCAACCAGCTCATCAAGGAGAAGAAGCTCAAGTTCACCAAGGAGATCAAGGCCAAGGTCACCTACCATGACCCATGCCACCTGGGCCGTCATGCCCAGGTGTTCGATGAGCCGCGCGAGGTCATCAAGGCCATACCGGGCGTGACGTTGGTGGAGATGAAGCACATACGCATGGACTCCAAGTGCTGCGGCGCTGGAGGCGGCTACAAGTCCGCCTTCAACGACTTCGCGGTGAACATCGCGGCCGAGCGCGTCAAGGAGGCGGTCGCCACCGGCGCGGAGATCCTCGCCACCGCTTGCCCGTTCTGCGTGGTCAACCTGCAGCAGGGCGCCAAGAAGATCAACGCCAACATCAAGGTCATGGACATCTCCGAGATGCTGCTCATGGCCACAGACCCCGCCCCGCCCGCCGAGCAGGCCCAGGCCGCCCCGGCGGAGAAGAAGGCGGAGCCGGTGAAGGCCACCTCATAAACCCCTTCCCTTACACCATTTTTTCCTTTTCGGTCCACCTGACGATAGCTACAAATAGGTTTTTGGGCTCGCTTAGAGCTGCATAGGTCGCATCCATGGCGTTCGAGCTCTTGGACGACAGGATCAGGCAGTTCCTCAAGGACAAGGACATCCATGAGCCGACCGGCCCTCAACGCAATGCGATACCGCGTGTCCTGGAGGGCAAGCACGTGCTCCTGGTGGCCCCCACCGGCATCGGCAAGACCGAGGCGGCCATGCTGCCGATCCTGCACCGGCTCGTCACCACCGAGGGCAAGGGCATCCGATGCATCTACGTGACACCGCTCCGGGCCTTGAACCGGGACATGCTGAGACGCTTCGAGGAGTTCGGGGAGGCCCTCGGTCTGAACGTCTCGGTGCGTCATGGGGACACCTCCCAATCGGAAAGGCAGAAGCAGTCGAAGAACGCCCCGGACATCCTCATCACCACCCCCGAGACCTTGCAGATCCTGTTCACCGGAAAGAACCTGAGGGCGCACCTCTCGAACGTGCGCTACCTCATCGTGGACGAGATCCACGAGCTCACGGACGATGAGCGGGGGGCGCAGCTGGCGGTGGCCATGGAACGATTGACCCTGTTGGCGGGCGAGTACCAGCGGGTGGGTCTGAGCGCGACGGTGGGCTCGGTGCAGGAGGTGGCCAACTTCCTGGTCGGGACGGGACGGGAGGTCACGGTGATACGCGAGAAGGTGGCCAAGCAGATGGCCCTCAGCGTCCAGTGCCCTCAGGTGGAGGAGACCGACAAGGACCTGGCCGGTACGCTGCAGTCCGACCCGCAGCTGATGTCCTGCATGCGCCGCTGCCGCGAGCTGATAGAGGCGCATCGCTCCACCTTGTTGTTCGTCAACACCCGGGACACCGCGGAGGCGCTGGCCGCCCGCTATCATGTCTGGGATGAGGATTTCCCGGTGGGCGTGCACCATGGCTCCCTCTCCAAGGAGATCCGCATCGAGATGGAGGAGGCGTTCAAGTCGGAGCGCCTCAAGGGACTGATATGCACCTCCTCGCTTGAGCTGGGCATAGATGTGGGCTCGGTGGATTTCACCATCCAGTACAACTCCCCCAGGCAGGTGGCGCGTCTCATCCAACGCATGGGCCGGGCCGGTCACCGGGTGGGGGAGAGGACCGAGGGGGCCATCGTGGCCTCCAACCCGGACGAGATCGCCGAGAGCTTGGTCATAGTGCGCAAGGCGCTCCATGAGGAGCTGGAGCCTTTCGCGGTCCGTGATTGCCCGCTGACCGTCCTGGCCAACCAGCTGGTGGCCATGGCCATGGTGGGGAACGTGGTCAAGGACGATGCGTACGACATCATCAAGCGCTCCTACCCGTTCCGCAAACTGGAGCGGGAGAGGTTCGACAAGGTGCTGGAGCTGGCGGCCCAGATCGGACTGCTGTTCCTGAACGAGAAGGATTACAGGAAATCGGCCCGGGGCCGCAAGTACTTCTACGACAACATCTCCATGATCCCGGACGAGCGGACCTACTTGGTGCGTGACCTGGCCACCCGGGCGGTGGTGGGCACCTTGGACGAGAGCTTCGTGGTCTCCTTCGCCGAGCCGTATGCCAGCTTCATCACCCGGGGCAGGACCTGGAGGATCGTCGAGGTCCGGGAGGAGGAGCTGCTGGTCGAGCAGGTGAAGGAGATAGGTTCCATACCCTCTTGGGTGGGAGAGGACATACCGGTGCCCTACAGCGTGGCCCAGGAGGTGGGCAGGCTGAGACGGGTGGAGGACTACTCGCATTACCAGGGCGACGCCCCGGCCAACTCCTCCCTGGCCGAGTACATCAGGTCGCAGCGGGCCAAAGCGGTCCTGCCCTCCGACACCGTGGTGACGCTGGAGATGGGGAAGCGACTGGCCATTCTCAACGTCTGTTTCGGCACCAAGGTCAACGAGACCCTGGCCAAGATGCTCTCGACCCTGCTGTCGGCCCGTCTGGGCGAGAGCGTGGGCGTGACCACCGACCCCTACCGCATCATCCTCGACCTGCCCCGGGACGTCCGGCCCGATGTCATCCTGGAGACCCTGCGGTCCTTGCGCACCGGCACCGTGGAGGGTTTGTTGCGCATGGTCATCCGCAACTCCAGTCACCTGCGCTGGCGCTTCGTCTACGTGGCCAAGAAGTTCGGGGCGGTGGACAAGGAGGCGGACTACCGCAACATCAACTTCAATCGATTGGTCGAGGCCTACGAGGACAGCGTGATGTTCGACGAGGCGGTCGACAAGGTGCTGTGGGAGGACCTGGACCTGCCAGCGACGGCGGAGGTGGTGGCCCGACTGGAGTCCGGCGAGATCGAGCTGCACGTATGTGGGTTGTCCCCCATCGGAGAGGCCGGACTGCAGCACTCCAAGGAGCTGATAACGCCCCAGCGGGCGGACCACTCCATACTGATGGCCCTGAAACGGCGCCTGGAGGACGAGACAGTTGTTCATGTCCTGCCTGAATTGCGCCTCGCAGCATCGGCTCAAGGCGAAGGAGGCCCCGAAACGCATCCTCTGCCCCAAATGCGGGGGGTCGATGCTGGCCGCCTTGGCCTCGTACAACAAGGAAACGATCAAGCTGGTCAAGAAACAGAAGCGCACCGAGGAGGAGGAAAAGGAATTGAGGCGCCTCTTCAAGAACGCCTCCTTGGTCTCCAGCGGGGGCAGGAAGGCCATGGTGGTCCTGGCGGGAAGGGGGGTGGGGCCAGATACCGCTGCCCGAGTGCTCAGCTCCTACCATGAGAACGAGGACGACCTTCTGCGGGACATCCTCACCGCTGAGATCAACTACGCCCGGAACAAGCGGTTCTGGGATTGAACCGCTCAGGCGGTCTGTCGCAATTTCCTCTTCATCAGGTGAACGCCGAATATGTAGTGCATCGCCACCCCGATGCCCATCCCCGCCATCGGGAAGATGAACCAGATGACCTCAGGAACCAATGTCAGGTTCACTGTGGCCAGGATGGTGGTACGCCCACGAAGGCGAGGAAGTGGGCCAGCATCCCGATCTTGGCGCCCTCGATCTTCGATTCGTTCTCAAACTCTTGCTCCAGTCTTTCTTTGGTCTGCATTTTTCATGCCTCCGGAATAAGCGAAGGCAGGCCCGGGTCATAATCTCGCTTTAACCGAACGGTTAATGGAACGTCATCGAACGACGCCATCGAAAGATATCGGTCCTTCCAACATTCCATGTGCTGCGCCTCGAATATGGGGTGGGCGCCATATCCTTCTGCCCCGATCTCAGACATCATCCTCTGGGCGATGGCCCCGATGCCGCGCATGTTCTCCCCCCAGACCGTGCAGACCAAAAGGTCCGGCCGGTCCTGGAAGGCGGATAGGATGACCAGCTCCTTCTGGGAACCGATTGAATAGTGTCGGCACCGCTTCTTGGCTCTTCCTCCGTCGCCCCCAACCGCAAATGCACCAACGCCACCGCCTCCTTGGAATAGTCTGCGCTCCATCGGATGGTGAACACCGCCTTGCCCTCCTTGCGCATGGAGAGAAGCTTGTTGTTGATGGTGCGGGCGGAGACGCCCAGTTCCTCCGCCATCTCGCTCGCCCGACGGCGTGAGTCGTCCTTCAAGGCCCTCAGGATGCGGACCTCCAGAGGGGTAGGGGGGTCGGTTCGCTGGTGTCCAACCTCCGGCCCCCGGGCCTCAGGAGGTGCAGGTGGCCCTGCGCGTCCTCCATCGAAAGGGAGCGACGCACCACGCTCGATGTAGTCGCCCAGCGGCTCTCCCTTCCTCAGGAAGGCCATGCAATGCATCATGCCCCCACCGGACACGAGAATGAGCCAGGTCCGGCCATCGGCATACGGAGGCGATCCGCCGCCTCATGCACAGATGCCAGTGGGCTATGGCCGTAGACCATCGCGGAGGTCCCACCCAAGGCGGCAATGTCCACACCGGCGATGAACGCCTGGACCACCCCGCTCTCCACCAATCCCTTCAGTCGCTTATGGACGGCGGGGATAGACATGCCGAGATCGCCTTGCCAGGTCGTCATAGGAAATACGTGAGTCGATGATCAAGGCTCTGCAGATGCGTACGTCCTCTTCGTCCACCTCCGGGAGAGGGAAGCTAACGGAAAATAACCCTATCGATGCTCTAAGGCGTCCACCACTGGGTTCCGGAGCGTGCCCACGGTCGATATCGCTGCCTCGACCACGTCCCCCGGCCGGATCGGACCCACTCCGCTCGGCGTTCCGGTGGCGATGATGTCCCCTGGCTCTAGCCGCATATATCGGGAGATGAAGGCAATGAGCTCCTCGGGAGGGAATATCATCTGTTCCGTGTTGCCCTTCTGCCTCAGCTCGCCATTGACCCTCAGCTCCAGTTCCAGATGGTGTATGTCGTCCACCCGGTTCAACGGGAGCGGCGGGGACATGGGCGCGAACGAGTCCATGCCCTTGCTCAAGGCCCAGGGCAACCCCGCCTTGCGATATCGGGACTGCACGTCCCTGGCGGTGACGTCGTTGAAAACGGCCACGGACATCACGTAGTCCAGCGCGGAACCCGCCGGTATGTTCTTGCCCTTGCTGCCTATGACCAATGCCAGTTCCACCTCGTGGTCCACCCTCCCTATGCCTGCGGGGATCTGGATGACCTCACCGTCGGCGATGAGGGAGGATGACGGTTTCAGGAATATCACTGGCTCTTCCGGCTCCTCTCCCTTGAGCTCCTTGATGTGCTCCCGATAGTTCTGGCCTACGCAGATGATCTTGCCGCAGCGCATGGGAGGGCTGCAGAACTCCTGGGGTATGGTGTTCAGTCGCATCCGTTATCCTGGTCCGCAACCGTCTCCAGCGTGAAAACGACGCCCATGCCCTTCAGGGTCATCTGCACCTTGTCAGCAAGATATATCGCCTCGTCGAGGGTCGCCTTCTTGTCCCACTTGTATATTCCGTCGTAGTTGCCGGTGGTCGGCTCGAAGCCCAGGTTCCTTATGGCATCGAACACCAGGGAGGGTCGCTTGCCCTCCGAGCTGAACATGATGCGGATGTAGGTTATCATCGACTCAAAATGATGCAGGTGCATTAAATAAATTGCCCGATTAACTTCGGTCGGAATTAACTGGGGTGGCTTCGGTCGTGGCGGTCTGCTCGCCCTTGAAATCGCGGGCGATGATGTATATCTCGGAGCTGCTGGATCGGGATGCTTTCGGCGCATGCAGCTTGACCTCGCGGAAGCTGGCCCGGATCTGCTTCAATAGGTCCTTCATCATGTCCCCTTCGAACACCTTGAGGACCAGGCTGCCCCCAGGGACCAGGGTCTTCCGGGCGAAGGCCAGGGCATGTTCGCAGAGCTCAATAGAGCGGGCGTGGTCCATGGCATACTGGCCCGAGATGTTGGGCGCCATGTCGCTGAGGACCACGTCGACCTTGCCGCCGATCATGTACAACAGACGGTCCACCGTCTCTTGCTTTCGGACGTCGCCGATGATGGTCTCCACCATGGTGCCCTCGATGGGGGCGATGGGCTGAAGGTCCACCCCGATGACCCGGCCCTCGGGGCCGACCCTTTCCGCCGCCACCTGCAGCCAACCGCCCGGGGCGGCACCAAGGTCCACCACCGCTCTCCCTTCTTTGAGTATGTCGAACCGATCATCGATCTGGATTAGCTTGAAGGAGGCGCGGCTGCGGTAGTCCAGCTGTTTGGCCTTCCGGTAATAGTAGTCGCGACGATGTTGTTGCACCCAGTTGTTCGACATCTGACCCTATCGATGCGCTCCTCCCTTAAAACCCTTGTCATGTGGCCTTTCGAGCATTTTTTATGGGGTGAGGGGATATCAGGCCGATAGCATGGAAAGAGAAGGTTGGACCTATGCCAAGGCTGGGGTGGACATTGAGAGGAAATCAAAGGCCATCAGCTCCCTGGTCGACCACCTGAGGTACCGTCGCCAAGGCAAAGGCCGGGTCATCGACATCAAAGGCCAGTTCACGGCCCTTATCGATTTCGAGGGATGGGTCCTCACGCTCTGCACCGATGGGGTCGGCACCAAGCTGCTCATCGCCGAGGAGCTCGACAAGTGGGACACGGTGGGCATCGATTGCATGGCCATGAACGTCAACGACACCATTTGCGTCGGGGCGGAACCGATGGCCTTCGTGGATTACATCGCCATCGACCGACCGGACGAGAGGGTCACCAGTGAGATCGGCATCGGGCTGGAGAAGGCCGCGGAGCTGGCGAACGTGGACATCGTGGGCGGTGAGATCGCCGTGCTGCCTGAGATCGTCAAGGGGGTGGATCTCTCCGGTTCCGCCCTCGGTTTCCTGACCAAGGATCGTCTGGTCACTGGCGCGGACGTTCAGGTGGGGGACGCCATCATCGGGCTGCGCAGCTCCGGGGTGCACTCCAACGGCCTGACCTTGGCCCGGAAGGTGCTCGAAGGGGCCGATGTGGGACTGGATCAGAAGTTTGACCGACTGGGGGGCAGCATAGGGCAAGAGCTGCTCCGGCCCACGACCATCTACGTAAGGGACGTGATGAGGATGCTGGACAAGGTCAAGCCCACCGGCATGGTCGACATTACCGGCGGTGGCCTGAAGAACTTCGTTAGGCTCAAGAAGGACGTGATGTTCAGTATCGACGACCCGATCGGGCCCCAGCCCATCTTCGAAACGGTGCAGGAGCTGGGAGGCGTGAGCGATGCGGAGATGTACCGGACCTTCAACATGGGCATGGGCTTCGCGATAGTCCTGCGCCAGGCCGATGTGGCCGATGCGCTCCGGGCCTTGGGCCATGATGCCAAGGTGGTCGGTCAGGTGACGAAGGGCTCAGGTTGTGGCATCCCCGAGCTTTCGGTCCACTGCGACAGCTACTGAGCCGTGCCGACCGGGCGATGGGGCCTGTGCCCCTCGCTCATTTCTTGCCGAACATCTTGCCGAAGAAGCCTTGGTCCGGTTTGATCGCACCATTGATCTTGGTCATCAGGTCCGGAGGAATCTCCTTGATGTTGTGGACCTTCGAGGCGTGGTCCATGATCTGTTTCATGAGGTCCTCGTTGCTCTTAGACTTGGTCTCGAACCCGCAGTCCATTCCGATGTCCTTGCATTTGAAAGTAGGCAACTCCATCACCTACAGGATAGTTTGAACAACGGCCTAATAAAAATGATGGTCGGACTTTTTGGACCTTATTTTGGTGGGTTTTGGCCTTGACGGACCTTGTGCGCCAACACCGCCACGCAGGCGCCCATCGCCGTGCAGGTCTCCAAGGAATATTCGCCGAAGGTTATGTCCAGGTGGTTCCGGGCGAACTGATGCACTTCCTTGGGGACGCCTTTGGGACCGGCCCCGAAAACCAAGCAGACGCTTTGCCCTCCCGATACCATCTGCACCACCTCGTCCACGCTTCTCTTCTTATCCTTGTCCGGGTTGCAGGTGGTCAGGACCACCTCCCCCAACTGGGGAAGGAATCCCTTGGCGGGATAGGGATGGGTCTGGAAACGACCGTTCCTGGTCAGCTCCTGCAGATAGGACCCGTCCTCGCCGATGGAGGTGGTCGTGGCCACCCAGTCGGCGATCTCCTGGGGGGTGGAGAGCTCATGGGGGAAGGGGAACCCGAAGGTGGCCAGGTTGCAATCGAAGGCCAACGCCAAAGGCCCCGCCCGGGCCAAGATGCGCCGGTGCGCCTCGCGGAAGTTCACTGGGTCGTATGAGTTGTAAATGGAGATGGTGATCCGTCCCAACCGCTTGTTCTGTGCCATGAGAGTGAAGGTTAGGCCCGGTAGGAGCCAGGGGGGCTTACTTCTTGATGCCCAGGGGTACCTGCTTGACCGATCCCAACATGTCCCCGTCCCATTGGTACTTCAAACGCTTGCGACCCTTCCAGGTCCCGGACTGGAGGATGTAGCCGACCATCAGGCTCAGGCCGATGGAGGCCTCGACGTAGGCTACCGACTTCTTGGCGTCCCGGTTGATCTTCCCCCAGCTCTGCGCCTCCTCGAAGGTGCAGCCGCTCAGACCGCCCCACTGCGGCGTGTCCATGGTGATCTGGATGGCATAGTGGTGGCCGCCCTTGTCGTAACCAAGGGTCTCGCATATTACCTCGGTCTGCTGAATGTAGTTCTTCGGTACGCCCCCGCCGATGTAGATGACGCCGGTCTTCTCCGAATTGATCTTCAACTGGGTGAGCTCCCAGTTGTCTCGGATGGGGTCTATGCTCATGAACGGCCGGTTGGCCTTGCGCGCCTTGTAATATAATCCGGTGAGGCCGATGCCGATGGAGCTGTCGTTGAGAGCGGGAAGGAACATGGGGACGCCGTACTTGCGGCAATTGTAGAGGATGGAACCCTCGTCGCCATTGGTGTGGTCGCCCAGGATCTCCATGAACTCACGACTGGAATAGCCCCGGGGCTCTAGCTCGCCAGCGATGTCGCCGATCTTCTCGTCCGTCTCCCGGAACTTGTTCTCGTCCACTATGGTGTCGTAGATGCGGTCCAAGAAGTAGTCGCGCAGCTTCAGGTCGTCGATGCGCGGGCTGCACTTATAATGGCTGTATCCCTGGGCCTGGTAGAAGTCCTGATAAGGGATGGCCCCGATGGTGACTATGGCATCGACAATGCCGAACTTGACCATGTCCGCGATGACCTTCCGCAGGCCCGCAGCGACGAGCGGTCCGGCCAGCCCTAGTATGATGGTGGGCCGGGACTCGTCCTTGAGCGCGTTCTCGTAGGCCATTGCGCACGTCGCCAGGGCCCGGCTCTGCACGGAGCTGTCCTTGTAAGCGTCCATCAGGTCCTTAACGGTGGAGATGTGGTCGAAGTCGATGGCTTTGACCTTCTCCTGCAAGAAATCGCTCTTCTTGACCAAAGTGTTACCCCGTTAGGATGATTACATTGACCAAGTATTTCAAATTATAACTCCGGCCATGCCTCCTTTCAGTGTTTGGCTGGCATCTTCCGGGGCCGACTGCAAATGGCGTATTCGTCGCCATCGAAGAAAACATCTAGTTCAGGATGCTCGGCCTGCATCTCCTCTATCTTCTTAAGTACCTCTCGGAGCGTGAAATCGGCGTTCCGGTCGAGCTTGATATGAATGGTCTTCTCCATCCGTGCTTCCTGGCCTGGGCCAAAACCTTCTAAAGCAATTGGGCCGATATATATGTTTTGTTACACGACCGAGAATAAAATTGTGGCCAGCCGGTTATTCCAACCCCTACCAGGACCGATCCGGGGCGGGTTCGTTTTTTTCATTTCGGTGCGGCAGGAGGTGTTATCACCGGTCCGAAAAGGTCACAATACATTTTTATTCAGGACCGCCGATTGAGTAGCAGACCATCATACCTAGAGCCAGCGCGCTAGAGGTAAAAGGTGTGGCCCCTTGAAGAGAAGAACGAGAATGGAAGGGTCGGGCGGTTCAAGCTCAGGCGAGGCAGGCGCGATGAGCGCAGCCAAGGATGAGGAGGTCATAGACAGCCTCAAGCGCTGGCTCGAACGCAAGGACGCCAACTTCTTGGATTGGATAGATGAGGCCGATGACACCGGGGAGGTCTGTCACGATACCAAAGAGGTCAAGGCCCTTCAGGACGCCGTGGCCGAGTACGAGGAGGAGATCGCGCATCTGAAGCGCAGCCTCCAGTTCGACCAGCCTGCCAGGGGGGCGGATCTGGGCAAGGCCTTGAGCGAAAAGGTCAACACCCTTGTCGCTGAACGCGATGCCCTGCAGCTGGAGAAGGACAGACTGGAAAAGCTCAACCAGGAGCAGAAGGCCCAGTTCAACCGGTCCCTGGATGGGGTCTCGGAGGAGAAGAGCTCCCTGCTCCTCAAAGAGATGGAGCTGAAGGAGCTCGAGGGCAAGCTCGAGATCCAGCAGATCGAGCTGGAGACCAAGGCCGCCGGCGTAAAGGCGAAGACGGCAAAGGATCTGGAGAAGGAGATATCCGAGCGCTACAGCAACGAGATCCGTGACAAGGAGGACAAGTGGCGTGTCCGGGAGGCGGAGCTCAAGGGTCAGATCGACCAACTGGAGCGGGAGCTGACCAAGGTCACGGTCGACCTCAAGATCAAACAGGAGCAGACCAAATTGGTCAATATGAGCGACCCGGAGGCCAGGGAGGAGATCGAGCGCAAACTGGCGGAGATGCAGGCCAAGGAGAGGGAGAGCCTCATCATCCGGTCCCAATTAGAGAACGTGAAGTCGGAGCTCAACGTCAGGGAGGACGAGGTGAACCGGCTGCGCGAGGCCATCAACAAGAAGGAGGAGGAGATGGCCCGGCGCGAAGAGGACCTCCAGTACAAGGACAAGCTCCTGACCGCCGAGAGGATGAAGTTCGAAGAGTCCAAGAAGGAACTGGTGGGCGTGGAGCAGGCCGAGCTCAGGAAGCGCTTGGAGGAGCTGTCCCAGGAGATCAAGGCCAAGGAGGCGGAGGTCAAGAACAAGGAGAAATACCTCAACTCCAAGTCCGAAGAGCTGCGCATGCGCGAGTCTGGGATAATCGACGACGAGCTAAAGGTCCGCCAGAAGGAGACGCTGATGGAGCTGCAGGCCCAGAAGGTAAAATCGGGAAACCCCCGTCTGGACGACCTGCTCTACGGCGGCATACCGGTCGGTTCCAACATCATGGTGCACGGACCGCCGTTCATCGGCAAGGAAGTGCTGGTGGATGTGTTCATCGCCGATGGTCTGAAGAAAGGGGTCCCCGCGCTCTGGGTCATCACCGATAAGACGGCCAAGGACATCCGGGAGGAGATGAAGTTCGTCATCTCCGGCTATGAGGAGTTCGAAAAGAAGGGCCTGGTGAAGTACATCGATACCTACTCCCGAAGCATGGGCGACGACTCCAGTGACCCGTACTCCATCTATATCGACGACCCCACGGACCATGAGAAGTTGGCCGAGGTGATCGAGGCCACCTGCAGGGAGTTCAAGGAAAAGGCCCCCTACTATCGCATGGCCTTGCGTTCCATTTCCACTTTGATCGCTTACTCGGACCCCAACTCGGCCTTCCGTTTCCTCAGCCCCATGTGCGGTCGAAGGAAGAAGGATGGAGCGGTGGCGCTATACGTCATCGAGAAGGGCGTGCATGGGGACCAGGAGATCCAGATGATCGGGTCCATCATGGACGGGATGTTCGACTTCAAGCTGGACCAGATGAAGACCTTCTTCTCCGTCCAAGGCATCGCCGACGTGCAATCCCGATCATATATCCGATATACGTTCACCAAGCACAGCCTCAACATCGGCTCGTTCGCATTGGACCACATCAGGTGAGCGGCCAAAAGGGTGGCCGTTGTTTTTCGATCCTAAGGTGATGACCGAAAGGAAGGCCGGCTAGGGAGATACCGACCGTCGTGGAAAAAAATGGGCGATCAGGCCACTTCCATGCCGTCGCTGTGCTTGTGCTCGGGCTTCTTCTGCACATTGACCCGGGGCAACGGGAACGGCGGGGGCAGTTTGATGTCCCTCGCCACCAGCAGAGCGGTGGGCAGGCAGTTGGAGACGATGGTGTTGTGCACCACATTGGCGTCGTCCGGGCTCATGTTGCCGTCCTTGGACCAATCGGTGATGAGCTGGTCCACCTCGCCGCTGACCACCATCTGACCCTCTATCTTGATGAAGCCCATGCCCACGTAGTTGGCCGTGAAACGGAAGTCGATGGAGGCCAGATCGGGCTGCGTCTTCACTATCTGGATGATATTGCTGTTCTGATCGATGCGGATGTTAGCCACCCGCTCCCCATGCTTACCGAAGCGTTTGGCCTCTATGCCGCTGGTCTCGAACGATTTGACCTGCATTGTCTCCCACCTACACCTGAACCGACTTACAGTATTTTCATTTTATGGCTCAGGTGATACAATCTGGAATGGAAAATGGTGCCGCAGACCGGACTTGAACCGGCGACTTCAAGATCTTCAGTCTTGCACTCTCCCAGCTGAGTTACTGCGGCTCAGCCATGGGAAAGCGGGCATTATTAATAAACATTGCTTCATCTTAGAATTAAACAGGTATTTTTATTAAAATAGATATAACAAAGGTTTAGGAGCGAATTTGCAAAACCGATAATTCGTCTTATCCAGATGGTGATTTTTTTAATTATATAGAATTTTTCAATAAAGATTTTTCACCAACATATGTTTATATATTGACACATATTTATTTTCCAAGTTATCTGGAGAAACCAGCATGTGCCCTCACTCTCGAGTCAAAAAGGGTGTTAGTCCGCCCAAGCGTCATCGTTTCATGAAGAAGGACCGGTTCAAGAAGGACCAGATGGGGGTGGCCGCAGTGATCGGGACCATAATGGCATTGCTGGTCTTCCTGACCTTCCTCACCGTGCTGGTGACCACTTGGATACCGGTCACCATGAAGGACAACGAGAGGAACCATATGAACGACGTGATCAGCCAGTTCAGTGACATGAAGGGCAGCGTCGACAACATGATGGTTTACACCACCATCAGTGGAAAGCCTTCCTTGCCGACCTACCAGGCGGTGACGTTGGGGGCTCCCGGGGTGCCTGCTTTCGCTTCGCCGACGGCGGGCTTCCTTTCGGTGAGCCCGAAGGGGTCGAGCAATTCCATGATAACCACCTCCTTCACCCAGGGCACTGGGTCCCCGGTGACCGTGAATGGTGGCGGGTCGGTGCAGATGTACGCCCCGAACCGCTATTACGTCCAACAGTGGGTGGCGTATGAGAACGGTGGGATGTTGGTCAAGCAGGACGACGGACAGGTGTTCCGTGCTCTGCCGAGCATCACCTTCACCAACGACAGCGGGGCCTTGAACCTCGATCTGACCCAGATCGACCTGATCGGAGCGAACAGCTCGGTGGGTGGAACGGGCATCGAGGGGCTGAACCTAGAGGTCGTTTATGTGGACGAACAGACCTACACCCTTAAGTCAAGCACCAACGTGGCGATGGTCTTCCAGACCAATTATGGAAAGGCCTACTTCGAATACCTGAACTCTACAATGGCAGCGATATTCAAGACCGGTCGGTGCTCGATCCGGTCGCCGAAGGGGATTACTATTCGAACGGGACGGCGGACATGGGGGCGAGCGACCTCATGTGGAGCATCCATTACCAGGACCAAGGCCAGGGAATCTTCAAGGTCACACTTCAGATCAGTCTATCTGCACTGGGTGGGACGGTCTCTGTGAAGCAGGCCTTCGTTAACGTGGAACTCAGCACCTAAACAATGTGAGCGTGAATGACCATGCAAAGCACAGAGGTCGAGAAAGGGAGCCAAGGCGGGAACGGAGCGCCAGAGGAGGGCAAGAAAGAGAAGAAGCCCCTCTTCGGGAAATCGGCGCGCAGAGTGAAGGTGGCGGCCGGTGCCGCGCCCCAACCAGAGCCTGCCCAGGCGGCAGTACCGCCGATGCCAGGGGTACCGGTGCCCGCTTCCAAGATAACCATCATCCCTCCGATCACCAACCCCGCCATAGAGGTGACGGAATTCTATCCGGTCATGGAGGAGTATAGCTATGTCCGGATCACATACAACAATGACACCAGCGAGTACCTGTATGAAGTGATCGAGCCGCAACTGGACGCGCGGGAACAGGAGCTGCTCGACCTCGTCAAGGATACCTTGCAGCGCACCCTCGGGTACGAATGGAAACGCTTCACCGAGATGGACAAGAAGGAGTATCTGCGGTCCGCGGTGGACAGCTTCATCGAATCCAGGGGGATCAAGGTCTCGGAGATGAGCGTCAGGAGGCTCAAGTACTACATCGTCCGCGACTTCGTGGAGCATGGTGTGATCGATGTCATGATGAAGGACGATGACATCGAGGACATATCCTGCGATGGTACCGACATCCCCATCTTCGTCTGTCACCGGAAGTATGAGAGCATCAAGGCCAACCTCGTCTTCAACAACGAGGACGACCTGAACTCCTTCGTGGTCGCGCTGGCCCAGAGGGGAGGGAAGCAGATCTCTGTCTCCAGCCCCATCCTCGACGGTACCACCCAGGAAGGCCACCGTGTCAACGCCACCTACTCCCGCGAGATATCCACGCGGGGGTCTACGTTCACTATCAGGCGCTTCAAGGACCGGCCCTTCACGCCGGTCGACCTGTTGAAATACAAGACGGTCAGCCCGGAGATGATGGCATACCTCTGGATGGGGGTGGAGCATGGCGAGTCCATGATCCTTTGCGGCGGTACCGCCTCCGGAAAGACCTCCGCGCTGAACAGCATCGCCCTCTTCATACCGCCTGGCGCCAAGATCGTCAGCATCGAGGACACCAGGGAGATCAACCTTCCTCACGAGAACTGGATCCCAGGGACCACCAGGACCGGTGTGGGGGAGAAGGACTCGCTGGGGCGCGCCTCGGGCGAGATCGACATGTACGACCTGGTGAGGGCCTCGCTGCGTCAGAGGCCCAACTACATCATAGTCGGTGAGGTGCGTGGCAAGGAGACCTACATCATGTTCCAGGCCATGGCCACCGGGCACAGCACCTACAGCACCATGCACGCGGATTCGGTGAAATCCATGGTCAACCGGTTGGAGAACCCGCCCATCAACTGTCCAAGGATATTGCTCACCGCGCTGCGCAATGTGCTCATCCAATCCCAGGTGCGGGTCGGCAACGATTACGTCCGGAGGATGAAGCAGATCATCGAGATCGTCGGTTTCGAACCGGAGACCAACGAGCTGATCACCAACACCGTCTACGAATGGGACCAGGCCACGGACCGCTTCATCTACAAGGGCCACAGCTTCCTCTTCGACAAGATCATGGAGATGAAGTCGCTCTCGCACGAGGAGATGATGGAGGAGTTCGAGCGACGCATCGAGATCGTCAATTACATGGTGGCCAAGGACATGAGGGACCACCGCAAGATCTGGGCGGTGACCCAGGCCTATTACAAGGAACCGCAGAAGACGTTGCAGAGGGTGCGCAGGGAGATGCAGGAGATGGAATCCAAGAAGGAGGTGGGCAAGAATGTCGCCTGAGGTCTCGGACATCTTCTCCCGCATAGAGTCCTCTAAGAAGGCCTATCTGAAGACCAAGGAGACCGGCGACGATGGGTCCTCGAAGGGCAACGGTCCTCGCCTGGTGAAGATGCGGCAAGGGGCCATCCCGGACTACGTCCGCCTGACCAAGTACCAGGAGTTCTGCTGGCGTACCATGGGCAAAGTGGTCAAGAAGCGCTACAAGCCCAATTCCAAATTGGAGCTGCAACTGCTGCAGGCCCATATCCGACTACGTCCGGAGGAGTACACCGCCTACATCTGGATGACGGCGCTCCTCACCTTCGCGATAACCTTGACGATGGGGCTGCTCTTCGGAGGCGTGCTCATCGCCCTGATGGGCATCGACACCAGCATGGCATTGATATTCACCATCATGATCATCGCGTTGCCGCCGTTGCTGGTGTTCGGCATATTGAGCTCGACGCCAGGGTCCAAGGCCAAGTCCCGCAAGCGCGATATCGACAAGCGCATCGGCGCCACCATGAGCTTCATATCCGCCATGGCCTCCGCCGACGTCAACATCGACACCATATTCAAGGAGCTGGCCCGCCAGCCGATCTATGGTGAGATCAAGAACGAGGCCGAATGGATAACCAGGGACACCGAGCTCCTCGGCGTCGATATCCTCACCGCCATAAGCAAGGGGGCGCAACGCACCCCCTCGTCCAAGTTCCAGGAGTTCCTCCAGGGAGTGGTGACGACCGCCACCTCCGGAGGTCAGCTCAAACCCTACTTCCTGCAGAAGGCGGAGCAGTTCGAGAAGGAGTCCAAGCTGGACATGAGGGCGCAGTTGGAGACGCTCGGCCTCATGGCCGAGACCTTCGTCACCGTCGTGGTGGCGTTCCCCCTGTTCCTGGTGGTCATCATGGCCATCATGGCCATAGTGCCAGGGAGCTCGAGCGGCACCTCGGACACCACGCTGCTGTTGCTCTGGCTCGTGGTCCTGCTGATGATCCCGCTCTCCCAGTTCGGGTTCATATTCTTCATATGGAACACCACCAAGGAGTCCACGATGTGAGGTGAGTCAAATGGCTGAAAAGAAAAAGGAGATATTGGATATCGAGCAGCTCAACCTGCACAAGCAGGACTACTCGAAGTTGTTGCTCATCATCGGTGTCGTGGGATTGGTCATTTGCCTGGTGATCGCCTTCGTGGAGATCGCGGAAGTGGTGAGCACCGGGCTGGAATGGATCTACTGGATCATGCTTGGCCTGATGTGCCTGTCGGGGCCCTACGGATTCTACATGAGCTGGAAGTACAAGAAGACCCAAGAGATCGAGACCAGACTGCCGGACTTCCTGCGTGACGTGGCCGAGGCGGGTCGTTTCGGCATGACCTTGGCCCAAGCCATTCGGGTCTCCTCGAGAGGGCGCTATGGTCGCCTGACCCCGGAGATCCAGAGGATGGCCGCCCAGATCGACTGGGGCGTGCCGGCCTCAGAGGCGTTGCGCCTGTTCGCGGAGCGCGTGAACACCCCGCTGGTGAAGCGCATGGTCTCCATCATCATCAAGGCCAACGACGCGGGCGGCAGCGTGGCCGACGTCCTGACCATGGTGGCTCACGATGCTCGCGAGACGATCATCAACTTCAACGAGAGGCGCATCTCCATGGCCACCTACACCGTGGTCATCTATGTCGCCTTCGGCGTGTTCCTGGCCACCATCTTCATCCTGAACACCACCTTCCTGCCGAACATGGAGGAGGCAGGGCAGCAGGTGAACGAACAGGCCCTCGAGGCGGGTGTCACCAACCTGCCGGCCACCATTCAATCGGAGATAATCCCGACCGTGCAGCTCATCTTCATCGTTTCTGTGGCCATACACGCCTTCGGCGACGGGATATTGGCCGGGGTGCTGCAGGACGGTAAGATAGCCAATGGCCTGCGCCATTCGTTCATCATGCTGCTGATAGGGTTCCTGGGCACGATATTGATCACTGGGTGATGCAAATGGAAGCTGACAAACAGACTGTGGAGGAGATCGGCAAGGAGCTGGAAGCGGAGAAGGCGTCCGGCCCCAAGGCGACCCGCGGCGTGTTCAACCGCAAGCCCATGAAGGTCATGGTGGGGGCGAGCAACCTCACCGCCCCGTCCCGAACGCTCATCACGGAGATACCGAAGATCGCGGAGCCCAACGTGGACGAGGTGGAGATCAACACCATCATCAAGCCCGCCGCCTACGTGAGGATCAAGTTCGACAACATCGCCTCGGAGTACATCTACGAGGTCATCGAGCCGAAGCTGACGGATGATGAGCGCGAGCTGCTGGACCTGCTCAAGGAATCGCTCACCATGACCTTGAACCTGGCCGATCGGAAGAAGCCGGAGGAGCGCACCGAGGTGTTGCGCCAGGGCATGAACGAGCTGCTGAAGAACTTCGACATCGTGCTGAACACCGTGTCCTCGGACCGCATCTTCTACTACCTGCACCGCGACTTCGTCGGATATGGCGTCATCAACGTGATGATGATCGACCCCAACGTGGAGGACTGTTCCTGCGATGGCGTCAGCATCCCGCTGTACATATTCCACCGCAAGTACGGCTCCATCAAGTCCAACATACAGTTCAACGACGAACTGGAGCTGGACTCCTTCGTGGTATGGATGGCGCAACGCTGCGGCAAGCACATCTCCGTCGCCGACCCGTTGCTCGATGCCACCATCCCCGACGGTTCGCGTCTGAACGCATCGCTCGGAAAGCACGTGACCAAGCGTGGGTCGTCGTTCACGATCAGGCGCTTCAAGGAGAACCCCTTCACCCCGCTGGACCTGGTCAAGTTCAAGACCATGAACACGGAGATGATGGCCTACCTGTGGATCGCCACGGAGTTCGGCTGCTCCATGCTGGTGTGCGGAGGTACCGCCTCCGGGAAGACCACCACGCTCAACGCCGTGCTCCTGTTCATCCCGCCCCAGAAGAAGATCATCTCCATCGAGGACACCAGGGAGCTGAACCTGCCCCACGAGAACTGGATCCCGGGCGTCACCCGGGAGGGTTTCGGCGGCAAGAAGGCGAACGCGGTGGGCCAGGTGGACATGTACGACCTGCTCACCGCGGCCTTGCGTCAGAGGCCGGACTATCTGATGGTCGGTGAGGTGCGTGGCAAGGAGGCCTATGTGGTGTTCCAGGCCATGGCCACCGGGAAGACCTCGTACTCGACCTTCCACGCCGAGGACGTGCAAGCGATGGTCCATCGTATGGAGAACGACCCCATCAATCTGCCCCGCGCGCTCATCACCGCCCTGGACATAGTGCTGCTGCAGGCCCAGGTCAAGGTCGGGACCAAGATGACCAGGCGGGTAAAGTCGCTCACCGAGATCGTGGGCATGGACCCGGAGACGGGCGAGCTCATCACCAACTCCGTGTTCTCCTGGAACCCGGCGAACGACTCGTTCAACTACTCTGGGCACAGCTACATCTTCGAGAAGGTGCGCAGCATCAAGTCCTGGTCCCCCAGGGACATGGAGAGGGAGATGCAGCGCCGCGTGGAGATACTGGAGTACATGCGCAAGACCGGGGTCAACAACTATAGGCAGGTGGCCAAGATCGTCTCCGCCTACTACCGCAACCCCGAGCGCGTGATGAAGGAGATCCGCGAGAAGTCGCCGAAGTGAGCCTGCTGGCCCACCTCTAAACCCCTTCCAGTTCCTACTTTTTCACTTTTCCATTGAACTAGGTGAGACCGTTCATCCAGCCTCTCTGAGGATTTGCTCTCGGCCTGCCTCTGGCCCATGAGGTGCCCGCCCAATCCGAGGGCCCATAGCAGCACGGGATAGGCCACCCAGCGCTCCAGGCCGCCCTCGCCCAGCTCCATGAAGGGGCTGTTGTCGCCCATGAAGATGTAGCTGAACAGAACCAAGAGAGATATCGGCCCCAAGTGCGACGGTGACGAAACGGAAAGGAGCCTGGACGATGCGGAAGGTCATGACGGCCGCGATGCCCCTGCCGATGAAGGTGGTCATGGCGAACAAGGCATGCACCGTGCCCCAGCTGCCGTTGAAGATCCCCACCCCCATCACTCCGATCCCGAATGCTGCCATAGGCAGGGTGACGCTCCATTTCCTGTGCCGCCCGTGCAGAAGGAACGTCGCGCCGATCACCAGCAGTCCGCACAAGGCCATGGATGCTGAGAATATGTTGGATGATGGCTGGACGATGATGCTGTTCGGCGGTTCGGTCGCACCGAGGTCGCTGATCATGTTATCCGCGGTATTGTACCCTGGGTAGAGCGCCTCGGCGGTGATTATCCCCATGAGCGCCACTGTGCCGGCGAGGAACAGCATGGCCCCCGCCCAAGCGATGCGATCGAATCCTTTCGCGCCGACGAACGTGTTATCTGGGGAACAATTGGACCAACCTGTAAAAAAAGGTCGATGCCGTGGCGATGCCAGTGAGTGAAAAAAAAAAAATGTGGAAAGGAATTATTGAAAGGGGGGCGTCCCGCCCCGTTCGCCCTTACTTCTTCTCCTCGGTCTTGGGCTCCTCTTTGGGCGTCTTGTCCGAGCGCTTGACGATGCGCCTGAAGGTGCGGGGCTGTTCCTTCACCTCGGCCTGGGGGGCGGCGGCGAAGACCGTGCCGCACTTGTGGCATACCGTGCTGCCGCGTGGGTTGAGGATCCCGCAGGTCGGGCAAGCGAACGCGCCGCTCTTCTTGTCCTCCTCCCTCTTGGCCAACCAGGCCTCGAAGGTCAGGAAGCCGGGCTCGGTCTTGAGCCACTCCTGGAACTTCTCCTCGGAGTACTTGGCGCCCAGGGCCGCCTTGGCCTGGTCGCGGTAGGTGTTGACGTACTCGTCGTACTGCTCCTGCATGGACTTCATGTAGGCGTCGCCCTGCTCCTCCTGGTTCGGCTCGGTGAGGAACTTGGCGTGGCACTCGGGGCACTCCGACACATTGGCCGGGATCCAGGCGCCACACTCAGAGCACTTTGCCGTCCCGGTCTCGAACACCACGCCGCACTTGGGGCAGCGCTTGGAGTCCTCGGGGATCAGCGAGCCGCACTCGCCGCACTCCACCATCTTGCCCAGGCTGTGCCTGTACAGGTACCACACAAAGGCGATGATGACCACGGCGATGATGGCGATGATGGCGATGATCATCCACCAGGGTATGGCGGTGCTGTCGTCGCTCTGCAGATCGATGGACTTGCTGCCGTAGACCGGCTGGCCTCCGTTGTCGATCCTCAGGGTGACGAACAGGTCACCGGACGCGTCGTTGGGCACGGTGATGAAGCCGGTGAAGGAACCGGTGGCGTCTGTGGTCACAGGGACCTCGGTGCTCACCGGGGTACCGGCCTCATCGGCGAAGTACAGGTGCATGGAGGTGTTGGCCAGCGGGATGCCGTCCGCGCTCATCACATAACCGGTCACGAGCAAGGTGCTGCCCGGTTTGACGCTGTCGGTGCCGGTGGTGATGTAGAACGTCGGGTTCACCAGAAGCACCACGTCGAACGTGGTCAGAAGCTCGTTGTTCTCGGAGTTCGCCTCGTCGATCAGTGACGCCGCGATGCTCAGGTTGTTCGGAGAGATGCCGACCCCGTTCACGACCCAAGAGATGTTGAAGGACTTCTCCTCTCCGGCCATCAGGTCGAAGGTGGTGTTGTAGATCTCGAAGGCCGGGTCCACCATGCTCAAGGTGACCTTGGCCCCGTTGGCATCGTTCATGCCTAGGTTGGCCACGGTGAAGTTGATGAAGACCTTCTCGCCGAGGCTGGCGCTATCGACCGGCAGGTTGCCCTTCCATATCTGCACCTCGGCTGACGCTCATGTCAGGCCGGTTGTCCACGATATAAAGCGTCTGGGACGCTGGCACATCGGTCACCTTGGTGAACGCGGTGAAGCTCACGTATACGGTGCGGTTCTGGAACAGGCCCATCGCCGGATCGGATGTGACCTGCCAGAAGCCCGAGACGGTTATGGTCTCGTTCGGGGCCAAGGCAAGCACGAACACGCGATCGATCTCGGTCCCGGTGACGGGGTCATCGATGCGGTACACCACATCGAAATTGTGCGCGGTCGACTGACCGATGTTCTTCACGGTGGCGTCCAACAATATCTGGGTCCCGACGAACACCTGGGTCACGGTCTGACCGCCGTCCACCTTGTGGAAGACCAGGCTGTTCGAGTACAGCCTCGGCACGTCCAGGACGAGGAGCTGCAGGGACGCCAGGTTGTTGATCTTGGTGGTCTCGTTGATCAGCCCGGCCGGGTCGACAACGACCATGATGTTGGCATAGCCAGGATGGTTCGGGGTCCAGGGTATGGACACGTTTGCATATTGCATGACCGGTATCTCGCCTACCATCTGGAATCCGATCAGCACATCGCCGGCGGTGGTGTTCAGGAAGAAACTGACGTTGATGTTCTGGGCATCCACGTTCCCGTAGTTCCAAACCGTGGCGGTTATGGAGCTGGTGGAGTTGGTGACCACCTCGGTCGGATTGACGACCACCCCATCAGGCTCGATCGCCAGGTTGGGTAGGGACAACGGGATGATCAATGCCACTTCGATGTCCTGAATGGCCAACGGTGGGCTGTAGAACGGCAGGCTTATCGCATACCGGCTCAGGTCCTCGGAGGAGAAACTGAGGGTGGAGTTGAGCCAATAGGTGCCGTTCACCCGGTAGTTGCCATAGTACTTCTGTGGCGCCCCCGCGGTGATCTCGTCGCATAGCGCCTTGAACACGATGGAGCCATTGTCGTCGGTCATGCCGGCCGCATAGATGGAGTAGGGCGGGCTGTTGGTCCCGAGTTGGTCCAGCTGCACATAGACCCCTTCCAGCTCGTTGACGCCGGTGATGTCGTATGCTACCACGTTGATCCAACGGTAATGACGGATCACCGCTCCCTCGCTCGCCACGAGCTGCGGTATGGCCACCGACGTCAGGTCGGCCTCGGCGTTGCCACCGAAGTAGGACCAGGACCGGGTGAAGTTCACGCCCACGGCGGTCAGGGTAGCCTCCGAACTGCTCGGGGCGATGAAGTCGTAGCTGATGATCGAGTCGGTTATGTAGACCTCGGACTGGCCGTCCATGATGATGACGACCGGGTTGCTCGGACTGAAGCCGCCCTCATCGATGGTCAGATTGCCGCTGTTCGCCAGGTATATGGTCAGGGCCAGGTTGGACTGGACCGTCCCATTGAAGTCCATCAGCACCTGGGCGTTGTCCTGGACGACGAGCCAGTACTGATTGGCGCTCAGGCCCTGATAGATGAACAGGCCAGCGTTCAGGATGAGGGTCGCGTTGTCCTTCACCACGACGTTCTTGGAGATGTTGGTGAAGCTGTTGATGGTGAACACCGTGTCCCCGGAAAGGGTCCAGGTGTTACCGCCCACCAGGACGGTTATGTTGTTGTAGGCCTGGTTGTTGTCATAGTTGTACTCGGCCACGCCCCCCACCAAGACATAGATGGAGAACAGACCAACACTGGATGGGACCCAGGTTATGGAGGCGTTGACCTCCGCACCCGGTCCGACGTTGATGATCTGCGTTCCGATGACCACTCCCGCCTCTGGTTTGCCGAGGTAGAAGACCACGTTGGCGCCGACCGCGCTGGCCTTGCCATCGGAGTTCTTCACGTTGGCGCTGATGGTCAGCGGCGACCCGGTGCTGGCCGGGTTGTCGCTGAAGTAGATGTTGTCGTTGGTTATGCTCAGGTCCGGCAGCAACGGCAGGATGACTATCGGTTCGGTCTTTATGTTGTTGTCCTCATCCGACTCGGTGATCGCCCGCTTCGGGTCCACGATCACGGTTATGTCATGGAATCCCTGCCTCGGTGGTGGTGTACCATGGTACAGATACGTTGACCGACTGGCCAGGCAACAGGCTGGGCACGGTGACGTTCGCTATCGTCACGGACTGGTCCAACTCCCTGTAATAGTCCAGGAACTGTACCAGGATGTTCTGCGCGGCGGTATTGCCCTTGTTTGCCACCGTCACATTGAGGACCGCATTGGTCTCGTTGTGGTAGATCGGGACCGGCGTGTAACCGATGTTCATCGGGACCAGGTCCGGCTTCTCCAGGACCAGTCCTTCAAGCACCACTGATGCGTCGACCTGTTGGGTGGACAGCTCTGGGAACGAGGAGAAGGTCACAGCGGTCTGGTTGGTGAACTCGACCGCGGTGCCATTGACATAGGTCACGATCATGTTGTAACCATTGATCTTCTCGCCCAAGGGCAAGGTCTTTGCATTCACCACGTCCGTGAGGACGGGGATCATAGCGTTCCCGAAGGGATCGGTGTAATTGAAGTCGCCAGCATCCTTTCCCAGGTAATCTAAGGATGGCCGTTGGGGGAGTTGCTGAGACTCCTTCGGGTGTCATGTAATAGGCTGTAGAGTTGCTAGCGGTAAGGACGTCGATCTTCGCTCCGTCCACCGGTATTCCCTGGCTATCCAACACGGTCATGTTGGCCCAACGGTAAACATTGCACGAATGGTTCGATGTTTCATTCTCAATCCACATCTTATCGATATAACAACTACGCCGCCATTGTATTCGAATAGCGGAACGTTAATGTGGATAGCTTTTCAAATGTGATTCACACCATCAGTCGCTAGAGGTCAAATGAACCGTAACTGGGTTGAACCTGTCTGTTTTGAGTTACAATGGTTCGTGTTTTGGGATAGTTCACCATCAAGGTTGACCAAGTCATATAATTTGATGCAGGCAAACCCTACATCTGTGCGATATGTAACTTTTAACACAACGTTGACCGAAATCATCACCAGTCAACCCATCTGTGTTGAATTCATCAACACTGACAAACTTGTCCTTGTTGATATTATAAAATACCTGTTATCAGACACCAGGTTAACTAAGATTTGAAGATGGTCGTATCGTGACCCCTTTCGAAATTGGAGTTATCTGAATTGATTGATTCTTTTGGGATGTATGGTGATAATCCATCTGGAGCGTCCCTGACCATCCTGGGCACAACCATACAGGTATGCTGCGGACTGATCGTAACAGGTCAGTTTGTTGTAGGTCGTCGTATAATCCAGGTAGTTTAGGTCCATGTTCGTGTTCACGGCCGTGAACGCGGTGTTGCCAGCCAAACTGATGTTGCCATAGGTGGGCAGCTTGAGGTCGATCTCCACCCAGATCCTGTTGATCTAAACTGGATTTGCCTTAGAGTTGGTGAAGTTCACATCGGTCAAGGCAAGATCGGTCGAGGACATACTTGGAAGAGTGAAGGATTTGATAGCCTCATACGTTGTACCAGTCGGGTCATAGGCCAGATAGGTCTCTGTGCCGTCAGGGTGATTACGTTGGCTCGTGACCTGAGGGCATGAGTGTAGTAGAGCTCGTTCGGAGTGCCCCCATCATCAAGGGACTATCGGCGCCTTGTAGCTCATCTTCAGGGTGATGCTGTCGATGTTGGCGGGCATGAATGACATGCCGGCGATGTCAAATCCATCCACTGTGAAGTACTCGTTCTGGCCGACGACGAAATACTTCGAGTCCTGCATCGTCAGGTTCACCGCAGCCTCGCCAGGGGCGTTAGAGCTCGCTCCAACCAGGCTGGGGTTCACATTCCTCTGCAGCGTGTAAGTTACCAAGCTGCGGGAGGATGTGTCTGAGGCGAACGGGTAATCGTAGTTGTATAGCTGGGGGTAGCTATCTGTATCGGTCAGTTGGAAGGTGTCCATCAGGTCCGAATCATAGATCTGGATGTCGCTGGACATGAAGAGCATGACCGGGGCGTCATCGAAGTAATCGCCGGGGAAGCGATCCTCATCGACGGCCGTGGTAGACCCCTGGTAGCCCTCGACGATCGAGTTCCTCATGATCATCTGGGCGTCATCGATGACGATGTGACCGGGGAACGCCAAGATGGAATCCTCGACCAGCAGGCTACCGCCGTTCCGGACCACTATCCCCAGACCAGGGAACGCCTGGTTCGGAACATACACCTGGTCGGTGGTGACCAGGAGTTGTCGATGATCAACTTTCCACCGTCCTCGACGGTGATGGTATATATCATGACGGACGGGCCATCATAGTTGCTCGTCGGGTTATATGTCTGGACCGCTTTGAAGGTGCAGTCCTTGATCAAGACCGTTCCGCCTGCTCTGAATGGTCAGGTTCGATGTGAGCGAACCTGTGTCCCGTATAGGAGCAGATAGTTGTCGGTATAGTCCTCCCAACGAATACGTCCTATTGTGTCCAGGCGCCCCACCAGCGGCGGCGTTTTGGTTCGAGACCCCGATCGTTATCAATCCGAACAACGACGCGGAGAGCATGCAGTATACAATGATCGCGCTTACCAGCTTGGTGTGTTTTTCCCCCATAGTCATCGGCCTGCCGATAATATCATTTAACGGACAAAAATCGGGTTTTCATTATAAATAAATATGGCTACAGATAATTTTATTTTATAACATGAATAAAACTATCTGAACGATAACGATTTTTGGAATGTGCTTGAAATTATATAAAAATGATAATATGAGGGGTGAGGAGGCCCTCACTTCCTCTTGATTATCTTGCGGATCGAGACCGATTTTTTCGCGTCTCCCGATTCGGCGTGCTCCTCGTGCTTCGGCTCCTCGGCCTTGGCCTCTTGCTTGGGTTCCACCTTAGGTTCCGGCTTCGGCTCTGGCTTCGGTTCCGGCTTAGGCTCTGGCTTCGGTTCCTCCTTGACGGCCGCGAGCCTTGTCCACCCTCTCCCCGCAGGCCCAGCAGGCCTCGGAGTCCGCATCGATGATGGTCTTGCAGTTGGGGCAGTTTATCTCCGCGCGTGGCTTCACGACCTTGGGCTCAGGGACCGGGATCGGTTCGGGCATAGGCTCCGGTATGGGCTCGGGCTTGTACTGGAACTCCGGCATCGGCTCCACCTCCACCGGCGCAGGCACGGAATGGAACTGCGGGGATTCCTTCACCGCGGATTCCAGTGCCGCGGCGTTGACCTCTTCGCGCACCAGACCGGGGCTGGGAGCGACCGGTTCATATGACATGGCTTCGCCCCCTCGCTCGTTGAGGGCCTTCTCCCTCTCCCGGAGGGAGCGCTCCCATTCCACGAAGCGCCTCTGCTGCTCGATCATAAGGCTCTTGTTGGCGGAGATGGCCTCGGACTGCTCGCTCAGCACCTTGGCCTTGGCCAGGAGCTCCTCGCGTCTGGCGCTGGTCTCCTCCAGCGTCCTTCGCATCTCCTGCTCCTCCAACAACAGTTTCTCCTCGTACTCGTTGAGGTGGGTCATGGTGACCTTGGCGGCCACCTCGTACTCGGCGGTGGCTTCGGTCAGGCGCAACAGTTCGGATTCCTGGGCGGCAATGTCGTTCTGGCGCTTCTCCATGAAGAGGCGCTCCGATTGCAGCTTGGTCTCCAAGGCCTTCAGCTCCGCCTCCAGGGTGTTGAGCGTGGTCTCCTTGGACACCACCTCGTTCTCCCGCCTCGAAACGTCCGTCTCTCGGCCGTTCAGTTCGCCCTCCTTGGCCTCCAGGTGGGAGCGCGCCGATTGCAATTGCGATTCCTCCTCGCGGAGCTTTTTGTCCAAGGATGTCCAGCTCTTCGCGTCGACGCTTCAGGTCCGCCTCCTGGACCTTGATCTTGTCTTTGAACTCCTCGATGACGTCCCAAATCTGTGCCTGCTCGTTCGCCAACTTCCATCACCCCGTGTTGTCACATCAATGTCATTTACCTCAGGTCAAGGTTGGACCTAGGACTATGAGCCCTTTGTCCCCCACCTCGACAGTGTGGCGCTCCATGCTGTGCTCGCAGGCGCGCATCTTCTCCACCCGCACATAACGGACCAGCTTGCCGCGTGTCCGGTCCAGGCCCAGCTCGATGATGCCGTCCACCAGGAAACCCTCGTTGCCCAGGATCTCGGACGGGCCGCCCTGGCTCCTTTCCATAACTATGAAAGACATGAGATTGTAATCGCGCAAGGTCTTGAAGAAGTAGAACATCTTCTTGCGCATGCCCTTGGAGTCCTCCATCAGGGAGTACAAGGCCCCCAGCGAGTCCAGGGTGAACACGGTGAACTTGTCGCCGTGCTTCTTCTTGTAGTACTGGATCATCTGGGTGAGGAACTGGACATAATCGGTCGGGTCCTCGATGTCGACGATCTCGTCGAGCTCCCTCATGTCGGTGATGTCCGATATCTCCATCTTGTCGTTCAGGTTCATGTTCAGGCTGCGCATGTTGCGCATATGGCTGTCGGCCGTCTCCTCCAAGGTGACGTAGAGGCCGAACTCGTCCATCTTGCCCAAGTACGAGTTCATCATCGAGTAGCAGAAGCTGGTCTTCATCGAGCCAGGAGGCCCGGTGATCAACACCACCTTCGGTGCCTCTATGTCCGTTCGGAATACCTTCTCCAATCCTTGTATGGAGTTCCTAAACACTCAAGAACACCGCCATTTTGTCGTTCTATCGTCGCGTCCGTTATAATAGTTTTCGCACTAGATATCATATTTCGACACTGAGCTTGAGTCCTTCAGGGAATCAGCATTATCAGTTTTGTTCATCTTCTCCAGGAGGGGGCATTTCTTCATTGTTGACAATTGGACCTGCACCTTCCGGCATCAAGGCGTCGCCCTTGGATTCCGTCTCCACCACGGTCTTCTCGTCCGCCTTGCTCACCAGGCGCGCCAGGGCGATGACCTTGTCGTCCTCGGCCAGACGCATTATGCGGACCCCCATGGTGGCCCTTCCCACCACGCGGATCTCCGCCACCTTGATGCGCTGCACGTTGCTGTTCTTCGAGGCCACCACCAGCTCGTCCTCCTCCTCCACTTCCTGGACGTAGACGACCTTGCCGTTCCTCTCGTCGGTGCGGATGGTGATGACGCCCTTGCCGCCGCGGTGGGTCTTGCGGTAGACCTCGTGCTCGTCCGAGGGCTCCCATTTGCCCACCGGGGTGACCTTGCCATAGCCGTTCTCGGTGACGGTGAGCAACTTGGACTGGTCCGTGACCACCGCCATGGAGACCACCTTGTCCCCTTCGTCCAGACGCACGCCGATGACGCCGTGGGCCGGGCGGCCCATGGGTCTGACCTGCTCCTCGTCGAAGCGGACGGCCTGGCCATCCTTCGTGGCGAGGATTATCTCCCTCTTGCCGTCGGTGACCTTGACGTCGACGAGCTCGTCGCCCTCGTCCAGACCGACGGCGATGATGCCGGACGAACGGATGTTGGCATAGGCCTTGAGGGCCGTCTTCTTGATGATCCCCCTTTCGGTGGCGAAGGCCAGGAACCGGTCCTCGGCCATGTTCTCCACCGGGATGGTCTTCATGATCTTCTCCCCCTCCTCCAGACGGGGCAGGAGGTTGACGATGGCCTTGCCCTTGAACTGACGGCTGCCCACTGGGCAGCTTGTACGCCTTGAGCACGTAGACCCGGCCACGGTTGGTGAAGAACATGAGATAGTTGTGCGTCAGGGTGACGAACATGTCGATGACGAAGTCCTCCTCCTTGGTCTCCATGCCCATCAGGCCGACGCCGCCGCGGCGCTGCTGCTTGTACGTGTCCAGCGGAACGCGCTTGATGTAACCGTCCTGGGTGATGGTGACCACCATGTCCTCGTTGGGGATGAGGTCCTCGTCCTCCAGGTCCCGGGCGTCCATGACGATGTCGGTGTGACGCTCGTCGCCGTACTTCTCCTTCAGCTCGAGGACCTCGGCCTTGATGATGGCCATGACGCGCCATTCGTTGGCCAGGATGTCCTCCAGGTCCGTGATCTTGATCTCGAGCTCGGCGAACTCGGCGCGGAGCGACTCGATCTCCAGCCCGGTAAGCTTCTGCAGCCTCATGTCCAGGATGGCCTTGGCCTGCTCCTCGTCGATCTCCAGTCGGACCATCAGGCCCTGGCGCGCCTCCTCCGGGCTCTGGGACTGACGTATGATGCGTATGGTGTCGTCCAAGGCGTCCAGCGCCTTGATCAGGCCGATGAGGATGTGCTCCCGCTTCCTGGCCTCGGCCAGGTCGTACTTGGTGCGGCGGGTCACGACCTCCTTGCGATAGGTGAGATAGTGCCAGAGCAGCTCCTTCAGCGTGAGCACCTTGGGCTCGTTGTTGACCAGGGCGATGTTGATGACCCCGAAGGTCACCTCCATCTGGGTCTGCTTGAACAAGTGGTTGAGGACGATCTCTGGCGAGACGTCGCGGCGAAGTTCGATGACGATGCGCATGCCGTCGCGGTCCGATTCGTCGCGCAGGTCGGTGATGCCTTCGATGCGCTTGTCCTTGACCAGCTCGGCGATGGACTCGATGAGGTTGGACTTGTTGACCTGGTAGGGGATCTCGTCGACGATGATGCGCTGCCTCCCCTCCCTCTCCTCCATGCTGGTCTTGGACCGCACCTTGACCTTGCCGCGCCCGGTGCTGTAGGCCTCGATGACGCCCCCGATGCCGTAGATAGTGCCTCCGGTCGGGAAATCCGGCGCCTTGATGAACTGCATCAGGTCCCCGACCTCGGCCTCAGGGTGCTCGATGACGTGGACGATGGCGTCCACCACCTCGGAAAGGTTGTGGGGCGGCATGTTGGTGGCCATCCCCACGGCGATGCCGGCGGTCCCGTTGACCAGAAGGTTGGGCAGCTTGCCCGGCAGGGTGGATGGTTCCTTGAGGCTGCCATCGAAGTTGTCGACGAAGTTGACGGTGTCCTTGTCGATGTCGCCCAACATCTCCATGGCGATGCGGCTCAGACGACATTCGGTGTAACGCATGGCCGCGGCCTCGTCCCCGTCGACGGAGCCGAAGTTGCCTTGGCCATCGACCAGTGGATAGCGCAGTGAGAAGTCCTGGGCCATGCGGACCAATGAGTCGTAGACGGCGGTGTCACCGTGCGGGTGATATTTGCCCAAGACAGTCGCCGACCACCCTGGCGCTCTTCTTGTGGGGCTTGTTGGGTAAGAGAGAGAGCTCGCTCATGGAGTAGAGCACGCGGCGGTGCACCGGCTTCAGGCCGTCCCGCACGTCCGGCAGCGCCCTGCCCACGATCACGCTCATGGCGTAATCGATGTAGCACTTCTTCATCTCCGTCTCGATGGGTTTCAGGATGATGTGGCTCGAGACCGGGTCCGGTTGAGGGGCGGGGACGGTCTCGGTCGGGATCGGTTCGTTGTTGTTGGGTTGCTCGTCTGCCATCTTCTCGCCTCCTACACGTCCAGGTTCTCCACTTCCTTGGCATGGGCCATGATGAACTCGCGCCTTGGTTCGACGGCGTCGCCCATCAGGATGGTGAACAGCTCGTCCGCCTTCACCGCGTCATCGATGGTGACCTTCTTCAGCATGCGGGTGGTCGGGGTCCATGGTGGTCTCCCAGAGCTGGTGGGGGTTCATCTCGCCCAGACCCTTGTACCTGTGAGACGTTCGCTCCCTTGCCCATCTCCTCGACGGCCTTCTGCATCTCCCGGTCGTTGAAGACGTAGACCTCCTTGTTGCCCTTGGCGATCTTGTAGAGCGGCGGCATGGCCGCGTAGATGTGCCCTTGCTCGACGAGCGGTTTCATGTAACGATAGAACAGGGTCAGGAGCAGGGTGCGGATGTGGGCCCCGTCCACATCGGCATCGGTCATGATGATGACCTGGTGATAGCGCAGCTTGGCGACATCGAACTCCTGCCCGACGCCAGTGCCCAGGGCGGTGATGAGGTTCCTGATCTCCTGGTTCTTCAGGATCTTGTCCATGCGGGCCTTCTCGACGTTGAGGATCTTGCCGCGCAATGGCAGGATGGCCTGGAACTCGCGGTTGCGGCCTTGTTTGGCACTTCCACCGGCACAGTTTCCTTCCACGATGTAGATCTCGCACTTGGCCGGGTCCCTCTCGGAGCAATCGGCCAACTTTCCTGGCAAGGACGCCGTCTCCAGGAACCCTTTGCGCCTGGTCAGGTCCCGCGCCTTGCGCGCCGCCTCGCGGGCCTGCATGGCCAGCAGGCAACGGTTGATGACCGCCTCGGCCACCTTGGGGGTCTCCTCGAGGAATATGCTCAGCTTCTCGCTTATCACCGAAGTCGACGATGCCCTTGACCTCGGAGTTGCCCAATTTGGTCTTGGTCTGTCCTTCGAACTGAGGCTCTGGTATCTTGATGCTCAGGATGGCGGTCATGCCCTCGCGGACATCGTCCCCGCTGAGCAGCTCCGCCCCTTCCTTGATGAACTTGTTCTCCAGGGCGTAGTCGTTGACGGTGCGGGTCATGGCGGACCGGAACCCGGCCACATGGGTGCCGCCCTCGATGGTGTTGATGTTGTTGACGAATGAATAGGAGTTCTCCGAGTAGGAGTCGGTGTACTGCATCGCCACCTCGACGATGATGTTCTCCCTCTCCCCGATCAGATAGATGGGCTTCTCGTGCATCACCTGTTTGTTCTTGTTGATCATCTGCACGAACTCGACGATCCCGCCCTCGTAGTGGAACCTCTCCTCCCGGCCGTTCCGCAGGTCCTTGAAAAAGATGGCCGTGTTCTTGTTGAGGAACGCCAGGTCGCGCAGCCGGCTCACCAGTATCTCATCGTCGAAGCTGGTGTCCGGGAAGATCTCCGGGTCGGGCTGGAAGGTGATGGATGTGCCGGTGCCTTCCGCCTCGCCGACGACCTCCAGGGGGACGACGACGTGGCCCCGCTCGAAGCGGATGTGGAAATCCTTGCCCTCGTGCCTGACCCTCACGTCCAGCCATGCGGAAAGGCTGTTCACGACCGACAGACCGACCCCATGCAGACCGCCGGAGACCTTGTAGCTCTTCCGGTCGAACTTGCCTCCGGCGTGAAGGGTGGTCATCACCATCTCCACGGCGGGCTTGTTGTACTTCGGCATGATGCCGGTCGGGATCCCTCGACCGTCATCGGTGATGGTCGCCGTCCCATCCGCGTTTATCGTGACCTCGATCCGGGTGCAGAACCCGCCCATGGCCTCGTCGATGCTGTTGTCGACGACCTCGTACACCAGATGGTGCAGGCCGCGGGAGTCGGTGCTCCCGATGTACATGCCCGGCCTCTTGCGGACCGCTTGCAGGCCTTCGAGCACCTGGATGCTCTCGGCGTTGTAACTGGAATCTTCCATAGGATCAGCTCATGTGTGTGCTTTCTCAGCGATTCGAACCAGGGGAGCATACTTCCGTTTTCGAGGTATCGAGCTACCTCTGTCCCATCCCTTGCTCTACCTTCAGATATGGCATGGGGATATTAATATCCTTCCACTTCAATCTGGCTTTATATATGGACCGGGTCTGATTTCTCGCATTTTGTGCCTCTTTTCCGCGTGTTTCTTAATGGGTGTGAAGGATGGCTCTGCGCAGGGCCGCGCCACCAGACGATGTTCCTTCAAAAAGGCTTTAACGCTGGAGCGATTTAACGAGGCCCTGATGACCCTGATGCATAGGGCCCAGCATGGCGTGACCGAGGAGATCGAGATCGTCGCCGCCAAGGAGAACGTGTCGATGGACGTGCTGCGGAGGCGCGTGGCCAGCGGGCGCGTTGTGATCCCGAGGAACGTCAACCGTGACATCGAACCGTGCGGCATCGGCGAAGGCCTGTCGGTGAAGGTCAACGTCAACCTGGGCACCTCCAAGGACCGGGTGGAGGTCGAGGAGGAGCTGGAGAAGCTCCGGGTGTCGCTGCGTTACGGGGCCGACACCATCATGGACCTGAGCACCGGGGGCGACATCGATGCCATCAGACGGCAGATCCTCAAGGAATGTCCCATCCCCGTCGGGACCGTGCCCATCTACCAGGCCGGGCTCAGGGCGGCCAGGCAATCGGCGGTGGTGGACATGAGCGAGGACGACATGTTCAACGGCATAGAGAAGCACGCCAAGGACGGCGTGGACTTCATGACGGTGCATTGCGGGATCACCAAGGAGAGCGTGGCCAAACTGACCCGTTCCGGTCGCATCACCGACGTCGTGTCCAGGGGCGGCTCCTTCCTGGTGGCCTGGATACTTCACAATGAGCGGGAGAACCCCCTCTACCAGAACTACGATTATCTGTTGGAGATGGCCAAGCGCTACGACTTCACCTTGAGCCTGGGGGATGGCCTCAGACCGGGCTGCCTCCATGACGCGTCCGACCGCGCCCAAGTGCAGGAGCTGGTCATCCTGGGGGAATGCGTCCGGCGCGCCAGGGAGGCGCAGGTGCAGAGCATGGTCGAGGGTCCGGGGCACGTGCCGTTGGACCAGATCGAGGCCAACGTGCGCATGGAGAAGACCATCTGCGACGGGGCGCCGTTCTACGTCCTCGGGCCCTTGGTCACGGACATCGCCCCGGGCTATGACCATATCGTCGGGGCCATCGGAGGGGCTTTGGCCGCCTTCCATGGCGCGGACTTCCTTTGTTACGTCACGCCGGCGGAGCACCTGTGCCTTCCCGATGTCAGCGATGTCAAGGAGGGCTCTGATGGCGAGCAAGATCGCCGCGCACGCCGCCGACGTGGCCCGAGGCAACGGGAGGCAGAGGGACGACGCCATGGCCCAGGCCCGCAAGGACCTGGACTGGGAGGCGATGTACGCCCAGGCCATGGACCCGGAGAAGGCCCGCCGGTACCGCTCCCGCGGTCACACCGAGGACACGCAGGGCTGCTCGATGTGCGGGGACGTGTGCGCCATCAAGATCGTCAAGGAGCACCTGAAGAAAAAGATTGAGGCGGGCCACCTAACCCAGCATCGCTTTCAATTTCTCGAACAGGTCGGCCGCATAGATGGTACTTTGGCAGTATCCGCATTTTGTGGTATTGCCTTCTTGGGGGAGATCGACATTGGCACCGCAGGTCGGGCACTTTATGGTCTGGACCACCAGACCACCTTTGCCCAATTGCTCTTTCAAAAAACTGAAGTCAAGTACCAATTGGACCCGGTCCATCTCTCTTCTTCGCCTCGTTCAGCTCGCGGCATATCCTTCCCCTGAGCCACCAATTCTTCCTTGAGCTCGATCAGGTCCACCGGTCCGACGATATCTAAAGAAAGGGGGTCTACGGTGCTAAGGTCATATAGCTCTAAGGCGGCTCATCGCCTCGCCCGACCTCGAAGAAAAAGATGACCTTCGGCCTCATAACCCATAAGTTGCCCTCCATTGAGGTCGAGATGCCCTTTATCTTGTCGTAAGTTACCGATTCCACCAAGTTCATATTTGTCTCTGAAGAATCCCAGGTCCTTTGCGAAAAATCAACATCCTGGCTTGAGTACCGATCGCGGTGATGTACTGATCGCCGTACCTACCGTTTGAGGTTGATCACGGAGCGTACTCCCGTGAACGATCATCTCCATCCTTTCCTGAGCCTCGAGTATGACCAGCTCCTTGTACTTTTTTGGAAGGTCTGAAGGCGCGGTAAGGATGGTACGGCGATCGGTCGTGTCCATCGAATTGCCCTCTGACCGAAAGCCCGTCACATTCCCCACAGTAACTGTGTGTGCCGATGAACTCGGCACCACAATGCTCGCAACGGCCCATGTTACTCTTGGTATTGCTCATGGAGATTATATAAGGAATTTCCTACGGAGTGGAGAAATGGAGCCACTGGAGGGGATCGAACCCCCGACCTACAGTTTACGAAACTGTCGCTCTTTAACGGTCGATCGATGTCGACTGCCGCTGAGCTACAGTGGCAATGGGCTCCCATCAAACCCTGCCCCGATTTAATGTTTTCGTCATGACGGGCGGGCCAAGCAATTGATGGTTTTCAATAAGCAGAAGACAACCGATAAATCCCCCATAACCGAATCATTGCTTCGTGCTAGTCGGAGCGATAGCGGACATGGGCGTCCCGGAGGGGGAGCTCGTCGAGAGGAAAGCGGGCGGACTGTCGTCCTTCCGCGCCTTCATGAACAAGGTGAAGACAGATTCCTTCACCGGTTACATGCAGTCCTCGCTCGCTCTGGAAGGGCACGACTCCAGCGGCATCCTCCTCTTTGAGGAGGGCAAGCCAGTGCTGGCCATCTATTCCTTCCGGCCCTCTGGCAACGACACCGTGGAGATCGTCTACCGTGGCGAGCGCGCCCTGGAGTTCGTGTGCAGCGACTCGTTGAACAACGGCTCGGCATTGGAGCTGCGCCGCATCGACGACCCCAAACAGACCGAGGGACTGGTCAAGGGAAGGGGGCCGACCAAGGAGTTCGCCAAGGCCCTGGACCGATTCTACCAGACCAGGGTGGCGACGACGCAGGAGAAGGGAGGCAAGGAGAAGCGGGAGAAGCTGCCGCCTGAGAGCGTGGACAGCTTGTCCGAGCATATCCTCGACTTCCACCGACGCACCGCCCTGGAGAAGGCCGCGACGAAGAAGAAGGAGCTGGTCATCGACGTGGAGCTGGTGGAGGGCAGCAGCTATCTGGTGGAGGAGTCCAACCGGGATTACTCCCACGCCGTCTTCGCCATGCTGGTGCAGAAAGGGATGCCGGGGATCGCCATAACCCGTTCCAACCCCAAGGTGCTCCGAGGGAGCATGGAGGGGGGCAACGCCAAGATCCTCTGGCTCACGGACCATGAGGCCAAAGGGGACGAGACCGTGACCCCGTCGCTGGAGAAGATCATGGTGGTCATCGAGGAGTTCCTCGCCAAGGCGGAGGAGTCGGCCATTCTGTTGGACGACCTGCAATATCTCATATCCAGCAACAACTTCGAGGGCGCGGTCCGCTTCATCCGCAGCCTGGTGGACAAGGTCTCGGAGCAGCAGGCCATCTTCCTGCTCTCGGTGGACCCGAACAGCCTGAGCAATCAGGAACGGTCCATCGTGGAGAGGGAGCTCAACGTGCTGGTCAGTCGTTGATCGTGGAAAAAATGAACTTGTCTTAGAGGCGTCTCAGTTCGCTCTTGAACTCGATGAGGTACTCTAACGCTTCGTCGTACTGTTCCCGCTTCACTGCCAGCCCCGCGTCCTTCAGCACCTTGACCGGGGTGGTGACGTCCTTCCCATTGGCCTTGGCGTTGATGAGCTGGGACTTGGCCTTCTTCAGTTCCTTGTTCACGACCTCGGGGAGCTGTTCCTGCAAGCACTCCTTGCCCTTGCGAGCGAGTATGCCCATCATGGTCCAGTCGCCATGCTCTCCCGCTTCCTGGGCCTCTTTGAGCAGACGCTTGGCCTCGCGGGTGTCGATGTAGAACCGTTCGGCGTTCTGGATCAGGACGTCCAGCTGATCGCACATCTCGCTGGCCTCCAGGTATTTCCCGGTGACCTTCTCCGAGATCTTGCGCCCGGCCCGCGCCTCCTTCAACGCTCCGGCGTAATCGCCTATGGCCAGGAACTGCTTGGTCCGCTCCACCGCCTCGTTGATCTCCGTGGGGTCGGTGTTCATGCCCCGGGCGATGTTCGACAAACGCTCCAGGTACTCGATGTCGTGATTTATGCGGTCCTCGATGGCCTGGCGCACCAGTACGTTGCATTCCTTGACGCACTGCACCGCCGAGGCCCGATCCCCCGCCTTTCCCGCCTTCACGGCATGGTCGATGAGACGACGGCACTCGCCGGTCTCGATGTCATACTCCTTGGCCAGCTCCATGAGCGGTTTGACCTCGGCGACGAGGATGGGGAACTGTCTCTTCAGCTCCAGCTGCTCCGGCGACTCTTGGACCGTCGGGCTCGTCTCGGCCACCGGGGTGGGGGGCGGCGTGAGGTCCGTCTCGAAGCGCTTGCCGCAGGCAGGGCATGTCTGGGCGTCGCTGGCGACGTTCTTGCCGCACCTCGGACATTTGCTCTCTTCCACCTCCTCAAATACGAACTCCACTCCGCATTTAGGACATTTAGTAAGATAGCCCAGGATATGCGTGCCGCAGTCTGGGCATTCGAATTCGAAATTTTCCCTCTCTTCTTCCATGGCTTGCCCTGCCATCTAGTCACCGAACAGATAAAAAGATTTGTTAGCGAATATTTATGGTTGGTTATCTGCGTAGCGGTTTTTGACAATATCGAGAAACCTGTTCAAATGAAGCGTCCTCGCATGATGCCAGCATCCCCTGACGGATCGGGCGTCTCGCATATCAAAGTGATGTCCTCATTTCGCTGATTGAGAATATTTCGCAGCGGAGCGTAATCCGGGGAATTCGAGGAGAGGGGGAGGTGGTTCCTCTCCCCCGCTGCGGTGAACTCGATGCCGCTGAAATGGCAATGCATGCGGGCGGTGGGACGGGCATCATAACGGTCGAAGACCGCCTGGAAGTCCTCCTCGCCCCGGAGGGCGCCCCCGCTGCGGGCGTGGATGTGGGCGAAGTCCACCACGGGCTGCACCCCCTCCACCCGTCCCATGACCTCGTGTATCTCGTCCAGGGCCCCCCACTGTCCCTTCTTGCCCATGGTCTCCAGGCCGATGACGACCGGGTTCCTCTCCATGTCCAGGACCTCCCGGCACTTGGTCAGCTCCGTGACCACCTTGTCGGTCACGGCTGCGCTCGACGACCCGGAGTAGGATGCGGCATGCACCACCACGATCCACGCCCCCAGAGCATGGGCTGCCCGAGCGGACCGCAATATCCACTCCCGGCTCTTGGCGACCGTCTCCCCGGATGGCGAGTTGAGGCTGATGTAGTAGGGGGCATGGGCGCTGAGCCGGACCCCCAGTCGCTCGGCCAGTATGCGTGCGTCGTGCGCCTTGTCCTCCGCCATCTGCACGTTGCGGACGAACTGCACCTCCAACGCGTTCAGGCCCAGGCCGTGGGTGCGCCTCACCGCATCGACCACGTCCGCTGAGCCGGGAGGATAGCCTGCTGGACCGATGAACAACATCGGTCAGGAGAATCGCAGAAGGCCCCATATAAGCTGAGGGTCGGTCTCGAAAGTGTAAATACGCCCTACTCTCTTAGAGTCCAATGAGGTTGTGTGGATGGAGTTCGTCAAGGTGGAGAGGCCTGCGGACACAAACGTCATCATCGGGCAATCGCACTTCATCAAGACCGCCGAGGACCTCTATGAGGCCATGGTCAACTCCGTGCCCGGGGCCAAGTTCGGGGTGGCCTTCTGCGAGGCCTCCGGACCGCGCCTGGTGCGGGTGGAGGGAAATGACCCGGAACTGCGCTCCTGCGCCGCCAAGAACGCCATGCGCATAGGGGCGGGCCACAGCTTCATCATAGTCATGCGCGACTGCTACCCGGTCAACGTCCTGCGCAGCGTGAAGGACGTGCCGGAGGTATGCAACATATTTTGCGCCACCGCCAACGACCTGGAGGTGGTGGTGGCCTCGAACGAGAGGGGCAGGGGCATCGTGGGAGTGATCGACGGCCAGACGCCGTTGGGGGTGGAGACAGATGAGAAGGTCAAGGAAAGAAGGGAGTTCCTCCGCAAGATCGGTTACAAGCGTTGACGACGAGGCGATGGACTTCTACGAGAAGATGTACAAGTATTATGACATCTGGTATGAGGACCGGACCGAGGACGTCAGCTTCTACCAGCAGATGGCGGAGCGGAGCCGGCGGACCGATATTGGAATGCATGTGCGGCACCGGCCGCATCCTCATCCCCCTGGCGTTACAGGGCTACGAGATCTCTGGCTTCGACCGAAGCTACGCCATGCTGGACCAGCTCACCTCCAAGTTGGACAAGCTGGACGAGGCCTTGCAGGAGAACATCCGGGTGGGGCATGGCGACGTGCGCAACTTCACCTGCGGAAAGAAGTACAAACTGGTGATCATCCCTTTCAATTCCTTCCAGCACCTTTTGGAGACCGAGGAGCAGGAGGCGGCCTTGCGCAACGTGGCGGAGCATCTTCGGGCGGACGGCCAGTTCGTGCTCAGCCTGTTCAACCCCCGCCTGGACCGACCGGAGGGGCTGGTGCGCCATGAGGGCACCAGGACCATGCGCAACGGCGAGGTGATATCCCGCTTCTCCTCCCAGACGTTCGACCAGGGCAGGCAGCGCACCACGGTGCACTACTTCCTCGATATCTCGAGGCAGGACCGGGAGCTGCGCCGCGTCACCGCGTCGTTCACGCTCCGTTACATGTTCGAAAGGGAGGTGCAGGAGCTGATGAGACGGTGCGGCCTGGAGGTGGTGGAGACCTATGGCGATTACCACTTCGGCCCGTTGCGTCACAGCAGCGACCTCATGATATTCGTGGCCAGGAAAGCGAGATGAAGGTCGAGCTGCTCCATCTGGACAAGACGCTGTCCTGTGGCCAGGTGTTCCGCTGGCGCAAGGAGGGGGATTGGTGGCATGGCTACATATGCAACCGTCCGGTCAGCTTGCGCCAGAACGGTTGCGATCTGGAATGGGAAGGTCAGGTCGACGAGCGGGATGTGGGCCGATACCTTCGCTGCGATGACGATCTCGACTTCATCTACCAGGACATCATGGTCAGTTGCGGGGACGAGCGGGTGGCGGCGCTGCTCCGAGACCATCGCGGCCTGCGCATCCTGCGCCAAGACCCCTGGGAATGCAGCGCCTCCTACGTTCTGGCCACGTATGTGCACATACCTCGCATCGAGCAGATGATCGACAAGGTCTGCCGCACCTTCGGGACCGATCTGGGTGGAGGTCGTTTCACCTTCCCCAGCGCCGAGCAGGTATTGGAGAGGCCGGAGGAGGCGAAGGGGTGCGGCCTAGGCTTCCGTTGCGAGCGCTTCGTGGAACTGGCAAGGGCGGTGCACCGGGGCGAACTGGACTTCGATGCCCTGAGAGATCGCCCCGTATCAAGATTGCGTGAGGGAGTTGAAACGATTCCACGGCATAGGGGACAAGGTGGCGGACTGCATCGCCCTGTTCGCGTTGGACCATTTGGAGGCCTTCCCGGTGGACGTGCGCATCGGCCAGAGCGATGCAGAGGATGTATTGCGTCAGCGGGAGCTACAAGAAGGTGAGCGAGGCGGGCCGCCTGCTCTTCGGCCCATATGCTGGCGTGGCTCAGGAATATATCTACTTGGCAGCTCAGAGGCGTTCTCAGAGAGGCACGACGGTGGACTGAGCGGTGCACTCCATCTCGGGGCACACGCACTGCGGGGGCTTCATCCCGGTGTGGATCTCGTAGACCTTGACCAGCATGCCGTTGCGCTTGACGACCTCGCAGATGCGGCAGGTCTCAGTGACGATGTCCGAACCGTTCACGATGCGGACGGCGGACTGCTCCACCTCCTTCTTGAACTCCTCGTACTTCCCGCTGTTCTCTATCTCCTTGCTCGTCCCCCGCTTGGCCTTCAGATACTGGGAGATCGCGGCATCGGTGACCCCGAAGCGTCGCGCCACCTCGGCCTGACTTAGGTGGTGTTTCTCCACCAGCTCCCTGGCAAGCTCCCTGCGGATAGAGGGGAGGACGTACCAAACGATCAGCTCGCACGGGATCTTCATATGGAACGGTGAAGTGAGTTAACAATATTTAACGGTGTTGAAGGGTTGTTAAGACGACGGGACATATGGTGAGGTTCTTGCTGGACCAGGTAGGCATCTGGAGCTGCCCTAAATTTGAATAGGCGACGCGCCATGATGAGGACTGGTAGGAGCATCGAGCGAGAGTGGAACCATGGACGTCCATGACTTTTCCGAGGTCTTCGTCGAACTGAGGAAGCGGAGGCCATTAGTGCATCACATCACGAACTACGTCACCGTCAACGACTGTGCCAACATCACCATGTGCTTCGGCGGGGCTCCGGTGATGGCGGACGCGGCAGAGGAGGTGGAGGAGATGGTGGCCATGGCCTCGGCGCTCGTCCTGAACATCGGTACCCTGAACCGCGCCCAGATAGAGTCCATGCTATGGCCGGGAGAGAGGCCAACCGCATCGATGTGCCGATAGTCCTGGACCCCGTGGGGGTGGGGGCCACCGCCTACCGGACCAAGAGCGCGCAGGCGCTGCTGGACGGCCTGGACGTGGCGGTGCTCAAAGGCAACGCCGGGGAGATCGGGGTGCTGGCCGGAACGGGCGGGCAGGTACGCGGGGTGGACTCGGTGGGCATATCGGGGGACAGGCGGCTGGTGGCGGAGCGTTTGGCCGAACGAAGGGGGTGTTGCGTGGTCATGAGCGGGGCCACCGATATCGTCACTGACGGCAAGCGTACCGTCCTTGTCGACAATGGGCACGAGATGATGGGGCGCGTCTCCGGCACTGGCTGCATGGCCACCTCCATCGTGGGTTCGTTCGTGTCCGTGACAAAAGACCATGTCGTCGGAGCGGCGGCGGCCATGGCCGCCTTCGGCATCGTGGGCGAACGTGCCGCCCGCGAAGGCATCGGACCAGGAAGCTTCAGGTGCGCCTTGTTCGACGAGGCGGCGGCCCTCATGCCTGTGGATGTCCGCGATCGGGCCAGGTTCAAAGCGGCGAGAGAATGAGCTACGACCTCTACGTGGTGACGGACGAACGCCTCTCCAAGGGGCTGAGCCATCTCCAGATCGCGGTCCAGGCCGCCAAGGGCGGCGCGGACGTGGTGCAGCTGCGGGACAAGCATATGCCCTCCAAGCGGCTCTATGAGGTCGCCGTCGAGATCAAGGAGGCGCTGGTGGGGACCGGCGCGATATTGATCGTCAACGACCGGGTGGACGTGGCCTTGGCCGCCAGGGCGGACGGGGTCCATCTGGGTCAGGACGACCTCCCCTTACGGTCCGTGCGGGGGATGGCCCCCTCCGGGTTCATCATCGGCGTCTCGGTCGGGACGGTGGCCGAGGCGATGGAGGCGGAGCGGGACGGTGCCGATTACATCGCGTTGAGCCCGCTCTTCGAAACAGACTCGAAACATGACGCCGGGGTCGGGCATGGCCTGGGTCGGCTGAGGGAGATAAGGCACGCGACCGCACTGCCCTTGGTGGCCATCGGAGGCATCAATGCCAAGAACCTTTGCCAGGCCATCGAGGCGGGGGCGGACGGCGTGGCCGTGGTATCGGCGGTGGTCTCCCAGGACGATGTCTGCTCGGCGGCGCGCTCGCTCAAGCTCGAGGTGCGTCGCTGCAAACGGCTCCAGCGCTCAGGCACCATCATCGACGTCTGGCACATAGGTGCGCTCGTAGAACTCCTGGATCTCCCAGTCCCTTTCCTTTTCCTCCCTCAGGTCCTCCCGCAGCGTCATTCCCATGGCACGTATGTGCTGGTTCATGATGCGACGGGCTTCCCGGGGCCCGATGAACTCGTAGATGGCTATCTCCTTGCCCCGGGTGCTGGTACGGGCCACCGCCACCATCTCCGGACCGTCGAATACCACGTGGAAGGGCATCTTGATGCCGAACTTGGCGCGTATGGTGGGGGCCAGGTAGAACATCAGGGTGTCATCCGGACTGAGGACGAACTGATGTTTGAAATCGATGTCGCCGATGTTCTCGATGTCCTCCCTTAGCGCCCAGTGCAACGCATCGCTCCCCTGGAGCAGGAAGCCTTTGGCCAGGAAACCATCGGCCTCCAGGTCCGCGAGCGTTTCCCGGATCTCCCTCATCCCCATCTCGGAGCGCAGGAAGCGGCTCAGTTCCTCTGCGGTGAACAGGCCGAAGTTGCGGAAGGCCATCCTGACCACCCGCCTGCGCGCCTCCGGGCCGCTGATCTCCATGTCCGGGACCAGGCGCAAGCGCCCTCCCTTGTCAGAGTATATCTGGGTGGCGTTGAAGAGCCGGCGCAGCGCATCATAGGTGGAGCGCTCCCCCATGGGGGACCGGTCGTAGAGCTGTCGTCGCGAGATCGGCCCTTCCTTCTCCAATAGGCGCAGCACCGTGTCGGTACCTTCGTCCCGGTCCATCCGCTTCGCCTTGCGGTAGAGCCGGGCGTGCTCCATGCTGGTGTAGGTGACGTAATCCGGAATGCCGAACACTCGGACCAGGGTGCCCTGGTCGTAGAGCCGTTTCAACGGAACCTGCACCCGACAGCGTTGCCAGGCATGGGTGTCCGAGCGGAAGCCGCCGGTCTGCTTGATGCCGGTGAGGATGTCCTCGAACCGTTCCTTAGGCTCCAGGCGCTGCCGTCGCAGCAAATAGGACATGAGCTGGGCCTCGGAATACTGGACCGGGACGAAGCCTCCCTTGGCGTACATGCCTTGCAGACGATGGTAGCCGTGCGCCTCCAATGTCGCCCGCACGTCCTCCTCCAGGTCATCGGTCGGCTTGTCCATCACCTCCCGGATGCGCACCACGTCGTAGCCGATGGCACGGTAGAAGTTCATCAAACGGTCCACCCCGTCCAAGGCCTCGCCCAGCTTCTCTGGGCGGTCCAGGTCGAAGGAGCGCAGCTCCACGCAGCCGCTCATCTCCCACTTCTCGGTGGCGCCTATGAGGCGGCCGTTGTCCAGGATGGGGAATATCCATCCCTCGCCGAAGCGGGACGATATCTCCGCCCACATGGGCTGCACCTCGGGGTCATAGAGGGAGACCACCGCCACGCCCTCGTCCTGGGGTTGATGGGCGTCAAGCCCCTCCAGCTCCTCCCGCATGATGATCATCTCGGTGCGGGCGTCCCCCACCAGGACCGTGGCCACGTCCATGTCCTCCAACAGAAGCTCGATGTCGGCGAGCGGGAAATCGGTGTAGATCTTGGCCGCGTAGAACGGCACAGGACCATAGGCGCGGATGAACCGCTCCAGTATGGAGCGGCGCGGGTCCTCTGGGCGGACCTTCACATCGTAGGGGATGTAGAAGTTCTCCCGGGACCAGTCCTCGCCCTCCTCGTGGCGCCGGATGACGTAGAGATTGCGGTCCAACCGGTCCAGGGATTCCTTCGCCTCCTCCTTGCCCATGCCGGTGTGGGCGACCAACTGGCGCAGGCTCATCCCTCCCGTCTCCCGCAAGGTGGAGAGCACCTGTTCGTCCAGGAACGTCAGGGGCATGTTGCGGTAGACGGCGGCGTACATCGGGCCGTCCGCCGCCAGCACATAGCGCACCCTGCCGCGGGCGAAACGGCCCAGAAGCAGCCGGCCGCCTCGACGCAATCTGGTCCACTCCTCCAGACTGAAGCTGGGCACGCGGCGCTGCACGTCCACCGGCATCCCCACCTGGCCGAAGAAGCGCACGCACTCCTCTATGCTGGCGAAAGGCCCGTTCTGTTTGGAGCGGCGGTAGGAGTCGACGGCGCGGGAGTCGTAGACGTTGGCACCGCTGCTGCGCAGGCGGAGCCGGTCCCGCTTCAGCATGTACTGCACGTGCTCCGAGATCACGAAGCGGCCCTCGTCGGCCACTTCCTCCTCCACCAACGCGCGCAGCGTGCGGCGGGCCTCCTCCTCCTCCAGGCCCAGGGCGAAGGAGACCTCCTCCACCGTGGCCGGGGCGAAGCAGTTAAGGAACTTCGTCACCACGTGGTCCAAGGCCTTCTCCCGGTCCGTCTTCGCGATATCTGTCGCCCGGTAACGCCACCTCCCTCCAGCATATGATGTGCGCGACACCAGATAGACGGCCTCCAGGTTGCGCAAGGCCCGAGCGGCCTTGGCGCTCTCCACGCCCAGATGGGCCTCCACCTCCGAACCGGACCTTTCCTTTTCGAGGTAGGCCAGCGCCTTCGTCTCCAGCTCGCCCAGGTCGCGCTCCCGCCGCAGGGCCGCCGCGTAATACGGGAGCTCCGCAGCGTCCACGAACTGCAGGTCGTCTATCAGGACCGAGGAGATGCGGCCTTCCTCCAGCAGCTCCAACGACCACTGGTCCAGCTGTTCCCGGGTGGCGCGGCAGTAGGGGTAGGCGCTGCGGCCCTTCTCTTTGAAAAGGTGCAGCGGCCCGGTGCGGCGCAGCATGTCCACCACGTCCTCCTTGCTTTCGACCATCCCGATCTTGGCCCGGAAGTAGGCGGAGACCGCCTCCTCCTCGAACTCGAAACGGCGCGCATCGGCGCCGAGCACCTTGGAGAGCACCTTGCGGTGCAGCTCGCGCAACAGGGTGCTGCGGTCCTCCATGAGCACGATGTCGCTTATGCCAGCAAGGATGACGTTATGGGCGAACGGCGACGGCGTGGAGGAGAAGTCCAGGGTGCGCAGCACCATCTGGCCCGACTCGATGTCGGCGAGCACGGCCTTGGCATTCTGGATGTCCATGACGTCCTCCAGCACCTCGCGGTAGGTCTCCTCTATGACCGGCGCTCCCTCCATGCCCTCCAGGAAGTCGAGCAGGAAGGAAGAGCGCACCTGCTGGCGGTTGATGGATACCTCCCGGCCCTTGTAGTTGCGCAGGATCATGAAGCTGCGCGAGGCGGTGTGCCGGAAGCGCTGCTTGAACAGCTCCGAGTCCTTGACGGCCCGGCGCAGAACGTCGTCGAGCTGGTCCGAGCGAAGCAGGTCGCGGAACATCTCCAGCTCCACCCGCCTTGGTATGGTCAACATGAAGGCGTCGTCCACCACCGACACCGAGACGTTGCAGCCCAGACGCGCCGTCACCTGGAAGGCGTACGCCCGCGACAACGCATCGTTCACGCGACGACCGAAGGGGAAGTGGAAGATGACGTTGCTGTTGTTGTTGCCGTCCAGGTATCCTTCCAGCAACAGGTTCCTGTCGTCCGGGATAATGCCCGTCCCGCTCTGCTCCACGAAATAGCTCAGGATGGAACGGGCCGAGCCGGCATCGATGTCGAAGTCCTTGGAGAGCCAATGGATGTTCTCCTCCACTGGGGCGGTCAGCCGGGCCCCCATCTCCCCCCGGAACCGGCCCACCTCCACGCTGAGGTCGAAGGAACGGGGCAGCATCTCGCCGGTCCAGGAGGGCACGGTGGGCTTGCGCCCGGAAGCGGAGCGGACGAAGGCCTTCATGCCCTTGGCCCGGATGAACTCGTACGACTTGCCGCCGAGCACGAAGACGTCCTTGGTGGCCAGCCTCTCCACGAACTTCTCGCTCAGGTCGCCGACCATGGCCCCCTTCTCGGTATAGACCTTGTAGTTCGCCTCCTCGGGGATGGTGCCCAGGTTGAGGAAGTAGATCATGCGCGCGCCCTTCTTCTTGCCGAAGACGCCCTCCTCCTCATCGAACCAGATCTTGGAATAGACGCCCTCGAAGGCGTCCTTGGAGCCCAGGTACCGAAGCACCTGCAGGAAGGAATCGCGGGAGAGGCGGTGGTAGCAGTGCGAGCGCCGGACGGCATCGAAGGCCTCGTCCACCTGCCAACGTTTCTCCAGGGACATGCCGACCACGCTCTGCGCCAGCACGTCCAGGCAGTTCTCCGGGATGGTGACCCGGTCGATGTTGCGCACATGGGCGGCGCGGCAGAGCACGGCGCATTCCACCAGGTCGTCCAGGTCGAAGACCACCATGCGGCCCTTCGGCGTCTTGACATGGGAGTGCCCGCTGCGCCCGATGCGCTGCAGGCCCTTGGCCACGCTCTTGGGCGAGCCGATCTGCACCACCAGGTCCACCGAGCCGATGTCGATGCCCAGCTCCAGGGAGGTCGAGGAGACGACGCAGCGCAGCTGGCCCGTCTTCAACCGCTCCTCGACGTCCAAGCGGGTCTCCTTGGACAGGGAGCCGTGGTGCGTCTCCACGCTCTCCAGGCCCCTCTCCTTGAGCTTGTACACCACGCTCTCCGTGCCGCTGCGGGTGTTGGTGAAGACCAGCGTGGTACGGTGTTGCGTCGATCATCTCCTTGAGCATGTCGTACATCTTGGAGTTGACGATCTCGTAGGGCAGGGTGGTTATGTCCTCGGTGGGACAGATGACCTTCAGGTCGAGGTTCCTCCTCGTCTTGACCTCGAGTATGTTGACGTCCCTGATCACGCCGTCCTCATACCCGACCAGGTAGGAAGCGATGTCCTCGATGGGGGCGAGCGTCGCCGAGAGCCCGATGCGGGTGAACCTCCTCTTGCACAGCTCCTGCAACCGCTCCAGCGTGAGGGAGAGGTGCACGCCGCGCTTGGAGTCGCACACCTCGTGGATCTCGTCGATGATGACGTACTCCACGTCGGCGAACTTCTCCCGGAACTTCGGGGCGGCAAGGACCATCGCCAGCGATTCTGGGGTGGTTATGAAGATGTGTGGAGGCCGGCGCAGCTGCTTCTGTCGCTCCGACTGGGAGGTGTCCCCGGAACGGACGCCCACCCGGACCTTGGGCCAATCGTAGCCTTTCTGCTGTGGCCAGCTCGTGCATCTCCCGCAAAGGCTCCTCCAGGTTGCGGTTTATGTCGTTGGCCAAGGCCTTGAGCGGGGAGATGTAGACCGCGTAGATGCGGTCCTCCAGCTTGCCCTCCTTGGCGTACTTGAAGAGCTCGTTGATGATGGAAAGGAAGGCGGTGAGCGTCTTCCCGGAACCGGTGGGCGAGGACACCAGGATGTTCTTGCGGTCGTGGATGACCGGCACCGCGTAGGACTGGGGCTCGGTGAGGTCGTCGAACTTGGACTCGAACCACTGCGCTATCAGTGGGTCCATCAGTCCCATCACCTCCTCCTTGGTGGCCCGTTTCGTTATGCGGTGGATCATTTACTGCGACCTCTAAAACCGATTCCTATCCCACCGCTCGCTATTACTATTTTACTGAGGGTTGGCCGAATGGCATGGAGAGCTTTATGGGATGGAGGTGACACTATCATGACGAGGTCGCTTAGGATGAGATGGTTCGAGGCCGGCGATAAGGGCATGCAGATGGACATGAAGGAATGGAACGAGGCGTTGAAGGACGTCGAGGACCTGGAACGCATGATCGCATTGGGCAAGAAGGTCCATGCCAACTGCATGCGCGCCGCTGGTACCAAGGCGGACGACCGGTTCGACGGGACGATAATGGCCTTGGCCCACATCCTCCACCACATGTTGGACGAGATGGACCAGGAACTGTGGGCGGACCTGCGTTGGAATCTGGAGGAGCAGTGGCGTTTCACAGAGCCGGCCCTATGGGAGTGCCCAGACCCGCTGCTCAAGGCCCATTCGACCTTGGACGCGGTGGAGGGGACCACTTTGCTGGAGTTGCAGCAGATGGGCCACGACCTGCTCCAGGTGGTCCGGCCCAACCTCATGCGCTTGGTGTGGGCCATGACCGTGTCCTCCGGACGGAAGGTGGAGATGCACGGCCTGGAGGGGGCCGACCCTAACGGAGTCTCATTGCTCGTCCCGCTGGCGTTGCTCGACCGATTGATGGCCTCCGGGACCCCGGACTTCCTGGACGAGGAGGAGGCGGCAGGCCTCTGGCAGCTCACCATGGCCCTGGAGGTGGCGTCGACCGACGGGATCACGCTGGACGAACTGTCCCGCTGCATCAACGAGCGCCAATACCGCTTCGAAGGCAACAAGGTGCGCATGGAGCTCTACATGCATTCCTCCGGAGGGGTGGCTGTTACTCCCAAGCAGTTGGGACGGTGGCGGTCGAGCATGGTGCCAGTGCTCTCCGTCCTCATCGCCTTCAAGGTGATGTTCCTCGCCTCGGCCACCGGGGAGAACGGCCCGCTCATGGTCGGCCCGATCGATTAGGCGAGGGCAAGGTATATGTCTAGGCCCAAGGAATAGTGCTGGAGATGGCCATGGAGAGGAAGTGGACGTTGTTGGTCGTGGCAGCGATCGCTATAGCGGTCGTCCTGGTGTTGGCGTTGATGTTCATGGGCGACGATGATGGGGACGATGGCAACGGTCCTGGTCCGAACGAGGTCTGGATCGACAATATGGCCTTCGAGCCGTTCAACCTCACGGTCAGCGTCGGCGCCACCGTTACTTGGACCAACAACGATGCGGTCTCACACACCGTCACCAGCGACGATGTGGGCCTGTTCGACAGCGGAACCATGACGAACGGCGAGACGTTCCAGTTCACCTTCACAGAGGAAGGGCAGTACTTCTACCACTGCGCCCTGCACCCAGAGATGCATGGCGTGGTCACCGTGGTGGCCTGAGCTGAGAACGGCCACCGCAATTATTTAGCGGAAGGAGGGCATGCACTATCGATATGAGACGAGCTGCGGTCCTGCTCCTGGCGGTGTGCCTGGTCCTCGCACCGGCACTTTTGATCAGCGATGGTGCTGAAGGGGCTGGGCCATACACGCTCCAGGGCTATGTCATGAACGAGCAGAGGCAGGGTCTCGCTGATGCAGTGGTGATGGTCGAGAACGTCAGCTCCGGGACCATCTACACCACGAACACCGACTCCCTAGGGCATTATGTCATCGACGTGCCGGTGGAAGGCATTTACAACATATCCGTCTCGTTCACGAACTTCAGCGCGGCCCCGTACACCAACGTGGCCGTGCCCGGCTCCCCCGGGTCGTTGTTCAACTTCACCCTCGAGGAGGTGCTGGGCGTGGTCAAGGGCTTCGTGACCGATGGCAGCGTTCCGGTCAATGGGGCGACCGTTCGTCTGTCCAACGAACTGTACAATTACACCGCGGTCTCCCAGGCCCCCCTGGGGGAATATGAGATCATTGGACGTTCAACCAGGCGTCTATGTGGCCTCGGCCGAGAAGATCGGTTTCGAGCGCAACAACTACCCCGCCCCGGTCGTGGTGACGCGCAACGCCCCCACGGAGGTCAACTTCACCCTGACCGAGCAGCCTGCGACGCTTTTCGGGAAGGTGCTCAACCAGAACAACAACCCGTTGAAGGGGGTGAGGGTGAGCATAAGCTCCACCGATTACGATTCCATAACCACCACGGACGAGGACGGCAATTACTCCTTCATCGGTCTGGCGGCGGGAGATTATTCGGTGAAGTTCGAGCTTGAGGGCTATCAGACCGATGTGGAGAATGTCGCCCTGGGCCCGTTCGAGGAGCGCCGATTGGACGTGGCGATGGAGCGGGACACCTCCAACCAGACCGCCGTGCTCTTCGGCTTCGACCTGCCCCACTCGCTCATGATCGTGGCGCTGATGGTGGGTGTCGTCCTGGTCGCGCTGGGCTCGATCATGACCATGAGGGTAAGGAACAGACCCGAGCGTCTGGCCAAGATCAAGATCGAGGATGAGGAAGAACCACAGGAATGATCAGAGGGTCTCGCAGCATCCTCTCGCGTTCGGCGCTGACCTTGGCCTCGACCTCTTGGTAAAGGCTGCCGCCATGACAGTCCATCGCCACCACCAGCGGCCCGAACTCCTGCATGCGCAGCTCCCATACCGCCTCGGCCATGCCCAGGTCGGACCAGTGCTCCCGGACCACCTCCTTGACGCTTTTGGCGGCCAGGACCGCCGCTCCGCCGGTGTAGGCCAGATAGACGCAGCCGTGTTGGGCCATGGCCTCCAGCACCGTTCTGGACATGCCGCCCTTGCCGATGATGGCTCGCGCCCCGGTCCGTTCTATGACCTCCGCCTGCATACCGTCCATGCGGGCGCTGGTGGTCGGGCCAGCGGCGATGACCTTCCATCCATCTCCATGACGCTCCATGATAGGCCCGCAATGGTAGATCGCGCCGCCCTTAAGGTCGAAGGGCAGGGGGTCGCCCCGGCGCAAAAGTTCGAGCATGCGGGCGTGCGCCTCGTCCCTGGCGGTGTGGACCACGCCGCTGAGGGTGACGGTCTGGCCCACCCTGAGCCTCCTGACCGCCTCCTCCCTCAGGGGCGATGTCGATCTTCATTCGAACCCCTCCGTCCTGAACAGCACCCTGCCGTCCGGATAGATGCGGGCGGAGCAGCGCCGGGCCGCCCAGCACTGCAGATTGATAGCTACTGGTAACGAGGCGGTGTGGCAGTGCGCCAGCTCCACGCTCACGCCGAGGACGGTGGTCCTGCCCCCCAGGCCCATCGGGCCCACCCCGCTGCGGTTGAGCAAAAGCTCCAGGTCCTCCTCCAAACGCGCCGCCTCCGGGTCCAGGCTCCTTCGCCCCACCGGTCGTAGCACCGCCTTCTTTGCCAGGTAGGCCGCCCCCTCCGCCGTGCCGCCGATGCCCAGGCCCACGATGGTGGGCGGACAGGGTCGGCCTCCCGCCCTGGTGATGACCTCCAGCACGGCCCTCTTGATCCCGTTCACTCCCTCGCTGGGGTTGAGCATGCGCAGGGCGCTCATGTTCTCGGAACCGGCCCCCTTGGGCATGTGCACGATCTCCACGAAGTCCCCCTTGGGCGGAGAGAAATGGACCACGGGCATCCCGTCGCCAAGGTTGTCGCCGGTGTTGTGCCTGGTGAGCGGATGCACCACGTTGGGGCGAAGGGGCACCTCGCGGGTGGCCCGGGCCACCCCCTGCCTGATGCCTGCCTCCAGCCCCTCGTCCCATAGGCCGCTCACATAGAATATCGGCACCCCGGTGTCCTGGCACATGGGAACCCGGCCTTCCTCGGCCAGTCGGATGTTCTCCAGGATGGTGCGCAACTGGGCCTTGGCGATCTCCTCCGTCTCCTCGGCCAACGCTCGCTCCAGCGCGGCCAGGACGTCTACCGGCAGGGTCGTGGTGGCGGTGCGCATGAGCCGCACCACCGTCTCCTCCACCAAGGACGCTTCGTTCACGGGTCGGGAATGGGCGTCTCGGTTCTTAACTTTGGCCGATGTGAGCGGAGGGCGACCATCTAGGAACGGGCGGTGAAATAAGGATTATATAGCGAGACCGGGCTGCCTGCTTTTTGGGGATAAACGTGGAGACGCCTATCGTCATTGAAGGTCTGGTCAAGACCTACAAAGGCGGGTTCAAGGCGGTGGACAAGCTCGACCTGAAGGTGGAGAAGGGGGCCTTCATGGGCTTCCTCGGACCCAACGGGGCGGGCAAGACCACCACCATCAAGATAATGACCAACCTGCTGAGCAAGACCAACGGTCGCACCCTGCTGAACGGGGTGGACACCGCCCATGACCCGAAACGGGCCCTGGCGGACGTGGGTGCGGTGGTGGAGACCCCCGAGTTCTATCCGTTCCTCACCCCGGTGGAGACCCTGGAGTACCTGGGCAGGTTGAGGGGCATGAGCAAGGAGCATCTCAAGGTCCGCATCGATGAGGTGCTGCGCCTGGTGAAGATGGAGGAGAACAAGGACAAGCGCATCGGCGAGTTCTCCAAGGGCATGAAGCAGCGCGTCGCCATCGCCCAGGCGGCGCTGCATGAGCCAAGCGTGATCATACTGGACGAGCCGACGTCGGGACTGGACCCGCTCGGGATGTTCGAGGTGCGCGAGGTGCTGCGCGGATTGAGGAAGGAGGGCTACACCATCTTCATGAGCTCCCACCTTCTGAACGAGGTGCAGGAGGTCTGCACCGACATCGCCTTGATCAACCGCGGCAAACTGCTGCGCTTCGGCAAGGTGAGCGACCTTCTCCAAGAGGTCCGGGTGAAGAATATCGAGGTCAAGGTCACCAATCGCCTGGATGGGAGCACCATGGGCCGGATCGCGGCCGTGAACGGGGTCAAGGGGCTGCAGGCGATCAGCGACAGCATGTTCTCACTGAACCTAGAGGGTGACGACGAGGTGCAGGCGAGGATGCTGCTGGACCTGCAGGCGCTAGGGTTGAGGATCGTTTACTTCCGGGAATCGGGATTGGCGCTGGAGTCGCTCTACCGCTCCCTGATCACGGATTCGAGGTGATGGAATGGAGAGCACCGAATTTGACCAAACGGTCCCTGCCGTCGGACCTGTCCCAGATGTTGACCGTGACCAGGTATGAGATCTTGAAGCATCTGCGCAGCAAGCGCATCTATGGCATCGCGGTCATCGTAGTACTGATCTTCGTGGCCTATCTGGCATGTCCCGCCCTTACTGGGCGATGATTATCCAGACAATTCGTTCGAGATCGTGAGCTTCTTCGCTGAGCTTGGTCACGCTGCTCATCGTCGTGATCGCCTCACTTGTTCGCCGGGGACGCCATCGTATCAGAGTACCAGCAGCGCACCGGTTACCTGCTGTTCCCGAACCCGGTACGTAAGGGCACATTGTTCGCCGGTAAGTTCCTGGCGGCGATGACCATGTCCGCGCTCGTCCTGGGCATATACTACGCTGGGGCAGCGATGATCAGCCTGGCACTGAGCGGGCGATGTTATCGCGGAGATCGGTGCATCGTTCGGGCTGGCGTTGCTCTACACCGCGGCGGCCATCTCCTTCGGCTTCCTGCTCAGCGCGGCGATGAAGGGCGGAACCGCGCGCCATCGTGCTCCTTGTTCGTCACGCTGCTCATACTGATGGATATAGTTGCCCTGCTATTGATGGTAGGCAACATAGACCCCACCTTTGTGCTGACGGTGGCGGGAACGTGTGCGTGTTCATCCTTGAGGACCCCTATCCCACGGGAGATTTCATACCAGAGGTCGTCCCAGCCATCGCTACCATGGTGGCATATCTGGTCGGTTGCTACGTGATCGGGTATCCTTCTCTTCCGACGCCGCGAGATGGTGTCCTAAACCCCTTCCTCACTTTTACTTTTCACTATTTCGGTTTGTAGCGCATCGTGCCGACCAGGCGCTTGCACTTCGGGCACACGGTCTGGTCCGAGTTCATGGGGAAGCGACAATGTGGACATGCCTGGGAACTAGAATATGAATGTCCTGGATAGCGGACATAGCGCTGCTGTAGATAGCCGATGCGCCTCTGGGCCCCCCGCAGATAATAGAAGTAGATGACCAGGACGATCACCGCGATCAGCCCCGCTGCGAGGAGCGCCTCCCACCCGGTCACCTCCGTGGCGGCGAGCAGGTCTGTTGGTCTCAGGGACGATGCTAGCGGCATGATTTCAACCACCGGGTGAACAATCCCCTCGGTGGGATATCATTCTTTGCCGTCACTTCGGTAAAAGGAATATCTCCTCGTCGTGGACGAAGACCTTCACCGTGTCCTTCTTGACCTCGAAGCGGGGCGGCTTGCGCAGCTCGATGGGCCTCATGGTGGTGGGGTGCAAGATCTGCACCTCCTTGGCGGTCTCGGTAAGAACGACCGCGTCCAGCATCTCGTCCTTCATGCCGATGACCTTGGCGTCCTGCAGGTCGCCATGGCTGAACATGAGGGATTCCCCGGTGCGCATGTCGGTGAGCTTGGCGTTGGATGCCCGGGTCGGCCCCACCAGGTACATGCGCTTGCGGAACATGACCACGTCGCCGTAACGATAGGCGGGCAGTCGGACCAGGTACGTCACGCGATACACGTCCTTCCCCTCGCGTTTGGTCAGCAGCTTGGCGGTGTCCTTGACCTCGGCGCCGTACTGTTCGGCCAGGTTGCGGGAGATGACCTTGCCGGCGGAGTTGGAGGGATAGATACACATCGGCGCCGCCCGCGCCGCCGACCACGCGGTCCAGTTTGGATATGAAGACCTCACGGTTCTCCGTCGCCATCTCCTCCACCATCGATTGCACCCGGTCCAGGATGGCGTCCACCTCCTTCTCGGTGAGCTTGCGGTCGCGGGAGCGGATCTGCAAAGTGGATTCGAAGTAGGAACCTTTGATCTTGGAGCAGCGGCCGCACACCGAGTTTTTCACGCGGACTATGGTGTCGCGCTCCTCCTCCGCCCTCAGCCCCTTGCACTCGACGGCGAGCTGCATGTTGACGCGGAAGTTCAGCTTGTCCGCCTCGATGACCTCGGCCCCGACCTCGACCACTTGGGCACCTTCCATGACCTGGACGGACTGAATGGCGGCCTCCTCCACCGCCGCCTCCACGGTCGGTTGGGACACCCACTTCCCGTCCATGCTGATAATCCTTGCAGTGGGCGCATTGCGGCAGGTCCACGTGATCGGCCACCTTGGTGAACTGACGGCTCTCCAGGAAGCAACGCTCGCACACGCTTTCGTACACTGGCCCTTCGGCCCCACACTTGACACAGAACGACATCTTCACTTACCAACGGAACATCTGGGCGTGCGGAACGCCCTGGATGGTTATCACACAGTCCTCTTCGATGAACTTGTGCCTGGCGGCGATGCGGCAGGTGCGCTCCCCCACCAGGTTGGCCATGGTGCACATGTTCAACCGGGAGACCAGGAGCTCCTCCCCGCCTTCCTCGCCCTCGTAGAACTCCTTGGACACCTCGAGCTTGAGGTCGCCCTCTCGGTAGGTCTGGCCCAGCATCTCCTTGTCGCAGGCGGCCAGCAGTATCTCTCGGCCCTGTTTGATCAGCCTTACCGTTATCACTTGTTCACCGATTCCGGTTTCGACATCACGAGCATCGATGGTATAAATCTTTGCCAAGACCCATCAGTCGCCGCCCACCAGCTTGATGTGCCCTCCGCCGGGGTCGTAGACCTCCCCGGCCTGCTTCATCTTGCGCAGGATGTCCTTGAGCTCGGACTCGGTGATGCCCTTCTCCTCGGCGCGCTGCGCCACCACGTGCTCCGGGGCGCCCTTGAAGTGGTCCGAGCTGTCCTGGATGAGGCGGCGCACGATGGAGATCTTGTTGCGCTCGCTGCGCGGGGTGCCGGTCATGAGCTTGTCCACGTCCATGCTCCCCGAGTCCTTCGCCATCTTCTCCAGGTAATAGCGCACGATGCGGACGGCGCGCTGCGCGTCCTCCTTCGCGACGACGCGGCTGAGGCGGATGCGGGCGCTGGCCTCGGACAACCGGATGAAGGCCTCCAGCTGCCTGGCGGTGATCGGCACGGAGGCGTTGGGGCCCTCGCCCATCTTGCGTATGCTGAGATAGGTGTCCATGATGAGCCGTTGGGCCTCCTTGTTCAGGACGGGGGTGGTGCGTTTGGCATATTTCACATACTTGCGCATGAACTCTGGCTCGAAGTAGGGCTTGAGGTCCTCGGTCTCCGCCATGATCTCCTTGTAATCGAGGTCCGGGTCCTGAGCGCCCTCGCCCTGTCGCAGGACCTGCCCTCGGGTGTGGCCCTTGATGATGTGCTCGGCGATCTTGGCGTCCTTCTCCTGATTTGGCTTGTCCAGCAGGGCAAAGATGAGATCGAAGCGCGAGAGGAGGGCCGGCGGCATGTTGATCTGGTTCGCCAAGGGCTCGTTCTCATCGAAACGACCGTATTTCGGGTTCGCGGCGCCGAGGACGCTGGTGCGACATTGGAGCGTGGCGGTGATGCCTGCCTTGGCTACCGATACAGTGTTCCCGCACCAGACTGGTTTACCATCTCTCCTCACATATAGGGTGTGATGGGGGACCTCGACGCAGTAAATCATACCCTTGTAATTCCTGATCTGTAACTGGTCTGCCCTATGCTGGTAGGCGTTGACGATAGGTTCGTTCAGATTTTTATTACGCCCTTCCATGATTGAAACGTTATAGTGCATTTTTGCCGACTTTATTTTCCTACCTTTGATGATCCCCCAACCGGACAGCTTTGAATAATCCCGGAATTTGAGATTCCCAGATAAGCCAAGCTTCAACGCGATCTCCTGTACGTCGTCCGCCAATCTTTTCGATGAAGTACAATATGTCCGATGACCAGACTCCTTTCTTACAAAACCGTCCCCCAGCATCAGGGCATCTAACAGGATGCCCAGTTGTCTTGTTGAAAGCTCAAAAGATCTCTGGGGATGTACTTCTGGGAGAAGTCGCCAAACTGGTATAGGTAAGTGGCGAGCTGTTTGCTGCACATGCTGAAGTTGTAGGTGTCATAATTATACTCGAAACCAAGCCTGAGGATGCAGTCCTCGATCTTGTAGACCTTATCCTCATCCTTGACCTGGGAGATGTGAACCCTGTAGGGTACCCCGTTCTGACATTGAACGCAACCTTCGGAGATAAAGTAACCAAAGAACTCCAGCCAATCATCCATTTTCAGAACCATGGGTGGAGTCTCGGTCCCACTGGGATCGTTCTGGTTCTTGAACTTACGAACTGGGGGAATCGTGAACGAGTCGATTTCAACCCCGTTCCAATTCGCGTTCTTCTTGAATTTGAAGCGCCTAGTCCTCGGGATCTGATCCATTCTTATCAGTTTGTATCCTTCGAATAAATCAGCCCGCTTGCTGATGTTGACGTACATGTTGTGATTCGGTGTGACGGCTAGATCGACCTGGTTGGATCTAATGTGGTACATTTCGCCCTCATACTCTCTGGCTACAAATCTGACGACGGCTTCGACATAATCTAATTCACCATGAGGGTGTTAAGGATGGCAATTTCATCGACCTCTGAGACGTCTTTAAAGAGCTTCCATCCCTCCCTTGTTAATAGCTCCGTTTGGTCATCATAACACGAGCTTTCCATCGCTTCGTGCATGGAGCTTCTGTCCTGCTCAGTCATCTTGTCGAGTTCGTCGACGCAGGCGACGCCCTTGTCTGCCAGAACCAGTGCCCCCGCCTCCAGGGTCCATCTCCCCTCGCCGAACTCGTCCTTGACCGCCGCGGCGGTGTTGTGCACCAGGAATCCGTTGGCGAAGAAGCAGTGCGCGCCCTCCACGGTCAGGTCATAGACGTGGTCGGGCAGATCTCGATAAACCAGACGCTTCTTCACGATCTTGGACCACCCGGGCACCCCCCCTTGGCGCACGTCATCACCTCGTCCTCGACCATGAGGTCCTTGGACCTTACCCAAGTCTCCTTTCCGCCCATCTTGGAATATAATCGGGTCTCGGGCGTGAGCTTGAGTTTTGTTCCCTGGCTTGATAATATTTCCACAAGAAATGAAGGGGTTGTCAAACGGAAGACCGAGGTCACCGGAAGGTATTCGAAACTCCCCGTTTCGTTCAGGGTTTTTACACCGTTGACAAGGACCTCTTGCCGCCATTCTCCGTGCTCAATTTCCACCGGCGAGGTCATCCTGTCCTCGACGAAATCCCGGATACGCACCTCATCACCATCGATGTCTATCATCGAGTCCGGTGCTACGCACAGCCCTGCCGCCGAGGAGCTCTTGCCGGAGGCGTATATCCCCCTCGGCGCCAGATGGGACATGTAACGCAGCATCTGGCTGTTGTGGTTGAGTATGCCGTTCGCCACGAAGATGTGCGTCCCTTCCACCTCAAGGTCATACACCCAGGGCTCGGGCGCATCCACCTTCTCGATCGAGACCACGTTGTCCCAGTCCATGCCGCGTAGCCGACCGATGGTCTCGTCCGGCCCGCAACGACCCTGTCCCTCGGTCACGGCGATGCACTGGCCCACGAATATCTTGCTCGCCGGGCGCATCGCGATCCACGGCCCCTGCGGGACGAAGAGCGGGTGGGTGGGGGTGACCGTTATGCTTCTTCCAGAGGCGGTGGTGAGCTTGATCAGCTTCCGTGGGGCGTCGCGCTTCCACACCTTGACCGCCACTCCCGGTCCGACCACTCCCATCTCCTGATAGGTCATGATGTCCAGGCGCATCTCCGCGTAGACGCCGTCGTCCACCTCGTGCACCGGTCCATTGGCCAGATGCTCCTCCACGATACCTTTGATGTCCCGGCAGGAGCCGTCGGCCAACATCACCATCGCGTCCCCGGTGACGCATTTCGCCACGCCCGGGTCACCGACGAGCAGGATGTGGATGTCCCCGCGCACCTTGGTGCCGTCGTCCAGCTTCTTCGACGAGCCGCCGAAGAGCTGCAGGGCGATGGACTCCTTGACCTCGTCGTAGCCTTTGATGGTGGGCGAGATGGACTTGACGATCTTCTCGAAGATGTCCTCGGAGCGGGCCTCGTTCAGGATCCGAGCCTCGTCCTCCTCGGTGATCTCCACATCCTCGTACTCCTGCTCCTTCGACTCCACCGCCAATATGTCCAGATTGATGTCGAACAGGGTGGACTTGACCTGCGCCCCCTTCTGCACCGAGCGCAACACCCCGTTGAGGCTTATGCGGTCGCCTGGTGAGATCTTGCCGGCCAGGTCGTCCTCGAGGAAGCCGGTCAGCCTTTCCGGCTGGGCCCCGCCCCTCAGCCCCTCCGGGCTCTCCTGTATCTCGATCTTCTGGGTGTCGACGTACTCGGATTCCTCGGCCAGCAGGGTGAACTTGGTGCTACCTGCGGTCCTTCCGCAGCCGTTCTGGTCCTTGTAGCACTCCAATGGCTCCTTGAAGAACAGCCCGTCCTGCGGTTCCTCGATTATGGCCGGGCAGCGATAGCATTTGAACTTGGCCTTGGTGATGCGCGGCCGCACCTCGGTGGCCTTGCGGACCAGCCCCTCCACGGAGATGAGCTTGCCCAGGTGCTCCGATCGCAACAGCCGTATCTCGATCCTGTTGTCGCGAGGGATGTCCTTGATGCGGATGTGGATGTCCATGTCGGACCGACTGCCTTGCGCGGCCACCTTCTTGGCCGCCTGCTCCCCCAGCCCCAGGGTGCGGTAGGGGTTGTCGAGGAGGTAGACCGCCATGTCCGGGTCGAACTTGTCCAGCTCGTTGTAGCTCATCGCGATGCTGCGCAGCTCCGGGTAGCGTCCGGCCACTTCCATCAAGCGCAGCCGGTTCTCGCTGGTCTCGAACAGCTCCTCCCATCGTGCGAGCAGGTCCTCGTCGGTGTAGTCTATTGGCAAAAGTTGCACCCCTTGAAGCGATGTCGTTCGCTCGGTCCTTTATGCGAACCCTCTTCAAATCGCTTCTTGTGGGACATAAGCGAAACTAATCTTTAAGCTTACTGGACCTCCGTTTCCACTGGAAGCAGCGGAGACCGTTGTTCACGCATAGCCAGGTTCCACCGGAAACAAATCGAGGGAAAGGGGTGGGTACTGTCGTTTTGAGCTCTCGGTCATTGTTCCGGGACGTAGTCCGATTGGATCTCCACCACCTCGGCGCTGCTGCTCGCGCCCGCATAGCGGTCGAGCGGTTCCTGGTTCAGTGTGATGAAGTTCATGCCCCAGGTGAACTTGGAGAGGATGGTCTCGGCCTGCTTCCTCTCGCCCAGTATGTAGAGCGATGCCGCCAGGGCCTCGACGCTGCTCAGCCTCATGGGCTTGCCCCAGTTCACCGGGTTGGCCGCCAGCATGTAGGGGAGGGCCCGCTGAGCGGTGTGCTTCGGCATCGAGGGCAGTCTTTCGATGGACGCCCAGGACAGGTCCAGGACCAGTATCCCGTGGTCTTGGCCCCGCCCTCGGTCCTCGGGAGATAGCGCCTTCTCGGCCATGGGGTTCAGGACGATGCAGCCATAGGGCACCCGCCTCAGTCCTTTTATCTCCTGGACCAGGTTGAAGCGCGCCAGCTTGCGGGCGGTGCACTTCTTCGGGTCGCACTCCGCCTCGTCATAGACGAAGAGGGGTATCATCTGCCACCGAAGGTCTTGGAGACCCAGGCCTTGATGTCGTCGCGGGAGCGCCGGTACTCGGGGATGGCCTTCTCGTTCGACCCGCCCGTATCCGCAGGTTCGGCGAAGCTCTTGTGGATGTAATCCTTGCCCTTGATGAAGAAGGAGCATTCCTCCTCGGCCTCGTCACAGAGCGTGACGACGTAATCGAACTCCTTCCCATAGTAGGTCTCGACGCTCTTGGCCTTCTGCTTGGAGATGTCGATGTTGATCTCCTTCATGACCTTGACCGCGAGCGGGTCGAGCTTGGTCGGCTGGGTGCCGGCGCTGAAGGCCTCATAACGGTCCTTGAGGTGATGGTTGACGATCCCCTCGGCCATCTGGGACCGGGTGGCGTTGGATTGACAGATGAACAGTATGGTGCGTTTGGGTCTTGGCATCTTACCTTCCCCATGGTATCGGTTGTTGTTTGGCAACCGATACGTTATTAGCGTTGCGGCGAACGATTGCCGACGGATTAAGGTTTTCATCGGCGAGGGCAGGGTTTAATAGAACGAGGGGGAATGGGGAGATGCCACCGTGATGATGAACCCAGCTCTGATATCGATGAGGAGAGACGGGCGAGCTGAGTGGCATTTTTAACAATGAACCTGTGATTGGCTTACAATAGAATTTTATAAGAATGAATAAAAAAATAAAAAAGAAAGGAAAAGGGAAGTTGTTTAGAACGCGGTCCAGTTAGCGGAGGCGATGGACTTGAGTCTCCGATCCATATAGCAGGTTGAATGACTACCTGACTGGCTAGCACCGTTAGCGTTCGTAACCAGGAAATAGTCACCAGCGCTGACCTTTCCATCGGTAGACCTGCAACATCGACGATAGGTTACGGTACCAGTGCCGGTAGCAGTCCAGTAAGCGACGGTTCCAGCTGCATCGCAATCACAGGTAGCGCCGTTCCGAATGACCAATGGAGACCTTCATGTTGGAGTAGTTCTGGGTCGCTGATCAATCGCGACCAAGTAACCTTCTGCTGGTGTGGCGGTACCAGTCTGGGGAGTCGCTCAACGACGTCGTCGGGTTGCTCGTCAGGGTTCGATCCGAAGCCCATGACCATCACGTACAAAACGGCGGCCAGAACCACGGTGATAGCGACCATCAAGATGGTAGCGATGACCGGGGAAACGGCCTCCTTGCTCTTCTTCATCTTCCATATCTTCTTCATGTTAAGTCCTCCACCAAGGACAAGCCTTGGCTATAATAGAAAAAAGTCTGTAGGGCTATAAAAGTATCTGTTCCTGAATATCATTATCAGTATTGAAATTAAAATCTGGCTCGATAATTAAATACGATAACACATTAAAATGAATATATATTAATGAGCAGCCAGAAAATAACTTACGAACGGTCACTATATAAGCCCCCTTAATTATCATTCTTGAAAATTCAAACGCTCGGACGGGGTCCGAGGGATACCATCTGATCGCTCACCAGGCCGATCATCTCCTTGACCTCGGGGCGCAGCTGGTCGCCCAAGGCGAGCAGCACTGGGTAGGCCTCCCGCCCCTTCAACGCGCTCATCAGTATCTGTATGAACTCGGAGAGCATGCGCGTGTCGTTGTGCATCGCCATGGCGTTCACGGAGTCGATTATCACCAGGGTCTTCCTCTTGTTGGCCTTGCGGAAGAGATACTCCACCCGGAGGATGATGTTCTCCAGCATGGCCGGGCCCTCGACATAGGTTATGGCATCGGTGTCGCCGGACAGCTGCATGGTAGCATAGGATATGCAATCGATGAACTTGACGTGCTTGCGGTCGATCTCCAACGAGTCGAGCGCGCTTATCATCGTCGCGGCCGGCACCGAGGCGGTCACGTAGATGCAGGCCAGGTCGTTCTCCCGGCAGAAGGTGTCCACCAGGCTGGTGATGACCTCGAAGTAGTTCTCCGGGTTGATCATGAAGGCCACCGCCACCGATGGTCCGGTCTCGGTCAGCTTGTTCCTGGCATCCTCCGCGGCCTCAGGCGTCAATGGAAACCACCTCTCAGCATGGGCGTCAGCAGCATGCCTGAGGACGTGACGTCGAACACGTAGCGCGACCGGGAGTGCGCCGCCCCCTGCATCTTCAGGACCTGCAGCACCCGGAGGACGTTGCCCTGGCGCTCGATGTTGCTCAAGCGGACCAGGCCGTCACAGGGCACGTAGGTCTTCCCCGCGCCCTCCTCGCAATCGGAGACCACGACGGTGGTGCACTTCTTGGCGTAGACGGTCTCGCTCAGCTTCTTGATGAATTTGCGGGCCGCTCCCGCCTCCATCTCCATCAGGAGAGGGCTTATGGAATCGATGGCGAGGCGTTTCGCTCCCTGCTTGCCGATCATGCCCTCTATCTCTGAGAGAAGCTCCATGGCGCCGTTGCTCTCGATGGGCCTTCCCGGGTGGGACAGGTCCTCGAGCAGGTCCGCCACATCCAGTACGCGAAGGACCTTCTCCTTGACCAGGCGCTCGTCGAAGATCTCCAGGTGCGTCATGCCGTCCAGCGTCTTCTGCACCGAGTGCACCGTGGTGATGAGCGCCGCCTTATGACCTTCCGCCGCCCCGCGGAGCAGGAACTCGTTCACCAGCGACGATTTGCCGGAACCGCAGCTCCCGGAGATGTGCACCAGACCGCCAAGGGGGAACCCTCCTCCGGTGATCTGGTCCAATCCCTCGATGCCAGTCAGGCATCTTCCTTCCTGAGGCTTTGCCATGGTGACGCTGCTATCATCCTCCCTTCATATATCGTTTTGCCGCTGAATTGCTTCGAGCGTAAATGATAAAACACACCTGGACCTAACTCCCCTTCATGAGACCGGTCCTGCAGGTAGCCCTAGACCTCATGCACTTGAAGCGTGCGTTGGAGATTGCCAAGGAAGCTTTGGACGGGGGTGCCGACTGGATCGAGGCCGGCACGCCGCTGATCAAGAGCGAGGGGGTGGAGGCGCTGCGCGCCTTGAAGAGGGCCTATCCCGGCTACACCCTGGTCGCCGACATGAAGACCATGGACGTGGGGGGCTTCGAGGTGGAGATCGCGGCCAAGGCCGGGGCGGACGTCGTCACCGTTCTGGGGTTGGCGGACGATTCCACCATAACGGAGTCGGTCGCCGTGGCGCGCCGCTACGGGGCCAAGATCATGGTGGACCTCATAAACGTGCCTGACCTGACCGGGCGGGCCAAGCGGGTGGAGGAGACTTGGGGCCTCCTATGTCTGCATCCACACCGGCATCGACGAGCAGATGCGAGCGGGAAAGGGCATGAAGGAACTGGTCAAGGAGATGGCGTCCTCCGTCTCGATCCCCATAGCCGTCGCTGGCGGGCTCACCTCTGAGACCGTGTCCGAGATGCTGAAGGCCGGGGCCAGCATCGTCATCGTGGGCGGGGGCATCATCAAGACGGAGGACGTCGCCGCCGCCACGAAGCGCATCAAGAAGGCCATGACCCAAGGCAAGTCCCTGCAGGCCAGTTTCGAGAAGAAGTACTCCCAGGACGAGCTCTTCGAGGCCTTCGGCAAGGTGTCCACCCCCAACGTCGCCGACGCGCAGCACAAGCTGGGCGTCATGGAAGGCATAGTCATGCGCAGCCCGCACGGCACCAAGATGGTGGGCAGGGCGCTCACCGTGCAGACCTCCAAGGGCGATTGGGCCAAGCCGGTGGAGGCCATCGACCAGGCCCGCAAGGGCGACGTCATCGTGGTGGACGCCGGCGCCAGCAACGTGGCGGTCTGGGGGGAGCTGGCCTCCTGGAGCGCCAAGGTGCGAGGCGTGGCCGGGGTGGTCATCGACGGCGCGGGCCGGGACGTTGACGCCATCATCGACATGGAGTTCCCCATCTTCACGAGGCACGTCGCGCCCCATGCCGGAGACCCGAAGGGGTACGGCGGCATCGGGCAGGAGATCACCTGCGGCGGGCAGCTGGTGCGGAACGGTGACTGGATAATCGGGGACGAGAACGGTCTGGTGGTCGTGCCCCAGGAGCGGGCGGTCGAGGTGGCCAATCGCGCGGTGGACGTCATGGAACGGGAGAACCGCATCCGGGAGGAGATCAAGCGCGGACGGACGCTGTCCTCGGTGCAGGAGCTGGAGAAATGGGAACAGATCCGTTGATGAACCTGCACAACCACACCCAATATTCGGACGGCTGGCACACCCCCGAGGAGGTGGTGCAGCGCGCCTGGCAGGGCGGGCTCAGGCAGGTGGCCATCACCGACCATCTGATGACGAGCAAGGTGCCCAAGCCTTTGACCTTGGACGGTTTCGAGCGCTATCACCGCAATTTGCTGGCACTGAAGGAGATGTACGCCGGCAGGATGCAGGTGCTGGCGGGGGTGGAGATAGACTCCAATCCAGAACGGTGCGACCTGGAGGCCCTTCCTTTCGACCTGATCAACCGACTGGACCTGGTGCTCTTCGAGTACGTGCAGGACCGACAGCACGGCGGCGCGAGCATCAAAGAGCTGGCGCCCATATTCGAACGCATCAAGGTGCCCATCGGACTGTGCCATTGGGACGTGGACCGCATCTTCAAGGACGACCGCCCGGAGGAGGTGGCGGAACTTCTCGCCAGCCATGGGCTGTTCGTCGAGGTGAGCACCTCCGACTTCTACCGCAGGGAGGGCAAGCCCTTCTTCGTGCTGGGTGAGCGATTCTTCCGGCAGTTCGGTGGCAAGGTCCGCCTCTCCATCGGCACTGACATGCACCGTCGCATCGACGAGGTGGTCAACATCCGTTCCGGACAGGAGTTCGTGCGTCGCCTAGGGCTGCAGGACATGATGCTTTATTGAACGATTCAGATATCTTTTTTAATAAAAATATGATAATAAGGCAATAATATTTAATTACCGCACCACGGTGTCATCTTCGATATCCGTGGGAGGTTTCACCAAGGACGTCAAGGCGGTCTCGCCCATAATCGCAACGATCTTGTTGGTCGCGATAACCGTGGTGCTCTCCGCCGCGGCCTATGTCATGTTCATAGGGTTCTCCTCGGGAGGGGGGACCCCCTTCGGGACCTTTGTGGAGGTGCGTCAGGACCCAGCCGATCAGAACACCTATGTGGCCGTGCTCGGCCCGACCACCGAGCCAGTTCAGTTCTCCGAGTGCAAGGGGAGGGTGAACGGGCAGCTGACCAATGAGGCGTTGGACCAATATGTGGGCCGGGCCAACGCTTGGACCGGTGCCGGGGTGGAGCTGTTCGTGGTGGACATCGCCGCCAACGGCCGGGTGGACAACGGCGACATGATATACGTCACCTTGACCAATCTGGAAGGGCAGGGCAATATCGACCTGGGGATGGTGTATCTCCCGGCAGGCAGCATGCTGGCCTCGGTCCTGTTCTCTGTGGCCGGGCAGATCGACCCGGGTCTGGACCTGTTCCTGGACTTCTCCCTGGCGGACCCCTTCTCGGACCTGGCGGGTAAGCAGGCGGATGCCACCGCGACCCCGCCTCTTGGACCGCGCCTCGCGTGGCCTCGGTGGATGGCGTGGACGCCTTGGACCTGGACCCCAACAGTCGTACCATGAAACGTTACGTGCGTGTGGCGAACGGGCCGGACCTCAACCCGGTGAGCGGCGTGTATGTGGAGACGCGGGTCAAGATCGTGCAGGCGCCGAACACCATGGAGTCGGGAGCCGCCCTGCTGTCCAAGGGCACGGACAGCTATCGGTTGGCGTTGAGCGGGGGGAGCGGGGCGAGCATGAACCGTTACTTCCAGTTCACCGTGCGCATCGATGGGGTCGGGGCGAGGTCGGTCAATTCCGTGACGACCGTGCAAGTCGGGCGAATGGTACACGGTGGCGGGAAGCTATGATGCCGTGACCGGACAGCTCTCCATCTATGTGAACGGGGTCAAGGAGCGCACGGTGGTCGTCTCCGGGCAACATGCCTCTCACCACCAGCACTTCCGCGTTGAACGTAGGGTACTCCTCCGGGAACCGCTACTTCGCCGGGTATATCGATTGGGTCAAGGTCTCCGGCACTTGAACTTAAAATGTAGGAAAAGGGAAAGGATTTCCTCAGCGGTACTGGCCCTTCTCGCTCGCCATCTGCTCCAGGCGCCTGATGCGCTCCTGCATGGGCGGGTGGGTGGACAGCATGCTGACGATGGCGCCCCCGCGGAACGGGTTCACGATGAACAGCGAGCTCGTCGAGGGGCTGGCATGACTGTTGTCCATGGGGTATTGCTTCACGCCCGCGTCCAATTTCCGGAGCGCGCTGGCCAGCCAGAGCGGGCGGCCGCACAGCTCGGCGCCCTTGGCGTCCGCCTTGTACTCCCGGCTGCGGGATATCGCCAGCTGGACGAGCAGTGCTGCGATGGGCAACGTGACCGCCACCAGCAGTATGATGATCCAGTTGTCGCTCCGGTTGAACATGGAGCCCCAGAAGGCGATCCGAGCGGCGAAGGCCACCGCCCCGGCCACCGTGGCGGCGACGGTCATCACCAGCACATCGCGGTTCTTGACGTGGGCCAGCTCGTGGGCCAGCACGCCGGTGAGCTCATTGTCGTCCAGGGTGCGCAGCAGTCCCTCGGTCGCCGCCACCACCGCCTTCTTCGGCGTCCTGCCGGTGGCGAAGGCGTTGGGGTTCTGGGTGGGGACTATGGCCACCCGCGGCATGGGCAACTGCGCCCGCTGCGACAGGTCGCGCACGATGCGATGCATGCGCGGCGACTCCGCCTCGCTCACGACCTTGGCCCGGTACATCTTCAGGATGATGGTGTCGCTGAAGAAGTAAGAGACCACGTTGATCCCAACCGCGATTATGAAGAAAATGAACATGGTCGCGGTCAACCCCAGACCGGGGAAGAGATGAACCTATGACCCAGCCGATCGCAACGAAGAGCAGGATCAGGACCGCGAACATCATCAGGACCTTCGTGTTCGCTATGAATGCTCCCATTTATTTCACCGGGCCGATAATCCCGGCTCTTGCTATATAAGATTTTGACCTGGTCGTAGCGGAGGCCATGCGCCCCGAGGGGCTGGGCCCGATCATCCGAGTTCGGCCGCCATTGCAACGAATTTATATGGCGGTGTGTTTCCGACAACGGAGGCATGGAAATGAAGGTCGCTTTGACCGGCGCCGCTGGTTTCATCGGAAGCACGCTCGCGGACCGGCTGCTGCAGGAAGGGCACCACGTGGTGGCCATCGACAACTTCGACGACTACTACTCGGGCAAGATGCGGTTCCTCGAACCGCACCTGGGCAAGGGATCGTTCGAGCTGCACCGCTCCAGCATCCTGGACCAGGCGGAGATGGCCCGGTTGTTCCAAGGCGTGGAGGTCGTCTACCATCTGGCGGCGCAGGCCGGGGTGCGCATCTCCGTCAAGGACCCGATGCGCTCGCACCAGGCCAACGCCACCGGTACGCTCAGCGTGCTGCTGGCGGCCAAGGAGGCGGGGGTGAGGCGGGTGGTCAGCTCCTCGTCGTCATCGGTCTATGGCAACGCCCGCAAACTTCCAGTGTCCGAGTCCGACCAGGCCGTTCCGGTCTCGCCTTATGCGGCCAGCAAGCTCTCCGCCGAGATGTACTGCCGCCTGTTCTACGAGCTGTACGGCCTGCAGAGCGTCTCCCTCCGTTACTTCACCGTGTACGGCCCAAGGCAGCGCCCGGACATGGCCATACGCATTTTCACCGACCGGGCGCTCAAGGGCCTGAGGCCGCAGATCTTCGGGGATGGGGAGCAGACCCGCGATTTCACCTACGTCGATGACGTGGTGGACGCGGTCTACCGTTGCGGTTCGTGCCCAGACCCGAAGGGAGAGCCCCTGAACATCTGCTCCGGGCGGACCGTCACCGTGAACCATGTGGTCAGCGAGATACTCAAGGCCACCCGGCGCACCGACCTGAAGCCCGAATACCTAGGCACCCAGCAGGGCGATGTCGACCACACCTGGGGCGATAACCGCAAGGCCCGGGAGCTTCTCGGATGGCAACCCAAGGGTCACCATCGAGGAGGGCATCGCCCGGTTCGTATCCTGGTATGAAGAAAAGCGCGAGCTGCACGCGGAAATGTAAGAAGGGAAAGGGGTTTGTCTGTGGGGGTTCAGCCCGTCACATAGACGACGTTGCGGCCCCGTTGCTCCGCCCGGAGCCGGCCGTTGTCCACCATGTCCTTGATCAGGTCGCCCAGCTCGTCCGGGTCCAGGCCTGAGCCCTCGGAAAGGTCGTGGAATGTCACCCCGCCTTCGCGCCCGAACATGGTGGTGATGTTGGCCAGCTTCCGTTCCTCGGCCTCGCGGATCTCGCGTTCCCGCTCCTCTTGGGCGCGCTTCTCCTCGGCCTCGCGGATCTCCTTCTCGCGGGCGGCCATCAACTGCTCCACCTTGTGCTTGAACTGAGAGTTGGCCTCGTGCTTGAACTTGGTCGGGTCGGTCTCCAGCAATGCGCTGAGCTGCTCGACGTTAAGGCCCGCCTCCGCCCACCCTTTCATGCCTTCGCTGGCCCTGACCTGCAGGACCCCTTCGGCGTCGGCCGGCGCGCTCAGGCTGGGGATGTAGCGGACCTCCATGCCCCTCAATGAAGAATGGAGCGCCGCCATCTTCTGGTCCAGCTCCGCTTCGTCGGAGACCTCGCCCTCGAACAATGGCTGTCCCTTGACCTTATGGAAGCTTTCTTCCCTCATGATCTTGGTCACATCGGCCGGAGGTCGGCCCTCGCTGGAATAGATGACGCGTATGTAAGCCTTCATCTTGCTCACTACCAAACAAATCCCGGAAGGGGAATTAAAAGGGTGCGAGCAGAATCGGGGTTTTGATAATGAGGGCGGAAAAAGAGATTATGGGCCATGCCATATACCGCCCGACATGACGCCAGAACAGGAGTATGCCATGCGGTGGTTCCGGGACTATTACTCCAGGAGCGCCATGCCGGCCCCGTTCGACTTCACTGGTCGGGAGTTCGGCTTCATGTTCTTCGACAAGGACTTCGTGAGGAGGCATGTGGGCTTTAGGTCGCCGGAGGACCTGGGCCGCTATCTGGTCTCCCAGGTGCCGATGCACGTCTATTACTCCTCGGCCCATTACGAGAACCCCTCCGCGCCGAAGATGGAGCAGAAGGGCTGGCGCGGCGCCGACCTGGTCTTCGACCTGGACGCGGACCACATCCCCGGGGCGGACAAGATGACCTATGAGGAGATGCTCTATGTGGTGAAGCAGGACATGATCCGCCTTTTGGACGATTTCCTCCTGGGCGACCTGGGGTTCGCCGAGGAAGAGGTGCGCATCACCTTCTCCGGGGGCCGGGGGTACCATGCCCATGTGCAGTCGGACCGGGTGCAGAGGCTGGGCTCGCATGAGCGCAGCGAGGTGGTGGACTTCGTCTCCGGCACGGACCTGGACTTCGAGTGGATCTTCAAGGAGCGCTCCTCCATGAAGAAGGAGTACAAGACCGTGACCAAGGTGGAGATGTCGACCCTCATCCCGCCAGAGGGGTCTGGGGGATGGAAGGGCAAGGTGCGGAAGCGCCTCTCCGAGCTGATGAGCGAGGTGGGGGCCCTTGATTTCGAGGAGGCCAGAGCAGAAGTATCCGGCCTTCGCCAAGTTGAACGACAGACAGTACTTCTTCCTGCAACAGGCGCTTGGTGCGGACCGCTCCGGCAAGAACGGCAGGCAGCTCATCCTGGAGAACAACAGTCTGGAGTACATCACCGATGCCAAAGGCAAGGAGGCTTTGCTGCAATGCGTGAGGGACACGGTCCGGGTCGGAGCGGCGGCCCAGGTGGACGAGCCGGTGACCAGGGACATAAAGCGCCTGATACGGTTGCCCGGGTCGTTGCATGGCAAGACCGGAATGAGGGTGATATCCATGAGCAGGGACGACCTCACCGGTTTCGACCCGTTGCGGGACGCCTTCCCTTCGATCTTCCCTGAGACGCCTCAGAAGGTGGAGGTGCGTTCCCGTGTCGACCTCAAGCTCAAGGGGCAGCGCGTGTACGGGGAAGGGGTCATCGAGGTCCCCACCTTCGCCGCCATCTTCCTCGCGTTGCGTTATAAGGCGCGAATAATCTGAACGCGCCATTTGGACAGTAAGTTATATTAAACAAAATGTATATTTTTCTCGGGATGGGGTCGGGATGAAAAGGACCAGACAGGAGATGGAAGGAGGTTACCGGCTGGACAGCATACGCCGGGTGAAGAAGTATCTCTACATAGCGCAGGCGGCGATCCTGGTCTTCTTCGCACTGTTCCTGATGTGGACCAATGGGAACATCTCGGTCTTCCCGTTCCTGATCGACCTGCCGCTCCTCTTGTTGTTCATTCTCATCCTGTTCCTGATAATCAACATCGAGAGCTTCGTGTTCTTGCGCATGGAGCTGCGCTACATCAAGAGCCACAGCACCAAGTATTTCATGACCAGGAGCTCGATCCGTCGCAGTCTGGTGATAATTATCGTGGCGGGCATCGCCTTCGCGGTGTTCTTCACCCCCTATGCCAACGACGCGGTGAAGGACGCGGTCAGCGTTCGGGGCGACCTGCTGGTGACGTCGGACTCGGTGCCTGCCGGGGTCTCCTTCATGTGCAGCGACCCGACCATGCTGGTCCAGGCCAGCAAGGTCTCGGTGAGCTCGGAGGGGGCGGTGGTGCTGGCCTTCTTGGTGACCGAAGAGAACTATCAGAAGTACGCCCCCCAGGGAAGGGAGGCGCTGGCCATGCATCGCATCAACGTCAACGCTGTCGATTACACCGCCGATCCCGACCTGTCGTTCAAGCTTTCGGGATTGGAGTATGGGAAGTACTACCTGGTGCTCTATCAGGAAGAGCCGGGCCCGGAGACCACGGCCAACGTGGATGTGGAGATAGGGATAGCGCCGAGCATGATGGCCTACATGCCGATCTTGGCGGTGGCGTTCATGATCGCCAACTTTGTCTGGCTGATCTACATCCGCCCGCTCAACACCACGCTGCGCCGCCGCGCCATCTACTCGTGAAGGGCGCAGCAGAGGCCGGACCGGACCACCTCATATCCCTCTAGCTCCAGCCTTCTCAACGTCTCCGCGGCGGGCGAGGCCAGCCCGGCCACCCCGAGACGGACCGCCTCGATCTCCAGCTCCACGTTGCCTCGCGGCCGCATGCAGCCCAGGAGCACTGGGCAGCCCAACGTCTCGGTGGCATGGCGCACCACCCTGAGGAAACTGTCCGCAGACGCGTTTTTCGTCCTCCTCATCGGAGCGTCGGGGGCGGGAAGGCGCCAGAGGAGGACGAGCGCCGCGATGGGGAACCCACTGACCAGGTCGACGCTGGCCAGCTCCCCCTCGATGTCGTCGCCCCTAAGTCCGACGCAGATGTGGGGCACCACCCTCCCCGCCCGGGCGGAGAATAGGGCGGAGAGCGTTTCCTGGTAGGCCTCCGGTCCGACCTTGAGGTGCAGGACGTCGCTGATGACGTTTTTGTCCTGGACGATGTCGACCGAATAGCATTCCGCCCCGGTGCCCGTCAGCCGCTGGGCGTCCTCGGCATCGAGAAGGCCGGTGTGGAGGTTGAGGCGCAGGCCGAGATGACGAACCGACCTGACCTCCTCTAATCGCTCCAGGATCGGAAGTTTGCCCTGTCGGTCGCATCCCCCGCTCAGCAGGATGCCGACGGCGCCCGCCTCCTTGAGCGCGGCGGCGACCGCCGGAAGAGAGCCCGGGCGGGAGGCGTCGGTCATGGCGCGAAGGTAGTGGCCACGGCAGTGGTCGCACTGCAGCTCGCACCTCGACCCGGTCATGGATATGGCGGGGAAGGCCCTGCCAGGCTGGTATGCGACGACCCTCTTGCCCATGCTTCGCTGTATATATTGAGGGACCAAAAGATTTATTGCATGAACCGCTTTCCTCGGGCAAGGCGAGACTCATGAAGGCTTACAAGGCCGTTGGCTCATTCACGATCAGCAAGCAGAACTACATGAAGCGCGAGCAGCCCTTCAACATCGAGGTGGCGGCGAAGGACGAGGCCGATGCCGCGCACACGGTCATCTCCACCATCGGTTCCAGGCACAGCGTGACCAGGAAATATGTCACCGTCAAGGAGATCGTTCCGTTGAAGGCCGACGAGATCACCGACCCGGTGGTCAAGAGGCTCGTCGGTGGTGCGCAATGAAGGAGCAGGAGCTCAGACAGGCCCTGGGGGCCATGGAGGTCTACAAGGCCCAGCTGGAGGGCATCGGGGAGCAGCAACAGCTCATCCAGATGTCCATCGAGGAGCTCACCCGGGCCAAGGTCACCCTGACCGACTTCATCAAGTCCGAGGTGGGCGACGATGTGCTCATCCCCGTGGGCAGCGCCTCCTTCGTCAAGGCCAAGGTCTCTGACAACAAGAACGCGCTCATCGGCGTGGGCACCGGGATCACCATGGAGAAGCCCATCGAGGATGCGATGATGCTCATCGAGAAGCGCCTGCAGGAGATGCTGGACGCCGGGAAGAAGCTGCACGAGAGCCGGCAGATCATCGAGATGAAGGCGTCCCAGCTCAACCAGGTGCTCGAGGCCGAGTACCAGCGCATGGGCGGCGCGCCCGCCCCGTGAGGTCCTTTTAGATGTTCGATTCGCTCAAGCGCATCTTCGGCCGCAAGCCCAAGGAGGCTGAGGCACCGGTCAATCTCGAGGAGGCGGTGGGCGACAGTGGGAAGAAGATCGCGGAGGACGAACTCGACGAACTTTTATGGAACGTCGAGCTCGGCCTGCTCGAGGCCGACGTGGCGCTGCCGGTCATCGAGGAGATAAAGGCCCAGGTGAAGGCCGACCTTCTGGGCAAGCGCTTTGACAAGAAGTATCAGGCTCGAGGACGTGGTCCTTTTGGCGTTGAGGGACGCTGTGTCGAAGACCCTGGCGGGAAGCGCCTTCGACTTCGATGACTACGTGGCCAAGCATGAGAAGCCCGTGGTGGTCATGTTCGTCGGGATAAATGGGACCGGCAAGACCACGGCCATCGCCAAGCTGGTGAACCGGCTGCAGAAGAACGGGACCACCACGGTGCTGGCGGCCTCGGACACCTTCCGCGCCGGCGCCATCGAGCAGATATCCATCCATGGCGACCGACTCAACACCAAGGTCATCAAGCATCAGTCAGGTGCCGACCCGGCGGCCGTCGCGTACGACGCGGTGGACCATGCCAAGGCGCGCAAGCGCGACGTGGTCCTGGTCGATACCGCCGGTCGCATGCAGACCAACTCCAACCTCATGGACGAGATGAAGAAGATAAAGCGCGTCGTCAAGCCGCACCTCACCATCTTCGTCGGCGACTCGCTCGCCGGCAACGATGCCATCGAGCAGGCCCGCACCTTCGACAAGGAGGTGGGCATCGATGCGGTCATCCTCACCAAGATCGACGCTGACGCCAAGGGCGGGGCGGCGCTCAGCATCGCCTACACCATCAAGAAGCCCATCGCCTTTTTGAGCACGGGACAGGGCTACGAGGACATCATCAAGTATGAGCCTGGATGGATGGTGGCGCGCCTCTTCGCGGACGTCGAGGCGTAAAAATATTCCTTCAGGTGAACTGGCCCGGATAGCATAGCGTGGCCATGACCATGGCGAACACCTTGGCATCGGCCAACAGGTTCTCCACCTTGCAGTACTCGTTGGGCGAGTGCATGACCTCGTCGATGGTCGACCAGGCATAGGCCTCCATCCCCGCCAGGCGGAAGAAGTTGGCGCATGTGCCTCCACCCACCCCCCCGGCCTTGGGCTCGAAGCCCCTCAGCTTCTTGACCGACTCCGCCAAGGCCTTGAAGCCTAGGCTGTCGGTGCTTGATGGCTTGCCGCTGCGGGTGAGCTGGGCGATCTCGATCTCGATCTTCGCCCCGGTCTTGTCCTCGAACAGGTCCGCGATCCAGCGCATGGTCTTCATGATCTCGTCCGGATCGTAGTCGGGGAGGATCCTGAAGTCCAGGTAGAACACGTCCTCCCCGGGTATGGTGTTTATGTTGGCGACGTTCAGAAGGTGCTTCGTCGGCTCGTAGGTCGAGACCGGCGGGTCGTAGAGGGCGTTGTTCTTGCCGTACTTCCGGTCCATGTAATCGACGATGAACGCCACCAGCTCCGAACCCACCTTCATGGCGTTCAGGCCCTTGTTGGGCGTGGAGGCGTGGGTCTGCTTGCCGTGCACATTGACCTTGAGCCACATGATGGTCTTCTCGGCCACCTCGATTATCGAGCCGTCCGGCGCCCCGAAGTCTGGGACGTAGATGATGTCCCCTTTCTTGAAGACGTTCTCTTGGAGCAGGAACTTGATGCCCTTGTCCGAGCCCATCTCCTCGTCCGCCACCACCACTATGCCCAGGCCCAGCTCCGGCCCGGTGGCGACGTCGTTGATGAGCTTGGCGGCGAAGATAGATGCTATCAGGGCCTGTCCGTTGTCCTCGGTGCCCAGGCCGTAGAGCTTGCCGTCGATGAGGCGCGGCGAGAACGGCGGGTAGGTCCAGGCCTTGAGGTCGCCCGGCGGGACGGTGTCCATGTGCACCACGAACCAGACCATCTGGTCGGACTTGCCCTTCTTCCTGGCCACGATGTTGGGGCGGGACTTGAGCTTGACCCTCTCGTCAAGGATCTCCATGACCTCGACCTCGTCGAAGCCACAGCGGTCCAGCATGTCCTTTATCATACGGGAGCGGGCGAACTCGCCGTCCCCTCCGTTCTCAGGGCCGATGGCCGGCACCCTGACGATCTCTCCCAGGGCCTGTACCATCTCTTCCTTGTGAAATTCCAGCGAGGCTAACCGCTCCTCCATGCTTGGCATGATTATCCCTGCGGTCCATTGGGTTTTGGGGTATTAATTCCTTGTTGGCTGAGTATCGTTACAAGGATTGATAAATCGGGTTGCTGGCTCGATTATCGAACGTGAGATAGGGCACCTTTTTATCAGGAGATGCCGTTCACCGTCCCGGTGAGCTATGGAGATCGAGACCGTCGCCTTGATCCTTATGACCGTCATGGGTCTGGCCATCGCGGCCGGCCTGGTCTGGATCCTCTTGAAGGGAAAGAAAAGGGTTTGAGGCTCACAGCCTTCTCAGCACCATGCTGACGGCGTTCCCTCCGCCCAAGCACAGCGTGGCCAGGCCAGTGTTGCGATTTCGGTCCTGCAGCGCGTATAGCAGGGTGGTGAGGACGCGCGCCCCGCTGCATCCGATCGGATGGCCCAGGGCCACGGCGCCGCCGTTCACGTTGAACCGGTCGTCCAGGACCCCCAGCTCCTTTCTCACCGCCACCGACGCCGTGGCGAAGGCCTCGTTGTGCTCGAAGAGGTCCACCTGATCGATGGACATGCTCAGCCTTTTGAGCAGCTCCCTGGTCGTGGGTATGGGCGCCTCCATGATCCACTCGGGCCTCGTCCCTCCGGTGTGGTAGCCCACGATCTCGGCCAGGGGGCGATGCCCGTTCTCCTCCGCCCAGCGTCTGGACGCCACCACGATCGCAGAGGCCCCGTCGCTCAGTTGCGAGGCGTTCCCCGCCGTGACCACCCCTTTCTCCCGGAAGGCCGGCTTCAATTTCGCCAGCGTCTCCATGGTCGTGTCCGCCCTTATCCCTTCGTCGGCCTTGAACACCATGTCGCCCTTCTTGGAGCGGATGACATAGGGGACGATCTCCTTCTCGAACTTGCCGTTGATGGTGGCGGCATGGGCCTTCATGTGGCTCTCGAAGGAGAGCCGGTCCGCCTGCTCCCTGGTCACGTGGAAACGCTCCGCGCATATCTCCGCGGTGTGCCCCATGTGCATGTCGTTGAAACTGTCCCACAGGCCATCGTTGACCATGTGGTCTATGATCTTGTTGTCATTGAGGCGGTAGCCAAAGCGGGCCTCCTTCAGTAGATAGGGGGCCTGGTTCATGTTCTCCATGCCGCCAGCCACGACCACCTCGTGCTCGCCCGCCTTGATGGCGTTGGCGGCCAGCATGACCGCCTTCATCCCTGAGCCGCAGACCTTGTTGATGGTCAAGGCGCCCACCTCGTACGGGATGCCGCCGCGGACGGCGGCCTGGCGCGCCGGGTTCTGGCCTAGGGAGGCCTGCAGCACATTGCCCATGATGCATTCATGGACCTGGGCCGGGGTCAATGCCCGCCCTCTTGATCGCCTCTCCCACCACCAGACCGCCCAGCTCCTGCGCCGGGACGTCCTTCAAGGTGCCTCCGAACTTGCCGATGGCGGTGCGGACCGCGCTTAGGATGACCACATCGTGCATTGAAACCCACCTCTTCTGAATGCTATGCTCCGAGCAAAAATCCTTGGAATATAAATTATTGTCGATGTTTGACAACGACTTAAAGCGTAATGGAGCGGCCTTCGAGACCGACGCGCTTCAAAGGTTTGCTCAAATGTCTCCGGGCGCAGACCGGCGGCTCATACCAACCTGGGGCGATGGTCCGTGTCTCCACCGCATAGGTCGCTTGGTCCTCTCCCGCCCGTCTCCCACATCTGCGGCACCTGTAACCAGCCTGCCGCCCCAACGATTGCATGCTCTTACCGCAGTCAGGACACATGGGGTTCGATGTCTTCTTGCGCGCGGGGGCCAAGGACAGCACCTCGATCTTCTCCACGTTGAGGGTCCTGGGCTCGGCCCTGAGCTCTCCCAGCGCCCTGATCTTGTCCCCTGGCCGCAGACCGCGCGCCACCTCGCGGAACGACTTCGAAGGCTCGTAGAACGTCATGTCCAGGGGCTTCTCCCCTCGGGTCAGGGTGCGCAGGACCACGTGGCCGCCGACCAGGGTGGTCGCTTCGGACGCCACCGTGGCCTCCACCTCATAGGAGCGGTCCGGTACGAGCTCCCTCCACCTTTTTATGATGTGGTCGTCCGTGCCCTGGTTGCTCAGGAATGTGACCCATCGGTCGATGGGCTCGGATGATATCTGGCGCATGGCGGGTGCAAGGTCGTACGGGTCGTCCCCCCTTATCCCGAAGAGGACCGGACAGGGGGTGTGCGGGGCGATGGCGCGGTGATTTACCGTGATATCGAAGTTGTTGAAGGTCGTGGGGTGGCATCGGTCCATCTCCTGGATCGATTCGTCTGTGATCGTTCGGGGTTGGCCCCACCTTTCCTTGGCCCGGTAGGTTATCACCTCATAGGTATGGTCCATGGGCCTCCAGGCCATCGCGGCCGTGGCGCCGATGACGCCTCGTCCTCCGGACATGGTGAAGGTGTGCGCCCCGATCCGATGTAGCTCCTTGTCCACATCGTCCTTGGCGACGATGTCTCTGACCGCCCTCCAATAGAACCTTTGCGAGGGGCGATTGGATGACACGACCAGGCCAGGGCTGGCATCGTCCCGCACCTGGGACCATCTTTCGATCAGGGCGGAGCAGCGCCCCATGATCGTCTCGGGGTCCACCTCGCCTTCCTCTCTGGGGTAACAGAAATAGGGTGTGCCTCGGATCACTCCGACCGAGGTGGCCTGTCCCCGCCCATGGCCGAACCGCAGACATAATGCCGCGTTCCCCCTGGTCTTCCAAGGGACGGCGGGGTTGAGGCGGACCAGTCGGGGCATGCCAATGAGGTCCAGGTCGCGAAGGGCATCTATGATCTCCGTGGCAAGGAACGTGGTGCACATCCACTCCTTGGAATCGGTATCATCGAAGGCGACGAACATCTCAGGTCCTGCTCAGGCTAGGGATGATATTTAACCCTACCGAGCCTGGATGTTCAGGATAGGAGCTCTAGCCTCTCGACGAAGATCATGCCGGGGGATCCCTCGGCGGTCCTCCCCCATATCCTGAGGGGGTGAGGATACTCCATCTGACTGGGATAGGTGCCGTGGGGGCAGAACGCCTTCCATGTGGTGTCATCGCTGTCTTTGATCTCCAACATCAACCCCTTGGCGCCTTCGGAACCCTTGGTGGCGGTGCAATAGACCTCGACCTCCTCACCTGGTTCCAGCTGCGAGAATTGAGCGGTGGGCTCGGCCCCGAAATCAGAGACCAGGACCAGAGCGAGCACCGAGAACGACGGCGAGCACGCATAGCGGCCCGAGCGGGACTGGCCTTGACATGGGCGGTGGTTCGGCGCAAGGGGTCGATGGTTTTTACCATTGCATTTAGCCTCGATCCCCTCTACTAAAATATTCTATACCAAAAATTCGTTGTGGCAGGACATGAGCAGACCGGTGACAGTTCAGTACGTCGTACCGTTCTCAATCAGCTTTTTGGCGGCGGGGTTGGTCATCACAGGCCTTTCCCTATATGACCTAATCGAGGATGCTGACCTGTTCGGTCTCGGTGGGTGGTGGTTCTACCTGTTGGTCATAGGCATCATCATGGCATTGGTCGGGTTCTTCTACCTCTATGCCTACCTCAACCGCGTCAACAAGTTCAAGAAATTGATGGCTGAGAAAAGCAAGAAAGAGTTCGTCACCAACCTGGACGAGCTCGAGTACACTGCTTGGAGATTGCCCAAGAGCTATGAGGACAAGGTCGCGGAGAAGAAGAAAGAGTTTGGGGTGAAGTGAGGGGGACCCCTACATTTCCGATGGAACGTCCTTTTCACGGCGGTCCGTCCTTCGTCCCCTTTATCGTCCCTTTGACCTGAACCACCTTCTCGGAAATGGTGGTCAGGTCCTTCTCATGCAGAAGGATGTCCATCTGGATGGAGTCGCCATAGTCGATGGATATCACATCGGCCATCTCGAAGATGTATGAGATTATCGAATGGGAAGGGGCATCGTTCGGTAATGTCACGGTCAACGAAAGCGTCCTTCGGAACTGCTCCCCAATGACCGATACCAGTTGTTCCATCCCTTCTCCTGACCTTGCGGAAACGAAGACAATGGGAGAATCAGGAAAGTGACGATGCGCCATTTCCTCTAGAAGGATTTTGGCATTTTTATTTAATAATTTATCTATTTTATTAAAGATTATTATTATGTCGTTAGAGACGACCTGTGGGGTCAGGATGTCCTTGGATGTGGATAGGCGTTCCTCGATACGTTCCAGATCATCACCGCTATCCACCACCAAGAGCACAAGGTCAGAATTGAATATCTCCTCTATCGTGGTCCTGAACGATTCGATCATGAAGTGAGGCAGGTCTCTCAGGAACCCGATGGTATCTGTGATAAGGATCGATCTGGAGCCCTTCATCCTCCTGGTGGTGGTAGATAAGGTCGAGAACATCCTATCCTCGATCAACACCTCCTCACCGGTCAAAGCCCTCATCAAGGACGACTTCCCAGCATTGGTGTAACCGGCAAGGGAGACCACCGAGAAACCCCCTCTAACCCGATGCTTCCTCCTGGTCCCAGAGTCTCTCCTTATCTCCGCCAGCTCATCATCTATGGCCTTGATCCGGGACTTGACCAGGTCATAATAGACATCGATGGCGTACTCGCCCCCTCCCATGAAACCAGGGTGCTCCCCGCTCTTGGCGTTATGGATCCACTCTTTCAAAAGGGGCGTTTCGTAGCGCAACCTTGCCTTCTCCACCTGCAGACGCGCCTCCCGACTGTTGGCCCGGGTGGAGAAAATATCCAGGATCAACCTGACCCGATCTACGCAGACGACCTTGAACTGACTCTCCAAATTGTAATGGTGGGATGGCTTCGCCTCTCCGTTCAGGATGATGGCCTCCACCGGCCTCTCTTCCTGAAGGCTCTTCAGCTCCTTCACCTTCCCCCTTCCTAGGAACGTGTTCGGGTCCGGCCTCTGTCGCTTCTGGGTCATGACATAGATGATGTCATATCCCGCTGTGTTGGCCAGCTCCTCTATCTCTTCCACATCATGATTCAAACTGAGCAGGACCGCGTTCTTTTTCGACATAGGTACTATATCCTCAAGGACAACGACCCGACATGGTCTTAACTGCTTGATTATACCTCGTGGGATCGAGAGGCGACAACTGCAGTGGAAATGGAGGGGTGTGGGTTTGCCAACGAACCATTGCCCACCCCGACGTTTCCTGTCCAATTCGCCATCTAAGATAAAAGTCACTTATTTATTGAGGTATGCCCTACCTTGAAATTCGCACCATTTCTCCACAGTTAAAATGTCGAATTGGAGCGTCACTCTTCATCAACCATCCAAGAGGGGGGATACTATGGAAACCAGCGTGTTCGACGCGCACCTAAACCGTAAACAGATATTCAAGAAGAACAATCGAGAGATACTACGCCCCTCCTACCTACCTGACGTTCTACCCCATCGTAACGACCAGATCCATTCCTTGGCTTCGATCCTGGTGCCGGCCCTGAAGGGGGAGCGCCCATCCAACATCCTTATTTTCGGGAAGACCGGGACCGGGAAGACCGCCTGCGTCAAGTACATCGGCAACGAGGTGAAGAAGGCCGACGGGGATAGGAACCGGGTCACGTTCATCTACATGAACTGCGAGGTGGTCGACACATCCTATGGTGTTCTGCAGAACATAGGCAACCAGTTCGTCCAGGATTTCGAGCAGCGCATACCCTTCACAGGATTGAGCATCACCCAGGTCTATACATTGCTCCGTGACAAGCTGGATGAGCAGAACCGCATCATCCTCATCGCCCTGGACGAGATAGACAAGTTGGTCTACAAATCTGGGGACGACGTCCTATATCATCTTTCCAAGATCAACGACGACCTCAAGAATGCCCGGGTGTCGGTCATCGGCATATCCAACGACCTCCTTTTCACCGATCTCCTCGACCCACGGGTGAAGTCCCGATTGGAGGGAGAGAAGATGGTGTTCCCACCCTATAACGCCGACCAGCTTCAGGACATCTTGAAGCAGAGGGCGGCCTTGGCGTTCGATGAGCACGTGCTCGAGCCCGGTGTGATCCCGCTTTGCGCTGCGTTGGCGGCTCAGGAACATGGGGATGCCCGCAAGGCGCTGGACCTGTTGCGGATATCCGGTGAGATCGCTGAGCGGGAGAACTCCGACAAGGTGGCCGACGTACATGTTTACAAGGCCAAGAACAAGATGGAGCTGGACTGCGTCTCCGAGGCGGTGCGCACCCTGCCCACCCAGTCCAAGATGGTGTTGATGTGCATCATCCTCAACGAGGAGAAGGGCGAGGAGAGGCTGACCACGGGCGAGGTCTATGAGACCTACCGCTTCATGGCCCGTCAGCTTGGCATGTCCCCTCTCACCCAGCGCCGAATCACCGACCTCATCTCCGAGCTGGACATGATGGGCATCATCCATGCCAAGGTGAAGTCCTTCGGCAGGGGAGGCCGAACCAAGGAGATCGACCTCAGTGTGCCCTTGGATGAGACGAAGAAGGTCCTGGAGGAGGACGAGGTCTTCCAGGAGCTGAAGAACTTCAAGCCGAAGAACCAGACGACGCTTATCTGAACCAAAGGCTCATTTCTTCCCGTCGTCCGTGTCCTTGGGCTTCTTCTCGTCCCTTTCCACCACCACTTCCTTGGGCGGGGGACTTCGGTTCTCCTTGCGCAATGGTGCGAAAGGGTCCTTGCCCTTGCGACGGAAGTAGATCTCCAGCAAATCGACCGAGATCGGTATGATGATTATCAGGGCGATGCAGACGAAGAGGTTGGTCCAGCTGTTGGCCGGAACGCCGGGGCCATATGGTGTGTACTGGCCGCCCACCCAGAGCTTGAGGAGCCCGAACCAGGGGATCTCGACCTTGGCCACCCCGACCACCCAGTCACCCTCTATCAGCTCCCGGCAGATGGGCACCTGGGGGTTCTGGTCGATGAGGTCGTTGTGGTCCCCCTTGGTGATGAAGCCACCATGCTCAAAGACCAGGAGGGCACCTAGGTCGACCCGGATGAACTGGGAGCGATATCCGACGTCGTAGAGCTCGAGCACGCCGCCCAGCCCCCACCATTGGCCATCCTGGATCCCATTATGGGACCAGAGTGATTGAGGGTAGTCTGCCAAGGATGGTACGTCGAACGTACTGGTGCTTGAGTTATAGACCAACTTCCACGATGGCTCGATGGATGACCGGGGTGGAGTCCTCCTGGCCATACCTGAGGTATACCACCACGTCTCCATAGTCGCCGAACTTGCGATAGTGGTCCTCGTAACCTTCCACATAGGTGACCACCGAACTTTGGTCCCTGACGATGACCAGGTCACCAGTGTCGATCACGCCGATGAAGCTCCGCTCGCTGGAGTGGGCCATGCTGCCCGACTCGACCACCACCATCGGGGGCCAGACCCCGCTGTAGAGGTATAGCCCAGCAAAGATGGCCAAAAGCACGATGATGGCCGCAAGGAAGGCGAGGACCTCTTTCTTCCACCCCTTCCCCTTGTCCTCTCCACCGCTCACATTCGATGGAACCGAAGAGATACTATATATTATTGCGGTGGAGGCCACCCTAAAGGATTATTATCCCTGAGGGCATAGGTTGCCCGAGCCCATGGAACGCCCTGACAACGACACCTACTTCATGAGGATGGCCGAACTGGTGGCAACGAGGTCCACCTGTCTGCGTCGGAAGGTCGGCGCGGTCGTCGTCAAGGAGAAGCGGGTGCTTACGACCGGATACAATGGCGCTCCCCGCGGCCTTAGGCACTGCGAGGAGGTGGGCTGCGTAAGATTGACGAACAACGTCGAGTCCGGTACGCGCCACGAGCTATGCCGTGGGGTGCATGCCGAGCAGAACGCGGTCATCCAGGCGGCCTATTTCGGTGTCAGCATCAAGGACGCGTCGATATACACGACCAACTTCCCGTGCGTGCTCTGCACGAAGATCCTTCTGAACGCCGGCATATCTGAGATAATCTACAAGGACGAGTACGAGGACGAACTTTCCAAGAGCATTTTGCAAGAGACCGATGTCTTGATACGACAATATGGTCAAAAATAAAAATATTTTTTTACAATAAAAATGCCTAGACGCCGTGAACTTTACACGCCCCGATTCCAAAACGATAGGAGCGCGATTTACCATCTGGGCAGAGAAATATTATTCCTATAGGAATTCTGAATAATCGAGCTCACCGATTGTTTATTCGGCCCTGGCATGTCACATCGTGGCAAATAGTTATATAGAGAAATGAGATTCCGTGGACATCATCCGGGGAGAGGCCTGTGACTAGGGCTGATACACTTCTTAAGGTCAAAGAGGCTGAGGCAAAGGCTGCCCAGATCGTGAAGGACGCTCAGGAGAGACAGAAGGTCATCGTTGCCAACGCCAGAAGGGACGCCCTTTCTAGGATCAGGGACGGCGAGGCCAATATGAAGGAGGACCGGGAGAAGGCGATAGCCACTGAGAAAGTGAAGCTGGACGCCGCCCGTAAGGAGCAGATGGCCATAGGCAACGCCGACGCCAACAAAGCTCTGACCGTGTCCGACTCCAAGATATTCGCGATCAAATCCTATCTGAAGGAATCCTTCGAGAAGTCCATCTGAGGTATTGAAATGTTGATGCCGGAGCAGATGAACCGAATCCTCCTAGTGGGGTCGAAGGAGGACCTGAGGGCCACCATCGATATGCTCTATAAATTGGAGGCCGTCAACGTCATCGACTTCCCCCCTGAGGAGGACGGGTTCACCATCGGCGCCCCCCTCCCTGAGTCCTCGATCGCATCCCAGAAGTTGTTGAAACTGCGGTCCATCGAGAAGGACATGCAGCTCGACGTCGAGAGCGAACCGACCGAGACCGTCGCACCCAACCGTATCAAGAGCGAGCTGGACAAGAGCTTGTCCGAGCTCGAGGGGTCCTTAGGCAAGTTGCTTCAAGAAAAGAACAAGGCTCAGTCCGAGTTGGCCGACCTCCAGAACGAGAAGCTCGCCATCGAGCCCTTCCTCAACATGGACATCCCATTGGACCTGTATAGGGGATATTCCAACCTTTCAGTTCTCACTGGTCACATAAGAACCGACCCTTCAACTGAGATCTCCGCCAAGGTCAAGGACAGCGAGGTCATTCTCTCCAACGACAAGAAGTTCGTGGCCGTGTTCGCCCCCAGGAAGGACCTGGCCGAAGTTCAGAAGATCCTTATCCAGAACGGTTTCTCCGAGGTACCCGCCCCCACCGGGAGCGGCGATGCCAAGCAGCGCATTGCGGCGATAGAGGTCGAGGAGGGCCAGAAGGAGGCCGAGGTGGAATCCTGTAACCAGAACCTCGACGACCTCAAGGTCAAATATGGTGCCCTGATCTGTGCAGCGGACGAAGACCTGAGCATCGAGGTGCAGATGGCAGAGACGCCCTTGCGCCTTGGTGTGACCAAATACGCCTTCGTGATGGACGGATGGGTGCCCACCTCCAAGATGGAACCCCTCAAGAACGCCATCGCCCAGGATATGAAGGGGCGGGTCTCCTTCGAGGTCCTTGAGACCGTGGAGAGGCAAGAGAGCCACGCTCACGACACCGAACATCTCGCCAACGTCGACTACACCTCGGTCAAGTCAGAGGTGCCGACCAAGACCAACCCCAACAAGTACGTCGGTCTTTACGAATTCTTAACTGGTCTTATCTCCATACCCAAATACCGAGAGATCGACCCCACGTTCATGATCAGCATCACCTTCCCCCTGTTCTTCGGCCTGATGGTCGGCGACATCGGGTACGGTATCGGCTTCACGGTCTTGGGCCTCATCGGTCTGATGAAGGTCAAGAGCCCCGAGTGGAAGACCATCGCCACCATGCTTTTCTTTGGCGGCATATGGGCCACCCTGTTCGGTATCTTCGTGTTCGGTGAAGCGTTAGGGATGCACTTCCAGCCAATTTGGACAGAAGGTGCTACGGTCGCAGAGTACCCCTACGGCAACGAGGTTTCATGGTCCTATCTCTTGCAAATGGAGCTGCCTCACCTGGGAGTTATTAGCAAACTTGGCGACGTCAAGATCTTCCTCTTCATCGCCCTAGTAATCGGTTTCATCCACCTTGGCATCGGTTACTGCATAGGTGTATACAACAAGACCATCCGCTACGGGTTGAAGCACGCCGTACTGGAGAAGGTCAGCTGGTTGTTGATCCTCATAGGTGGGTTCTTCCTACTGCTGTGGTTCATCAATGAGATGATCGTGCCAATCGGCGACTGGTGGGGCCTGCCGATGATATCGAACTATCTGTACATCGGGATAGGGTTGGTGATCGTGGGCACGATAATGGCCTTCGTCGGAGAAGGTGCCGGGGCCATCCTTGAGCTTCCCGGGCTGATGTCCAACGTGCTATCCTACTCTCGTCTCGCCGCCATAGGTATGTCCAAGGCCGGTCTGGCCTTGGCATTCAACACCATGGCGTTCGTGACCATCGGCACGGATGGGATCGCGTTGATATTTGCGATAATCGTGTTCGTGTTGGGCGTCCTCATGGTGTTCATCCTCGCCATCATATCGGCGGGCATGCACGGCATCAGGCTGCACTTCGTCGAACTGTTCGGAAAATTCTTCGAGGGCGGTGGGGCCCAGTTCAACCCACTCAAGATCGTTAGGAAATGGACAAGCGAGAGAATAGGTGAGTGAAATGGCAGAAGAAGGATTGATAGCTATTGGAGCTGGAATTGCGGTCGGACTTACCGGTATCGGATCGGCTATCGCCGAGGCGAGCATCGGAGCGGCGGCCGTTGGTGCCATGGCCGAGAACGAGAAGCTGTTCGGTAAGGGTCTTATCCTGACCGTTATCCCCGAGACCATCGTCATCTTCGGTCTGGTCGTGGCAGTGCTGTTGCTATTCGTCTGAGCACAGTCGAGTAAGAACAAGGGGCCGTTCTATGGCGTTGGATAACGTAGTTGGTCAGATACTGGAGAGCGCGAACAAGGAAGCGGACGCTCTTATCCAGGAAGCGGAGAAAGAGAAGGCATCGATCCTGAAGCAGGCGGATGAGCAGGTAGCAATCAAAAAGAAGGCCGAGCAGAAGGATCTGGAGCAGACCCTAGTCCGCATGAGGCAACAGGAGCTATCCAGTGCCGAGCTGGAGGCGAAGAGGGTGACCCTCAACGCCAAAAAGCAGGTCCTGGACAACACGTTTCAGAGCACACTGAAGGACCTAGGTTCCCTGGGTCCGGAGGACAAGGCCAGATTATACAAGAAGATCTTGAGCAAGGGCGTGGCCACCATCCCCAATGCCAAGGTATACTGTCCGAAAGGCGATTCGAAACACATCGCTGGGACCCCGGGAGTGAAGTCCGTCGAAGAGAAGGACATGGAGCCCGGTCTTATCCTGGAGAGCGAGGATGGGACCGTGAGCTTGGACTATCGGTTCAAGACCATACTCGAAGGCGTCTGGGAAAAGGAGCTTAAGAACGTATCAAACATCCTCTTTGGGTGAAGCAATGGCGTTCAAATGGGGTAGGAAGCGAGGCTGGCTGCGCAGGGGCAGAGGTAACTATCCCTATGCGGTGGCGAGGGTCAAATCAAAGAAGAGCCTGCTGTTGACCAAGGACAACTACCCCAAGCTCTTGATGATGGACCTCACCGAGATCGCGCAGGTTCCTGGGTGAGACCCAATATAAGGTGGAGATGGCCGAGCTGGCCTCCCGCTATGATGGCGTCAACCTGATCGAGCTCGGGACCTCGATGAACCAGGCCCGGGTGTACTCTCAGATCCTCGGCTTCTGCACCGGGGACCTCAAGACCACCTTGGAGAAGTACCTGGCTCGATGGGACTACATGAACGTCAAGACCCTACTGCGCGCTAAATTGGCCAAGGTCACCGTGGATGAGCTCCAGGAGGACATTGTGGCGGCAGGGAGGCTGAGCAACGACGACATCCTCGCTCTCTTCTCGATGGACAGCATCAGGGAGATACTGGACGAGATAGGCCGCAAATATGGGATGGGCGTTCCGGACGACATCGCCAACGCCTTGGAGACCTCTAACGACCTAGGGCCGGTGGAGGATTACTTGGACAAGCTCTACTATCAAAGGTTCTTCGAGCAGCTGAGCCAGCCAACGCGACCGGAGAAGGTGCTGGTCAACTGGATGCGCATCGAGGTGGACGCTACGCAACATCATCACCCTGCTCAAATTGAAGCGGTACAATGTCCAGTCGGAGAAGATCAGTTCATATTTCATTGACGGTGGCGCGGAGCTCTCCGTCAAGGAGCTGGTCCGCATCTCGGCCACGGATTCGCTCGATTCCGCCATAGGGGAACTGAGCAAACTTACCTATTACGAGCAGATCAAGGATGCCTTGGAAGCGGCAAGGACGACCGGCTCCCTGAGCGAGGTGGAGATCGCGCTGAACAAGCGATTGGCAAGGCAGTCGGAGAGGTTCTCCCGTGCCTATCCCTCATCGGTGCTGCCCATCGTGGACTACATCGTGAGGAAGAAGATCGAGGTGGACAACATCCGTATCATCGCCCGCGGCAAGCAGAGCGGGCTCAGTCCTGACCAGATAAAGAAGCTGTTGGTGATCTGATGGACGTGGCAGTGCTAGGCAACGATAGTTTCGTCACCGGGTTCAAGCTCGGTGGCGTCAAGCGTTCATTCATTTCCAAGCCAGAGGACTATGAGGACAAGATATTGGAGCTGATATCGGACCCGACCATCGGCGTCTTGGCCGTCAGCTCGGATGACGTTGAGAAATTGACCCCGACGACAAGGCGCAAGGTGCTGTCTAGCATCGCTCCCGTGGTCGTCGTGGTGGGAAAGTCGGAAGGTGACCTGCGCGAGAAGGTCAAGAGAGCTATTGGCGTTGATCTATACAAAACATAGAGGGGTTATCAAATGTCTAAGGAAGGCAAGATCTATAGGGTGGCTGGACCGGTCGTGACGGCCGTCGGTATCTCCCCCAGGATGTACGATGTGGTCCTGGTCGGCAAGGAGCAACTGATGGGCGAGGTCATCAAGATCGTCGGTGACAAGACCGTCATCCAGGTGTACGAGGATACCTCGGGCATTGCCCCGGGAGAGAAGGTCATCAGTACCGGACAGCCCCTTGTGGCCGAGCTAGGCCCCGGGCTTCTGGGAAGCGTGTACGACGGTATCCAGAGGCCGCTGCCTGTGCTCATGAGCGTCATGGGCGACTTCATCAAGCGCGGTGTGACCGCCCCCGGCCTGGACCATAAGGCCAAGTGGGCCTTCACCCCCATAGTGAAGAAGGGCGACAAGGTCGTCTCCGGACAGATCATCGGTACCGTACCAGAGCGGTCCATCGTCCACAAGATCATGGTGCCCGTGGGAATCTCCGGCACCGTTGACGATATCAAGCAGGGCGAGTTCACCGTTGACGACACCATCGCCGTCATAGGTGGCAAGGCCGTGCAGATGATGCAGAAGTGGCCCGTCCGTATGGGCCGGCCCTTCACCCAGAAGTTGGCCCCCGACCTGCCTTTGGTCACCGGCCAGAGGATACTGGACACCCTGTTCCCCATCGCTAAGGGCGGCACGGCCGCCATCCCTGGCGGTTTCGGGACCGGCAAGACCGTCACCCAGCAGCAGCTGGCCAAGTGGTCCGACGCCGAGATCGTCGTCTACATCGGATGTGGCGAGCGTGGTAACGAGATGACCGAGGTTCTTACGACCTTCCCCGAGCTGGAGGACCCTAAGACTGGCAAACCCCTCATGGACCGGACCGTGCTCATTGCCAACACCTCCAACATGCCCGTGGCGGCGCGTGAGGCCTCAGTATATACCGGAATGACCGTCGCCGAGTACTACCGCGACATGGGCTACAACGTCTCCCTGATGGCCGACTCCACCTCCCGGTGGGCCGAGGCCATGCGTGAGATCTCCTCCCGTCTGGAAGAGATGCCAGGTGAGGAAGGTTACCCCGCCTACCTGTCCGCCAGGCTCTCCGAGTTCTACGAACGTGCCGGGCGCATCAACCTAGGCAACAACACTACCGGGTCCGTCTCAGTCGTCGGGGCCGTCTCCCCGCCAGGCGGGGACCTGTCCGAGCCGGTCACGCAGAACACCCTCCGTATCGTCCGGGTCTTCTGGGCCTTGGACTCCAAGCTCCGTGAGAGGAGACACTTCCCCGCCATCAACTGGCTCACCTCCTACTCCCTGTACACCGGGGCCTTGGACGGATGGTACCGCCAGAACGTGGCACCGGACTTCCCGGAGCGTAAGGGACTGGGCCATGCAGTTGTTGCAGAAGGAGGCCGAGCTGCAGGAGATCGTGCAGTTGGTCGGTTCCGATGCATTGCCCGAAGAGCAGAAGTTGACCCTGGAGGTGGCCAGGATGATCCGTGAGATCTTCCTGCAGCAGAACGCCTACCACCCGGTGGACACCTACTCCCCGCTCAGCAGGCAGTATATGTACATGAAGATCATCAAGAACTTCTCCGAACTGGCCCAGAAGGCGGTCGAGTCCGAGGTCAGCGTCGAGGCGATCACCAACATGCCCGTGCGTGTCAGGCTGCAGAAGGCCAAGCTGGACCCGAAGGTGGATGAGGAGCTGGAAGCCATCCTGACCGGTCTTGGCAAAGAGTTCGAGGCATTGGGGGCGAAGTAAATGACCACCAAGGAATACAGGACAATCACACAGATCGCTGGACCATTGGTATTCGTCGAGAAGACCGAGCCCGTCGGTTTCAACGAGATAGCCATCGTCCGTCAGCCGGACGGCACTGAGAAGAAGGGACAGGTGTTGGACACATCCGACGACATTGTGGTCATCCAGGTGTTCGAAGGGACCTCGGTATCGAGAAGGCGTTCCGGCGCTCGCTTCCTGGGCGAGACCATGAAGATGCCCGTGTCCAAGGACATGCTGGGCCGCATCCTCTCCGGTAGCGGTGAGCCCCTGGACGGAGGCCCACCAATCATCCCGGAGCAGAGGCTGGACATCAACGGGGCGGCCATCAACCCCTGGGCCCGCGACTCACCCATCGGAGTTCATCCAGACCGGCATCTCCACCATCGACGGCATGAACACCCTGGTGCGTGGTCAGAAGCTGCCCATCTTCTCTGCCTCCGGTCTGCCCCACAACGAGATCGCGCTGCAGATCGCCCGCCAGGCCAAGGTGCTTGGCGGTCAGGAGGAGTTCGCCGTGGTCTTCGCCGCCATGGGCATCACCAACGAAGAGGCGCAGTACTTCATGAAGGACTTCGAGACGGACCGGCGCCCTGAAGCGTGCCGTGGTGTTCCTGAACCTGGCCGACGACCCGGCCATCGAGCGTATCATCACGCCCCGTCTGGCATTGACCACCGCCGAGTACCTGGCCTTCGAGCTGGACATGCACGTGCTGGTCATCTTCACCGATATGACGAACTATTGCGAGGCGCTGCGCCAGATCGGCGCCGCCCGTGAGGAAGTGCCTGGCCGCCGTGGTTACCCAGGGTACATGTACACCGACCTCGCCACCCTGTACGAGCGCGCGGGGAGGATCAAGGGAAAGAAGGGCACCATCACCCAGATCCCCATCCTGTCCATGCCTGGTGAGGATATCACCCACCCCATCGCCGACCTTACCGGTTACATCACCGAGGGTCAGATCGTGGCCAAGCGCGAACTGGTCCGCGCCGGTATCTACCCGCCCATCGATGTCGTCGACCTCACTGTCCAGGCTGATGAACGAGGGTATCGGTCCGGGCAAGACCCGGGAGGACCACAAGGCCGTATCCGACCAGTGCTACGCCGCCTACGCCGAGGGCAAGGACCTCGCGGTCACTGGTGGCCATCGTCGGAAAGGACGCGCTGTCCGAGAGGGACCGCAAGTTCCTGGAGTTCGCTGACCTCTTCGAGAAGCGCATCGTGCGCCAGGCCAGGGACGAGGACCGCGAGCATCGAGACCACGCTCGACCTGCATGTGGGAAGTGCTCGCCACCCTGGACGCAGAGTCAGCTGACCAGGATCGACCGGAAGTACATCGAGAAGTACCACCCGAACTTCAAGAAAAAGCCGCGTAAGGGGTCCATCCATGCCGCAGAGGGAAATCAAGCCGACCCGGTCCGAGCTCCTCGAGATCAAGAAGAAGATCAAGCTGACCAAGTCCGGCTACAAGATCCTCAAGATGAAGCGGGACGGCCTCATCATGGAGTTCTTCAAGATCCTGGAGCAGGCCAAGCAGGTCCGGGAGAAGGTCACCAAGCAGTACGAGGTGGCCATGCAGAAGATCGCCATCGCCGACGCGGTGGACGGGGCGATCGCCGTCAAATCGGCCGCCTTCGCCCTCACGGACCAGCCGGAGATCAAGCTGCGCAGCAAGAACGTCATGGGCTTGGTGGTTCCGGAGATCGAGGCCACCAGCATCAGGAAACCAATGGACCAGCGCGGCTACGGCGTCATCGGCATCTCATCTCACATCGACGAGGCCACCAGGGCCTTCGAGGACCTGGTGGAGACGATGATCAAGGCGGCCGAGATCGAGACCACCATGAAGAAGCTTCTGGACGAGATCGAGAAGACCAAGCGCCGCGTCAATGCCTTGGAGTTCAAGGTCATACCCGAGCTGCAGGAGGCCGAGGCCTTCATCCGCCTCCGTCTGGAGGAGATGGAGCGCGAGAACATCTTCCGCCTGAAGCGCATCAAGCAGAAGGCCGCGAAAGCAGTATGACCTTCGTCGAGAAACTCTTTGATCGGTTCTTTGGCACGCCGGAAAAGCGTGCCAAGACCTTCCGTATTTTCTGGTTCATATCCTACGCCATGTTCGTCTTCGGTCTGTTGATGATCGTCCTGTTCTGGAACGGAACCCCCTAGGGATTGAAGTCCTCCATGTGGGTGGAGCCGTTCCCTAGGTGCACCAAGATCAGCTTGGCCGGTTCCGGGTTGAAGTTGTGCATCTTCTGGAACGGGGTCTGCGATTGCCAGGTGGAGGCGTTGATGAGCCTGACGCCATTGTAATGGTCCACCCCTGCACCGTGCACGTGCCCGGTGACGAAGATGTCTGGCACCTTGTCGATGACCAGGAAGTCCTTCCTCTCCGGGGCGATAGGGGTGCTTCCCCCATATATCGGGACCAGATGCCGTCTCTTCAGCATCTCCTTCATGGCCTGGATGGGGTTCGCGTAGGACAACCCCTTGACGCTGGCCATCAGGTCGTCGAAGCTCTTGCCGTGATAGGATAGGATCGACCGCCCCTCCACCTCGAAATAGGCGGGATTGCCGATGAGGATGGTGGAAGAATCGAAAAGCTTCCCGATATCGCCCGAGAACGCGGGTTGGGGCTCTGCCGGCCTCACGGCGTCATGGTTTCCTGGCTGGACGATCACCTGGATATGGTCCGGCACATCCTTCAACAGCTCGGCAAGGACGCGGTACTGCTCGAAGATGTCCTCGATGTCCAACTCCTCCTCCTGGTTGGGATAGATGCCGATGCCGTCGACGCAGTCCCCTGGAACCACCAGATATTGCAGACCGATCTCTGGGCCCTCGGTGCGGACCCATTCGATCATGTCCTCCCAAGGCCGCTGTCAGGAAGGTGTTGCTGCCGACGTGCACATCAGACATGAAACCGATGACGGAACTGAGGTCCCTCCGTTCCATCTGGCTGCCGTGGGGCACGTCCGGCCTGATTATGGCGTTGGCAACGATCTTCTTGTCCCGGGCGGTGGGTTTGCCGATAATGCCTAGGACCTCATCGTACAGGATGGATTCGTTGGCCAGGCGGTGGTCCTTGGGTATCATGACCGCGACCTTTCCAGTCTCATCCTCCAGTTCGACCAACCGGTCGCCGCTGCGGAACTCCTTGACGTCATTGACCATGCCGATGAGCTTCACCTCACGGTCCACCATGAGCCTCTTGGCATCCAGCACCCGGTCGATGGTGCTCGCCCCTACCAGGTCCCGGCGTTTTTGCAGCAGCCCGCGCAGGGTCTCGAAACGGTCCATGAAATAGTTGGCGAAACCGGCCACGCTGGCATCGCAATCGCTGGCGTTGGTGATGTCCTTGGTGATTATAATATCGCCGTGGCCTCTGGCCTCCACCTTCACATTGCGGCGGCGCGGCACCTCCTGCAGAGTGACCACCTTTTCCGAAGGCACCAGGCAGGTCTTCCTAAGGTCGCGCATGGTGATGATCAATGGCCGCTCTTGCATGGAGCTCAAGGCCCGATGAGCGAACTGCAGAGGGTCGGACTGGGCCAGGATATAGTCCTCGGCCTCCTGGTCCATGAGATAACCTTCGCTCGCCAGAGCGTCCACGACCCGTTCGCGCATGTTGTCTTTCGCATAGGGAACGCCATTTTAATAGTTATTCTCCCTATCCTGGCCCATGGCGTCGGTCATGGCCACGGCCAAGGTCTTCCCCACCGAGGACCCGGGCAAGGTACGGCAGGCCCTGCTCAATCTTTTCCCCGGGGCGGATCTGATGGAGGAGGAACATGGCATGACCGCCAGCACAACGGACCTAAGCCATTTCATGGAACAGGTACGTCGTCAACGCATCCTCGATGCCATGCGTGCCACCCTGTTGCGGGGGGCCGAGGCCGACCGGATCACGTTCTGTTTGAACAAGCAGGCGGCCCTCGCTGGTAAGATCTCCATGGTCGAAGGCAAGGTCCCTCTGGGGGCCATCGTGGTCACCATCCAAGACGAAGATCTGAACTCCCTCATCGACCGGGTCGCCCCTACGACAGTGGACGGGGAGGAAGTGCGATGATCGCGATATCATCACCAGCGCTCAGCCTACTATCGCTGCGGGAGGCCTTAGCGGCGGTCCAACCCGGCTTCAGTGCCTGGGAGATAGTGGCGGAGGGCAAACACCACCTACCTGAGCATCGCCAGGGAATTGGAGGAGCATCTGGCCTCCCACGATCTGGACTGCTCGGTGCATGCCCCGCTGAGCGATGTCAACATCGGCTCCCTGAACCCCCGGATGCGCGAGGTCGCGTTGAACGAGGTCATGGTCACCATTGAGCAGGCCGGGGCCCTTGGCCTGAACCCGGTGACCGTCCATCCCGGCTTCTATACCCCGCTCGGTCAGCTGGACAAAGAAGGGGCCAGGCGGAACACCAAGGCCGCGTTGCGTGCCATAGACCGGGCCTCAAAGGACTGCGGGGTGAAGGTGGCGTTGGAGAACATGCCGGCCATGCCCATCTCCATGGTCACCGACCCGAAGGGCCTGCTCGATCTGTTGGAAGGGACGGATTTGGGCATATGCTTCGACATCGGCCATGCCAACACCACCCGCAACATCGATGACTACCTTGCTCTGACAACAAGGTTCCACAACGTGCATTTCCATGACAACCATGGGCAATTCGATCAGCATCTGGTGATAGGGGAGGGCACAGTGCCTTTCGCCTCCGCCTTGGCCCAGATGGGCGGTTACAAGGGGCGTTTCGTCATCGAGGCCAGAGCGATGGAGGGGGCCCTCACCTCCAGGGACCGCCTTCAAGCCCTATTGCGGGCGGCTCACTTCTTTTGACCGCACCGGGTGCAATACAGGGCCCCATCCTGATAGCGCGCTTCGCCGTTCCCGCAACGCTGGCAACGGAAGGCGAATTGATTTTGGGGCGGCGGAGCGGGGTGGGGCGGCATCGTTGCCGCGGTCTGCACAGGTGGATATGCACCCATCGGCGCGGGCTTGGCCTTACGTTTTATCACCGGACCGCCGTTCACGAAGTCCAGGACCTTCAGGACATAGAACACGAAGTAGGCCGCCCCAGCGATAAGGATGCCCCAGGTGAGCAGGCCGACCGCGATCAATGCCAGATCGCCACTGGGCCAAACCTCCAATGGAATGCCGAGAAAGTCGATGAAGAAGTGCAACATGATCGAGGCATACACCCCATAGCGAAGGAACAGGTATCCCAAGGCCAGCCCGCTCACGAAGGTCGGGATCAATTTCCAGAAGTCCCAGATGAAGAGATGGGCGGCGGCGAACATGGCCGAGGAGAAGATGAGCAACAGCAATGCTGGCCGGTCGATGGCGATGTTGCCTCCCAGGATGTACCGCTTGTGGTCCCGGTCCTGCCTGGTGATGACGTGGTACGCGAACAACGGCACCCCGATCAAGAGTATGCGGCACACCACCTCCTCATAGACCGACGCCCCGGCCATAGAGAATATCTGCTTCCAAAGGGGCAGTTCGGCGAACTCGGGCACGGTGGGGTCGACATCGAACAGAGCCAGCAACCCGTATACTAGGAAGCTGCAGAACACCGTGGCGCAGAAGAGCGTCCCGACGCGGTAGAGGGGCGTGTGCTCCTTGACCTCCTCGCCCTTCAGTTCCCTGGGCAGTTGGGGCAAGCTTCGGAAGAGCATGTAAGCATATGAGATGACTATGGCGAACATCAGGAAGAAGAAGTAGCCAGACAGCGTGTAGCCTTCCAATTTGTAGATGTCCACGATCCAAGGGGTGATTATGTAGAGCAGCTTGGAGTAGCCCGGTATGTTAGGCATGACCAAGGTCGAGCCCCAGATCAGGATCCCGACGTTCACCGTGACCTCGATCAGGATGAGGAAGATCAACCACGTGGTGGCGGTCCGGATCGCCTCCTTGATGGACTGCCAGGTCGACTTTGTCGGCGTCGGGTACCACCCCGGCACATATGCTTGGGGCGGTGGAGCGGCCGTAGGGGCTCCGCAGAAAGGGCAGAACTTGGAATCCGAGGCAAAGCTCCGCCCGCATCGTTGACAGGGGCGATCCATGGTCCCGCCACCACCACCGGGCTCCATGCCCCTTTCATATGGAGTTCGATATAATTACCTGTCGGTCCTTTTCACCTCCAATAATGACAAGCATTGTCATACTGGCCATGCACCACTTTTAAAGCGATTATCAAATGTTGACGGCATGAGCAAACATTTAATAACGAACTTGGGGCTCCTATTTTGAGGCCCTGCAATGAACAACGATGGCAAGGAGAAGGAAGTCGAGTTCATAACGATCAGCGCTGAGAAGATTGACTTCGGACGCAACAACTTCATCGAGGTGGCCCGTAAGAGGGCCAAGACGAACTCGGGGGAGGAGAACGAGTTCATCTCCTTATCGCGGGGCTATTACGTCGTGGATGGAAACGATGGGGCCCAGGAGAAAAGGGCCAAGTTCAAGAAGTCGGTGACGATCCCGGACGACCCGAAGATCAAGGAGTTCGTCATCGAGAAGATAAGGTCCCTCTGAGACCCAATCGTCACTTCCCTTCCTTTTCTACGATGAGCTCCAGATAGGACCGGGTCTCGTTCCCCTGGACGCCCAACTTCGATTTTAGGTCCAGGATGCGCTCCAGACCCCTCTCGCGATCTTCGTCCTCCACCTCCAGCTCGACGAAGTCCCCCAATCCCACGACACGGTCCAGACTGATGACGATACCCTCCCACGAATAGTCGGTGCGCACCTTCTCCACTCGTAGGAAATCCTTGAAGCCCAAACGCCTCAAGGTAGTGGCCATGCTTTCGAACTCGACAGGTTGTTCGATCTCCTCCCTGGTCTTGGAACGGGCATCCAATTTCGGTCCCTTGTAGGTCATCACCTGCCTATCTCCATCCAACCGAAGGCGCAAAGCCTCGTCCGTCGCCCCGAAGTCCCGGCACGGATGGGCGAAATAGAGATCGACCTGACGGCGCTCCCCCTCGGCCTTGGCCCCTAGGCGTCTCAATCTGGCCTCGACCTGTCTGCGGTCCTTCAGTGCCGCCTTGACCTCTATCTCGAGCATGCCATATCATCGCCAGGGACTTAGATAAACTGTTCCCAGGAAGCATATATCAGGTCCGAGCCCCATCTACTTGGTGATTAATCCCATGTCAGAGCTCGGCCTGATGCAGGTCTATACCGGGGAAGGGAAAGGCAAGACGACCGCCGCCTTAGGCTTGGCCTTGAGGGCATGGGGACATGGGATGCGGGTGTGCATCATCCAGTTCATGAAGAAAGGCGATGAGTATGGGGAGGTGGAGGCTTTGCGGCGGTTGGACGGCATCGAGCTTTACCAGTTCGGCGCGGACCATCTCATCTTCAAAGGGGAGCATTGCCAGGAGGACGTGGACCTGGCGGAGAGAGGGCTACGGATGGCTCAGGACTCCCTGGGGTCCAATGATTATGACATGGTCATCCTGGACGAGATCAATGTGGTGATGGACTTCGGCATCCTGCCCGTCGACAAGGTGCTCCGCATCGTGCGCGGGCGTGACCCAGGGGTAGAGGTGGTGCTCACCGGAAGGAACGCCCCCGATGCGGTGGTAAAGGAGGCGGACCTGGTAACGATAATGAAGATGGAGAAACACCCTTACGAATCAGGAGTGATGGCGAGGAAAGGGGTGGAATTCTGATCATCGCCCGAGGTCATCCCCATCGATAAACCACGAGCCTCAAAATCGCAAAAATGATAATCACGGCCAGACTCAAACCCACTGTTGCCAGGGATATTTATGGCATAATGTTTAAATAAACACCTCCGGGATATATAGAGAGCTTAAGCGTAAGCACTCTCAGCCGGGGTCATTAACATGGGAATCAAGAAGAAATCGCATTTCAAGGGGTCGAAGGAGGCAGTTTCAGAGATAATCGGCACTCTGTTGATCCTTGCCATTACAGTGATACTGTTCTCCACCGTGCTGTTCTATGTGGCGCAGATCCCCCCACCCCATCAGAACACCAACGTCGACTTCGGCACGGAACCGATCATCCAGCATAGCAACGGGACCAACATGGACACATGGGTCAACGTGACCATGGGAGGGGGCCAGACCCTAAACGACGGTACCACAAGCATCGCGGTGTTCGTGAACGAAGCGATCTACCAGAACAAGGTCTTCAAGATCGCCGACAGCGACCCCAGCATCGGAACGGATTGGAAGATAGGTGAGACGTGGAGCCTAAGGCTGAACAACATCCCCCTCAACTCCTCCATCCGGGTGATGGTCCTGGATTCCTCTTCCAACTCGGTGGTGTGGGAATCGAAGCTGCCTCTGCCTATCAAGTCCATACCGGTCATAGGTGACAGGGGAATGACCCCTTCCATGCCCATCATCGACAACAAATCCTTCCTCTGGGTGTATGTCTATGACTACGACGGCGCGATCCTTTCCGTCAAGGCGGACATGTCCGGACTAGGCCAGGCGGAGGGCAACATCATCAACTTCATCGACCGTGGCAACGACCTGTGGGAATCGCCTCAGCTGACGGTCAACGCCAACTGGACCAACGCCAACATACTCTTGACCGCAATGGACAATGATATGCAGAGCGCGACCGCAAGGATGGACCTGGACGCCACGACCTCTGGCGGAAGCGGAGGCAGCGACGACTCAGGCTATGAACCGCAGAACATCATCTATTCCAAGAGCAACGGTTTCAACATCTTCGAGAAGGACGATTGGGACGCCAACGCCTTCAACGCCACCCCGACCTATTCCTTCACGCTCAACGCGGAGGACGCAGCCGTGGTGGTGGTGTCCAAATCGCTCTTGAACACGGACTCCAAGAACTACATATCCGTGATCAAGGCCGACGACAAGCAGGTGGTGTACGAGAAGACCTCCAACGCCTTCACCCGTTACCGCTACACCAGCGGCTATTATTCTTACAAGGCCTACCTGGACATAGATTCCATCAACGGATTCTCTGACAATTCCAAGTACATCGTCCAGATACGTTTGGAGGACAACTCCAACCCCACGAACAAGATCTTCATCAACCACAACATCAGCACCGGTACCGGAGGCACATCCCCCACCATCAAGCTGTACAACGACACCGCCTACACCAAGCTGGACAGCAACTACTACAACAACGAGATCTTCTACGTGGAGATCAAAGGCTCTAGCCTACCGGCGGGTTGGTCATTCTACCCATCGGGCGGTGAGGTGATCATCCGCGACTTCGTCGGTGGTACGCAGGTGAAGATCGCCCCCCCATCCAGTTCCACAGCATGGAACGGCCCCATCTCGGGCGTCAGCCATCCGTCCGCGGACACCTATCGATTCGCGGTGAACCTCACGGCGGCCAAGCTGGGTGACCCCTGGATCCCCGGTAAGAACCAAGGATACGTCATTTCCTTCGACATGTTCACCATCCAGACGCCGAACGGGACCGGATATGATTACAAGACGTTCTATCTGAACGCCGTGGTGTACATCACATCCCCGGTCTTCAGCGGCGGCATCGCCGCTGGCATCGTCCAGGGATGCACACCAGTGTTCGGCACCACCCAGGGATTGAGCGCATGGACACAGTCCAGTTCCATGCTCTATTACGTCAACGACAACACCTGGACTCCTCCGGAATACATGGAGCCGTTCAACCAATGGTCCGATTACCGGCCCCAGGGCCTCTTGGTCACCTCCGGTGATATGAACGGGGACGGGGAGAACAGCGAGGTGGTGGCCTACCTGACGCTATGCGTCCCCCAATCAAGCACCGCTGGTCCGCCCGACCACCAACACGCCGATCTATCAAAGCTATTGGGTGCCGAAGCTCGCGCTCTATGAGAGGTCAGACACGGGTGGGTGGAGCAGCAAGGTGATCCGCACCATGTACCAATCCGGCGCCAGCGGCTCCAACTTTCGTCCAAATAAAGAGCCTTGCGGTCGGCAACATCGACATGGACGACGACAAGGACGTCATCTTCGGGATGGCCAACGGTTCCTTGGGCATATGCAAGAACGATGGGTTCTGGTCCTATCGTCAGATCACCAAGGTGTCTTCAAGCATCATCGCGGTCGGTCTGGCCGACCTCGATGGCAACATCGCCGGTCACGACCGGGCCCGCTCTCTGGACATAGTGTTCGCCTGCCGGGACGGAAGCGTGTACATCATGAAGAACACCGATGGCATGGGCACCTTCTCGACACCGAGGAAGGCCGTGACCGCCTCAAGCAGTCTGACCTATGCCACATCGTTATGCCTAGGGGACATGACCAATGATGGTCTGACCGACCTCATCGTGATCGGTGGGACCGCATCGGGCGGCATGGTCTATCTGGCCGACAATGCACAGTTGAACTCCGGTTCGCCGATGTTCGGCAACGTATTCGGCGTCATGGATATCCTCCTTCAGCCTGGCCAACGCTCCGAAGACCAACGTCACCATCGGCAACTACCTCAGCAAGGACGTCTGGCCGGACATCGCGGTGGCGGTGGGGGGGGTCGGGGTCTCTGCGGGCGGCGGCGTGTATATGATAAAGCATACCGCCCTCAACGCCTACGACGCTCCAGTAAGGACGATAACCAACATCGCCACCGAGGCCGACGGCACCTGCGTCGCCAAGATCCAGTGCATGATATCGGTGGACATCGACAACGATGGTCTGTTGGACCTGGTGGTATCGACCGGTGATTCGACGCCTACCAGCACAAGGGTGGTATGGCGCGGCAACGTCCTAGTGTTCCTGAACACCGATGGAACGGGCGCCTTCGCCCGTTACGAGATCGACAGCACCGGAGTCCCGGTCCGTTCGGTGACGGTGCTTATCTGAGGGAGCTGATGACATGAAATTGAGGAAGTTCGGCAGGGCAAAGAGGTTGAGGCGCTCCAAGGAAGGGGTCCATAGCCTTATCGGCGATTTCCTCGTCCTTGCCATCACCATTCTCCTCCTCTCAGGGATCTTCATGTATGTCATGGCCCTGCCTCCCCCCGACGACACCACTTACGTGGACTTCGACCCAGCCATACCGGTGGTGGTGCAGACCTATTCCAACAACACCTGCGACCGTTACATCAACATAACCAACTCGGGCGGCCAGGACCTCTACGACCACGCCACTGGCATTTACATCTTCATCAATGAGACCATGTACCCGTCCGGAGAGTTGTACATCCACGATAGCGAGACACCATCTAGGCACGGTTTGGATGGTCGGTACCACCTGGAGCTATACGCTTCATTACGTCGACCCAAATGCCAGCGTCCGCATGCTGATCGTGGACAAGAGCACCAACTCCATCGTCTATGACAAATTCCTCACAGGCATACCCAACTCCGCCCCGGTGATCGGTGCCAGGGGCACGACCCCGACCGTGGGCGTCATCACCGAGTTGGCTACCTTCTATGCGTACATCGTCGATTCTAACAACGACCTGCAGAGCGCCTATATCGACATGACCGGAATAAGCGACCGCCTAGCTGGTGATGATTACATCGAGCTCAAGCACGTGTCAGGGGTGCTTTACGAGAGCGAGAGCATCACGGTCACACCCGGATGGAGGGGCGGCATAGTGACGATCGTGGCCATCGACCGCATCGGGAACATGGCCACGGCCAAGCTCACCCTGCAGGCGACCGACCCGGAGGGTGGCGAGGAAACGGGTTACGAACCGCCGAACATCATCTATTCCAAGAACAACGGGTTCAACTTCTTCCAGAAGGAGGATTGGCTGAACCATAACTTCGATGCCACCCCTCAGTACAGCTTCGTCCTTGATTCCGAGGATGCCGCGGTGGTGGTGGTGAGCAAGAACCTGCTCAACACCGAGGCGATCAACTACTTGGAGGTAGTCAACATAACCACCAAGAAGGTGGTGTACTCCACCGACGTGGCCTTCGCCAGGTACAAGTTCACCAGCGGGTTCTATTGTTACCAGGCCTTCATCGATATCGATTCGCCCCAATGTTCTCAGCCAACGAGCGGTACATGGTCAATGTGCTGTTGGAGGACAACGCGGTCCCATCCCATCGCATCCCCGTCTCCCACGAGATGTCCACCAGGAACGGGGGATCCTACCCGGTCATGCAGACCTACCAGAACCGCACCGACGCCAAGGTCACCACCAACTTCTGGAACAACGATATCAGTCGAGGTCAAGATCAAATCCGACGCCTTCCCGGCCAACTCGGATTGGTATGGTGGTGCGGGCGACATCATAATCCGGGACTTCTCCGGACAGTCCCCAGTTGCATTGGGCGCCGGCAGTGCCGACCTCTGGCACGCCCCAGTACTATTGGAAGGAGGGCCCAGTATCGAACGTGGTGAAGATCGATGCGACGACCTACGCTTTCGCCATCAACCTCACCGCCGCGAAGTCCGGAGACCCATGGTCCCCAGGGCGGAACCAGGCCTACATCCTTGACTATGACATGTTCACGCTGAAGGACACCATCATCCCGAACAAGTACTACCAGTACCAGCTTTCCTCCATCATCTATCATCTCCTCGCCCACCTTCAGTGGAGGCATCGCCGCAGGGTTCGTGGAGGGCGTTTCGCCCAACAACGGTGGCGCAGGGCAGTATTACGAAGGCAACGTGGACTGGATCCAGTCCAGCTCCATGCAGTACTATGTGAACGACAACAGCTGGATACCGCCCATCCCCATCGACCAGGACTTCTGGAACGACCACCGGCCCCAGACCCTGGTCTGTGCCGGCGGCGACATGAACGGGGACGGGCAGAGCAAGGAGGTGGTCTCCTTCTATGCCAGTACCAACCCGCATAACTATCAGACCGCGAACAATTTCGCCAACACCAACACGCCCAGCTCCCACGCCAGGATCAACCTGAACGTGTTCAACGGGCAGACCTGGGCGGTCACTGAGCTGCGCGCCACCGGCAACATCGATGTCAAGTCCCTGATCCTGGCGAACATCGACCAGGACAACGATCTGGACGTCATCTACGGCATGCGCAACGGCTCGGTCATGATCGGTCGGAACAACGGCGACAACCCGTCCAGCTGGCAATGGACCTGCGTGCACATGGGCAGCGACTCTGACAACACCGCCAAATCGGTGGTCGCCCTGTCGGCCGCCAACCTCCGCTCCGGGGCCATCGCTGACAACTCCACCCGCGGGGCAAGCATCATCGTCGGGTGCAACGACGGCACCGTCTATATCCTGAACAACACCAACGGCTTCGGCCAGTGGAACTACAAATGGTCCCCGCTCAACTCCTTGAACAAGGTGAAGCAGGTGACCATACCGAACTCGCCGGTCCGCCGCGTCAGTTCGATGGCGATCGGGGACTTGGACCATGACGGCTCCTGGGACCTGGCGGTAATGACCGACCTCATCCTCGACCGGTGGCCAATTGGCGATTTGTTACAACGCCGACCTGGTGAGGGCCAGCCCCGACCTACAGCGCCCTACTGCTCACGGGCAACATGAACTTCCCGGACAAGACCAACATGACCATCGGGAAGTACCTTGGCACAGATTACGGCCTTGGACATCGCCATAATGTCCCAGGACGTGGGGATATTCTTCCTCAACCACACATACGCCCTGGGCGTCCATAGCTACACGCTGATCGCCCCGTCCGGCATGACGGTGGACAAGTTCAACACGCCGGCCACCACCACCAGGATGGCCCAGCTCTCCTGCATGATATCCGGTGACATCGACGGAGACGGCCTGGACGACCTGATCGTGGGCACGATGCGCAACCCGTCCGGGGAGACACATCAACGGCACCACGTACTACAACCGCATGTCCAAGGGAGCGATATTCGTCGTGGTCAACGGCAACGCCTCACCGACCGGATGGCAGCGGTATCTGGTCGACGACCCAGGCACGCCGATACGTTGCTTGGCCCTGATGCAATGATCACTGTTCCAAGGCCTTGATCACGCCATCGGCGCGTTCCAGCTCGATGATGGCCAGGATGTCGCGGTAGCGGCGCCTCATGCCCAGGAGCGTACGCGCCATGTGCTCCTCCCGGAGCTGCATCAGTTTGCGATAGCCTGAGCCATTGTTGACCTTTCGGTCATAATCGCGAACGAAGGCCTCAGGGGAGTTGAGGTCGAACTGCTTCTTGTACAAGCGGCGGTCGCCCATGCCCCCGAAGACCATCTCCATGCCGCCCACCAGCAGACAGTACTGCTCGGTGAAGGTCTCCTCGTTCATGTCCACAGGCAACAGGGGTATCTTCGCCAGGTCCGCCACCTCGATGGCCTTGATGTAGCAAGGGAACGGCAGTTGCACCGGCCCGAACAGCTCCAGGCCGGACTTGTAGGCCTGCTCCGGGATGGTGAGCTCGAAATCCTCGTAGCTCTGCCTTTCCCTCAGTCCCCCCAGCTCTTCCTTCGACAACGACACACCGATGGCGGTCGGCGCGAACGAGGCAATGGCCTCGGCCACCTTCTCGCCCTCGGAGACCAGCCCCTTTATGACCGGCAGCACCGCCAGCCTGGAGCCGTTGCTCTCAATGACCTTCATCGCATTCACTTCTCTCGACCACCAGGCGTCTGAGCTTTTTGCTCTCGTCTATGCCCTTGAGCTCGTTGCGCCCAATCAACGCGGTACCTTCCACGCTCTGTTTGGAACGCACCCGCTCCACGAAGATGACCGACTCCTTGCCGGTGACAGTGGATATGTCGTGCACCACCCGCGCCTTCTCCTTGATCTTGCTGTCGTCCAGACCCACCCCGGTGAGGATGAGGACATCCCCGCCCATGGTCAAAGCCTCGAAGGGGCACTTGTGGGTGGGGCGGATGGAGTAGCCGACCCGGGTCAGCACGCGGAACACCTCCTGGGTGAAGGGATCGCACTTTCCCAGGTCGAGCTCCTTCGGTTCGATGCCCTCCGGTTTGTAGGAGAGCGGGTCCATGGGCATCACTATGGGGCTGTCCAGGAACTCCTCCAGGCGCAGGGCGGCCTCGATCATGGCCCCCATGCCCTGTTCGTACATCTGGATGGTGCGCCTCGAAACCCCCGCCACCTCGGCAAGGGTGCCCAAGCTGATGTTCTTCGACTCGCGCAGGTGACGCAGCATCTCATGGTCCAACTTGACGTAGAGGCCGCCAGGCGCGGCGAAGATGAGCGGGGGCACGTTCTCCGTGAGCAGGTCGGAGAGGGTCTTGTAGCAGACGATGGGGACGTTGAAGCGGGAGTAGACGATGCCCTCCTCGATCTCGCCAGCGCCGGAACGTTCGCCCACCAGGAGCATCGAGGCGCCTATCGCATCGGCCAAGGTCTTGAGCTCGTCCGCATTGTCCTTGGAGAAGGCATCGACATTGGTGAGTATCTTGACCAAAAGAATGGAACGGTCCCGTCGTGCCACCACGTCGAAGCTTATGCTCCTCATGTTCAATGGCTTGGAAACGGTGAAGCCTGAACGGGCCAAGGTGTCCCTCACACCGTTGATCAGGTCCTCACGTTGCATGCCCCTCCGATTCGTCCATGCCTCTATATAACGATTCCCTTGGAGGCACCGGGGCGGCCGTTCCACCCAGTCTCACTCGGCCTTGAGCGCCTTTCTCTTCCTTCTCCGATCGGTCTGCTTCAACAGGCACACCTCGAGCACGCCGTTGCGGCACTCCGCCACGGCCGAGGAGGGCACCACCGCGCAGGGCAAGGGCACCTCCCGTACCATGGGGCGGGAGGCGTTCTCTACCTTGACCATCAGGGAACGGTCCTTGAACTCCAGGTCAATGTCTTCCTTGGACGCACCGGGAAGGTGCATTATGACCCTCACTTTATCCTCTTGGTCCAGAACGTCGACCAAAGGCTCGTCGTCATCGGCGGCCACCTTGTTCTGGACCGTTCGGTCGTCGTAGCGTTCGGTCACCTTGCGCTGACCGTCCTGGTCGATCACCACCCGATAGGAGTAGCTCAAAGGCATGGACTCCGGGGTCAGTCCGCTCTGCGCCCGCATCAGGTCCATACGCTGGCGTATGTCCTCGAAGAGCCGCTCGAACTCGGCGAAAACGTCATCGTCCACATCCGGCGTCCTCCTTCTGGCCATCTCGCTCACCGCACATACTCGAAGTCCTTCACCAACTTCTCGTACTTCTTGGCCTCGCTCTTCAACCGAGGCTTGTAGTTGGCCAGGGCGATGTCGAAGTGCTTCTTGGTCAAACTCATGCCCTTTGATGCGTTCAGGCGTCACCACCTCGTCCAAAGCCACCACCTGGCGGATGGACAGCATCACCGCCTCGTTGACCACCGCGGCGATGTCTGCGCCGGTGTAGCCCTCGGTGCGCTTCGCGATATCGTCCAGGTTCACGTCCTCGGTCATCGGCTTGCGTTGCGTGTGCACCCGAAGGATGTCCCTCCGCGCCTCGTAGTCCGGGACGCCCACCGCCACCAGACGGTCGAAGCGGCCCGGACGCAGGAGCGCCGGGTCTATCATGTCCGGACGGTTGGTGGCGGCGATGACCACCACGTTGTGCAGCGACTCCAGCCCGTCCATCTCGGTGAGAAGCTGGGATATCACCCGCTCCGTGACCATGCGAATCGCCGCCCACGCCCGCGCACCGGGGCGATGGAGTCGATCTCGTCCATGAAGATGACGCATGGCGCCGCCCCCCTGGCCTTGCGGAACGTCTCCCGCACCGCCTTCTCGGACTCGCCCACCCATTTGCTGAGGAACTCCGGCCCCTTGACATTTATGAAGTTCGCCTCGGACTCCGTGGCCACCGCCTTGGCCAGCATGGTCTTGCCGGTGCCAGGCGGGCCGTAGAGCAGCACGCCCTTGGGCGGGGCGGCGTCCATGTGCTCGAACAGGGCGGCGTACTTCAAGGGCCACTCCACCGCCTCCTTCAGCTCCTTCTTCACCGACTCCAGGCCGCCGATCTCGTCCCAATGCAGATCGGGCGACTCGATGAGCACCTCGCGCAGGCTGGAGGGCTGCATCTCCCTCAGGGCGGAGAAGAAGTCGTCACGTTTGACGACCAGCTTGTTCAATAGCTCCGCGGGGATGGCCTCCATCTCCAGGTCCAGGTCGGGGATGACCCGGCGCAGGGAGTGCATGGCCGCCTCCTTGGTCAGGGCCTGCAGGTCCGCTCCGGCGTAGCCATGGGTCAGGGCGGCCAGGCGTTCCAGGTCAACGTCCTCGTCCAAGGGCACGCCGCGGGTGTGTATCTGCAGTATATCGTAGACGCCCCTCCTTGTTGGGGATGTTTATCTCGATCTCCCTATCGAACCGGCCAGGCCGGCGCAGGGCCGGGTCCAGGGCGTTGGGCCGGTTGGTGGCGCCTATGACCACCACCTTGCCCCGCGCCTCCAGGCCGTCCATGAGGGCCAGCAGCTGCGCCACGATGCGCCTCTCCGTCTCACCGGTCACCTCGTCCCGCTTGGGGGCGATGGAGTCGATCTCGTCGATGAATATGATGGTGGGGGCGTTCTCCTCGGCCTGTTTGAATATCTCGCGCAGGCGTTCCTCCGATCTCACCATAGAACTTGCTCATGATCTCCGGGCCGCCGATGGAGACGAAGTTGGCGTTGGTCTCTCCGGCCACCGCCTTGGCCAGCAGGGTCTTGCCCGTTCCTGGCGGTCCATGGAGCAGCACCCCCTTGGGGGCCTCGACGCCCAGTCGCTCGAAGAGCTCCGGGTGACGCAGAGGCAGTTCGATCATCTCCCGGACCTTCTTCACCTCGTCGCCCAGGCCGCCGATGTCCTCGTAGGTGACCTTGGGGATCTTGGACAGGGCTTCCTTGGCCGGCTTCTCGCTGATCTTGACCTCGCAATCGCGGTGTATCATCACCGCATCGGCGGTGGGCTGGAAAGCCACCACGGTAAGGTCGATGGTCCGGCCCATGATGTTGAGCTCGACGATGTCGCCTCGGGTGACGACCCGGCCCTCCAACGCCTGCCCGAGGTACTCCTCCCCGCCCATGATCTTCATCTCCTCCATGGGGGCGAAGGTTATCTTCTGGGCGTTCTTGGCCAATATCTTGCGGATGGCCACCTTGTCGTCCAGGCCCACCTGGGCGTTGCGCCGCACGAACCCATCGATGCGGATCAGGCCCCGGTTCTCATCCTCGGCGTAGCCGGGCCAGACGACCGCCACCGTCTTCTTCTTGCCGTCGATCTGCACCACGTCGCCCGCCTTCAGCCCTAGGATGTCCATTATCTCCGGGTCCACCCGGGCGATGCCTCGTCCCACGTCCCGTGACTTCGCCTCCGCCACTTTAAGGACCTTATCGCTCGCTACCATTTGCTCTACCTTGTCCTATGATCTGATGTTCCTTTGTTCTTTTTGAATGGAATGAAACGGTTTGGGGTGGCCCTACTGGACCTCCACCTTCTTCCTCTCGCTGCCTCTTTCGACCTTGGGCAGACGGACCTCCAGCACCCCATCGGCCAGTTTGGCCTCGATGGTCTGGGCGTCCACGTCCTCCGGGAGCGTCAGGCGCCGATGGAAGTACATGGCCCCACGCTCGCGGCGCAGGTAGCCCTCTCCCTTCTCCTCGCTCTCCCGGTCCTTCTTCGCGGTGATCTCGAGCGCTCCGTCACCGACCTCGATGGACACGTCCTCCTTGGTCATACCAGGGAGCTCTGCGCTGACCACATAGTGGTCCTCCTCCTCCCTGACGTCCACCATTGGCACGCGATGGGCGGGGCGCATCATGCCAGGGAACCAGAGGCGGTCCCGTCCCCTGTCGTTGAGGAACCGCTCCATCTCCTCGAACATGACGGATGGGCCCCAATAGTACGCTGGCGTCAGTTCTCTGTTCTCCTTGCTCTTTGTCATCTCTCACCCTCCGGCATAGATATCAACCATAGGTTGTATACTTACCGATTGGTATTAGTTTGTACTTCTATAAATAATTTACTTTAGTGACTTCTCCAACTCCTTACGTATGTCGTCCAACTGCTTCTCGACGCGACGCTCCCATCGTTTGACCTCCTCGACCATCTTGGGCATCTCGCGGTTGAAGTCCTGGATCATGCGGTCGCTCACGTTGTTCAGTTTGCTCCCTGAGCCCTGCATGCCGTCCCTGATGTCGTCATACATCCTCCGACCCAATCGGTCCGCCTCGTTCATGGACCGCTCGAAGGTCTTCGCCGCCTCTTCGGTCATCTTTTTGATCTCGCGCATATAGCGCTCTGCCTTGTCGTCGATGCTCTCTGCCATCTCATTCCCCTCCTCTCAAGTAGTCCTCTAAGACGTCGTTGACCGTTTCGTCCCTCAGACCCAGCTCCTTCGCTATCTGGCCCGGGGACAGCTCTGGTCGTTGCATGTACACATAGAGGATCCTTCGGGTGTGGTAGTCATCTATGTTCGATTCCACGATGCCGCAGGCCTCGTCCAAGGCCTCTTCCTTGGCCCTCATCAGCTCGGCCCTGCGACGGGCTATGCCGCGAAGCTCCCCGTCGATCTCCTTGATCCGGTCACGGACCTCCCCCACCCGCCCGCTGATCATCACCCGGCCCTCCTGGGGGAGGTCCTCCTTGACGCAGCTGCGACCATCCATATCCCTGGTGACGATCTGGGCGGTGAAAAGACCCGGGCCCATGTCCACCACGATGTTGAAACCGGTGATGGGCACGTAGATCTTGCGATTAGGGCCACCTTGGTCGCTCTCCTCGTCGTAGGAACGTACCATGCGGTACTCCTCCAGGACCTTCAGGTGCTTCATTATCCCTTGCTGGCTGAGACCAAGCTCCTTCGAGAGCTGCAGAGGGTAGTGCGGTTCCCTGACCAACGCCTCCAGTATCCTCCGTCGGGTCGGGTTCTCGATCACGGACAACAGAATGTCCAACTCATCCATGGGCTCACCTGATTACAACTACATAGTTGTATACATGATGATATGTGAAGATCGAGGTATAAAAAACCTGTGAACGTCGCCACGACCCTTTGCCCCTCCGGGCCATAATATATAACCCCCCCGGAAGGTTCAGGTCCGATGCCAGGAGAGCTGCGGGGCGACTCGGTGGAGGTCAAGGACCCGGTCGAGGCCAGCCAGATCTACAACAAGGGCTATTATGGCTACCCGCGCAAGGGCGGCGGCCTGGACCTGGACATCCTGGAGGCGATGTACCTTCTGTCGAGGCGGAGCGCTGGTCGTGCAGATGGGGCGGACCCCGACTACAGCTGGAGGAACTGGTCAGCTGGCGGTCAAGGAGAGGCCCGACTTCGAGACCCAGTACCTGGTGTACCGCGACCTGAGGCAGAGGGGGTACGTGGTCAAGCTGGACGGGGGGGATTTCCACTTCCGGGTATTTCCTCGAGGGGGAAGCCCGACCAGCAGCCAGACCAAGAGCCTGGGTGCTCGTCGCCTCGGAGCGCTCATCCTTCCGCATGGAGCAGATGGTGGAGCAGGCGGAGATGTCCGAACGGACCCGCAAGGAGCTGCTCTTGGCGGTGGTGGACGAGGAGGGGGACATCACGTTCTACCAGGCCGAACGCCTGGAGCCCAAGGGCGAGATATCGGGCGAGCCGCAATTCGATGCCGCCGAGGGCCTGCTCCTCGACGAGTGCGTGCTGGTCTTCGGTGATGCGCAGGTGGAGACCATGTCCAAGAAGGGTTACTATCGGCAAGAAGGTCGGCAAGTACCTGCAGCTCTCCTTCATCGAGGCGGCCTTCCTGATGGATTCCGGCCATCTCCGCCTGCGCTCCGGAAGCACCGGGCGGCCCATAGGTCATGACACCTTCACCAAGCGCGCCAAGGCGGTGCAGCCTGACTTCCGCCTGCGATTCGCCGCCTTCAAGGACCTCAAGGCCCGGGGACTGGTGGTCAAGACCGGTTTCAAGTACGGCACACACTTCCGGGTGTATGAGGGAGACCCCGCCAAACATCACGCCAAGTACCTGGTGCACGCGGTCCCAGAGAACTACATCACCATCTGGGCGGAGATCTCCCGCGCCATAAGGCTGGCGCATGGCGTGAAGAAGGAGGTCCTATTCTGTCGGGTGCAGTCCCCCAACGTCTGCTACATCATGCTGAAGCGCGTCAGGCCTTGACCGGTGCGGCACCCGCCGATTGCGGTGGCGCCTGGCACGGCCAATATCTGTCCTTCAGCTGTTTGGCCCCGGCCCAGTCCTGGGGGTCCAGCTCCATGGAGGCGATCGCAGAGGTCCAGCGCCTGCTTGTCCCGTCCCTGTGTTGTGGTAGACCACTGCCATCTTCACCATGAAGTTGGTCTGCTTGCGATAGAACTGGGTGTAATGGATGGCGGTGCGGTAGGCCTCGATGGCCTCGTCCGTGCGCCCTCCTTTGATCAGCGCCTCGGCATACTTCTCGTAACGGACGGACTTGGTCTCAGGGGAGGCAGGCAGCTCCGCGGTCTGGCGCAAGGTCTCGATCAGGTTGGCGATGGCCACGGAAGCCCGGATCTCGGTGCCGCACTTGGGGCATTGCTTGATGTTCTCGTCCACTGGCGTCCCGCAGTTCACGCAGAACTTCGGCAGCACGGTCCCGCAGCTCGGGCATGAGTGCCAGTCTGCCTCGACCAAGCTCTTGCAGTTCGGACAGTCGAACACGGTCTTCACACCGGTCACCTTGAGGCGTTTCATGGACGCTTCGATATCCTCCTTGGGCGGAGCGAAGAAATCCTTGTTGACATAGATGATGACGAAGGCTATCAAGCTCGACGACCAAATGAACAGAAGTTCAGGATGAATAACGAGCACAGCAAGGTCCTTGTCGAGACCGCTGTGCATAGGTCGGATTGGATGGCCCATAGAACAGATAGACCAGGATCAGCGCGGAAGGGGAGGTCGAGCATGATCCTGCGCAGTATGCCCTTCCACTCTCCGACCTGAGCGCCCCAGACCGGTCTGGCGGTCCCGATCAGGAATAGTGGAAACGAAGACCAGGACCAAGCCCAACAGGAACCCGATGGTGGAACTAACGACTCCAAGGTAGAACAGCCCGAAAATGCTCATCAGACTAGCAATGCCAGCAAAGACAACCAGATGGCCATCGGCCTAAGGACAACATGATTTGCTCACGTTTATCCTCTCTGCCAATTTCTCACCTCGAACGTTGTCTTAACGAACGCCATTGGGATTTAATATGTTCGCTGGCAGATGCCAGCAGTAAAGTTTTTCGTCGCCTCACAGCTGGATCTCTATGCCCAGCTTCTCGGTCAGTTCCTTGTACCGGTTCCGGATGGTGACCTCCGTCACCCCGGCGATGTCCGCCACTTCCCTCTGCGTCCGGCGCTCGTTGCACAGGATGGAGGCGATGTAGATGGCGGCCGCGGCCACGCCGGTCGGCCCGCGACCAGAGGTCAGCTCCTTCTTGGCGGCATCCTTGAGGATGTCCGCGGCCTTGGCCTGGACATCTCCACTGAGCTTCAGCTCCGAACAGAACCTCTGCACATAGTCCTGGGGCCGGGTGGGCATCAGCTTGAGCTTCAGCTCCCGGGTCATGAAACGGTACGTGCGGCCTATCTCCTTGCGCCCGACACGGCTGGAGTTGGCCACTTCATCCAGGGTACGGGGCACGTTGCACTGGCGGCAGGCCGCGTAAAGGGAGGCGGCGACCACGCCCTCGATGCTGCGCCCCCGGATGAGATTCTTGTTGACCGCCTTCCTGTAGATCATGGCAGCGGTCTCGCGCACGTTCCTGGGCAGACCCATGGCCGAGGCCATGCGGTCCAGCTCGCTCAGGGCGAAGGCGAGGTTGCGCTCCGTCGCGTTCGACACCCGGATCCTGCGCTGCCATTTCCTCAGGCGGTACAGTTGCGCTCGGTTCCTGGTCGGGATGCTCTTACCGTAGGAGTCCTTGTTCTTCCAGGAGATCTCGGTGGAAAGCCCCTTGTCGTGGATGGTATAGGTCATCGGGGCGCCGGTACGGGCCCTCTTCTCGCCTTGCTCCACGTCGAAAGCGCGCCACTCAGGGCCTAGGTCGATGAACTGGTCGTCTATGACCAATCCGCACTCCTCGCATATGAGCTCCCCTCGCTCATAGTCGCGGACCAGGTGGCCACTGTTACATTCAGGACATCTTTCTATCTCGTCTGTCCCTTCCCTTGGCTTTGGCATTTGGTTCGACCTCCTCCACATATACCTGCTTCCCCACTACCGAGAGCAGGGTCTGACCCCTCATCGGCTCGACGGAGACATAAGGCGATGCCACCGGACCGAACACTCTGGCCACTCGACCCAACGGACGCATGCGGTTGTCCGTGACCGTGGCCGCGATAGGCGGGGCGAAGGAACCGCGAACGATCAAGCGGCCTTCAAAAGTCACTTCCTGGACACTACCCAGAAGTTTCATGATTCACCAGAGTCTCACCGAGCTACTGCGGTGCTTATAAGGGAGAATATCTCTCGCTATATAATCTTATTGCAAACGTATATTAATTTATCCTTTGTCCGTATTTAATTCTTTATGGATTTCACACCCATCGTCCATAGGCAGCAATGGTTATGAGCAGGCATCTCCCTCCTGGAAGTTGTGGAGATATCCAAGGACCATCCCCGCTACAGATCCCTGGTGACCAGGGAGCACATGGGAGAGATGGTGCGGGAGGGGATCGTCGCCCCCACCGGTCTGATCGCCCATGGTCGGGGGGAGGCGTTCGACTATCTGATAGGGGAGCGCACCACAACGGAGGCGCAAGGGGCCGAGCGGGCGGCGGTGGCGTTGTTGATGGGGGCGAAGAGGCCGGTCATCACGGTGAACGGGAACGCCGCTGCATTGGCCGCCAAAGGCCTGGCGGACCTGGCCCGCATGACATCATCCAAGCTCGAGGTCAACCTCTTCCATCGCAGCGAGGAACGCGTCCAGAAGGTCTGCGATTATCTGGAGGAGCAGGGAGGCATCCGCGTGCTCGGACGGGTCCCGGACGCGATGCTCCCGCACATCGCCTCGGAACGGGCGAAGTGCACGCTGGAGGGCATATACAGCTCCGACGTCGTGCTCATCCCCCTGGAGGACGGGGACCGGGCCATGGCCTTGAAGAAGATGGGCAAGAAGGTCATCGCCATCGACCTCAACCCCCTGTCCCGCACCTCGCTGGCGGCGGACATAGCCATCGTGGACGAGCTGACCCGGGCGGTGAGCGCCATGTTGGCATTTGCGAAGGAGCTGAGGTTAGACCCGAAGGAGAGGGAGAGGGCATTGGCCTCTTTCAACAACCACGAGAACCTGGCGATCACCTTGGAGGTCATATGCCAGAATTTGAGGCGGCAGGCAAGATCGGTCTAACACGTTCAGCTCAGGAGTGATGGAATGGACAACGAACTCGTTGTGAAGGGGAGGAGACGGTTGGAATGGGCCGAGGCCCACATGAAGGTCCTGGCCCAGGTCCGAGCTCGCCAGATGGAGGAGGGGACGCTCAAGGGGACGAAGGTGGGCATGGCCCTGCACGTGGAGGCCAAGACCGGCATGTTGGCCATCAGCCTCGCTCGGGCGGGGGCGGAGGTACGTTTGGCCTCATGCAATCCCTTGTCCACCGACGATTCCGTGGCAGCGGCCTTGAAGGAGCAGGGGATCAAGGTCTATGCCAAGAAATGGGAGAGCACGGACGAATACTACGAGAACCTGAACCAGGTGCTGGACATGGGGCCTGACTACGTCATCGACGACGGAGCGGACCTCATCACCATGTTGCACACCTCCCGCAAGGACCAGCTTGAATCAGTGCGTGGCGCCAACGAGGAGACCACCACCGGGGTCATCCGCCTTCGGTCCATGGCCAGGGAGGGCAGGCTTAGATTCCCGGTCATGGCGGTGAACGACGCTCAGATGAAGTTCCTCTTCGACAACCGATACGGCACTGGACAGTCCACCTTCGATGGCTTCATGAACGCCACCAACCTGTTGGTGGCCGGCAAGACCCTGGTCGTGGCTGGCTATGGCTGGTGTGGCAGGGGCATCGCCATGCGAGCAAAGGGTCTGGGCGCCAATGTGGTCGTCACCGAGGTGGACCCCATCCGCGCCATAGAGGCCAGGATGGAGGGGTACCAGGTCATGCCCATGGCACAGGCGGCGCCGCAGGCGGACATAGTCATCTCCGCCACCGGATGCAAGGACGTGGTGCGTCGAGAGCACCTGCAGGTCCTCAAGGATGGGTGCGTCCTCGGCAACTCAGGTCATTTCGACAACGAGGTGAGCCGGAAGGCGCTGGAGGATCTGGCCGGATCCCCGAAACGGGTCAGGGAATTCGTGGACGAGTATCGGTTCCAGGACGGGAGGAGGGCCTATCTGATCGCGGAGGGCCGTCTCATGAACCTGAGCGCAGGTCAGGGACACCCGGTGGAGATAATGGACATGAGCTTCTCCATCCAAGCCCTTGCCTTGGAGCATCTGGTAAGGAACTCAGGCAGCATGAGGCCCGAGGTCTACACCATCCCGAAGGAGATGGACGACGAGGTGGCGCGATTGGCCCTCAGCTCGATGGGAGTGACCATCGACACGCTCAACCAGGACCAGCTGGACTACCTCCATAGCTGGAAAGAGGGCACATGACGTCAGGACCGTTCCTCTGCGTGTGCGGGCACACCAACCTGGATTACATCATGGCCTTGGAGCGATTCCCTCCCAAGAACACCTCGGTCGATGTTCTGGAAAAGAAACTCTACTTCGGCGGCACCGCGGCCAACGTGGCGACGCTCGCCGCCGGGCTGGGGGTCCCCACGGCGCTGGTATCTTTCGTGGGGAGCGACCTGCCCGCGGAGTTCCGTGCCCTGATGCTGAATAAAGGCGTCGACCTCACCGACCTGGTGGAGGTCCCCGGTTCCGATACCCCAACGGTGTGGGTGATGTCGGACCGAGAGCATGACCAGATCGCCTTCGTGTACCAGGGCGCCATGGGGCGCATGGAGGAACAGGAGCCAAGGCTGGGGCGGGCAAGACTGGCCAGTTATGTGCACATAATGACCGGTCGCCCAGAGCATTACCTTCGATATGGTGGAAGGGTTGCAAGGGAACGGGCGCGTCATTGGCCTTCGACCCGGCCCAAGAGGTCCATCACGTTTGGCGTCCTGAGCCATTCCGGAGGATGATGGGGCAGGTCGAGGCCTTCTTCGGCAACGAGAACGAGCTGCGGACCGCCCTGAGCTATATGGGGATGGAACGACCGGAGCAGATGCTGGAATTCGTGAAGCTGGTGGTGGTGACACAGGGTGCGAGAGGGTGCCTGCTCTTACACGCCAGAGGAAAGTCTTCACATTCCATCGGTGAAGGCGAGACAGGTGGTGGACACCACCGGTGCGGGCGACGCCTTCCGGGCAGGCTTCTACGCGGGACGGTTCCGCGGTTTGGGCCTAAGGGAGTGCGCGGTCATGGGCGCGGCGACCTCCTCCTTTGTGGTAGAGGAGAGGGGGGCCTTGACGAACATACCGGATTGGCAACAGGTCCGGGCACGGGCCGAGCCTTATCTGCAGTGATTTTCAAATAGTAAAAAAATAATTATCTGGATAGAATGGAAATCTGTCCAAGCCTACATTTGGCTAGGTAGAAACTTTTAAGAATTATGACAACCTAACGGGCCGCAAGCGAAAGGGTGGCAACGGGACATTACTGGCTATTGCCGGACCACAGCGCGATGGGCGCAAGGGTGCCGTTGGTCAAATCCTTCCTGATCAATAAATGGAAAGGTGAAAGCTAATGGATCTGTGGGAGTTCCTGACAGTGCTGGTCCTTGTCTTCTCTCTGATGATGTTACTGGCCGGTATATTCACAGCATATTTCGGAAGCGGCAAGAGCAGAACTATCGGCGTCGTGCTGTTGGTCGTCGGCCTGGTCGTTGGGATCGTCTGGGCATATCTATGCTATTGGGGTGGCCCGAGGGTCATCGATATACCCCAGCCGCTCGCTGATGTCATCTGGGACGCCTTCACGTACATCCTCGCCGCCCTTATGGGTGCTTTGGTGGCCATCGGGGTGTTCCTGCTGGCGATCATGAAGAGCTAAAAACCCTTTCCCGTACCTTCATTTTTTACCTGTCTCTTTGGGCAAATATTTTTTTATTAGCAAGAGGTCAGTGGCCACGATGCCGCAAGTCCTCATTGTGATGGGAAGCAAGAGCGATGCCGAGATATGCAAGAAGGCCCAGGCCATCCTGCAGAAGTTCGATGTGACATCGTCAATGCACGTCGCCTCGGCCCACCGCACGCCGGAACGGGTGAAGAAGCTGGTCACGGAAAGCGACGCCGACGTGTTCATCGCCGTGGCCGGTCTGTCCGCGGCACTTCCTGGGGTGGTGGCATCCATCACCACAAAGCCGGTCATCGGGGTTCCGGTCAGTGGCGGCGTGAACTTGGATTCCATTCTTTCGATAGTGCAGATGCCCCCGGGCATCCCGGTGGCCGCGGTCGGTCTGGACCGGGGCGACAACGCAGCCCTTCTGGCGGTGGAGATCCTTTCCATCAAGGAACCTCGGCTAAGACAGGGACTGGAGCTCTACCGCAAAGAGATGGCGGACAAGGTCGAGAAGGACTCCGAGGAGTTGAGCCGCTGATGTTCGACGCCAAAGGAGTTCGTGGAAGAGAAGGTGCGAGGAGCTCCGGGCCGCCATACCGGGCCGGGCCATCATCGCTTGCTCCGGGGGAGTGGATTCCACCGTTGCGGCGGACATGGTGGCAAAGGCCATCGGCGACCGGCTCTTGACAGTTTACGTCGACACCGGCCTTATGCGCAAGGGCGAGAACCAGTACGTGGACGAGATGTTTCGCCGTCTGGGCATCAACTATCGAGATAATCGACGCCTCCGAGGAGTTCTTCAAGGCCCTCAAAGGGGTGTCTGAGCCGGAGAGGAAGCGCAAGATCATCGGGGAGCGCTTCATCCGCGTCTTCGAACGAAAGGCCAAGGAGTTCCACGCCGAGTACCTGGTCCAAGGCACCATAGCCCCGGACTGGATCGAGAGCGGGGACCATCTTCGGGACACGATCAAGAGCCATCACAACGTGGGTGGCCTGCCCGAGGACATGCATCTGAAGTTGGTGGAACCGCTGAGGGACCTGTACAAGGACGAGGTGCGCAAAGTGGCCCGTTACCTGGGCATCGAGGTCTCCGAGAGGCAACCGTTCCCCGGACCGGCGTTGGCGATCCGGGTCATCGGCGAGGCCACCCCAGAGGCGGTCGAGATCGTCCGTGACGCCTGCGCCATCGTGGAGGAGGAGCTCGAGAAGGCCTCAGACCAAGGTAAGATGGAACTCCCGTGGCAGTATTTTGCGGTGCTGCTGCCATGCCAATCCGTGGGCGTCCACGGCGATCGGCGCGCATATGGCAAGACCATCGCCATAAGGGCGGTGTCTTCCATCGACGGCATGAGCGCGGCCTACTCCCGCATTCCCCACGACGTGCTGGAAAGGATGTCCACTCGCATCACCAACGAGATGAAGGCGGACGTGAACCGGGTGGTCTACGACATCACGCATAAGCCACCGGCCACGATCGAGTGGGAGTGAGACTCAGACCAAGAACTGCTCCAGATCATCCCAGGAGGATATCTTGCCAGTGGGGACTATGGAGTCATCGTGCTCGTAGTAACACGAATCCTTCAAAATGGCCTTAAGGCCCACGTTGAGCGCTCCTCGGATGTCCGCCTGCAGCGAATTGCCCACGAAGATGGATTCTTCGATATCCGCTCCCAGGTTATAGACGGCCAGCTTGAAGAGCCTGGGGTGGGGCTTCCTCAATCCCACGTCGGTCGAGAAGACCATGTCGTCGAAGAAGATGTCGATGCCGAAATGGCTCATGTCCTTCTGGGGGTACTCAGACGGCAGCCCCCAGGCAACATCCGAGACCAGACCGATGGCGTATCCCCGGTCCTTCAACCCCTCCAGCATCTCCACCGTGCCAGGGAAGGGCCTCCTGTGCTCAACCAGCACCTCGTAGAAGATGTCGAACCCATCCACCATGAGGTCCTCGTCCCCATCGCACCCATATCGTTCATAGATGCGTTGCAGAACCTCCCGCAATGGTATCTCCACCATATCTTCTGCCTTCTTCCTCCTACCTAGGTCCAGGACCGAGGAGAGGTCCTTGGCGAACGCGACCTCCTCAGCCACCACCCCGTAGTCCGTAAGGTGTCGATACAACTGATGGATGGCCTTTTGCTCCGGGGTGCGCCATTCGTGATAGTAGTCGATAAGGGTGTGGCCTAGGTCGAAGATGACCGCTTTCATCATCCAGAACCAGGTCAGCCTGTGATATAACACTTTTTATTATTCGTCCGCGGCACCGCTCCTTGGTCAGGCTCAAATCGATTTAATATCCCATCCCGCCTTCACTCTCCCGATGAAGGTCCTCGTGGTCGATAACGGTGGGCAATGGACGCATCGCGAATGGCGGGTGCTCAAATATCTGAAGGTGGACACGAAGATCGTTCCCAACAGCACCCCCTTCGAAGAAGTGGAGGGGGCCGATGCTCTGGTGCTCTCCGGAGGATCGCCGAGCGTGGCCTGCGAGGCGGGGCGCATGGGGAACAACGGCGTTTATCTGGACCGGTTCCCCGGGCCGATCCTGGCCATCTGTGCCGGTCACCAGTTCATGTGCACCCATTTCGGTGGCAGCATCGGACCGGCCCAGAGGCCCGAGTTCGGAGCGGCGGTGCTCCATGTTCTAGAGGAGGATGAGATATTCTCCGGTCTTCCCAAGCAGTTCCAGGTATGGGAGTCCCATAACGACGAGGTCAAGTCACTGCCAGATGTCTTTCAGGTCCTGGCCCGCACCGACGATTGTCCCATCGAGGCGGTCCGTCACCGTTCCCGTCCGCTGTTCGGCCTTCAATTCCATCCCGAGGTGGAGAACACCGAGCATGGCTATGAGATCTTCCAGAACTTCCTCAAGGTGGTGGAGAGCTGGAAACGCTGACACCGTTGGAGAGGGAGTGTCTGGCCGAGGCGGTCGAGAAGCGCCGTAAGGAGGACGATTTCGAGCAGTCGCTCAGTCGGGCCTTGCGTCGCCGTGACCAACCATATGAGATCTATATCCATCTGATCGGCATGGTCAGGGAAGCGGCGGGCAAGGACCGTAAGGATCTCTTCAAGGTCGCCGAGCAATTGCTGGAATCAACCTAGGACCATCAAGAGCACGATGGCCAGGATGATTATGGCCACGGCGGCGGCCATCAGAGCGGTCCGGGGGTTTGACCCGAAGATGATGGGGATAGGGCCGATAAGCACCACTCCTCCGAAATCAGTGCCTCCCTTCGTCCTTTCAGTCTCTTCCCCTGACCGACCTCCTCTGAAGACACGTCCGTCCATGAATCGGTCGAAAACCAACGCCATGACGCCTAGGGCGAGGAGGATCATTCCTAACGCGCCGATTCCCCCGGTGGAGACCAGCACCGGGAAGATGATGACGAGGGCGACCACCACATCGCCTTGGTATATCCCCACCGCGGTCAGCGCCGCACCCACCACAAGCGCCCCCACCCCGACCAAGCGCAAAAAACGCATATCGTTCTCGATGGATTTGACGCCGCTTCAACCTATCTGCAACGAAAAGATGATTAGGGTCGGGCAACCACCAAAGGCATATGAAGGCTCCGCAGTTCTCACGCCCCCGGATAGTGATCAGCAAGTGCATCGAGTTCGATCGCTGCCGTTACAATGGCGAGATGGTCCCCAGCGAGTTCGTGAGACGGCTGATGGATTATGTGGACTTCATCCCGGTGTGCATGGAGGTGGAGATCGGCTTGGGCGTACCCCGGGACCCGGTCCGGGTGGTCCAGGTCGGGGATGCCCTGGATTGTTCCAGCCCGAGCACGGGCAAGGACGTGACGGAACTAGCCATCAACTTCAGCTCTTCTTTCCTGGACGGTCGCTACCGGAGGTTGACGGGTTCCTGCTCAAGTCCCGTTCGCCCTCCTGCGGCATAAAGGACGTCAAGGTCTACCCGACGGGGGAGAAGGTGGCATCACTGACGGCGAAGGAGAGCGGTTTCTTCGGGCGTGAGGTCATGGCACGCTTCAAGGACCTGGCCGTGGAGGACGAGGCTAGTTTGCTCAACCTCCGGATCGGGGAACATTTCCTGACCAAGTCTTCACCCTCGCCGAATATCGTCTGATCGATGCAGAAGGGGGGATGGGGGCCTTGGTCGATTTCCACGCCCGCAACAAACTGCTCATGATGTACTATAGCCAGAAGGAGTTGAAGGCCATGGGCAGGCTGGTGGCGAACCACGAGGGGTTGGAGGTGGGCGAGGTGATGGAACGGTACCGAACCCATCTGCGCGCCGCAATGGTCCGGCCCCCGCGCTGCGGTTCGGGCGTCAACGTTCTGTTGCATGCATTCGGGTACGTTTCCTCAGACCTCAACCCGGAGGAGAAGGCGGAGTTCCTCGACGCTTTGCAGGAAGTACCGGGAGGGGAAGCTCCCCATCACCGTGGCGGTGGGCATGATCCGCACCTGGATTGCACGGTTCGATCAAGGTATACCTGCGCCAGCAGACCTTCCTGCAACCATATCCCAACGAGTTCCTCGATGTCATGTCCAACGACGCCTGCGTCGGTCGAGACCTATGGACCGCCATCCGACCATGACCTTAGGTCCCGGGGTTCGAAAAACGATATATGCTCGGGCATGGTTCCGCCCACGGTGAGACCACGTCCTCCCTGCGCGCCGTGATTGAGGATATACTCCGTTCCCGTGATTTTGAGACGTTCGAGCGGGACGGCATCATGGTAGGTAGGAAGGGCACGATCGAGGTGTTCTTCCTGTTGCTCAAGCGACCGGACGAGACAAGGCTGCAGCACTTCTTGGAGAAGACCAAAGGCCAGTCGGGCCGGAGGGTAGTGGTCAGCCTGACCCCCCTGGGCGAGGATGCTCATGAGGGATCTGTCGGACGAGGTCACGGTCTGGACCCGAGAGGACATCGAACAGGAGCTGGGCAGGGTGCACCTGGAAAGGCTGCTGGGGCATCGCGACCAAGGTCTGGTGGATGAGTTCGAGGCGGACGATTATCCCCATACCGTCCCGTCCTCATACCTGGAGCAAGCCTCGCCGGAGCTGGGCGAGAAGATTGTCAAGCCCCACCTGGACATGGATTCGGTCAAGACGATCGGGTCCCAGAGGGTGGGAGGCTTTCGTTATCGCTTGGAGCTGGTCCCTCATTATGTACATAGGTACAGCTGCTCCCTGTTCATCGACGAGCATCGCCTCGGGACCAAGACGGGCACGGTGGCGATCAACGCCCTCACGGGCAAGAGCACGGATTGGCAGGACGGGGTGGAGCTGACCGCCGCGATGCACCAGAGCCACCAGCGCCTGGAGCCGAACCTGGACCCAGAGGACGCTCAACGCTTGGCCATCGAGGAGGTCATAAGAAGGTACACCTCGGAGCAAGACTTCGTCAGGGAGTCAGGGTCGGCGGTGGTCACAGAAAGGAAGACGGTGGGGCCGAAGAGGGAACAGATATCCTTGGAGGACCTGGGCATATATTATCTTCCGCTATGGTGCGTCGAGGGGGTTCGCGGCGTGATGATCATAGATGCAGGCACAGGCAGGACACTGAGCGAGGACCTCTACGCCCAAGAGCTCCCCTAGAGCCCAAAGTCCTTCAATCTCTCCTTGATGTTGTTCCAGTGCGTGCCCTCCCAATAGAGCCTGGAGCAGCCTTGGCAGCGAAAGAAGCGGTCGGTCATATCGAAGGAGCGAGCTGGGGCCTCATTCCGCGCCTCGTCCGGCGGGATGGACTTCAATACCCCATTGCACAACGCGCACCTGGTGTATGACGCATCAAAGATCAGGCCATAGCCCCTCGCCACTTGGGCCACCTGCTCCTCGATGACGTCACTGATGACGTAGAGACCAGAGCCGCCCACGGCCTTTGCCAAGGCTTTGTCCCGGGTGAGCAACGAACGGCCCTCACGCATCGCTAAGGCGGCGATCTCCCCGTCCTTCATGTCCTTGGCGTAGAGGGTGTCATAGCCCATGATGCGCAACCATTTGACCAGGGTGCCCAGCATCTCATCGGCCAGGAAGCGGGGGCGTTCATCCATCCCGCTCCGCCTCATAGCTTAGCAGCACGCCCGCACCACATCGTTGCCAGGACACCAAACGAAGACGGTATGCATCCTCGGACCGGAAACCGTCCCCGTCCACTGGGCTGGGGGCCTCCCGCCCACCGAACACCCGGTCCCCATATAGACGAAATATCGGTCGACCAGTCCCGCCTTGAAGAATCGCCAAATGGTCTCGCCTCCCCCCTCCACCATCACTCTCGACACGCCTCTGCGCTCAAGCTCCCCCATCAACTCGTCCAGGTCGATCGCGTCCTGTCCGCAACGGAAGGTCTCCGCACCGGTCCAGACCTTATCGGTCGTCTCCAGGGTGACGATGAGCGTGCGGGCTCGGTCATCCAGAACCATCGCCACATCGGGCGTCCTGCCCCTTGGGTCCAGCACCACCCGCAAGGGGTTCTTGTTCCCTCCCCTTACCCTTTACCGTGAGATGGGGGTCGTCCGCTAGGATGGTGCCCACCCCGACCAGGATGGCCCCGCAAGAGGAACGGAGTCTCTTCACCCTTTCCCGGTCCTCCTCGGAGGATATGCGGACCTGCCTCCTCTCCTTGGTGGCGATCTTGCCATCCGGCGACATGGCGCAGTTGACCAGGACCTCGGGCCTCATAATAGGCGATTCGGCTAGCTGGTGCATAATCCTTTTCACCGCACCCCCACCAACTTCTAAATAAATGTGGTCCTGATATGTCGCCCGATGAACGATTTCGACATCATCGAGATCAGGCCCAACAATCTCAAGGGGGCCTATGTTATCGAGGGCTTCTCCAGCACCGGCTTGGTGGGCTCCATCGCTGCCAATTACATCGTCACCCTGCTCGGCCTGGAACAGGTGGCCGTGCTTGATTCCCCCTACATGCCATCCGTGTCCATCGTCCGCGACGGCATCCCCCATAGCCCCGTGCGCATCTACGCTGGCAAGGCCAAGGGAGACCATCAGGACAAGATAGTGGTCATGGTATCGGAGTTCGAGCCTCCCCAGGAGATCATCAAGTCCCTCGCCATCACCTTCATGGACTGGGTGGAGGAAAAGAAATGCAAGATGGTCATCTCCCCGGAAGGTGTCGCCAGCAACGCCGAGGGCCTGCCCCTGGTGGAGATGGACGAGGAAGAGACCAAGAGGAGGGAGAAGGAGGAGATACTGGTCTACGGTGTAGGCTCGACCCCCAAGGCCCGGGAGCTCCTGGCCGCCCACAACATCCCGACCTTCAACAACGGAGTGGTCCTCGGTCTGGCCGGGGTATTGCTCAACGAGGGCGTGAACCGGGACTTCGATGTCATATCCATACTATCCGAGGCCCATTCCGAGTATCCGGACGCCCGAGCGGCCGCGGCGGCGGTGGAGGTCATCGACCGCATCCTTCTGCACACCAAGTTGGACACGAAGCCTCTTATTGGAGGAGGCGGGTCTGATCGAGCAGGCGCTCAAGGACATCAACAAGAAGACGTCCACATCCGAGGAGATGGCCAAACGGCGCTCTCGCGAGATCATGTTCGGTTAGGCAGCACGCTCACGGACACAGGACCTGTGCCGCTCTCCTCGAAGCGCACAGGCAAGAAACTGGCCACGGTGGACATCTGGGTGCGCAGGTGGTCGCTGACCGTACGTACGGTGAAGTGGGAAGGCCCTGATGCCAATGCCATGAAGGGTAGCAATTGATCGGCCGCATGGACGTCCAGCGAGGCAACGAGCTCGGCCCTCAATCCCTGGACGGCCAGCTCGGCCACCTTCTCGGCGCTTACGCCTCTCTCGCCAAGGCAGGAGGCACCGACCAATCCATTCTCGTACCGGGCGGCGAGCACCACCCCTGCCCCGGTCGACGGTCCATTGCCTTGGTCCAAGTCGATCCTGACGGTCGGCACATCAACCAACCGGCGGCGACACTCGCTCGCCATTCGTCTCGCCACGTGCTCAGGGAGGTTTCGGGAGAAGGCGACCCCCTCCACCTCTCGAAGCGATCCTCGGACCCTCAGGTCCAATGGGTCGACCGATGGCGGGGCGGACACCGTCGCGACGATCACACCGCCACCTTCTGGATAGAACCCTCTCTGCACCAAGTCCACCTTCATATTCAGACCCATACGGCACATCAACGGAATGAGCACCAAGCGATAGTACGATGCCGGGGGTGATGACGGTACGTCGGTACCCCCGTGCACCTCCAATCGGACCTGGCCCTCAGCCCTTGCAGAGGCGAGAAGTCCTGCCTGCAGCACCAGGGTGGCGCTGCCGGCGGTGCCCACATGCACCACGTGGTCACCCGAGGGAGCCTTCCTGGGCGCAAAGCGGAGGGTTTGACTGCCCAGATGGGCACCCTCCATATCCGCATCGCATAGTTTACCGGCGCATTGGACCGCCGCAAGATGCTGGGCGGCCAGGCCCGGCCTCGAGCGGTTGGCCCTTATCCCCACGATGCGAAAGGTCTGTCCAGTAGACGCTGCCAGCCCTAGGGCGGTGCGAAGGATCTGTCCGCCCCCCTCGCCCTCGCTTCCGTCCAGCTCGATCATGTCTCCATCCCTTCCTCGGGTCCCTCAGGCCTGAGATGATGGACCCACATATGCGCCCTTCAGGATAAATTATTATATCGACCTTGGAATAAGAATGCACCTTACCGACCCCCGCCTCCAGCGTCGTTGTGGTCAAGACCACCCCTTTCCCCGAGGAAACACAACCCAGCCACACCACCGACATACTTCCCGAGGTCACGACCGTCCCAGTACCAAGCGCCTATAGGGGCGGGGGCCGAGAGGAAACCGCGTGGGGCACGATCGAGTCAGAACGATGGAAAAGGCGCTGAACCGGTTCTGGAATAAACCTTATTAATCAAGGGGACCCTCTAATCGCCGGTGGTCAGGATAAGGATAGGCGTTGTGGCGTGCGAGATCCTCAAGCGAGAGATCGATAAGGTCATCGAGAACGACCCTGACATCGTCCACAAGGAGTATCTGGACTTTGGGCTTCATACCGAACCGGAAAAGATGAAGTACACCATCATCGAGAAGCTGAACGCGCTGGAGGGAAAGGTCGACGCCGTCCTCCTAGGATATGCCATCTGCCAATCCCTCAAAGGGGTCACCAAGGAGGTAAAGGTGCCCACGGTCATGCTGGAGGGCGACGACTGCATCGCCACGCTTCTGACCCCGGTCGGTTACGAGGAGGAGAAACGCATCGCCACTGGCACATGGTTCAACTCCCGGGTGGGCCGAGCTCGGCATCAAGGGCGCCATCCGCGAGCTGCACCTGGATTCGATGGTCGACCAAGGCTATCGATCCGATGTACTTCCTTCGCATTCTCTTCGAAGGATATAGCCGATGTCTTTTCATCGACACCGGGGTGGGTGAGGGCGAGCGCTTCGAAGGGTTGTCCAAGGACTTCGCCAACGAGCTCAACCTGGTCCACCACAGTCGCACCTGCTCCCTAGCGCTGATCGAGGATGCTCTGCGTGACGCCAAGAGGCTTGGGGCCCAGGAGATGGCCCGCAGGGGGGAGGGAGTCGCCGTCCCTAATGGCGTGACCATATGAGGCTGTCGCCCCTGATAGGGCCCCGGTTGTTTTTATCTATTGGCTCGTTATTGGGCCTCGGCATGCATGATGGAAGGACCGACCCCCGGCCTTCATGGGGACTTTGGGCTCTCATCGCCGTGATGGCCTTGTTCTTCGTCTCCATGAAAGAGATGGTGTGGGCCTTCCTGGCGATATGGTCGACCTTTGCCATGGCCGCTCCATCGCTGGCGCACCGTTCCAAGGACCGGATCGTTCCCGCGGGCGCGTCCCTCCTCGTGGCCATACCCATGCTCATTTTCGCGTTCGCTCCTTCTGATAGGGGCGGACCCCGCGCCAGACGGAGCATGGGAGAACCTGTTGGCCACCATCGCCTATTATTCCGTCTCGTTCCTGACCATCCTCAGCATATGCGTCGGCACATCCATTCGGCTCAACTGGGCCCTGCTCACCTGGAGCGTGGTCTTCCTTGCCTTGACGCTGTGCGCGATAGCGATCATCCTTCAGTTCGTTTCAGATTATTACCTGGGTACCACCTATCTTAACAACGACAACCAGGTGGCCATGGTCCAGCTCACCTGGGCCTACTTCGGTTGCATCGGCATCGGTCTGGCGGTGAAACGGTTCGGCAGAGGGACACTTGTCCATCTATCAACCGTACTGGAAGAAATCTACGGAGGGGAAGGCATGAAGAGGGAGGGGCTCGGCGAGTTCATCGCCTTCCTGGTGACGCATCTTCATGCTCATCCTGGTGGCCATCGAGGCCTTCGACCGAGGGTTCTACTATTCCGCTGGTTCGGCCATAGCCTGCATGTTCCTGGCATCCATTCCCATAATATTCCGACATCACCGTCTCATCATCTTCCCTTTGTGGATGGCCGTATGGTACTTCTCCCTGCTCTGGCTGCATAGCTTTGGCATCCTTCACGACTATCTACGGTCGCATCTACTGGTTCGATGAGCTGACCCACACCATGGCCATCGGGCTGATCGCTTGCGTGATCTTCCTTCTGCTCATCCTGATCAACAATCATGCGCAGTCGGTCAGACTGCCCCCCCTGACCTACCCCTTGTTCATGATCATCTTCGCCATGGGCCTAGGGGTGACATGGGAGGTGTTGGAGTTCATACTCGACGTCACCATCGACACGCCGATGCAATACTCCCTGGCCGACTCGGTCTCTGACATGATGACGGACCTGGGAGGAGGCCTCCTGGCCGCCTCGGCCTGTTTGGTCTATCTCCTGTACCTGGACCCGGACCAGATATCCGATGCCCTTCAGGCGGACCGCCTCATCGATCGGTTTCAGCGGAAGTACCACCTAGGCGACTGAGTGATGAGAATTTAAAAGGGTCGACGACGATCTATCGAAGCCATGGGGCGGAGGGAATTCGATATAGAGGCGAGAGTGGTGGCCACCCATGCGGCGCTTTATGTTCGGCAATCCCCTGAGCCGGTTCCTCACCCGCCACCTAACCGTCGGTGACATACTCTCCGAGGCATTCTATGGGGTCTGGATGGCATCGGTATCGACGGGGATCGTTTTCGGGGCCACCGACCCAACCAGCACTTCGGCTCTGGTTTCGATGGTCATGGTAGCGATCACGGTGAACATCGTCTGGGGCACGATCGACGGTTGGACCTCCGTTTTCGGCCCGAAGGTCAATGATGCAACCAACGACCGGGTCGTTGCGCCGCCTCTGGTCCGACCCAAAGGACAAGAAGGCCAAGGAATGGGTGCAGGACGAGCTATCCTCGGGCATGGGGCGGAACTTGGACGAGGTGAGGAGTGCTAAGGGTCCGGCGACATCTACGTGGAGTCAGGAACCGTAGGTGCCGGTCGGCTACGAGCACGGATGCCGACCGCGAGGACGGCATGGTCATACGTGTCATTGGTGATCGTCGAGGCCCTAATGGCCCTGTTGATCGTGTTCCCGTATCTCATCTTCCCCGGCGAGATCCTTCGCACCGATGATATCCCGGACCATCGCCATCAGCATCGCCGGTGCCATAGCATATTGGTTCGCCGGAGGCTCAACCGCCCTCATCCCTGGGTCTGGGTATTGTTCTTCGTCGTGCTGATCTTCGCGGTCGTGACCTTCTCTTGGGTCACTGGGTGGTGAGCCTGACCGTCGCCGGCCTGCTCGTAGCCTTCGACGGCAGACGGCAAGCAATCGAGGACCGCGGCCAGTCCGGACAAGTGCAGGTTCATGGCGACGGCTCCCACCACCTCCCCTCGATTCGCACCCATCCTCCGCGCCATCATGGAATGGAAGTACACGCCCGGGGGTTACGGTTCGCGCACTGGATGGCGATGTTGATCAGCTGCTTGGTCTTTGGATCGAGGCCGGCATGGCCTTCTGCACCTCGACCAGCTCATCGAACTTCTCCTGAAGCTCAGGGCATTCCTCGCGGAACAGCTCAAAAGGACTCTTGTCCATGGGAAATGAACCAGTGGACTGTCTATTCAACACCGATTGCAGAGAAGAGTGCGGGTACCGGGATTCGAACCCGGGCTCGAAGCTTGGGAAGCTTCAGTCCTAACCACTAGACTATACCCGCGATGTGCCGCCCATGGCGCTATCCAGATAAAAATTTTTGTGGGTCCAGTGACAGTCGACTGCACCGGCTCACTTATTGACGACCTTCAGGACGTTCTCCAGCTCGGAGATTATCCTGTAGATCACGGTGCGACCGTGCATCGGTATGTTGGGGTCGTTGGCCAGGTCATCCAGCTTTCCGATGGCCCCTGCGATCTTGACGTCCATGGGCTCGTTCTTCTCCAAACGGGTCTTCGCCTCGGTGGCGCCCCTTCTGATGTTACGTGGCACCGAGGTGTCCTCTGCCAGTTGGTCCAACACCTCGATGATCTGATTCAGCTTAACCTTCGGGTCGATCTCTGCCATAAGCAAACTACCTCCTTGAACGTGAAACGCCTTGACCTAAAGGTCGTCGGCGTCGAACTTCTTCTCCCCTCTCTCCTTGAAGGTGGTGACCACCATCAGGGTCTTCGTGTCCTTGACCCCGGAGATCGCAGAGATCTCCTCGACCAGGAACCTTTTCAGTTGGTTATAGTTCTTGAACTTGGTCTTCACCACGATGTCCGTGTCGCCAGTGACAAGGAAAACATCCTCGACGATATCATAGCCAGAAACCCTCTCGGCTATGGCGTCGGCTTCTTTGGTATCGACCTTCAGGTTGATGATGGCGGTGACCTGGTCATCGCCATAATAAGAGGACATGACCGTATCATAGCCTTCCCGCTCTCCATTGGCCATATCAACATCCTCTCCGACCCCAACCCGATCCCTTTTTCATCCTCATATATCGCCCGAAGGCGCTCACATCGAGGTCTCGAACTCCTCTTGCAGGTCGATGATCACCTGCTCGAGGACCTCTTCCAGACTAGGGCTCTGATATTCCCTAAGTCCACCAAGTTCGCTCTGCACTCGGGCGATGTAAGTGTTGTTGTTCTTAAGGAACTCGACGTTGCACAGTGATTCTTCCATTATGACCAACCCCGGGACTATGTCCAAAGAGCGTTTCGATATTTGCCCGAATACTAAGTTATATATAAAGTGTTTTCTGAACGCTCCCAATCCCAGAGACATCTGGGTGACGGTCATGGTCAAAAAACGACCGAAGCTCGGCTCAAAGCAACGCCCTTTCCATGTACCAGGCGTCCTCTCCCCTGCCGAAGAAGTCAGGGATGCGGTCGCCTATGCGATACCCCCTGCCGAGGTAGAGGTTGATGGCCGCCTCGTTCTCCACCCTCACCTCCAGGAAGATCATCGATGAACCGCGTTGCCTTGCCAGTTCCTCCATGTGGGTCAGGAGGGGCTTGCTGCGCCCATGCCCCTGCTCCTCAGGTATGATGGCGAGCGACAGAATGCGCGACCGGAGGGTCGAAGGGTCGTGAAGCACCATCGCGGAGGCCACGACCTCGCCTTCCACCATTCCGATCAGCGACGTCAACCTCCTGGTCCTCCAGCAATGAGACCAGATACCGACGGGAGAAACGCTCTCTGCCAAAGCATTCGTGCTCTATTCGCATCAGTCCGGGAAGGTCCTCTTTGGTGGCGGGCCGTACGAGCACGGCCAACAATCCCGACCCGAATAGATAAGAGTTGTTCGCCAGCAAGACAATTGACAAACCGAAAGGAAAAGATATCCGGACGATGATGTTCAGGCAGGTCGTTCGTTAATATGGCAGGCTTCTCCCATATCCGAGATCTCCTGGAAAACCCACCAGGCGAAGACGGAGGTGCAGGTTCGGGGTTGGGTATATCGAACCCGCAGCAGCGGCAAGATCGTGTTCGCGGTGCTCAGGGACAGCACAGGCATAGTCCAGGTCACGATCAAGAAGGGCAATCTTCCCGATCCCGAGTTCGAGCAAGCGGTGGGGGCCACCATCGAGTCCTCGGTGGAGGTGCGTGGCACCGTGCACAAGGACGACCGGGCTCCAGGAGGCTACGAGCTCAGGGCCAAAGGCTTCCGCCTCATCGGGCCCGCCCCGCCCTTCCCCATCACCGAGTATCAGAGCGAGGAGCTGCTGCTGGACAACCGCCACCTCTGGATACGCTCCCGGGAGCAGACGGCGGTCATGAAGGTCAAGGCCAGCCTGCTCATGGGTGCGAGGAACTGGTTGGACGAGAACGGTTTCTTCGAGGTCACCCCTCCCATCTTCACACAGAACGCCTGCGAGGGCGGCGTCACCCTTTTCAAGCTCAAGTACTTCGATCGGGAGGCCTATCTGAGCCAGAGCGCCCAGATGTACCTTGAGGCCATCATGTTCTCCCTGGAGCGGGTCTATTCCCTCACGCCCTCCTTCCGGGCGGAGAAATCGCGCACCACCAGGCATCTCACCGAGTTCTGGCACCTGGAGCTGGAGGAGGCCTGGGTGGACAACATCGGGAACATGAAGATCCAGGAGGAGCTGGTCTCCGCCATGGTCCAGGAGGTGGTCAGGGATAGGAAGGAGGAGATCTCCTTGCTAGGCCGCGACATCGAGCAGCTGAAGGCCATAGTGCCCCCCTTCAAGCGCGTCACCTACTCCCACATGATCGAAAGGTTGCAGGGGAAGGGGATCGACATCGCTTGGGGGTGTGACCTGGGGGCAGCGGAGGAGCGGGCGGTGACCCAGGAGGAGATCATCCCCGATCTTCGTCACCAACTTCCCCATGGGGTGCAAGGCCTTCTACATGAAGCAGGACCCGGACGACCCCCGCACCGTGAAGTGCGCCGACCTGTTGGCACCAGAGGGATATGGCGAGATAATCGGCGGAAGCGAGCGCGAAACGGACATAAACACCATCATGGCCCGCTTGGCGGAGCAACAGGTGCCGGTCGACGCCTACCAATGGTATCTGGACCTGCGTCGCTATGGTTCGGTGCCGCATTCCGGTTTCGGGTTGGGGGTGGAGCGGGTATTGCGTTGGGTGTGCAAATTGGAGCACATCCGGGACGCGGTGCCTTTCCCGCGCACCGTGGCCAGGGCCTATCCCTGAGCCACCTGCTTGGCAAGCTCCACGTACAGTGATATGGACCGTTCCAGCTTGTCCCTTTCCACATATTCGTCGGGTGCATGGGCCATCTCCGGTCTTCCCGGTCCGCATATGACGATGTCCTTGACCTCGGCGCTGTAGACCGCCGCCTCCGTCGCGTACGGGACGACGATGGCCTCCGTGCCCAGGAAGTTCAGGGCGGACCGCACCAATGGGGTGTCAGGACTGGTCTCGAAGGCCGGTTGCTCGTACGGGACCCGGAGCTCGTATTCGTAGCCTTCCAACTTTCGCCTCAGCCCCACCTCTACGTCCTTGGCCTGCAAAGGGAAAGGGAACCGGACATCCAGCTCGACCCGGCAACGGTCCGGGATGACGTTGCTCTTGTCCCCGCCCTGGACCACCGTCGCGCCCACCGTGACGTCCCTGCCCTCCGCCCGCACCTCTTGGGAATATTCATCGATCTTGCCCAACAGCTTGCCCATGCGGATGATGGCGTTATCACCGAGCCAAGGCATGCTGGCATGCGCCGTTCTGCCCTTGGTATAGAGCTCAAAGGTGGAGACGCCCTTCTCCCGGTAGGCGACCCGAAGGTCCGTCGGCTCACCGATAACAATGGCGCTGGCGTTCTTGACCGCGTGCGTCCTTAGCAATGAGCGCGCCCCGTTCATGCGCACCTCCTCATCGGTCGTGAAGAGCACATAGAAGTCGATGTCCTGGTCCATCAGCGCCTTGGCGGCATGGAGCATGCCGGCGCAAGCCCCCTTCATGTCCGCCGCCCCTCGTCCATAAACGCGCCCGGACTCCACCTCGCCCTGTTCCATGGTCCAGTTCGAACCAACGGGGACGGTGTCCAGATGACCCGACAGTGCCAGGCCGTTCACCCCGTTGTAGGCGATGATGGCCGGGCTCTCCCGGTCCCCTACCACGTCCACCTCCGCCCCCAGGTCCTTAAGCCAACCGGTGACGTAGTCCACCATCTCCTTCTTGTCGTCATTGTGGTCGCTGCGGATGAGCAGCAGATCGATGAGGGTCTCTGTGACTGTCCTGTCCATGCTATCCCTTCCGGTAGAACGGTGCCCGCACCACTCGCGCCGGCACGGCCTTGTCCCTGATCATCACATCCAACACGGTCCCCTCCTTGGCCAGGGACGGTGGCACGTAGCCCATGGCGATGCCCTTGTGCAGGCAGGGCGAGAAGGTGCCGCCGGTGACCGTCCCCACGTCCTTGCCCTCAAATCCGATCCTGTAACCGTGGCGGGGGATCCCCTTTTCCAGCAGTTCCAGGCACACCAGACGGGAAAGGTCTTCCCGTTTCTTTTGCTCGAGCAAAGCCCTCTTGCCGACGAAGTGATGCTCCCACTTCACCACCCATTCCGGTCCGGTCTGGAGCGAGCTCTGGCGCCCATCGAAGTCGGTGCCTGACAGCAGGTAGCCCATCTCCAGGCGCAGAGTGTCCCTGGCGCCCAGCCCGACCGGTACCAATCCGTCCTTCGATCCCCTCCGCGAGGACGCGGTCCCAGAGCCAAACCGCTCGCTTGGAATCTATCAACAGCTCCATGCCGTCCTCACCGGTGTAACCGGTCCTGGCGGCCATCACCCTGCCGTTCCAAAGCAGGCCGTCCGGAGCGGGGACGTCGGCATCGATCAGACCGAAATGGAACCGTTTGATGTTGTCGATAGGCACACGGCTGACCCGCCGCACGATGTCGATGGCCTTGGGGCCCTGAACGGCCAGACAGGCCACCTGGTCGGAGATGTCCACCACATGGTCGGCAGGGTCGTGGGACGCGGAACCACTGCAGGACGTCCTTCACCTTGGAGGCGTTCGGCACCAGAAGATATTCCTCCAGGTCGGTTCGGTAGACTATGGTGTCATCAATGATCATGCCCTCATCGTTGAGGATGTGCGAGTAAACCCCCTTGCCCACCGGGATGTCCTCGATGCTGTTCGTAATGAGCTTCTGGAGCAGTTCCTTGCTTCCTTTACCTCTCAGCACCAGGTCGCCCATGTGGGAGACGTCGAACAGACCTGCGGCCTTTCGGACGGCCAGATGTTCCTCGTTGATGCCGCTGTAAAAGACCGGCATATCCCAACCAGCGAACTCAATCATCCTTGCCCCGAGGGCAACATGCGAGTCGTGCAGAGGAGTCTCGAGCATCCTTTTCCCCGTTTTAGCCATTGTTGCACATCGTATATGCTTTTGACCATGTCTCAAAGGCTGAGCATGTCCTCTAGGCGTTCGCGGAGCACCTTGGCCGGTATATCTGGCAATGAGATATAGGTCGTCCTACCGCCCGAAGGGTCCCCGCTCACCTTGGTGGTGATGAGGCCGGCGTTGGACAGCTCTTGGACGTACTCCCAGAACTGGGTATGGGCGCGGGGCTTCTCCTTGTGCTCCTCGGCGGCGATGCGGTAGGCCTTCTCCGCCTCGCCAGTGGTGACGAAGGCATGGTCGCGCATGGCGCGGGCGATGGCCAGCAGGACCAGCTTGCGCTGTCGGTCCAGCTCCTCGATCTTCGATTCCGTGACCACGGAGTAGGTGAGGGCCTTGGCGGCGCGGACGTGCTCGGGGACGATCCTTTCCGCCCCCTCTTCCTCCGCAAGCATCCCGGCGCGGTCCAGGAGCTCGATGGCGAACCTGGCGTCGCCGAACTCGGCGGCGATGTCCGCGATGAGCTGCACAGAGCCATCGTCTATGACGTTGTGGAACAGCGCCAGGTCGACACGGGCGGCGACGATGTCCCCCAGCTCCTCCACGGTGTAACGGTCGAAGCGGATGGCATTGGCGCGACGGAAGGTGGACATGGCGGCGGGGTCCAGCATGTCCAGCACATACTTCTGCGAGACCAGGATCAACGAGATGGAAGGTCGGGGCGATATCTTCTCCTCATCGAATCGGGAGAGCTGGTAGATCAGATCGGAAGCGCCTCGTTTGATGAGCACGTCGGCCTCGTCCAACACAACGACCAGGTGCATGTGCCGCTTCTCAATGTGCTTGGTGATGGAGCGCAGCATCTCGGCAGTGGAGAATCCCCGGTCGGGGTAGCGCTCATCGAAGTGGGCGATGATGCGCTGCAGGACAGCGTTCTCGGAGCTGCGCTGCCTACAGTTCACGATGACGAAGTCCAGGACCTTCCCTTGACCCTGGGCCTCCTTCACCAGGTCCAGACAGAAACGCTTGGTGGTGGCGGTCTTGCCGGTACCGACGTTCCCGACCAGCAGGGCGGTCTGGGACATGGAGCTCTCCACCACCGGGCGGAACAGGCTCCAAAGCCTCGCCATCTGCGCCTCGCGGTGAACCAGCTTGTCTGGGACATAATCGAAGGAGAGCTTGGCCTGGTCCTTGAATATTCGTGGCCCTGAGCCTCGGGCGGTCAAGGTCGCCTCACCCTTATGAAACCGGAACAGGGAACGATATCCACGCCCAACGCCTCCACGCGGTCCGCCAGGAGGTTGACGCCGAGCGAATCGGAGGGCATGTGGCCAGAGATGACGATGTTAACATGGTTCTTCCGGGCCTCCTCGATGTGATTCTCCGGAACGTGCATGCACACGACGGTGCCGACCCCTGCCTTGGCCAGGTTCTCGTAGGCGTCCTTGGGCATGGAGGTGCCCCCGGTCATCTTGACCATGACCTTGCCGGCCCGCCGTCCCTTGTCGCCCACCAGCACCTCTGGGTAGCTGTTGTTGCGGGCGGCGCGGTCGTACTCGGGAAGATCGAGAAGCGCGGCGAGTATGTCAGAGACCCTCTCCGGCCTCTTGTCCCTCAAGTAATTTTCAAGGAAGCGTTGCACAAGGTTATCGGTGCAGGAATGAAGGCACATGACCGGCACGTCGAGCAGTCGGGCCGCGTCCACCGCCTGGTCGATGTTGTTCGGGGAGATGCCTCTCGCCACCTCCTTGATGCGCGGTCCGAGTATGTCCTCGGCCACGGTGATCGGGACCCCCTGGTCCTCCATCATGTACTCCATGATGTGCATGACCTCGGGGAACTGGGCCTGCGCTCGGCCGCGAGGGTGGTGGCCGATGACCGCGTCGATGCGCCTGCCCTTCTCCCGCAGACGGTCAGCGAGCAGGATCTCCGCGGGCGTGATGTCGATCCCCCAGAGCACCCCACCTATCTCAGAATCAGGGTCGCCATGGAGCAGACGGCTGTCATAATAGGGGTTCCACAGGGAGTCCTTGTCGAAGCGGTCCTGCTCCTTGACCTCCATGTGCTCGTATCGCTCCCTGACCCGCTCCAGGTCGGCCTTGAGCTCCCCCGGTTCGCGGGGGTCGTGCTCCATGCCGAGCTGGATGGCCATGCGATATAGCTCGCCTAGCTTGACAGCCATGTCTGTGAAAAATAGCTGTGATTATTTAATCCCTTCTTGGGCGCTTGGAGGAAGCTGCGCTGTCCTGTGAGCAAAATAAAAAAACGAAGAAAGGGAAAGGATTTCTTCGGGGCCATCGGCCCCTGGTTTGGTTCTCGCGCTCGGTCCGTTCAGCCGAACAAGGCAGAGAGTCCGGCGGCAGCCTCTTCCTCAGTTACCTGGGGCTCCTCCTTCTTCTCTTCCTTCTTCGCCTCACCGGATGGGGCGGCGGCGGCAGGTGCGGCGGCGGGGGCGGCGACCATCGCGGAGGCGATGGCCTCGTCGATGTTCACTCCGTCCAGGGACCCGGTCAAGGCTTTCACCTTGGCGGCGTCGGCCTCGACACCAGCGGACTTGAGGACGCCAATGACGGCATCCTCTGTGATCGGCTTTCCAGCGGCATGAAGAACCAAGGCGCTGTATATGTACTCCATTTTTCTTACCTCCTTATTTTTCAGTTATCCTAAATCCTCTTCACAAGGCGTTCATCGTTCAGGCCATCGCCTTTGCGGGCCAGGGCGAGCATCTGTGCGTCGGCCTTGGCCAAGAGGAACTTGATGTTTTCGGTCGTCGGGTACGCTGCCTCCACGCTGAGGCCCATGGCCTCACGGTAGGCTTTCGCCAGCAAGGGCCTGATGGTCTGTGGCGTAACGTAGGCGATCGACATGCTCAAAGCCATAGCGTTTCTGGCGGCGTTGCCGAGCATCGTGCTGTAATAGTCAGCGGGGATGTTCAGCACGTCTCTTCCATAAAGGACCCCGTCCTCGAAGGCCGCCCTCAGGTCCAGACCGACGGTCATCGGCAGGATCTCCAGGCGCGGTAGCACCTTGGCGAGGTCCTCCGGGACCGGCTGGCCTTTGGCGACCAGGACCTTGTCCTTCTTGAAGACCACCTTGCCGCCCTCTATCCCGGCGGGAATGCCGACCTTCTGCAGCTCACCCACGATGGGGCCGGGCTTGAAGGGGGTCTCCCCCGCCTTGATGGCGATGTCCTCGGGGGCGATGTCCCCCGGTTTCGCCGGCGCGGCGCTCTTGGTGGCCTCCAGGGCCCGGAACAGCTTGAAAGGGTTCATGTTGGTGGTGATAATGGCGCACTGGCCATCCACCGATGCCCTCAAAGCCTCCAATCCAGGTCTCTCCTTGGCCGCTTCAATCAACGCGATGTCCATTATCGTGTTCCTGGTCATGGTGACGTTGGCGGAACCGCGCAACCCCTGCCTCATCTGCTGCAGTTGGGCGGACGGGATCCCCTCACGTTCACTATCGCGACGACGGTGTGCGAGACCATATCGGTCTTGAGGTCCTCGACGACCTCCTTCTTCCAAGCTGCGACATGTGCCATTTCAGCTCACCTCACATCAATTTCTTGGACGGGCCCATCGTCGTTTTGACGTAGGCCGACCTTATGTTCATCGCACCCTTCTCCAGTCTCGCCGAGACACGCTTCAGAATGAGCTCTATGTTCTCGGCGATCTGCTCCGCCGTCATATCGGTCGTGCCTACCGAGGTGTGGAAGGTCATCTTGTCCTTCGTCCTTATCGACACGGTCTTGCGCAGGTTCTCGATCATCTGCTTCGGGTCGGCGCCAGGCTGGATCGGCTTTGGCATCTTCCCGCGTGGCGCCAGGACGATACCCAGGCGCTTACCGACGGTGGGCATGAGGGGCGCCTCCGCGATGAAGAAATCCATCTCGTTGGCGATCTTCTTTGCCGTCTTCTTGTCGTCGGCGAGCGTACCGAGCTCCTCTGGCATGATGACCTTGTCCGCAACGCTCTTGGCCTTCAGGGCAAGTTCGCCCCCGCCAATCACGCAAACTTTGATGTTGCGGCCCCTACCGTGTGGAAGGATGATGTCCTCCTGTATCCTGTTCTTAGGTACAGTGAGGTCGACTCCCCTCAGATTTATCGATAGGTCGACCGTCTCTCTAAAATTGCGTTTTGGAGATCCCTCCAAAACCTCTTTGACGGTCGCTATTGTGTTCTTCTCTACCAATGGCATCCCTCCTGTAGTATTTACGACCCTGAGGTCTCCTACAGAGCGGTGTCGCCCTTAACGGGGACACCGTTTATAAAGGTTATGCAGGGAAGGCTTACTGCGCCAACTTGGCGTCCCACTTGCCTTCCTTGACCTCGGTCTGGAACGCGCGCGGGTCCTTGCCCTCTATGGTTATACCACAGGAGACGGCGGTACCGGCGACCTCCAGGACGCGGGCCTTCAGGTCCGCCCCCATGAGAGAGTCCTTCTTCATGTCGGCGACCTTTATGGCCTGGTCAAGGGAGATGTTCCCGACCACGGTCTGCTTGGGCGACCCGGAGCCCTTCTCCACGCCTATCTCCTTGAAGAGCAGGGCGGAGGTGGGCGGCGTGCCGACCTTGACATCGAAGGTCTTGGTCTTTGGGTCGATGATGACCTTGACCGGGACCTTCATTCCCGCAAAGGATTTCGTCTTCTCGTTGATCTTGGCGACGACCTGGACCACGTTGATCCCCGTCGGTCCCAGGGCCGGGCCGAGCGGCGGACCGGGGGTGGCCTTGCCGCCGTCCACTAAAACTTCGATTGTCTCTGGCATAATGTCACTTCTCCTTCTCGAGCACTCTCACGTGGTCGCCGCGGACCGTCACCGGTATGGGGACAGTGGCCTCGAACAGCTCCACCGTGATCTCTTCTTTGCTCTCATCGATCTTCTGTACCCTGGCCTTCTCACCCTTGAACGGCCCGGCCACAAGCTCGACCACATCGCCCTCCATGATGCCCGAGACCAATGGCTTGGGCGTCAGGAAGTGCTCGATCTCGCCGAACTTGGTCTCGCCCTCCACCAGGCCTTTGGATTTGCGGACGCCGCGAACGGTCTCGCGCACCAGGTCGGTGTTCATACCTTCCAGGAACACATATCCGTCCAGTTTGTCCGGGGCAAGAAGTGCGAATATGCCCTTCTCCCCCACCTTGGCCTTGCTGGCGACACCGTCGGAGACATTGCGCTCATGACCGATGGACGTCTTCAGCACCATGATGGACTGCTTGGCGACCGCGGAGAACTCGATGCGGTCGCAGACAGAGGCACTGCCCTCAAGGCAGGCCTCCAGGGTGATCTTCACGATGTCGTCGAAACGGGCTCCGCGAGGGGCCTCCGCCATGACCTTGAGCTCTTTGGGCTTGCTGCCCTCCATGGCGATCTTTGCCACCGGCTCTTTCAGGGAAGCGCTGTCATAGAGCACTCCCGTGGTATCGGCCAGCTTCACGTCCCACTCCGGGGCGCCAGGTTCGATGATGGCGATGATCCTAAGAATGATGATCTGTTTGGAGGCGTCCCCGCTCCTCAGCTGCACGGCCCAGGTGGCCACGCTGCCAGCGGACAGGCTGCGCTGTGCGTTCTCGCCTGTCAGGGAGAGGGCTCCGGCGCGCATAGCGGGCTGGGCCGCCTTCTGTTCCTCGAATTCGTTCATGAAATTGACCCCGAATGTGAAGTGTATCTATGGTAGGTCTCGGTCTACGGACGGACCAGTTTCGCCGCCCAATATATGCCGAAGCCTAGGAGGCCTATGAGTATCACGCCCAAGCCTGCGAGCATCATCGTCCTGCGGTACTCCTCGCCAGTGGGCTTACGGGACATCTTCAATACTCGCCCGTACTTGCCCTTACCGAGGCCCTTGAACCGCTCCTCGATCTTCTCCTGAATCTCCCAGGACTTATCGATGATGTCCATAGCTACGCCTTCTTGAATGCGGCCCTAATAGATACTCTTTTATTAAACTTTCTTTCGGCCGACCTCACTTGATGAAGTCCACGCCCATGGCCTTGTGGGCTTGGTTCTCCTTGTGACCCAGCACGTATTTTGACTTCACGCCAGTCACGACCACCATAACCCTCATCTTGTTCTCCAGGGCGGGGTCGATGGAAGCCCCCCAGATGATCCTAGCGTTCGGACTGAGCTTGGATTGGATGATCTCGGCCACCTTCTCCGCCTCGGAGACGGTCATGTCCTCGCCGCCGGTCACGGCGATCAAGGCGCCCGAGGCACCGTTGATGTCGACATCGATGAGCGGCGAATTGATGGCGCCGGTGACGGCCTCCTCCACCTTGTCCTCATCCTCTCCCTCGCCCAGACCGATCATGGCCACGCCGGCGCCCTTCATGATGGTCTTGAGGTCGTTGAAGTCCAAGTTCACCAGGCCCGGTTTGGTGATCATCTCGGTGATGCCCTTGATGGCCCGCATCAGCACCTCGTCCGCCACCTTGAAAGCGGCGTTCAAGGAGTGCCTGGGGCATATCTCCAACAATTTCTCGTTAGGCACCACGATGACGGTGTCAGCGACGGAACGGAGGCGCTCCAGCCCCCACTCGGCGTTCTCGGAGCGGATGACGCCCTCCGCCTTGAAGGGGGAGGTAACGATGGCGATCGTGAGCGCGCCCATGTCCTTGGCCATCTGGGCCACGTAAGGGGCAGAACCGGTCCCGGTGCCCCCGCCCAACCCGGCGGTGACGAAGACGATGTCGGTGCCGTTCAGGGCCTTGCGCAGGTCCTCCTCGGCCTCTCGGGCGGACTCCTCGCCCACCTGGGGCAGGGCACCAGCGCCCAATCCGCGCGTGCTCCTCCGGCCCAATAGGATCTTGTGATGCGCCCTGGTGATGAGGAGGTGTTGAGCATCGGTGTTGCAGGCATACAGCTCCGCGTCCCGGATGTTGGAGTCGTAGAGGCGGTTGATGGTGTTCGAACCGCCGCCGCCGCATCCGAAGATCTTGATGTTGGTCTTCAGGCTGGTCAGGATGCGTTCCAGTTCCTCGTCCTCAGCCGAGACGGCGCGGTAGGGTTGCGTCTTCTCGGGGGTGCCAGATGGTCCCGCTTTTGAAATGGCATCGGAGATGAATGACTTCATTGTTATTTCCTCCCGGAAGGCTGGGCTTCACTTGCAGTGCCCCATCCTTGCGGAGGGTTAGCGGCTACCAGATTTTAATATATTTCGGTTTGATTCCTATAATACCTCATTTTTCTCCCGAACGAGAATGAGGGCGACCATTGACTGGTCGTATAGAAAAAAGCCCTCTATATTTTTTCTGATAATAAGATAATAATATGTTAAAAGTAATTTACTTTATGCCAATCATGATTTACATTATGTAAAGTATATTAACCAATAAGTCAATCATATCTTACTATATTCCATGTCTGGGTGGTCGATATGAAGAACAAGGTCAGGTTATATCGCGCCATGACCAACCTCACGCAGGAGGAGCTCGCCAAGAAGGTGGGCGTATCACGGCAGACGATCATCTCCATCGAGAACGAGTCGTCGGACCCCTCCCTTCAATTGGCGATGAAGATGGCGAGACTGTTCAAGGTCCGGGTGGAGGACCTCTTCTCATTGGACTGAACTTAGACCAGGTGACCCCAATAGATAATGGCCCGATAGGACATCGTCACCAATAAGGATCATCACCGGCCTTTGAGGGTAGCCAGGACGATGGGCGGAATAATGGTCGACCCTGCCAGTGAACCGATCCGCAGGGTCATCATCCCCTTTCGTCCCCAGGTCCGGGAGTGGCATGGGCCAACCTTGGGCGGGCCTTATGCTTGCCCGCTCACTTGATGAAGTCCAGGTCCGCATCCTTCAGCTTCTTGGCCTCGTCGGACTTGCCCAGTATCTGCGTGGAGCGCACGCCCGCCATCACCACCATGACCCTGATCTTGTGCTCCAGGCCCGGGTCCACGCCCGCGCCCCAGATGATCCTCGCCGAGGGACTGATGCGCTTGTGGACCTCCTCCGCCACCTTCTGGGCGTCGGATATGGTCATGTCTGGGCCGCCGGTCACATTCACCAGGGCGCCAGTGGCGGTGGAGATGTCGACCTCCAGCAGAGGGGAGTTCAAAGCCTCCTCGATGGCCTCCAGGGCGCGGTCCTCCGCGTGCCCGTCCGACTCTCCCATCCCGATCATGGCCACGCCGGCCCCCTTCATGATGGTCTTGAGGTCGTTGAAGTCCAAGTTCACCAGTCCAGGTTTGGTGATTAGTTCCGTGATGCCCTTGATGGCCCTCGTCAGCACATCGTCGGCAACCTTGAACGCTGCGTTCAGGGAGAGCCTAGGGTAGAGTTGCAGCAGCTTGTCGTTGGGGATGACGATGACGGTGTCGGCCGCGTTGCGAAGGCGTTGCAGGCCCCACTCCGCGTTCTCCATGCGCATCTTGCCCTCGCCCTTGAACGGCAGGGTGACCACAGCTATGGTCAAAGCGCCCATGTCTTTGGCGGTCTCTGCCACCACGGCCGCCGATCCGGTCCCGGTGCCACCGCCCATGCCGGCGGTCACGAAGACGATGTTGGCGTCAATCAATGCCTTCTTCAGCTCTGGCTCCGCTTCCTTGGCCGCGGCCTCACCCATCTGGGGGATGGCGCCTGCCCCGAGTCCACGGGTGCTCCTCCGACCCAGGAGGATCTTGTGCTGCGCCCTCGCTGCCAGCAGGTGCTGGGCGTCGGTGTTGGCGGCATAGGTCTCGGCTCCAGCGATGTTCTCTTCGGATATGCGGGATATGGTGTTCGAGCCACCGCCACCACAACCGATGATCTTGATGTTGGTCTTGAGCTTCTGGAGCAGCTCCATGAGCTCCGCGTCAGTGTTGTCGACCGATACCGGCGACGGCGCTGGCGCCCGCGGTTCCATCCGTACCGGCGTCTCACTATCTCTCGCTAAAGCTTCTTCTACCAACGATTTCATCATCCCAAATCCCTTCCTGCGCAATAATGCGATTTAACTGTCAGCAGTATATGTTTGAATCAATAAAAAACCTACGGGGGAATCCCCCTCGCGAGACCGATATTTAGGGTCGCGAAAAGCATATTTGCCGCCTTGTGCCTCCTATCTACTATGATAGCGAGGGCGGACGTGCGATTCCGAGGCAGGGTGCAGGGGGTGCACTTCCGTAACTTCACTCGCAAGTACGCCAAGAGGCTGCAGGTGAGCGGTTGGGTGAGGAACCTCCCTGACGGATCCGTGGAAGCTCTGTTCGAAGGCGAGGACGGCGCAATAAACGAGGTCATCCGCATGCTCACTGAAGAACAACCGTACGCGCAGGTCGAGCACGTTGACGTCATCTGGTCCCGTTCTCTCAACGAGTTCCCTAACTTCGAGATCCATTGAGTCAATCGATCTTGATGCCATAGACCCGCTCGGGGTTGTCCTTGGAGATCCTCCAAGCGATGTCCTGTTGTGCTTCGCCGCCGGTCAACAAGGTCTTGATCCGTTTTGGCACGGTGGATATCCCCAGCACCGCCCCTGGTCTGGTCGGGTCGTCCATGAAGTCAGTCTCCAATAGGAAGCGGTGCCCTTTGCCCAAGGCCTCGGCGAAGGCGCTCTTACCAGCGAGCACGGAAGGCATCACCCCGTGGTTCTCCTCGGCCGTAACCAACGGGGCGCAGAAATGTTTGACCACCTTTCCCCGGTCCAATCCCACCCGGTCCGCCATCGAGGCCAGGTCCGCCAGGGTTTCCGGGGTGGCGCTCTCGGAGTGGATGACTATGGCACAACCGACCTCCTTGCACAACCTCATGCCATGGCTCAGGATCTCGTTGGAGGCGGCCATCACCTCCTCCGCCACGGGGAAATGCGGGCGACCCACCTCGCCGATGGCCACGGCTTTACCCTCGCGCACCAAAGCGGCGGCGGCCTCCATCGCCCCCATCATTATCTCCTTGGCCTTCGGAAGGCCATGCTCCTCTGCCAAAGGCAAAAGGAGGACGGGGTAGGGACCGACGGTGCAGAACACCTTGACCGCGGTCTCCCGATTGCATCTATCGGCCAGACCAGTCGTGATTTCATACGAGAGTTCGAAGTCCTTGACGTCATGGACCTGAACCTGGTCGTAAGGCATGTGGCTCAGGATCAAGTGGGTCCCGCCCGCCTTCTGGAACTCTTTGACCGCTTCCACATTCCGGCCCTGCGGCTGGAGATGGATATGGTTGTCCAATATCGGCACTTGGGTCAACGTAACAGTCCTGCGGCCTTCAGTTCTTGAGCGATCTTGTTCACCGCGGCCTCGACGTCCTGAGGTTTCCGCGCGCCGGTGCAGACCAGCTTGCCAGAGCCGAACAGCAGGACCACGACCTTGGGGTCATCGAGCCTATAGACCAGCCCAGGGAACTGCTCCGGTTCGTACTCCACCCTTTCCAGGCCCAGAGATATGGCGACGGCGTTAAGGTTGATCTCCTGCCCTAGGTCGGAGGAGGCGACGATGTTCTGCACCTCGATCTTCGGCTCCACCCTGATCTTGATGCCTGCCTTCTCGATCTGCTTGGCCACCTTGTTTATGGCCACCTTGACGTGCTCCAGGCTCTTGGCCCCGGTGCACACCACCTTGCCGCTCCGGAACAGGAGCGTCGCGGTCTTGGGGTCCTTCAAACGATAGATGAGCCCAGGGAACCGCTCCGGCTCATATTCGGCACCGTCCAAGGCCAGCGCGATTGATTGCAGGTCGAGCTCCACCCCCAGGGAGGTCGATGCCACCACATTCTCGATCTTGATCTTGGCCATCGGTTCACCTTTAATATTTCTCTCGGCTCGTATTTAAATACCATATATATAGGATTTATTGATTTATGAGCTTCCAGACGCTCCAAGGCCTGGTTGTGGCTCCGTTATCGTTAAGTAGGTCCCAACCGTCCCGGTCGGCTACCGATCCCAAGGGGTCGATCGAATGTTGGACGAAAGGATCTATCTGCTGGCCGGTGAGTATCTGTTGGCGACCCTCTGCGTGCTTTCCGTATCGAAGGTCTGGATGGACCATTTCGATGATGTGGCGGGGACCAAGGAGAGGCCGCCCAGAGGTTTGTGAATCATCGCTTTGCCAGCTTTCCATCCGTAAATCTTTATATATTTTCAAACGCATCTTGCAATCGTCTGACGAAATTGACGTATTCGTCTGACATCAAACGTTCCAGAGCTGGGCCATGGTCGATAGCGAGAGAATAACCATCAGGTTACCTTCAGAGAAGCTGCAGGCCTTGCAGAACCTCGTGGATACTGGGAAGTACCCCACCATCTCCGATGCCATCAGGGCCGCCATAGACAGCTTCATCGAGACCCACTTCACACCCGAGTACATCGAGAGGGTGACGGTGGAGCTGCCCAAGGGCAAGCTCATCGAGCTGGAGGCGCTGGTCAAGGATGGGGACTCGGTCTCGATCGACGACGCCATCAGGAACGCGGTCAGGGAGTACGTCCGCATGAGGCTGGAGCAGGCAGTCAACGACATGAAATGAGTGGCCTTGCCCGCCGGGAGCGAATGGGATGGGGTTCAATCACGGGGGCTATGTAGATGACATTCGCACGCTCAAGATACTTGTAGTGGGGTGTGGCGGTGCGGGTTGCAACAGCGTGCATAGGTTGAACCAGATCGGCGTGGACGAGATCGAGACCATGGCCGTCAACACCGACGCTATAAGCCTCAAGGGCACGAACAGCACCCACAGGCTGCTCATAGGGGCGGAGTCCACCAGAGGTCTGGGCGCGGGAGGCCGACCGGACCTGGGGGAGTCATGCGCCATCAATGCCACCAGCCTTTTCGATTCGATGTTCCACGACGTGGACCTCACCTTCGTCATCGCCGGCATGGGCGGTGGCACCGGCACTGGTGCCGCCCCCGTCGTGGCCGAGACGGCCCACAAATGCGGGTCCGTGGTCGTTTCCATCGCCACCATGCCCTTCCGCGCCGAGGGGGGTAGGAAGCACGGTACCGCCATGAAGGGCCTGCGCCGTTTGCGCGAGAACTCCGACACACTCCTCATCCTGGACAACAACCGTCTGCTGAACATCGTGGGCAACATCCCTTTCAATCAGGCCTTGGGCGTCATGGACCGCCTGATCGCCGAGCTGATCCGTGGCCTGGTCGACGCGCTGACCAAACCGTCGCTCATCAACCTGGACTTCGCGGACCTGCGCAGCGTCATCCTCAACGGGGGCGTCAGTACCATCATCTATGGGGAGAACGCCGACCCCGAGGGCGTGGTCCGGGACGCCATCAGCAACCCTTTGCTGGAGGTGGACATAACCGGGGGCACCGGGGCGCTGATCCATCTATCCGGGGGGACCAACCTATCGCTGCGACGGGCCCACCGCGTCTTCGAAGGCATCACCCAGCATCTCGATCCCGACGCCAACATCAAGTTCGGCGTCAGGGTGAGCGAGGACTGCGAGGAGACGATCAGGCTCCTGGCGGTGATCACAGGCATCGGGGAGCTGACCGAACCGCCCTTGGACGGTCTGGAGCCGACGAACAACATCGGTGAGATGTTGGTGAAGTACGGACGCTAACCCTCTTCATCGCCTTTCTTGCGTTCTAGGCGTCTGATACGCTCCGCCGCCCCGCCCAGCACGCCCATGATGGTGTAGAACTCGTACTTCGTGGGTATGGCACGCCCCATCATCCGCCTGAACATGACGTTGGTCTTCTCCCTTCGGAATGACGGGTACTCTATGGCTTCCAGCAGCGCGGAGAAATTGCGGAACAGCAGCTCCTTCTCGTGCTCCGTCGCCGGGTTGGGCTTGGACGGCGCTCCCTGAGCGGCGAATATCTCGTAGAGCAGGACGGTCACGGCGTGGGAGAGATTGAGCACTGGATATTCATCATGCGCGGGGATGTGCACCAACAGGTCGCAACGCATCAATTGTTCCTGGGTGAGGCCGAGGTCCTCCCGACCGAAGACCAGGGCGATCTTGCCCTCATGCCCCACCGTCCTCTCGGCCAGCTCCCTCGGTGTCAAAGGGATGCGGATGTAATGCCCTTCACCTTGGGTGACGATCCCCGAAGTGCCGACGACCAGGAAGCAGTCGGAGATGGCGCTCTCGAAATCAGAGGTTATCGTCGCATCGTTCAGGATGTAGTTGGCGTGCTTGGCCCGCTTGAACGCCTCGTCGGTGAGCGGACACGGGTCCACCATGACCAGCTCCTTGAAGCCGAAATTGCCCATGGCGCGCGCCACCGCCCCGACGTTCCCGTCGTGCTGGGGCCGCACCAGTACCACCTTGTAGGAGACCATCGCCACGCCTCGCTAGTCTTATTAAACACCAATACTTAACATTTGAGCGCATGGTCTGGACGGCCGCGGTCAAGATCGCCTATGATGGCAGGGACTTCAACGGTTCGCAGCGACAGCCCGACCTCGGCACGGTGGAAGGGGAGGTCCTCCGGGCCTTGGTCAAGATCGAGGCGATCTCTTCGGCAAAGGAGGCGCGCTTCCGGGTCGCCAGTCGCACAGATCGAGGAGTGAGCGCGCTAGGAAACGTGTACTGTTTTGACACGGATTTCGAGCAGGACCGATTGCTCCACGCCCTGAACGCCGTCTCCGAGAACGTCTTCTATTATGGTCTGGCACATGTCCCGCACGATTTCTCCCCAAGGCGCGGCAAACAGCGCTGGTATCGATATTACCATCCTTCAGAGGGCGTCGACCCGGAACTCTTCCGGGAGTGCGCGCACCTGTTCGAGGGTCGCCATGATTTCATCCGTTTCTGCAAACCGGAAGGTAAGGCGACGATCAAGACGGTGGACAAGGTCGAGGTCCTTCCCATCGGGGACACGATCATCATCGACCTGTATGCCCGGGAGTTCCTGCGCAACATGGTGCGGAGGATGGTGGCGGCGATGGCCGAGGTAGGTCGGGGCCGGGTAGGATTGGAGGCGGTCTCCGAGTTGTTGCAAGGCAAGGAAGGCAACCTCGGTCTGGCCAAAGCGGAGGGATTGGTCCTGATGGACGTACGATACGACTTCGAGATTCCTATCACGATCACAGCACCATTCCGGCGTGAGGTCACGGAGCGAAGGCAGGAGGCATTGGTGGAGCTGTTGTTCTACGATTCCCTCATCGACCCTCAAGATTCCCTGAGGAAATACTGAAAGAGCTTATGCCAGAGGCTACTTCTTCGTCATTTAATATATAATACTAACCTTAGCATGCTCACTTATGCTATTAATATGCCTGATAGCTTGCCCAGTCTTTGTAAATAGTTTCTCTGGGAAGGGAGATCCACGGGGGAAAGGACGCGGGAGAAGGGGAGCCCGCGTCCAACAAATCCTTTTTTAATGCGGTCAGGCTTGTTCGAGTCATGCGCATCGCCCTCACCGGCACCCCTGGGACCGGAAAGACCAGCATAGGGGATATTCTGAGAACTCGTGGATGGGACGCTGTCGAGGTGAGCGCGATCGCGAGAGAGGCAGGTCTGCTCAGAGAGGTCGATGAGCGGCGGGGAAGCTTTGAGATAAACGTCGACGAGCTGCAAGAGGCGGTCGACTCACGATATCATTCGAAAGGGATCGTCCTGATTGGTCACCTGGCGCACCTGGTCTCGAACGACCTTTGCATCGTTCTTAGATGCCGGCCCAAGCTGCTACGGTCGCGCCTAGCGGAGCGGGGTTGGCCAAAGGCTAAGGTGGACGAGAACGTCGAAGCGGAGGTCCTGGACGCCATTCTGGTGGAGGCATTGGAACAGGATGGTGCGGTCTTCGAGGTCGACACCTCGGACATGGGGCCACCCGAGGTAGCGGACGCCGTCCAGGACATCGTGGCAGGCAAAACCGAAAAGTACCGGCCTGGGCATATCGATTGGAGCAGCGAGGTGCTGGATTGGTACTAGATGCGCAGAGAGGGAGGGCGGACAAGATCCTCTTGCCGGCGGCCAACGCCTTGAAGGGCGTGGACCCGAACCTGATTTCCGTCATAGCCCTGGTGCTGGCTCTGATCGTTGGGATACTCACCTATTACAGTTTCGAGGACTGGGAGCTGCTATTGCCCATCATATCGATACTGGTACTGGTCAGCGGTTTCTTGGACGCCGTGGACGGAAAGGTGGCACGTCTGGTCGGTAAGGCTGGGAAACGAGGCGATTTCATCGACCACGTATTCGACCGTTATGCGGACATATTCATGATCGGGGGAGTGGTGGTCAGCTCCTGGTGCAACATCTATCTGGGCATCTTGGCCTTGCTCGGTGTGCTGATGACCTCGTACATGGGCACCCAGGCCCAAGCGTTGGGCATCGGCCGTATGTATGCAGGCCTTTTGGGCCGGGCCGACCGCATCGTGCTGATGTTCCTGGTGCCGTTGGTGCAATGGGGTTACGTCCTCATCACCGGAGACAAGTTCGTTGACCTGGGGTGGGTACAGTTCTCCATGTTCGAGGTCATGATGCTCTGGTTCGCGTTGGTTGGTAACTTAACCGTGGTGCAGAGAGGCATAGCCACCTGGAAGGAGCTGAAATAGTTACGAAGAACGAAAAATCACCTATTTATCGGCCTTCGGTTGGGCCCTTTTCTTAACCTTGGGCTGCGTCCCTTCGACCTCTTCCACCTTCTCCTCCATCTCCTTCCTTGGCTTCCTGGATTTAATCCTATAGTACGACAGAGGGTGCCTGATCCCGCTCCGGCACAGGTTATCTTGATCAACGCATATGCCATTGGTGCGCATGGTGGAACATTCCGGTGGGGTATAGCGCCTCCCCATGCCATCCCCGGTGATGTGCCTGACCTGGTATGTGGTCATGGAGTTGTCGAAATCGGGCGAGGTGTGGAAGGTCTTGATGATCTCATCGTTAGGCATGCCTAGAGTGCCCAGGAACGTCACGATGGCGAAGCGACCGGCGTGGGGCATGTTCTCTCCTTTGTTGGCCATGGCGATGAGCCTCTTCATGCAAGGGGGGAAGCTGGTGATGCTGATCTCCCCGAAATCGTTGGAGTGCATCCTCTGCCGCATCTCCTCCGCTTTGACGTTGATCTCGGCCAGCTCGTTCGAGACCGCATCAAAGACGGCATCGCTGACCGGCAGTGGCAGCTCGCTCTCTATCTTCTCCTGCAAGGCCTGCTCTAACACCCTGGAGAACTTGTTCTGGGTCAAAGGGACGAAGCCGCCTCTGACCTCCTGGTTCACGAGCTTCCACTCCTTGCCCCTTAGGCCCGACGTGTAGCGCAGGAAATCACAGAAATGCATGCTCAGAGATCCCTCATCGTAGGATGCTGAGACACCCAGGTCGTGAGCCACCTCCTTGAGCACCGCCATATCCTCCGTTTCTAACCTTTGGCTCATGGCCTTGGCCTCGGCCAGAGCATAACGGCGGGTAAGGAACTCATCGGCCAGGCACGACACGAGCATTCGAGCGACGGGATAGCTCAGAACCTCTAGCATCGCCTCCTCCTCTCCATATCCGATGGCCTTGGTGGCGATCCTCGCCTCGGCGATGGCATCCAGCACCCGCTCTTTGCCCCGCCTCCTCGCTTGAGAATAAGCTGGATGGGTCAGAAGCTCTTCCAGGGACACGCCATGGCTCCGCACGAAATCAGAGGCCTCGCGTAGGAAGGGGTACCGGGCCAAACGCATCGGTTCCATCTGACCGAGCAACCGCCTTACCAATATTTATGGTGCTCTCCAGGACACTTCAGTCGAGGTCGACGTAATCGAACAGCGACCGGGCCAGAGCCTCATCGTCGAGAGATCTCACGAATTCTTCGAAGCTATGAAATGGAAGTGAACGGAAGATGCGCATGGCCCGTTTCCGACCCACGCCCGGCAAAGCCTCCAGGGCGGTGATATGACAACGATTCACATGCAATGGATATTCGACCGCGGTTATGCTGCGTTGCCCCCAGTCCACTACCTTGACATCATAGAACCTACCGATGTCCAATACATAAGGGATGCCTACCAGCAAAGGGTAGGTTCCAAGCTGTCTCCCAAAGGTGACCTTGCCCTCCCTCATCTCCGTGAAGACGCGGAGGAGCTTGGTCCCGACCGGGACCAGTCTGCGGAGCATCTCCGCGTCGATCTCATCCCGGACCGACGCCTTGAATTTGAGGAACTCCCCGTGCCGGAGGGTACTTTCGAACTGGCGGCGTATACTGCTCACCTGACGGATGTTGATGCGCCGTAAAAGCAGACCTTCCTGCAAGACCTGGCGGAGGAAATCTAGGTTTGATGGCAAGGTCCTTTCGCTTTCCCCTTCCAACCCGATCACGAAGTTCAGGCCAGGGAGGAGCTCTGGTAATCCGGACCCGCCTCTGGCCCTACCTATCTCATTGACGATTCGGATGGCCTGCATCGTCTCTTCCGCGGTGGCGTTCAGGTTGTTCGCACTCATGACCTTAGGGTCCGCCGATTCCAGACCAAATGCCAGCACATTGCCGCTGGTGCAGTGTCGGACCATGCTCCTGAGGATCTCCCTCGACTCCAAGGGGTACTCGGCGATGATGGCTGGGTTGGCGTTGTCCAGGTGGAGCACGTCCGGCCCCATCCTTGAAATTCCTGATAGCAGTCGTTCGATGGCCTCAGGGTTCGGCCTGGGTCGGTCTGTACCGTCGAGATGGGCCTTGTAAGAGATGATGCACGTCTGCGACCCCAAGCGGAAGTTGCGCACTCCTAGCTCGTACAATCGTCCCACTTCGGCTATGATGCCCTCCGGTTCCCTGAAACGGGGTTCACCCTTGAGCGGCTCGACGCAGAAGGAACATCCCCCGCTGCGCCATCTCACGCAACCCGTATAGGTCTCGATCTCTGCCACCAGAGGTTGCGGGTGATCAGGATGGCTAATGACGCAGTCCGCTCCCTTCAGCAACCACCGGTCCCATTCCTCACTGCTACGCCACCGTTCCTCGGAATAGTTGCCACGTATCAGGTCATGGAGGGACGAGGCGGCGTCCTTCTTCGCCAATACATCGAAGTAGGGTTCAGCCCTCGGCTCTAATGCGGCAGGACCGCCCAGGACCTTGACGCCAGGGGTTCTATCGGCCAGGGCGACCACCTCCTTCAACGAGGCGGGCATGGCCCGAATGTACTTACCAGGTACGGCAGAGCCAGCCATGGTCAGGACGAAGTCCGCCTTGGGTACCGGCCCCCCTCGCCTAAGCTCATCGATGGTGATGTATCTGACCTCGCAATCAGCGTCCAACGCCGCCCCATACGCCGCCCTGACCCCAGGATGGATGTACGGAGGGACCCCTAGCGACCCGGGCTCATCGATGTAGCCATCGATCACTAGAGCTTTCATCGGACCACATCCTTGCCAGCATCGTAGACATCTAAGACCTCATGAAATTGATGCTCTAAAACGTAGGATACGAAAAATAGGTACATGTAAGATATTGGGAACAGGTTTGCGCTTCAGATGAGGCCTACTTCCGTGGTCTCAACATTGGCGATGCCGTCGATGGACCGGTAGTATTCCTCTAGCTTCTCGATCAGGCCAGCGGCATCGGGCATGATGGTCGTGACCTCCAGAAGCTTCAGGCCGAAGGCCAATGGTTTGATCTCCGAGCGGACCACCTTGATACCGGCTGGGACCTTCTCAGGGAGGTCTTTGGCCAGACCGGCGAAGTCGTACTCGGTGTCCTCTGACATGAGCTGGTGCACCGCGGCTACTGATCCCATGCTAAACCCTCACGGTCCGCTGAAACCGCACTTAGGGCAGATGTACTTCACGCTCTGGTCGCGGCAGTTGTAGCAGCGGCCGATCTCGTTATGCCCACAATTGGGGCAGGGGAAGAAGGTGATGCCTTTTCCTGTCAACCTGATACCACATGAGCTGCAAATCTTCTCGTTCTGCATGTTCATCGCTTCCTGCGAGGTTAGCGAGATTAGGCTTCTTATATAAATAAATAGGCCGGTACTACCTTTTTCAGATGCCATATCTAACATTATTGTATAGAATATCAGGATTGTCGTTTAGATGACCTTGGTCCAATGTCAAATAGATCCATTCGGACCTAGATTTTTTCGTTCCTCAGAAACCTTAAATAAAGGTAATAGTTACTCTCGCCTCCACAGCGCCGGCACTCAGCTACCAATGGGCCCGTAGCTCAGCTAGGTAGGATGTTTGGTGACAGGCATCCCTAGAAAGAGCATCTGGCTTTTAACCAGGTGGCCCGGGGTTCGAAACATCCATGGCATCCCCATGGACGCGAAATTCCCCGCGGGCCCGCCTTGGTAGCAGGTGAAAAGGAATATGGGAGTTGAACAAGAGAACATAATCCGCCACCGAAGTGTATTTATAATGATACTTAATAAACGAAATCTAGGTCCCGGGTCTGAATCGAGGTGATTTTTATCGTCGAAGCGCCACAGTTCAATGTATTAGAGCACAATCTCGTGCCTGAGCACCGTTTGTTAACGAAGGAGGAGGCCCAGAAGGTCCTGACTAAGCTCAGGGTCACTAAGGACCAGCTACCTAAGATCAGGAGGAGCGACTCTTGCGTCCGCCTGATCGAGGATATTAGGGGCCAGCCCATCGATGAGGGGAGCGTCATCGAGATCAAGAGGAACAGCGAGACCGCCGAGGTGGCGGTCGCCTATCGTCTGGTTATCAGAGGGTGAATCCATTGCGCGATCTGGTCGAACTTTATTTCAAAGATAGAAGCATAGTCAACCATCATATCTCCAGCTTTAACGACTTCCTGCCTACGTTGGACAACCCCAACAGCCGTATGCAGAAGATAGTCGATAACCTACGAGTCAGCGCCGAAGATATGGACCGTGGCATCATTCGCCTCGACCCGGACAAGACCGATGGGCGGATCATCGAGATCCGTGTCGGTCGCAAGCGGGACGACCGCGGCAACATAGACCAGGGGGCCAAGCCAACCATAAAGGTCAAGCTTCCTGAGAACCGCGAGGCGGACGGCTCCACCCATTCCCTCACCCCGATGGAGGCCCGCCTGAGGAACGTCAACTACCTATCACCTATCTTCATGGACTTCACCATAGTGGAGGACGGGATCGAGAAGGAGCCAGAGAAGGATGTGCATCTCGGCGACCTGCCCTGCATGGTCAAGAGCAAGAAGTGCACCCTTTACAAGGAGAACCTGGAGGAGGAGCGCGAGATCAGCGATGAAGAGTATTGGCGCATCCTGCAGCAAAAGGGCGAGGACCCCATGGACCCCGGCGGATACTTCATCATCGGCGGTACCGAGCGCGTCCTCATCACCCTCGAGGACCTGGCCCCGAACCGCGTCATGGTCGAGACCAACGAGCGCTACGGTACCGAGCTCGAGGTCGCCAAGGTATTCTCCCAGAAGGAAGGTCACCGCGCCCTCACCCTGGTCGAGAAGAAGCGCGATGGTATGCTTATGGTCACCGTCCCTGCCGCATCTGGCCAGATACCACTGGTAGCCTTGATGAAGGCCCTGGGCATGGAATCCGACCAAGAGATATTCGAGGCCATCGTCTCTGAGGAGCGCATGGGCAACATCGTCTATGCCAACATCGAGGAGATCCAGGACAAGAAGATCTACCCCCCGAACGGCATATTCACCACTGAGGACGCCATCGTCTACCTGGAGCGCAAGTTCGCCACCGGTCAGGCCAAGGAGTACCGGGTCAAGAAGGTCGAATCCATAATCGACCGCTCGTTGCTGCCCCACTTGGGCGACACCCCGGAAGACCGTCTGAAGAAGGCCATCTTCCTCGGGCGTATCGCCCGGTCCGTTCTGGAGCTGTCCTTGGACACCCGCAAGGAGGACGACAAGGACCACTACGCCAACAAGCGCCTGAAGCTCGCTGGCGACCTCATGGAGGACCTGTTCCGTGTCGCCTTCACCAATCTCATGAAGGACCTGAAGTACCAGCTGGAACGTTCCTATGCCAGGAAGAAGGACCTGCGCATCACCAGCGCCATTCGTCCCGACCTGCTCACCCACCGCCTGCTGCACGCATTGGCCACTGGCAACTGGGTCGGCGGAAGGGCGGGCGTGAGCCAGCTCTTGGACCGCACGTCCAACATGTCCACCATTTCCCACCTAAGACGCGTCACCTCCTCGCTTACAAGGAGCCAACCTCACTTCGAAGCTCGTGACCTGCATCCCACCCAGTGGGGCCGCCTTTGCCCGAACGAGACCCCCGAGGGTCAGAATTGCGGTCTGGTGAAGAACGCAGCACTGATAATCGACGTGTCCGAGGGGTTCCGGGAGGAGGACGTCACCTACCTCCTGAAGGACCTCGGCGTCAAGGAGGTCAAGGGCCAACAGAAGTCTGGCACCCGGGTCTACGTCAACGGAGACCTGAAAGGCGTCCACAACTCCGCCCTGGAACTGGTGGCGGAGATGCGTCAGAGGCGCCGCACCGGACTGCTCTCCCACGAGATCAACATCCGTTACGACGAGGAGATGGACGAGGTCATCATCAACTGCGACGAGGGCCGCCTGCGCCGCCCCCTGCTCGTGCTTAACGATGGAAGGACCGTCCTCACCCGCAAGCATGTGGAGGACATCCGCGAAGGCAAGATCCGCTGGACCGACCTCATCCGGGAGGGCGCCATCGAGTGGGTCGACGCGGAAGAGGAGGAGGACTCCTTCATCGCCGTCGAGCCATATCAGGTCCCGGAGCGTTGCGAGAAGTGCGGCATAGCCCTGTCACCGCTCGACGTCGACTGGCTGAACATGGGCACCACCGAGAAGCATGCTCATTTGAAGTGCAGGCACTGCGGGGGCATCCTCCAGGGGAAACTCCTCTACAACAAGGAGCAGACCCACATGGAGGTCGACCCCATGTGCATACTCGGGGTTTGCGCGGGGCTCGTCCCGTACCCAGAGCACAATTCCTCACCCCGTGTCACCATGGGCGCGGGTATGGCCAAGCAGTCCCTCGGACTCAGCGCCAGCAACTACAGGATGAGGCCCGATACACGTGGTCACATCCTGCACTACCCGCAGAAGCCCATGGTCCAGACCAAGATCATGGAGTTCGTCGCCTTCAACGAGAGGCCGGCGGGGCAGAACTTCGTGGTCGCGGTCCTATCGTACCACGGCTACAACATGGAAGATGCCCTGATCCTGAACCGGTCCAGCGTAGAGCGCGGACTGGGCAGGTCGAGCTTCATGAGGACCTACCGCGCCGAGGAGCGCCGTTACCCCGGCGGTCAGGAGGACCACTTCGAGATCCCATCCCCTGACGTCAGGGGGGCCAGGCAGGACTTGGCCTACAACACCCTCAGCGAGGACGGGCTTATTTCGCCAGAGACCGCAGTTCACGGCGGGGACGTGCTCATCGGCAAGACCTCGCCGCCTCGGTTCCTCGAAGAGGAGACCGACTTCCTTACACCCCAGAAGCGTCGCGAGACCTCGGTCACGTGCCGCGCTGGTGAAACCGGATGGGTCGACTCGGTCATGCTCACCGAGTCCGAGAACGGAAGCCGCCTGGTCAAGGTACGCGTCCGTGACGAGAGGATACCCGAGCTGGGCGATAAGTTCGCCTCCAGGCACGGGCAGAAGGGAGTGGTCGGTCTGATCGCGCCATGTGAGGACATGCCTTTCACCGCCGACGGCATCACCCCCGACCTGGTCATCAACCCGCATGCTATCCCGTCTCGTATGACCGTGGCCCACGTCTTGGAGATGATAGGCGGTAAGGTCGGCTCCATGCAGGCCCGTGAGGTCGATGGTACCCCGTTCTCCGGTGAGAACGAAGAGGCCTTGCGCGAAGCCTTGATCAAAGAGGGCTTCATGCACAACGGTCGCGAGGTCATGTACGACGGCCTCACTGGTCGTAAGATCAACGCTGACATATTCGTAGGCGTGATCTACTACCAGAAGCTGCATCACATGGTGTCCGGCAAGATGCACGTCCGTTCCCGTGGCCCGGTCCAGATTCTGACCAGGCAGCCGACCGAGGGGCGCTCGAGACAGGGCGGTCTGAGGTTCGGTGAGATGGAGCGTGACTGCCTCATCGGCCACGGCGCGGCCATGGTCATCAAGGACCGCCTGCTGGACGAGTCCGACGGGACCTTCCAGTACGTTTGCGGTAACGATAACTGCGGCCATATGGCAATATTGGACCGGCGCGGTGCCTTGCGCTGCCCGGTCTGCGGTAACAACACCAATGTGCACCTGGTGCAGACCTCGTACGCGTTCAAGCTGCTATTAGATGAGCTGCTATCACTTGGTGTCGCTATGCGCCTTCAACTGGAGGACCTACGATGATGCGCGGAGTCTCGAAGAGGATCGGGTCGATCAAGTTCGCCTGCCTATCTCCGGAGGAGATCAGGAAGATGTCGGCCACGAAGATCATCACAGCGGACACCTATGACGATGATGGATTCCCTATCGACATGGGATTGATGGACCCCCACCTGGGCGTCATCGAACCCGGTCTGAGGTGCAAGACCTGCGGCCACAAGGTGGACGAGTGCCCGGGGCATTTCGGCAACATCGACCTGGCCATGCCTGTCATCCACGTCGGATACGTGAAGGAGATCAAGAAGCTCCTCCAGTCCACCTGCCGCTCTTGCGGACGCCTGCTGCTCACCGAGGAGCAGGCCAAGGAGTACATGGCATCCATGGACCAGGTGGAGGACCTCGGCGGGGATTCGATCGAGCTGCGCGACATGGCTAAGATAACCGCCAAGGACGCCGCCGCTCGCATGATCTGCCCCCACTGTGGCGCCGACCAGCTCAAGATCACCCTGGACAAGCCCACCACCTTCCGTGAGGATGGGCACAAGCTCACCCCAAAGGAGGTGCGCGAGCGCTTGGAGCGCATACCCGACCAGGACCTGGACCCATTGGGAATATCCCCGAAGTCCTGCCGCCCGGAATGGATGATCCTCACCGCTCTCCCCGTTCCGCCGGTGACGGTCCGCCCCTCCATCACATTGGAGTCTGGGGACAGGTCCGAGGACGACCTGACCCACAAACTGGTGGACGTGCTCAGGATCAACCAGAGGTTGCGAGAGAACCGTGACGCTGGTGCCCCCCAGCTCATCGTGGAGGACCTATGGGAGCTGTTGCAGTACCACGTCACCACCTACTTCGACAACCAGACCTCCGGTATCCCGCCTGCCAGGCACCGGTCCGGAAGGCCTTTGAAGACCCTGGTGCAGAGGTTGAAGGGAAAGGAGGGTCGATTCCGTTCCAACCTGTCCGGTAAGCGTGTAAACTTCAGCGCCCGTACCGTCATCTCACCCGATCCTGGCCTCTCCATCAACGAGGTCGGAGTACCAGAGGAGGCGGCCAGGGAACTGACCGTCCCTGTGAACGCCACCAAGGCCAACATCGAACAGCTTAAGATCATGGTCAGGCGCGGTCCGACACCTCACATGGAGCAATACCTTCCAGGCGTCAACTACGTCATCCGTCCCGATGGGCGGAGGATCAGGGTCACCGAGAAGAACGCTGAGACCGTGGCCGAGACGCTCGAGCCCAACTTCATCGTGGAAAGACACCTGCAGGAGGGCGACGTGGTGCTGTTCAACCGGCAACCATCGCTGCACCGCATGTCCATGATGGCCCATACCGTGCGTGTCATGCCGGGGAAGACCTTCCGTCTGAACCTATGTGTCTGCCCACCCTACAACGCCGATTTCGATGGCGACGAGATGAACCTGCACGTGCTGCAGTCCGAGGAGGCGAGGGCCGAGGCCATCATTTTGATGAAGGTCCAGGAGCACATCATGTCGCCCCGTTTCGGCGGGCCGATCATAGGGGCCATCCACGACCACATCACTGGCACGTTCCTGCTGACCTACAAGGACACCAAGTTCGACAAGGGCCAGGCCTTGCAGATCATGGCCAAGATAAGCAACATAGAGCTACCTGAGTCCACCATCAAGGAGAAGGGCGGCAAGCAGTATTGGTCCGGGAAGCAGCTTTTCTCGCTGATATTGCCCAAGGACCTGAGGCAGACCTTCAAGTCCTCCATCTGTCAGAAGTGCAATGTGTGCAAGAAGGAGGCCTGTGAGAATGACGCCTATGTGCGCATCAAGAACGGGCAGTTGTTGTCAGGCACCATCGACGAGAGGGCCATCGGGTCCTTCAAAGGCCGCATCCTGGACAAGATCTCCCGGGACTATGGCTCTGACAAGTCCAGGGAGTTCCTGGACAACGTCACCCGGCTGGCCATCGGCGCCATCATGGTGAAGGGCTTCACCACCGGCATCGACGACGAGGACATCCCCGAGGAGGCGAAGCGCCAGATCGATGCCATGCTCACCGACTCCATCGACAAGGTGGACAGCCTGGTGGCAGCGTATCACAACGGCGAACTGGAGCAGATGCCCGGCCGCAGCATGGAGGAGACCCTGGAGGTCATGGTCATGCAGGAGCTGGGCAAGGCCCGTGACAGCGCCGGTCAGACCGCTGGACAGCACCTTGGTATCGAGAACTCCGCGGTGCAGATGGCCCGGTCCGGTGCGCGTGGGTCCATGCTTAACCTGTCCCAGATGGCAGGTTGCATCGGTCAGCAAGCGGTCCGTGGCGAGCGACTATCCCGTGGCTATCACAAGCGCACCCTGCCCCACTTCGAGAAGGGCAACCTCGGCGCCAAGGCGAAGGGGTTCGTCATCAACTCATACAAATCTGGGCTGACACCGACCGAGTTCTTCTTCCACTCCATGGGTGGTCGTGAGGGTCTGGTCGACACTGCCGTGCGTACCTCTAGGTCAGGTTACATGCAGCGCCGTCTCATCAATGCGCTGGAGGACCTGAAGTTGAAGCAGGACGGCACGGTGCGCAACACCGCGGACAGCATCATCCAGTTCCAGTATGGCGAGGACGGCGTCGACCCTACCCGCTCTGTGAACAGCAAGGCCATAGACATCGACGACATCCTCTACGAGGTGCTCGGCGACGAGGCTGATCTGCTGGCCAAGGTCGAGGACAAGAAGATGGGCGGCTATGCCACCGTCGAGAAGGACCTGATGGAGACGTTCGACGAGGACGCCGAGGAGACCGCTGAGGAACCCGAGTTCGAGAGCGGAGGTGAGGAGTGATGGCTAAGAAGGACACCGCCAACGCCTTGCGCCGCAAGGGCATATCCGATCCGGCCATAGAGAAGCTCATCCAGGTCTTCAACAACCAGGACGAGGTCAAGGCCGCCACCAAGGAACAACTGCAGAACGCCGGTCTGGACGAGGGGCAGATGGAGGAGGTCTCCGCCGCCTTCGCCCCCAAGCGTTCCGTCAAGAAGCCTACCGCCACGAAGAAGGTGGGCGGCAAGAAGGTCGAGGTCGAGGAGCGGCCCAAGTTGATCTTCAAGATGCCCGAGGACAAGTTGAAGTCGCCCACCGACTACGAGCTCAAGCTGACCAAGATGTCGGAGGACATGAAGATCCCCATGCCAAGGAAGGTCATCAACACCATTGCCAGCCGCATCGAGGGCATCTCGGTCAACGACGCCGCCATCAAGAAGATCCTGAAGCGCTCCCACGAGCGATATATGGAGCATTGCATGGACCCGAACGAGTCCGCCGGCATCATCGCCGCCCAAAGCATCGGCGAGCCAGGCACTCAGATGACCATGCGTACCTTCCACTACGCCGGTGTGGCTGAGATCAACGTCACATTAGGGCTGCCGCGTCTCATCGAGATCGTGGACGCCAGGCGCGTGCCTTCCACCCCCATGATGCACGTCCATCTGGTGGACGAGATCAAGAGGGACCGGGAGAAGGTCAAGAAGGTGGCGGGCGAGATCGAGATCACGGCCATCAGCGACGTGGCGGACATCCGGGCCGACATCACCAACATGCGCGTGGTGGTGGACCTGGACACCCACAAGATGGACCAGAAGGAGCTCAGGCCAGAGGACATCATGAAACGCCTGGTCAAGCTGCGCGGTCTGAAGGGAGCGGTGCTGGAGGACGAGACGCACATAGTCATCCAATCAGAGGACTGGTCCTTCAAGAAGTTGCAGTCCATACTCGATCTGGTCAAGGATGCCAAGATCAAGGGCGTGGAGGGCATCAAGCGTGCCATCATCAAGTGGGAGGACCGCAGCGAGGAGTTCGTCATCTACACCGAGGGTTCCAACCTGCAAGAGGTCCTCGAGATGTCAGCGATAGACAAGCGGCGCACCCGCACCAACTCCATCCAGGAGGTCTACGAGGTGCTCGGGGTCGAGGCGGCGCGCCAGGTCATCGTGGACGAGGCGTCCGTACCCTGGACGAACAGGGTCTGACCGTTGACATAAGACACATCATGCTCGTGGCCGACCTGATGACCGCTGACGGAGACGTCAAGGCCATCGGCAGGCACGGAATATCTGGACGCAAATCGAGCGTCCTGGCCAGGGCGGCCTTCGAGATCACCGCGGCCCATCTGCTGCATGCGGCGCTGGTGGGAGAAGAGGACCATCTGGACGGGGTTGCAGAAAACATTATAGTAGGGCAGCCGGTTACGCTCGGTACCGGGGCTGTCAATTTGGTATATTCCCCAATAAGGAGGGGGCAGAACAATGGTTGATATCGGAAGAGCATTGAAGACCGCGATCGCCACTGGCAAAGTGGTGTTCGGGGAGCAGCAAGCCTTGAAAGCGGTTACGAAGGGAGAGGCGAAGCTTGTGATCGTCTCGAAGAACTGCCCGAACGAATTCCTAATGTCCAAGGAGCACAGCGTCCCGGTGCACGTCTACGAGGGCACCAACATGGAGCTGGGAGCCTTGGCTGGGAAGCCGTTCTCGGTCTCGGCCATCGCCGTGATCGATAAGGGCACTTCCAACATCCTTTCGCTGTGATAACATGGATGAGATCAAGTTCACCGAGGACACGCTCCGCTACATCAGCCTCTTCGAGACGCTGACCCGCACCCGCGTGAAGGATTGCATGGAGACAGAGGACAAACTGGTCTTCGTCGTCGAACCTGGCCAGGCCAACCGTGCTGTCGGAAAGGGTGGCGAGAACGTGATCAACTTGAAGAACCACACCGGAAAGAACATCCAGGTCATCGAATACTCCGACGACCCCGAGACGTTCATCCGCAACGTGTTCTACAATTACAACGTGCAGAGCGTTGTCATCGAGAACCGGGGCACCATCGTCCATGCCACAGTGACCGTTGACCCCAAGGTCAAGGGACGGGCAATCGGCAAGAACGGGCGCAACCTCAAGATCGCCCGGGACATCGTTAACCGGCACCACAACGTGCAGAGCATCAACGTGGCCTGAACGGGCCCCATTTAATCCTTATTTTACTTTCCTACGATTCAGCGGAGCCCTTTCCACTTCCAGACGGTCAGCGGTGGGGTACTCCTCCACCAGATAGCAGGGGTAAGGGACCTTGTCGGCCAAACCCTCCAGGGCCCAGGCCGCCACTTCCACCCTCGAGCGCTCCAAGTCGACCCGCATAAGGTTGTCTGGCACCCCATGCACCTCACGGAGCAGCGCCATGGCCTCCTGGTAGCGATCTGTCTCGATCACTCCCTTGTAGATCATCCCTTCCTCCGTGACCAGGTCCAGGGGGGTGGCGACGCTGCGCGCCCTCCTCAGGATGCGGTTGCGCAGCTGCACCCGGTCCTTGAAGCTGGAGGAACAATAGTGGATCGGGACGCCCAGGTCGCTGTACCTGATCATGGCCAGTGCTAGCTCCTCGCTGTCCAGGACCGCGCTGGACAGGTCGTCCTTCACCTCGAAGCCCTTGGCGCGGAGACTTTCCGCATTGGTCTCCGAGAACTCCAGTTCGTTCAGGTTGACGAAGTCCAGGGAGATCCGGTCGGCATATTGCGCCAAACGGAACAACCTCTCATCCTCCCCAGGTATCGCTGGCACCTCCAATCCGACATGTATGTCAAGGTCCGAGATCGCTTCCTCGATGCCCAGCTCCTCTGGCCTATGCCAGTCGGAGACCATCGGATGGAGGCGTAGCTCGTCCAAGCCGGCCCGCTCCAATTCCTCGAACAATCCCTTGTCGATGGTGGAGGTATAGAGATGGACATGATGGGCGCCGCCGAACCTCGATTTGAGGAGCCGGATGTAGCGAACGGTGCGGTCAGGGACGCAAAGAGGGTCGCCGCCAGTGATCCCCGTGCCGGTCGCTCGGATGAGCTCAGCCTCCCTCAGGACCTCCTCCTCGGAGAAAGCGCGTAGCTCGTTGGCATACAGGACGTCCTTTCCCTTCTTGTGGCTTGAAAGTGGACAATAATAGCAGGACTCATTGCACTTGCCAGTGATCAAAAGCACCATCTTCGACCCTCGGCGGCAGTGCCTGCAGCCCATTGGCAGCCTGCCGCAGTACTCCGAACCGGCCCCGAAGCGGTGCACATGCATGAGCCTCGATGGGTCTAGGGTTCGTATAAACCGTTCGTTCGAAAACAATACCTACCCCTTCGTGGATAGCGACGCGAGGCGATGCGATGAGGACCGATACCCGGGTGGTGCTAGCGCTGGACGAGACCGATGGGGCGAAGGCCATGGCGGTGGCCCAGGCCGTGGAGGGTTTGGTGGACGCTATCAAGATCAACTGGCCCCTGGTGCTCTCCACCTCTCCTCAAACCATTACCGAGCTGGCAGAGCTGGCCGACGTCATCTGCGACTTCAAGATCGCCGACATACCGAACACCAATCGGCTCATCGTGGAGCAGGCGGTGCGACTGGGCGCCTCTGGCGTCATCGTGCATGGTTTCACCGGCAGCGACAGCGTCAAGGCCGCCGTCGAGGCCGCCAAAGGACGGGACGTGTACGTGGTCACGGAGATGAGCCACCCCGGGGGGGTTGAGTTCACCGCGCCCAACGCGGACCAACTGGCCAACCTGGCCGTCCGTTGCGGCGCCAGCGGCATCATCGCCCCGGCCACCCGGCCAGAGCGGATCAGGCACCTCAGGCAGATAATTGGGGACCTGCGCATCCTCTCCCCGGGCGTTGGGGCGCAAGGGGGGAAGGCCTCGGACGCCATTCGCATGGGGGCGGACCATGTCATAGTGGGAAGGGCGATTTACGGGGCCTCTGACCCGAGGGCGGCAGCACGTCGCGTGGTGGAAGAGGTCCGGGGCGTCCTACGCCAAGAGTAGGCGTCGGCATGCAGGTGGCGAACCTGACAATCCAGACAGCCAGCCTGTAAAGATTTCAGGTCGACAATGTATTTATAGCAGCTTTAGCATCAGAAGCCAAGATTTTCGCAAGGGAGTATTTAGATGGCAGTCAAGGAGGATGGGTCAGATAGCCTGCCCGAGAAGAAGGGCAATTTCTCTCTAGGCCAGATATCTGCGGCCTTCGGCAAGAAGGACAAGGATGTCTCATCGGAGAGGAAGGGTGGCTCTGAAGGCCCGACCAAGGCCAAGGAGGGGGTTTCCACGAAAGGTCTCGGCGATAAGCTGAAAGATTCGTGGATTGCCAGGAACTGGCAGACAACTCTCATCCTTGTCATGATCTTGGGGTTGGCCTTCTTCATCCGGGTGTACTTCGCGTATCCCCTGTCGGTTGACAACGGCTTCCTGGTCTCTGGGGGCTCGGACTCGTATTACCACATGAGGGTGATAGACCACGTGGTGGAAACGGGCAAGCACCTGGTCATCGATGACATGCTCAACTATCCCTTTGACATGCGCAATGCCAGACCTCCACTTTATGATTGGTCGGTCGCTGTTTCAGGCATGACCCTTAACGGTCTAGGTATGCCACAGGATGATGCGGTAGGTTACTCCCTGGTCTTCTCCACCGCTTTCTGGGGCATGATGACCGTCATACCGGTGTTCCTGATCGCCAACGCAGCCTTCGGGCGCAAAGCGGCCTTCATAGCGGCCTTCTTCTTCGCATTCATGCCCGGCCACATCGAGAGGAGCATCTTCTCCAACGCCGACCACGATGCCATGGTCCTCTTCTTCGTGGTGTTCGCGTTCTACTTCTTCCTCAGGGCGCTGCAGACCATCAAAGGGTCCAACTGGGTGTCTAAATGGAACGATGTCAAGGCCATACGTAGCGGCGGTCGGTCATTCATCAATTCCAATGCCCTGCCTTTGGTGTACGCGGCACTAGCCGGCGTCTGCATCTCAGCGGTGGCCATGATCTGGACCGGTTACACGTACCTCCTCATCATCGCGCTGGTATACCTGATGGTGCAGCTGCTGGTGGACCGTTTCCGAAATGCCGATTCCACCGGTGTGGTGGCCAGTTTCACGGTCATGTGGGGGGTGGCCTTCGCCATCATGGCACCGGTCTACTACCTCATGAACTACTGGGCGGTATGGTTCGATGTGCCATTCTACCTCTTCGTCATCGGCGTGGTGGTAGGTCTGGTGTTTATGTTCACCAGGGACCTGCCTTGGACCATCGTGCTCCCCGCCATGGCGGTCGCAGCCATCGTTGGCCTGTTCGCGCTGTCCTATGTCGCTCCAGCCCTGTTCAACGCCGTGGTGTCCGGACAAGGATACCTGGTCAAGAGCAAGCTCTACGCCACCATATCGGAGGCGCAACCTCCGAGCATCTCGAACTTCATCATGTCCTTCGGGGCGGTGACGTTCTGGTTGGCCTTGGTAGGCCTGGTGTATGCGGCGGTCAAGATCCCGAAGACCACCGGTCCCTACCTGGTGTTCCTGGTGGTCTGGGCCGCCACCTCCATCTATATGGCATCCTCCGCGGCCCGTTTCCTGTTCAACGCCGCTCCAGTGTTCGCCGTGTTGGGCGGGTGGGTGTTGGCCATGGTCATAGACCGGGTCGACTTCCGGGGATACTTCCATGAACTGTCTCTGAACCTCAACAACCCAAAGGCCTTCCTGCGCAAACTGGCCAACTTCCAGGTGGTCCTGGTCGTGGTCCTGGTCGCCATAACCGTGATGCTACCGAACGTTTGGACGGCCTTCGACGCCTCCATACCTTCCCAGGACAAGCCGGAGTACGACAAGCAGATCTACGAGGCGCTCCCCGAATTCTTGCATCCCGATGACTTCGACTATGACCGGATCAACGGTTCCTACTGGTACTTGGGCGGTTTCACTTACAGCATGCCACTGCCAGAGACTTATTGGCCTACCGCTTGGCGTTGGTATGCGGAGCAAGACACGCAACTTCCCCCTGAGGAAAGACCAGCCTTCCTTTCCTGGTGGGACTATGGTTTCGAAGCGGTCCAGGAGGGTGAGCACCCAACAGTGGCCGACAACTTCCAGAACGCCTATCAGTATGCGGGCTCGTTCATCACATCCCAAAATGAGACCCAGTCCGTGGCCATGTTCATCACTCGCAACTCCGAGAAGATGATCGCGGACGAAGAGTCCGGCGAGGCGAACTACACCGCCTTCTGGGCCGCTATGACGGCGGCCGGGGTCAACATGACCTGGTTCTTCGATGTGATGGAGAACCCGGGCGATTACAAGGATTACGTGCTGGACCACCCCGAGATATTTGGTCCCTATGACCCGAAGATAAGCGACGCCAACACCAAGTACGCCATGGCATCGTACGTCCTATCCTTCGTCGGCATGGAGAAACTGGTGGACATCTACCACCAGCAGAGGGATGTCACTGGATACGATATCGGTTACTTCGCCATCGACGGGCGTCTCTTCCCGTTCACCGCCACCAGCTACAACATCTTCTACGCCCCGGCCACCCTGGCCGACAGGCGGGTCGACTCGGGCAACATACCCATCGACTTCTATGAGATCAAGGCGGTGGACCAGTTCGGAAACCAATACAATCCTAGCGAGGTGCCTGAGGGAACGGTGATCGTGGACTATGCCATCATCTACAAGGACATGTTCTACGACTGCATGCTCTACCGTGCCTTCATGGGCTATGGCCCAGAGGACGTAGGCAAGACCACCCAAGGCATACCCAGGGGTATCTGGCAGCTTGGCCAGTCTCCCGTCCATGCAGGCCTGGAACCTGACCCACTACCGCGTGGTGTACCGCACGGCCTACTTCAACCCCTTCCCTGAGAACGAGACCGCCTTCCATGCCGATGCTTGGCGCGCCATCAGCTACGAGCAGGGCCTGGAGTACCAGGAGCTCATCGACAACGGGAACATGACCGGCACAGTTGACATGTCCACCGTCGCGCTCTCTCAGGGCGTGGTCTTCATCCAGTACTATGACGGGGTCATCGTGCGCGGCTATGTCCGATCACAGGACGGTGCCCCCATGAAGAACATCTGGGTCACGGTCCAGGACGAGTTCGGCATCCCGCACTGCACCGTACAGACCGGCGCGGACGGCTTCTATGAGGTGATCGCCCCGTTCGGCAACGTCAGCGTGAAATTCTCCTACGGGACGTTGGACCAGAGGACCCAGGTAGGAACCCTGATAACCACTCAGTTCCACAACTTCACCTATGACCAGGCCATGCGTAGGAGCCCGGTCGCCGCAAGCAGCGACGTCGTCCCATCGGACACCTCCGACCCGGACTGGATCGTCGACGGCAATGTGACCATCCAGGGCGGGAACATCCATGGATTGGTCTACCTGGACGTCAACGGAAACGGTCGCTACGACCAGTTCAGCGACCAGCTCCTCGAGAACGCCACGGTCCATCTCCAGGACGTGAAGAGCAACTTCAGCCGGGAGATGGTCGCTTATGCCGGGGAGTATTCGTTCACGGCCTTGCCCCCCATGTCTGCCGAGCTCTGGGCGGTTTACGACGGTCACAAGGTCGGTCTGAAGACACAGAGCATCATCCCCAAGATGAACAGCACCATCGATCTTAGCGTCAAGCCATCCACCATAAAGGCCACCGTACTGACACCCTGGGGCACCCCTGCACCAGGCCTGGCAGTCGACCTAGTCGACCTGACCAACGGGAGGGTGACCACTCAAAACACCAGCAACGCCGGTGAGGTGACTTTCACCAACCTTTTCAACGGACAGTACCGCATCCGCAGCAACAGCTCGGCCCTGCAACTTAATGTGGCCAACATCAACGTTGCCGAGGGACGCACCTACGTGCAGACCTTGACCCTTGCGCAGGCCATGACCGTGCAGGGGCAGGCGATCTACAAAGGGTCGAACGGCACGGTCCCATTGCCCTATACGCGCATCGGCTTCATCAGCCCCACGTTCGAGTACTGGACCACCGCGGACGCCAATGGGAACTATGCGGTGACTTTGCCCCAACAGAACTACACCATCTATGCCATATCCAACATCTACGGTCGGGCCGTGGTCACGCTGGTCACCCAGGGTGCTGCCAACAGCGTCACGAAGACTCTGCCATTGTGGAACGGATGGGTCCTATCGGGCAACGTGCTCGACAACAACAAGACCGCGAGCGGGGTCAGACTGGTAGTGAACAACTCGGCGGGAGGCACGATCACCGGCGTCACCAATAGCACCGGTGGCTTCCGCTTCGTTCTCCTGAACGAGTACTACACGGTATACGCAGCAAAAGGCTCCAGGGTGGCCTGGGAGGTCCTGCCCATTGGTGAAGGCAACAACATTTCCTTGGACAACGGGAGGACCGTCGGTGGCAAGGTCTGGGTGGACCTTAGCTATGATGGCCAGTTGCAGACCTCCGAAGGAAGGGCGAATGTGACCATCCGCGTCCAGGACGTGGGAGAAGGTCGCGTTCTGACCATCGTCTCCGGAAGCAACGGTGCCTACAACGTGACCCTGCCGGTGAACGGGACCTACACCTTCCGGGCGGCATTGTCGAACTTCGAGACCGTCAGCTTCTCGTTCAACGACCTGAGCTCCAACCAGACGCGCAACATCGAATTGGTGCCCACCAACCGTTCGCTCAGCGGAACGGTCGACCTGAACGGTAGCGGTCTGGCCAACGTCTGGTTGGACTTCAAGGCCAATTCCGGCTGGGGAAAGGACACCAACGTCCTCACCGACTCGGTGGGGAACTATGTGGCCTCGCTCCGGCCGGGCAACTACACCATCACATTGGCCCAGAACGTGAGCGGGGACGACTCCACCCAGTATCAGTTGGTACAGTCCAAGGACGTGAGCATAGCGGTCGGACAGACCCCGACCGTTCTCGACCTCGAGGCCTGCGTTCGGAACAAGGTCAACGGCACGGTCACATCCTTCGAGGACGATTCATTCAGCGCCAAGATGTCCTTCTCAGCCGATGATCTGGACAGCGTCACCCTGACCACCAATGGCAGTTACACGCTCTATCTGCGGGAGGGCAACTACAGCCTGTACGTTCTATCCGAGATCGGATTGGACAGGGAGGCATACTTCGACCTAGTGGCAGTCCCGGGCCCCCTCGGCCTGGACCTGACCACGCAACCGGCCGAACGCATAACCGTGGACCTTCGCTATAGGGGCAGCCCGATGCTACAGCCCATACCAGTGACCCTGGTGGACCCTGTGAGCGGGGCGGTGTTCCAGAGCAGCACCAATCCCACGGGTTCGATCGCGATTTACATGCCCTCCGGCGGCACCTATAACCTAAGCGCCGACCTGCGTATCCTGACCTACCCAAGCCTGACCGCCACGGATAAGAAGTACATGCGCTTCCAGGCCGAGGATAGTCTGTTCTTCAACACCACCAAGAACCTAGTGGTGGCACTTACACAGACCTTCGACAACTCCACCGTAACCGGCCTTCCCGCCGGTGCGACGGTAGAGATGCAGGCCCAGTCCTCCACCGCCATGGACATCAGCTTCGAGACCAGCCCCGCCTCGGCCACGATCGCCCCTGGTAACTATACCATCTACGCTCGTGGAGCGTCCGACATGGTCTATCTAGGCTTCGTGACCGTGCCTCCGTACGCCACCACCGATCTCGGCATACTCATGGAGCAAGGATACCGTGTGAACGGCACACTGCGCGTGGCAGGATCGCCCGAGTTCGGCAACATGACCATCTCCCAAGGGGAGGCATCGTATGTCATGGACACCGATCCTAGCGGACAATACGTGGTCTTCCTGCCCCAAGGGACATTCGTCGGGACAGGGGCCGCCCTCATCCCTGAGAACGGCGTCCCAGTGTCCTACGCCGCCAGCAAGACCTTGCTGGTCAACGGCGCCATGCAGGCGGACTTCGATCTTATAAAACAGGTCTCGTACACCGTTAAGCTCTCCTGGAACAACACCAAGGGCAATGTGTCCAACGGTCAGCCCATAAGTTACGTCGTGACCTTGACCAACACAGGCAATATGGTGGACTCCTACGAGCTTTCGTCGTCCACGTTGAACTGGAACATCACCTTCACGCACAATGGGGTGACCAACAAGACCGCCTTGGTGGAGAACCTGACCTTTGGTACCGGGGGCAAGGTCAACATCACCGTGACCCTGACGCCCTCGTTCAAGGTCAACGTCATCCACTCGCCCGTGTTCATAACCGCGGTCTCGACCAAGGGCAGCGGGGCTTCGACCAGTCTCAACCTGGACGTCAACATCATCCCACGCAACCAGGTCAACCTGACCTACCTCCGACCCCTGGCTCAGAGCGGCAAGGACAATTACACCTACCAGATACTGGTGGAGAACACCGGCAACCAGGACGACCAGTACAGTTTGGACCTGACGAACCTGGCGTCGTTCAATGGTACCGGTTGGCAGGTGAAGATGAGGGTGGGCGAGACTGGCAACTTCACCGACTTCCCCACCATCTTCAACGTCACCGCTGGCCGAAACAAGACGGTGCAGGTATCGCTGATCCGCGTGGACGGAAATGCCACAGCGAACGTGACGGTCGAGCTGGAGGCTCTGTCCCTGTTGCACAACAACACCGATGCTCTGGCGTTCCGGCCGGACTTCTCTGACCCATCCATACCTGAGGACGGCTTCACGGTGTCAGGGGACGGGGTGGCCAGCGAGGCCCCGGAGATGTCCTATGAGACGATCGCGCTGATGGTCGCCTGTGCGATGCTGGCTGCGCTTCTCGTCTTCCTTATGATCAAAAAGGAGGTGTTCGCACGCGGAAAGCGCTGATATCGATAATACTGGCATTGGTGTTGATCGCCCCCGTCCTCAGCATCACGGCGGTGGCGGAGGACTCCAACCCCCTGACCATTGTCCTGGACGGACCGACCCGGGTCGGCATCGAGGAGAAGCATGCCTACAAGATCGTCATCACCGGAGGTCCGGAAGGCAACAACACCACCTTCAGTTGGAAGGGGACGCTGTCCGGCGAGTACAAGGCCGAAGTGACCCTCGTCCCCGGTGCGGCCGGACCGGCGAAGAACGGGACGTTCTTCTTCAACATGACCGCGCCGGCGAACTCCGGGGACATAACCATCACCATCGAGGCCAGCGCCAACAATCCGGCAGGTGGAAACGTAACGCGAGAGCAAGGACTTCACCATCAAGGTGGTGGACCCCATCATGCTCAAGGCGACGGTCAAGAACATCGGCAACGCCACGGCGGTCAACGTGCCTGTGGTGTTCATGCTGAACGATGACCCCGAGGACCCGTTGCTCATCTACAACACCACGGTCACGCTGGCGCCCAACGCCACCCAGGCATCAACTTTAACTGGACCGGTTACAAGATAGGGTCGGGCAAGCACACCGTACTGATGGAGATAGACCCCAACGCCACCCTGGTCACCTTTGCCAACGGCAACAAGACCATGGAGCAGAACATCTACTTCAAGGTGGAAGGCTCAGACCAGTACAATGTCTACCTGTGGGTGCTGGCCATCGCCCTCGTGGTCCTCGTCTTCTTGATCTGGCGCAGGCCTAACCCCAAGAGGAAGAAGAAAAAGAAGTGAGGGCCAATCCCTCGGTCAAACCCTTTCAACCGTTCTTCATTTTTGCATCGAGCTCAGCTATGCGCTTCTCCAACCGGGCCGAGTTCACCGCCACGGCCACGTCCCCTCTGGTCTTCTCCAGGACGGACCGGGCCATGTCCTGCTTCCGTCTGATGGATATGATGGCGTCCGGATAATCGAAGCGCATGATGACCAGGAACATGCTCCTCCATCAGGTCCAGGTCGGGTCTCCGCCTCCTCCAGTGCGCCCTGGCGCAAGGCCTCCAGGGCGAAGCGTCGCAGCTCGCCGATGGCGTCGGCCATGCCCATCAGGTAGGCGGTACCGGGCATGCCCAGGTCCTCCGGGTCCGGCAGGTCCTCGCCCTTCACCATGGACAGTGAGGATGGCCGCCTCGGCCAGTTCCTGCAAGGCGTCCTGCACTATGCCCGAGTTCCAGATCTCCAGGTGCTCCTCGAGCAGGCTGCGCAGCCGGTGCGCCTCGTCCATCGCCTCGGCGATGCTGCCGCTGACGTCCTCCCTCTTGTGCATGCCGTGAACGAATGCCGCTCGACACGGATGATGGCCCGGGAGGACTTGATGGCGATCTCCCGGACGGTGTCCTTCTCTTCCAGGCTGTCCTGTATGCCTCGGCGATCTGCTCCAGGTTCTCATGCATTGCGCCGTCCGCTCCCTGACCTGGCGCATGTGCTCCACCCGACGCTGCACCAGCTCCCTCTTCCCGATGTCGTGCCGGACGAAGATGGCATCTCCCTTCACGTGGGTCAGGGCGGCCTCGCAGGTCGCCTCGGCCTCCTCGATGGTGTCGGCGACGCCCACCACGCCCACGGCCCGGGAGGTGGTGGTCAGGATCCTCCCGTCCTCCTCGTCCACCATGGCGTAGTAGCAAGCCGCCCCCAGTCGGGCGATGGCCTTCTCGTCGACATGCACCGGCAGGCCGGCCTTCGGTTCGGTGCCGTACCCCTCGGGAACGACGTACTTGCACACCGTGGCCTTCGGGCAGGAAGGCGACCAGGCCCTGGGATAGCTTCCCGTCGCAGATGCCCGGCAGATGTGAACGAGGTCGAGCTGCAGCATGGACAGGACGTTCATGGCCTCCGGGTCTCCGAAGCGGGCGTTGAACTCGATGACCTTCGGTCCCTCCCGGGTGAGCATGAACTGCCCGTAGAGGACGCCCCGGTAAGGGCAGCCCTCCTCGCCCATGGCCTCGACCGTGCGTTGCATGATGTCCAGCGCCGCCGTCCTTCTCGTCGGCGGTGACGAACGGCAGCAGATGGTCCTCCTGCGGAATACGCGCCCATGCCTCCGGTGTTCGGCCCCACATCGCCCTCGTAGGCACGCTTGTGGTCCTGTACCAGGGGCATGGCACGACACTCTTGCCGTCGCAGAAGGCCTGCAGGGTGAACTCCTCTCCGACCAGCCGCTCCTCGAGCACCACGCCGGCCCCGCCGATGTGCTGGGCGAAGATCTCCTCGAGGTAGCTCATGGCACCTCGTCCTTGGTGGCGAGGTGCTCGCCCTCGACCTTGACCCCCTTGCCCCCGGTGAGCCCGACCGGCTTGACCACCACCTCGAAATCGATGTCTTGACGTAGCGTTTGCGGCCTCGAGGTCGTCGAAGGACCCGAACTCGATGTTGCCAGGGACGCCATGCGTTCCATGAGCACGCGGGCGAAGCACTTGGAGGTCTCCAGCCGGGCCGCCGCCCTGGGACGGACCGACGCAGCCTATGCCCTTGCCGTTCCAGGGCGTCCGCCAGACCGACCTCCAAGGGGGCTTCCGGGACCGATGACGGCCAGCTCCACGCTGCTGGTCCTGGCGAACTCTACCACCTTGTCCACGTCGGTCTCCTTGCACGAGCTTGAACTCCTGAGCATAGCCGGGCGATCCCGGGGTTGTGGTTCTTCATGGCCGCGTAGATGATCGAGCCGCCGGCGGACAGAGCGGCGACGATGGCGTGCTCCCGTCCGCCCCCTCCTACGACCAGGACCTTCATGGACATGCCTCGTCAGGATAAGCGGGCACCGTATATAATAATGTAGGCGGTTCAGGCCTGCGATATTGAGCGCCTGGAACAGGTCGTCCAGCCCCTCTCCCGTCTTGGCGCAGGTGCGGTAGCAGCTCCGGTCCCCCTTCTTGACGCGATGCGTAGTCGCGCTTGACCCTGGACACGTCGATGTCCATGTATGGCAGCAGGTCGATCTTGTTGAGGACGGCGATGTCCGACTCCAGGAAGATCATGGGGTGCTTCCGCACCATGTCGTCACCCTCGGTGACGGAGATGACCACCATGCGCTGGTCCGTCCCCAGGGGGAAGTCCGCCGGGCACACCAGGTTGCCGACGTTCTCCACGAACAGGAAGTCCAGCTCGTCCAGGTCGAGCTTGTCCAAGGCGTGGTCCACGAGGTGCGCAGTCGAGATGGCATTCCTTGCCGGTGTTGACGTTCACCGCCTTGATCGCCCGCCTTCTGGAACCGGTCGAAGTCGTCCTGTCCGGTCACGTCGCCGGCGAGGACCGCTACCTTCGACGCTTTTCCCTCGGCGCACGGCCATCTGCATGGATGATGAGGCCGTCTTGCCGGATCCGATGGAGCCCATGACGTCCACGGAGCGGATGCCCAGGACCGCAACTTCTCCTGATTGTGATCTGCCAGGTGCCGGTTCTCCGCCAGTACGTCGATCTCCATGTGGATGTGGGTGGTCTTGTGCACGAATTTCTTGATTACGACGGTCCAGTTTAATGCTTTCTGTTGAGATCCCGCTCCGAATCGGGAGGATGGTCGACGTACAATTCCCTTTTTAGTGCTCAAAAATGATAACTCTCTTTACGTCAATTATCACAAATGAAAATGCATATCGGCTCAGTCTTTGGATATATAATGAAGCCAAACTTCGTTTTTTAATATCAAAAAAATGCAATTAAATATAAGTAGGGTGCAACGCCTTTTTCCACCCACTGCCTGGGGGTCCTTGGAGGGACGGACACCTCAGGAGGGGGATTTAAGACATGCAAACTAACGAGAGTGAGTCCTTTACTTTTAGGTTTAGGACCATGAAGCGCGTCTTTTTTCTCCTAGGCATTTTGGCTTTGGGAATGACCGTTCTGCTGTTCTCCAACGGGAGCACGGCAGCGGCAGTGGATGCCCCCGAGCCGATCTACGTCTGGGAGGACATAGACGCCAATACCACTTGGGAAAGTGGAAGCGTGCATATTGTGAACGCATCAGGACCGATCTCCGTAACGGACGGCGCTGTTCTCACCATCGAGCCTGGGGCTCAGGTGCTCTTCGAGAACGGCACTGGCCTGATTGTTGAAGATGGGAAGCTTATCGCGGACGCCTCTGGCAACCCCGCTCTCATTGTATTCTCTGCAAACTTCACCGATCCTTACCGGGGGATATGGAATGGCATTTGGGTCAGCGAGGCCGGCTCGGCCGAGTTCAACAACGTGGCCATCAGGTACGCTGAGACCGCCATCACCTGTGACAACGGGACCGTAGGGATCATCAATGTGACCATCACAGATGTTCTGAACGGTGTCGACATCTACAAGGACACCGACGCTCTGTCGATGAGCATAGTCGGGCTTACAATCACTGATTATGACGGGGTAGGGTGTGTCCGTATGGGCACAGAACCAGACCCTAGACCTGGAGATGACCGACTGCGTCCTCTCTGGCTTGTCTGGCAGCGTGGGCGTTTCCACCACCAGCGCCGATGAGCTCACCGGGGCCAGCATAATCACTCTGAACAACGTTACCATCACCGGCGGGTTGAACGCCGTCGAGGCGTTGGCGACGACCGACCTGGAAATGACACTTAACGACTGCGCTTTCAACGCGCAGGACGGCGTGGCCGTCACCGCGGAATCGGTCTACGGCGACTCCAATGTTGTCATGGAAGGCACGACCATCGACGGCACGAACGCCGACGATTCCATGACCTATTACACCGTGGACGCGGACGAGAGCTATGAGTTCCAGATGATTGAGCCGGACCCAGTAAACCGGACCAACACGGGAGGGTCGCTGCATGCGGTCCTGCCCTGGGACTTCTACTTCGGCGGCTCACCGTACAATGATGTCTACATGTACGAGGATGGCTACGTCGAGGTAGGCGGATGGTTGAACCTGATCGCTCCCTGCTATTACACCAACTTCGCCACCAATGGCGGTTCCTCCTTCATCGGATATGTGATCGATGACGAGAAGGCGGTGTTCCAGTGGGCCGTGTACGACTTTATGCGACGTCAGCGACCGGATGGACGTGTTCCAGATGGTCCTGTACGCCAACGGAGACATCCAGTTCATCTACGATATGATGGAGACCGATGCCGTCGGCGAAAGCTACATCGACAGCTTCGGCTGGTTCTTCGTCGGCCTGAACTACGATGTGGACATGGTCGTGGGCAACCCCTTCGACCTGGAGCACACCAGCTACACCATGCACCCGGAGGACGTCTCCGCTGGAGCGGGCATGTACATCGCCTCCTCGGAGGGAAATGTCAACCTGGATGCTAACGACAGCGTAGTGCGCAACTTCGGTGACGGCGCCATCTGGACCTACGCGCAGATGGGCGACATCACTGAGGAGATAACCAACTGCCAGTTCTGGTACATCGTCTCTGGCGTCGAGGACGGCGCCATTGACGCCTGGACCGAGGACGGCATCTTGGACGTGGAGATGACGGACAACGTGTTCTTCACCGTCTGGGGCTGGGCCTTCGCATTTGAGTCCAGCAACACCATGGGCGGCGCGGAGACCATCGTGGTCACGGACAACGAGTTCACCCGTTGCGCCTTCGTCGGTCTGATGTCCACCTTCGTGGACGACTACGAGGACGTAGAGGCAGTGGACCTTGAGTTCAGCGCAGACCGCTGGTTCAACGACAACATCCTCACCGACTGCGGCATACTGGTGAGCAATCTCAACGTCTTCGCTGAGAACAGCGGATTGAACATCACCCTGAACGAGCAGATGATGGGCAACCAGTACAGCACCGTCGCCTTCACCGGCATGATGCCGTTCCTGGTGGACCAGGACCTAGATGACGACGCCATGATGTCGTCCTGGCTCAACTTCTATGACTGGGACGGGGTCAGCGCCGACAATGTCTGGCACACCTTGACCGTGACCGACAATACGTTCGACGGCATGCCCACCTTCCTGGGCTATGATGGCGACTATTACACGAGCGCCCCGAAGGCGATAGAGGTCATGGAGCTCTTCAACACCGATGGCAGCCTCAGCGCCATGGAGAGCGACCTGGAGATAAGCGGCAACACCATCATGGCCGGAGGGGCGGAACCCGACGTCCTGATCGATGTCTACCGTGACCTGTACTCCTACGATGGCGATCGCACTTGCATACTGGACACTGTCAGTCCAAGACAACCAGATGGAAGGCAACGGCGCCGATGGAGTGTACATCTCCCTTTGGGAGGGCGCCGGCGGCAACGATGCAGGCGTGGCTAGCGTGATGACCAACAACTCGGTCACAATGCTAGGCAACACCCTTACCGGATGCGGCTTGGTGGCGGACCTGATGTTCTACCACAACGGTCTCAACCTGGTGGGGGAGACGAGCGCCTTCGACCTGTTCATCTTCCAGGACAATGTCATGGAGGATTGCGCGGGGATGCTGAACTTGAACGACTACTACTATGGCGGGTTCGACGACTTCTACCCAGTGTGGGGCACCCCGATATCCTCGGTCATGGAGGCTGAGTACTGGGTGCAGGTCCAGAACAACTCCTTCGTCGGCAGCGCTGTCGGCGATGGAAACTATGTTAACGCCATTGCCTCGTTGGGAGTGCCTGGAGATGCCATCTACTGCAACGCCCAGGCCACCGTGACCGGTTCGGTCGTGGTGGAAGGCAACAGCATGACCTTGATGGCCGAGGACGGCAACCTCAGCGCCTCCGCCGAGTTTGCCCTCGCGGTGGACCAGAGCTTCTATGCCACTGGACGCAACGCCGTCATGGACGCCGATTTCAACGCCAGCGTGAACGACAACGTGATATCTGGTGATACCCTGTTCAGCGGCATCATTGTCAGGACCGGGGCCTATGCCTCGACCTCTGACCTGCGCGCCGACCTGCCTGACCACTCGATGGTCACCTTGGTAGCCAGCGTGGAAGTGCTGAGGAACCAGATCGAGGGAGCCTTCGGCGGCATCAGCGTGGAGCACATTGCATCCGCGACCAATGCCATGTCCGAGGTGCATGACACCTACGACGCGACGATATCCGACAACTCCGTCAGCGCATCCGTGTGGGGCATCTGGGCCTATGTGTCCGATTCCACTCACACCGAATCTCTGGCCGGCTCGCCGACCATGGATGGGGCGCAGAACATCGTCATAACCGCCAATGATGTGAACGGAATGCAGGAAGCCTACGGCATCCAGGTCAGGCTGATGTCCGACTATGGGTACATGGGCAGCCTGACCGGCTCCGTGGACTTCACCGTGACCGACAACCAAGTGGTGTCGTGCGAGCAAGGCATCTATGTTGAGATGTACCCCGACCCGGCCCAGGACCAGAGCCTCCTGGTGCAGGACAACATATTGTCGGATTGCGTCAACAACGGCATCTATCGTCACCGGCGGCGTCGTCGACATAATCGGCAACACCTTGACCGACGGCAGCGGATACGGCATCTACGTGCAGAACGCCCAGGGCAGCGTGGCGGACAACACCGTCAGCGGCTTCCCCTACAGCGGCATCCAAATCAACTACTGCTATGACATGGCGGTGACGGGCAATTCCATCACCGCCTGCGCGGCGGACGATGATTGGGGCATGTACCTCGTCAACGGGGAGAACCTCTCCGTCATCGGGAACAACATCGTGGGCAACTACCGCGGTCTGTACGCCATCTATCTGGATGGCTCGTCGATCTCCGGCAACAACATCACCGGCTCGACCTTCGAGGGCGTCGTCCTCTTCAAGCTCAGCGCCTGTCAGGTGGAGAACAACGTCATCAGCGACAACGGCGCCTACGGTGTGAACATCTACGGCGGGTATGACGTTGTGTTCGGTAACAACACCGTCTGGAACAACGAGGGCATCGGGGTCGACATTGACGCCGGTACCGAAGACCAGATCAGGATCTACAACGGCTGGTATGAGTACAACGACGGCTACGGCATCTATGTCGAGGCCGAACCGTTCGCACCAGGCGATGATTGGTTCGGGGTCCAGTGGATCATCGACGGCGAGTCCCGCTTGACCTTCAACGAGGTCTACTACGACGGCGACATGACGGTTAGGAGCGGTGGAGCGCTCTACCTGGACAGTCTCGACTGCTTCCAGCTACGTGGCTCCAGCGTCGACGGCACCGCCACCCTGCTCGTGGAGGAGGGAGGCATGTTGTGGATGCTTAACACCAACGTCGTGTCCGAGTATCTGACGACGACATATTCGAACCCATGTCCGCCCTGAGCGGTCCGGTGAGCAGCTACTATGAGTTCATCGTGTACGGCGTCCTACAGGCCATGGAATGCTCCATCCTGCACGCGGAGAGCATCTACCTAGGCCCGACCTCCGACGCCGAGCTGGTGGGCTGCCTGATAGCTAACTACGAACGGAGCGGCATCAACGTCGACGGTTGCAGCCCGACCATCTCCGAGTGCATCATCATCGGTGACTCGATGGGAGAGCCAGGCGCAGAGGGCATCGTGATCGAGGGCGAGGACGCCTTCCCCCAGATCGTCGGTTGCCTCATCGTCGCCAACCGCCATGGTATCTACGCCAGGGACACGGACCTCGGAGCGGTGTACGACAACATCTTCCTCCTGAACCAGCAGGCCGGTATCTACGGCGAGGCGGTAGTCGGCAGGATCCACGACAACGTGTTCATGTTGAACAAGGTGGAGATCCTGCTCACCGACAGCAACGTCACCATATCGGACAACCAGATCGGGTGGGCCAAGATGATCGACGACCTGGCGCGAGTACGCTCCCTTCATCGAGCTGGTGGGACACCACTTGTTCGGACTGATGGAGAGCGGCGAGGACCTGATCGGCACCGAGGGCGACCTCTTGGACTCGGGATGTTCGGTCTCGATGTCAGCCGACATGCTCGTCGGGCCACGTCGGAGTGATGGCCATGGGCTGCGAGCGCCTGGTCATGACGGGCAACTGGTATGGCATGCTGTACCAGGCGGTCTATGTCATGGACTGCCCCGAGCTGATCTTCGGGGACAGGATCGCGCCGAGCAACCTGACCATACCCTACTACGTCGGTCTGAACAGCAGCACCATGACCGTGCCCATCCAGTGCATCGAGGGACTGTACGCGGTGCGCAGCGATGTCAACCTGGTCAACGCCTACATCGAGGTGCTCGACGACGCGGTGGTGGTGCAGGACTGCACTGGTTCCGTCTTCAACTCGGTGTTGAAGGGCGGGGACAAGAACGTGCTGGTCGTGCCAAGCGCCCCAGCGGCCGGTGCGGAGGGCGGCGGCTTCGCAGTGAAGACCATCCTCAAGGTGCACGCCGAGGAGGACGACGGTGACAAGGTCACCGAGGCCAAGGTCTTGGTCCTTAACGCGCTCGGGGCTGAAGTGGCCCGGGGCGAGACCGACCTCAACGGCGACTTCGTTTGCACCGTCGTGTCGTACATGGTCACCGCCAACGGCAAGGACAGCAGCATGAACCCCTACAAGGTGTCTGTCGAGTTCGACAACGGCAATGTCAGCAAGGAGGTCACCGCCGTCGACCCGTTGGACGGATCCTGGGAGACCTCCACGTCACCAGTAACGGCGGATGCGGACAACACCTGGATCTTCGCGGGCGTATGCGTGCTGGCCATCGTCATCATCCTCATCGTCGTGGCATTGATCATGAGGAAGAAGAAGGCGTAAACCACTTTCCAACCTTTTCCTTTTTTTTATTTTTTCCCATCTTAGCTAGAGCGCTCATAAAAGAGTTAAAGCACTAAGGCCATGTCCGCCCCGGTGCGGAGATGAACTATTCAGAGCGTGCGCTGGCCATATTGAAAACGGCCGGCGCCAAGGAGGGGGACACCCTCTTGGTGCAGGGCAAGGACGAGGAGCAGAAGGGCGTGCTCATGCCCCATCACCAGTTCAGTGACCCGGACGTCATAGTGATCAAGCTGAAGAGCGGCTACAACGTCGGCATCCGATTGAACGAGGACGTGTCCGTAAAGGTGCAGGACCGGGCCGAGGAGAGAGCGAGACCAGCGCGCCATGCGAAGACCGACGCCGCACTCCCCACTGTGGCCATAATCGGCACCGGTGGGACCGATCGCCTCCTATGTCGACTACCGGACCGGGGCGGTGCATCCCGCCCTATCCGCGGACGACCTGATCGCTGCGGTCCCGGAGATATCCTCCATCTGCAATGTGCGCGCCAAGGTGTTCTATTCGATATTCAGCGAGAACATGGACTGCGCGGCCTGGGTCGGTCTGGCCCAGGCGATCGTCTCCGAGATCGAGGCCGGGGCGGATGGGGTCATCGTGCCGCATGGCACGGACACCATGGGGTTCACCTCCGCCGCGCTCAGCTTCATGCTCGAAGGCTTGGACCGGCCAGTGGTCCTGGTGGGGGCGCAGCGCTCCTCCGACCGGCCCTCCTCCGATGCCTATACCAACCTGGTGGCGGCGGCCCGTTTCTGCGCCACGGCGGACGCCTCTGGCGTCTTCGTGCTCATGCACGAGGGCCCATCGGACACATCGGCCCTGGTCCACCTAGGCACCCGGGTGCGCAAGATGCACTCCAGCCGCAGGGACGCCTTCCACAGCTTGAACGCGGCCCCGGTGGCGAAGGTCAGCTTCGAAGGGAGCGTGGAGTTCCTGGCGGATCATCCCGTCAGGGGGACCGCGGAGCTGGTCCTCAGGGAGCGCATGGAGCCCAAGGTGGCCTTGCTGCAGTTCTATCCAGGCATGGACCCCGAGAGCTTCTATGCCCTCATCATGGCGCACCGCGGGGTGGTGTTGGCGGGATCGGGGCTGGGCCACGTCTCGGCGAAGATGGTGGAGGTGTTGGCCAAGGCCGTGTCCAACGGTGTGGCCGTGGCCATGACCACCCAGTGCCTCCATGGGCAGGTCAATCTCAACGTCTATGCCACAGGCAGGGACCTCATCAACGCCGGCGTCGTGCCGTGCGGCGACATGCTCCCCGAGACCGCGCTGGTCAAGTTGATGTGGGTCCTTGGCCCAGACGACCGACGTCTCCGAGGTGGGGCGGCTCATGACCTCCGACCTGCGGGGCGAACTTTCCCCCAGGAGGGAGATAGATGGTTGAGCGGGTGACGGTGGGGCTGGAGATCCACCAGCAACTTGACACGCACAAGCTCTTCTGCTCCTGCCCCTCCGACCTGGTGGAGGTCGAGGGCCCCACGCTGCACCGCCGGCTCCGACCGACGTACAGCGAGATGGGAGAGATCGACCGCGCCGCCCTGGCCCAGGCGGAGCGCCGCATGCACTTCCGCTACCAGTGCCCCCGGTCGCACTGCTGCCTGGTGGAGGCGGACGAGGAGCCGCCGCACGACGCCGACGCCGAGGCGATGGAGCTGACGCTCGCTGGTGGCGGCGATGACCTCGTCCCAGGTGGTGGACGAGATCCATTTCATGCGCAAGATCGTGATCGACGGCTCCAACACCACCGGCTTCCAGCGCACGGCGTTGGTGGCCACGGGCGGATTCATCGAGATGAACGGCAAGCGCATCTCCGTGCAATCCATCTGTCTGGAGGAGGACGCCGCCCGCAAGGTCGAGACCAAGGGCAGCGAGGTCACCTATCGCCTGGACCGCCTGGGCATACCGTTGATAGAGCTGGCCACCGGGCCGGACATGCACGACCCGGAGGAGGTGCGCGAGGTGGCGGCCCGCATCGGGTCCATCATGCGCGCCACCCGCAAGGTGAAGCGCGGTCTGGGCACCATCCGGGAGGACCTGAACGTCTCCATACCCGGGGGCGCCAGGGTCGAGGTCAAGGGGGTGCAGGACCTGCAGCTCCTGCCCACCTATGTGGAGCGGGAGATCGAACGGCAGTCCGGGCTGCTCCGGGTCCGGGACGAGCTCTTGGCCCGAAGCACGAAGCGACCTGATGGCCCCATCGTGGATTGTACCGATGCGCTCCGATCGTCCAAGTCGAAGGTAATCTCCAGCGCCCTGGGCAAGGGCGGGAAGGTCTTCGGGGCCTCCCTGCCCGGCTACGAAGGCCTGATGAAGAGCCAGGATGGTAAGCTACGCTTAGGGGCGGAGATGGCCCAGTATGCCCGCACCAGAGGAGTGGCCGGAATATTCCATTCCGACGAGCTCCCTGGGTATGGAATAACTCCGGAGGAGGTGGCAGCGGTTCGGCATCTTCTCGGCGTCGCCCCTGAGCGGGCCTTCGCCATATGCGCCGACGACCCCATGAAGGCAGAGCCGGCGCTGGCCATGGCGTTGCAACGCGCCGGAATGGCCTTCGATGGCGTGCCCGAGGAGACCAGGGACCCGTTGCCAGATGGCGGCACGACCTATAGCCGACCGCTGCCTGGCGCTGGACGCATGTACCCGGAGACCGATGTCAGGCCGATAACCATCTCCCCTCGGCTCTTGGCTGAATTGGCTGGCAACCTGCCGGAGCTCCCTGACGCCAAGGCGGCCCGGTTGGCCAAGGAGTACGGCATCCATGAGCAGCAGGCCCGCCAGATCGTGCGGGAAGGCCATGAGGACCTCTTCGAGGAATTGGCCAAGGGCGGGCAGGCCCAAGTGGCGGCCCGCACCTTCCTCAACACCTATCCCGCCTTGGAGAAGGAAGGGGTGAGCACCGACGCGCTGAGCGACGCCCAGGTCCGGAAGGCCTTCGAGGCCTTGAACCGGGGGCGGTTCGCCAAGGAGGCGCTCCCGGACGTGCTGAGGCACATGGCCCAGGGCAAGGACCTGGACACGGCGGTCGAAGAGCTCGGCCTGGGCAAGGTGGACGGCGACGAGGCCGCCGCCATCGTGGACGCCATCATCGCCGAGCGAGCGGCGTTCGTGCGCGAGAAGGGCATGGGGGCGGTCGGACCGCTCATGGCCCCGGTCATGGCCCAGCTCAAAGGGAAGGTCGAGGGCAAGGCGGCCAGCGATCTGCTCAGAAGTAGGATCGAGGCCTTCTTGGCCCGCTGATGCGCAGCTCGAGCACCTTCAGCTCCTCGAAGAATAGCCGCATGGAGGCCAGCTCCCGCACCTTAAAGCCCTTGAGCACCTTGTCCAGTGCCCCCTTCTGCATCAGGGATGAGACCACCACCACCACGCGACCGCCATCGGCCAGATGCCCGTCCGTCTGTTCCAGGAAGCGGTGCAGCGTTTCCGTTCCGGTCGGCCCGCCGGCCCAGGAAAGGTCCTGCATCTGGTCCGCCTTGCCTCGAAGATAGGGCGGATTGAAGACCATCAGGTCGAAGGTGCCCGGCACCATCTGGAAAAGGTCCGACTCCATGACGTTGATGAGCAGGTCGTTGCGCGACGCGTTGTGCTTGGTGCACTCCACCGCCTTGGGGTTGATGTCCACGCAGGTCACCTTCGCTCCAAGCTTCGCCATGTGCAGGGAGACTATGCCCGTGCCGCAACCCATCTCCAGCACGCGCTCGTCCCTGACCACCTCCAGCGCGTTTATGAGCAGCCAGGTGTCCTCGGAGGGACCATATACCTCCTCGCAGGGCCTTATCAGGATATCTTGGTCGATCTGCATCCCATCCCACCTAGGACGACAACGATGCGCCCGGGGATAAGCTTGGCGATGACGATCGGAGGTCTGAGCCGTTGCCTCCGACGGACGAACGGGAATTCCCTTTATAGCGGAGCAAAGATTCGGCCTGCGGAGACCGTGGACGTATACACCGTTGTCGTGGTGGCGCTGATAATCGCCACCGCCCTGTTGGGCCTGCTTAAGCGATTCAGCTACGTGCAGGTGCTTATAATCGGTATGCTGGGCATATACTTCGTCCAGTTCTTCGACGCCATGTGGGGCCCGGACCTGGTCATCGAGCAGCTATCTTTCCGGCCGAGATACCTCAGCAGCGGGGAGAGCCTGTACACCCTCTTCACCTACATGTTCATCCACGGCAGCTTGGCCCACATCGTGTTCAACATCCTCTTCCTTTTCCTGATCGGTTCCCAGTTGGAGATCCGGGTCGGCAAGAAGAGGTTGATCATATTCTACTACGTGGCCGGTCTGGTGGCCGTCCTCACCGAGGCGGCGATCCTCGGGCTGGACAGCGGCACCCTGGTGCTCGGGGCCTCGGGGGCTATCGCCGGTACCATGGGCGCCATGCTCTGGCTCTACCCCCGGGACAAGATCCCCATGTTCCTCGGGCCGATATTCCTGCCCCGCGTCTCCGTGGCCCTGTCGGTGCTGGTGTGGTTGGCGGTCCAGCTGTTCCTCGACCTCATGCCCGGCATGGGGGGCGGGGTGGCCTACTCCGCCCACCTGGGCGGTTTCGTCACCGGTCTGGCCCTGGCGGCCGTGCTGCCCAAGGCGGTCAGGAAGGACAAGGTGGAAGCGATGGACGTGGAGTCGTTGAGGCCCCTGGCCACCACGCCGCTGTTGCAAAAGGACTTGGAGCTCATCGCCAGCGAGACCGAGCCAGCGGTGCGACAGGCCTGGCTCGAGCACTTCGCCAAGCACGCCACCTGCCCCCGATGCGGCTCCCATCTCGAGCTCAAGGGGAACAAACTTAAGTGCAAATGCGGCTTCGAAGTGCAGGGCAAATGAGAGGCATAAGGGTCGATGTGCTCTGCGAAGGCAGCATTCTCCGACGCGGTCAGACGATAGTGGAGGCGCACTCCTCCTGCACCTTGATCACAGGCAACGAGCACCTCATCGTGGTCGACACCGGCGACAACCAGTATCGGCGTCGGCTAATGGAGGCCATATACGCCCACGGGCACCGACCGGAGGAGGTGGACCTGGTGGTGAACACCCATCTTCACTACGACCATTGCTCCAACAACGACCTGTTCCCCCAGGCCAAGGTCATCGCCCATGCGCTGGAAGGCGCGGAGGAGGGCTTCGTGCTCATGCAAGGAGACATGATGATGGTGGAGGACGGCATCCGATTGGTGCACACCCCCGGGCACAGTCCAGGCGCCATCAGCGCCTTCGTGGAGGCGGACCGCCGGGTGGTGGCGGCCGGGGACGCCATCCCCACCTACGAGAACGTGAGGAAATGGGTGCCCCCCGGCGTGGTCACGGACCCCGAGGCCGCCCTCCGCTCCATGGAGCGCATCATCCAGTGGGCCGAGGTGGTCGTGCCTGGGCACGGCGGGGCCTTCGATGTGTCCCATTGAAACCATTTAATCCTATGAGCGTTTATGATTGAGGGAGTGATGAAATGAACGTACCCAACGCCCTACAGCTGCAATGCGACGAATGCCATGAGGTGACCATGCACGAGGTCCTCCGCGGCCGCATCGGCAAAGGGCAGGAGGTCATCGAGGCCACCGTGAAGTGCCTGGAGTGTGGTAAGGTGAGCACCACCGTGGTGCGGGAGGCCAAGGGCATCAAGGTGCCCATCATCGTCAGCGAAATGGGGAGCTCCCATCGTCATGAGCTGGAGCTGGGCGAGGACGAGGAGCTGGCAGTGGACGACGAGCTGCTGGTGGAGGACCTGCCGGTGATCGTGAGCTCGATCGAGGTGGGCGAACGCCGGGTGCGTCGGGCGGCGGTGAAGCACATCTCCACCATCTGGGCCAAGCGCTTCGACAAGGTGCGGGTGCGGGTCGCCATCAACAAGGTGCACAAGACCATATCGGTGGACCTGGAGGCCACCCCGGACGAGGAGTTCTTCGTGGACGACCTCATGACCATTGGCCGGGAGGAAGTGGTCATCCATTACATCAAGACCAAGGACGGCATGGTGAGGCGAGGTTCGGTGCCGGCCCGGGATATCGTGCGCATCTATGCCAAGGCGGCGAGGCGCACCTATTCTTAGGGACATGGACGCTGTACAGCAACGAAAGGGCATGGTGGCCCGCCTGCGGGACCGAGGTTATCTTACCTCGGAGAGGGCCATCGAGGCCATGCTCAAGGTCCCCCGCCATCTTTTCATGCCCCAGGACATACGAGACCAGGCCTATGAGGACCGGCCCCAATACATCGGTTGCGGTCAGACCATCTCCGCCCCGCACATGGTGGCGATAATGGTCGAGGCCCTGGAGGTAGAGCCGGGGATGAAGGTGCTGGAGGTGGGCGCGGGCTCAGGCTATCACGCCGCCGTCCTGGCCGAGATGGTGCGCCCCGGTGGGGCGGTGTTCGCGGTGGAGCGGGTGCCAGAGCTGGTGCGCGGGGCCAAGTTGAACCTGGCATCGGCAGGGTATGATGATGTTACGGTGCTGCTTTCCGATGGAACCATGGGACTGAGCGAGGAGGCGCCCTTCGACCGCATCTCGGTGGCCGCCGCGGCGCCATCCGTGCCAAGGCCTCTGATGGACCAGTTGGCGGAGGGCGGGATACTTCTGGTCCCGGTCGGGGGCCGGGGGCACCAGCAACTGATCCGGATGGAGAGGAAGGGCGAAAAGTACTCAAGCGTCGATCTGGGCAGCGTGGTCTTCGTGCCGCTCATCGGCGAGCACGGCCACCCCGACCACCAAGGATGAGCGGGAGGACGAGGCGCAGGTCACGTTCGCGCACCACGTGGTCCGCCTTCTCCGTGACATAGTCGTCGATGGGGTTGAAGGCGATGCTAAGGGCGGAGAGCTCGAACATGGACACATCGATGAAGCTGTCGCCGATGCTGACCGTGCGCTCTGGCGCTATGCCGAACTCCCGTTGGAAACGTTCCAGGGCGGCATGCTTGCTCTTGAGCCACACCTTCAAGGTACCGTTGCCCGTCAGTATGCCGTCCTGGTCGCACTCGAAGCCGTTGGCGGCGTAATCGTCGAACCCATATGTCTCCGCCAATCTCCCCGCCACCATGTCCAGGCCGCCGCTGACGATGACGCATTTCATGCCCTGTCCCTTGAGCTCCTGGAGGGTCTCGGACAGGCCGTTCATCAATGGCAAGGGCTCGAGGATCTGCGCCATGTCGCTTCGGTTAAGGTCCGGCTTCTTCCCGACCCAGAGCGAGATGTCCCGGCGCATGAACTCCATGTCGTCGATCTCATCGCGCAGGAAGGCGTCGACCGAGGCCCGGTTGCCCACGCCGAAATGGTCATGCACCCAGGTCCAGGTGGAGGGGTAGTCGATGAGCACCCCGTCCATGTCGAACGCCACCAGGTCGAATTCGCGCCGCTCGGGCATCAGGGGGTGCGAGAGGGCAAAGGGTATAATAACGTTACTTGCCATCGCAAGGCGATGATAACGCTGGTGGGCGTTGGCCACGTCTTCGATATCGAGCGCCAGGTCCGCTATGTCATCCGGTCCGCCGCACCGGGCGCCGTGGCCGTCGAGCTCGACCCGGCCCGCTACCAGGCACTCAAGAACCCGCAGGAGCGCGGTGCAGCGCCTTTGCCATACCAGCTTCTCGCCCTCACCCAGCGGCGCATGGCCAAGGAGTTCAACGGCAAGGTGGGGCAGGAGATGCTGGTGGCGGTGGAGGAGGGGCAGAGCATGGGAGCGAAGGTGCTTTTCATCGATGTCGAGGCATCCAAGATGTTCCGTCGGCTCTGGGTGAGCATGCCCATCAAGGAGAAGGTGCTCTTGTTCCTGTCCGGGCTCACTGGTCTGGTGGCCTCGAAGAAGCAGGTGGAGGCGGAACTGGAGCGTTTCGAGGAGAACGAGAGCGAGTACATGGAGCTGATGGCGCAGGAGTTCCCCACCATGAAGAAGGTGCTCATAGACGACCGGAACGATGTCATGGCCAGCCGCATCGCCGTGGCGGAGGGCCAGTACGGCAGCGTCCTGGCGGTGGTGGGCGACGGTCACGTGGACGGAATAACCAAGATACTGGCCAGGCCTGACATGCGTGTTCTCCGCCTCAAGGACCTGCGCGCCATGAACGTCGCGGAAGGTTGCGCCACCGAGGGGAACAACTGCGACGTCACCATCCACTTCACGGTAGGCACAGGCCAGGCCTAGTCCGCAATGCATTTAATTCTTCGTCGTGCTACCGTACAACGCATGAAGGTGGTGCTTCTCTCCTATACCAAGGACGCCGAGCTGCTCTGCGCCACGGCCGCCAGGACCTGCTACTCCCAAGGGCCCCCCAGCGAGATCCGGGGCAAGGTCACGAACGACAAAGCGGGCAAGCTGATCGGGGATGTGGTGGGGATGGGGCACCATTCGGTCATCGAGCATGCATATTACACGTTCTCTCTGGAGGGAGTGTCCCGTGCCCTCACCCACCAATTGGTGCGACACCGGATGGCATCCTACAGCCAGCAGTCCCAACGCTATGTGAACATGCTCTCGGCGGAGTATGTCCTGCCCAAGAGCGTGGAGGCGGACCCAGAGGCGGCGAAGATCTACAGACTGGCCATGGAACAGGCCTGGGAGTCGTATCAGAAGCTGGCGGAGAGGGTACCGGTGGAGGACGCGCGTTACGTCCTTCCCAACGCCTGCGAGAGCAACATCATGGTCACCATGAACGCCAGGGAGCTGATGCACTTCTTCACCTTACGCTGTTGCGAGCGGGCCCAGTGGGAGATCCGGGAGGTGGCCGAGGAGATGCTCCGCCTGGTCCAAGAGGTCTCCCCACAGATATTCCATGACGCTGGACCGCCCTGCGTTCGCGGCCCCTGCCCCGAAGGCAAGCTCTCCTGCGGGAAGCCTCGAGGGAGGGCCAGAAAATAGTCGGAAGGTTAGGTCCATGCACCGAGGGGGTAGGTGAGCACCTTCATGTCCAGACTCGATCCGCTCCAGGTCTACATCGTCAACCAGTCCTGCCATTGGTTCATCGTCGGTCTGATGTTCCCGATCATGGCGTTGCTCTTCCTGGAAAAGGGGGCGGACATCTTCCAGGTGGGCGCGTTGATAGCCGCCTACTCTGCCACCGTGATATTGCTGGAGCTTCCGACCGGAGGTCTGGCGGACAGCATCGGTCGTAAACGGGTCTATCTCATCTCCCAGGGTTTCTATGCGATGGCGCTCGCCACGGTGCTTTTTGCCACCGCCTTGCCACTTCTCTTCATCGGCATGATCCTGATGGGAACGGCCCGCGCCCTATCCTCCGGGTCCATGGACGCCTGGTTCGTTGACGAGTTCAAGAAGGAATGTCCTGGCCAGGACCTGCAAAGGGCATTGGCAAAGGCCAACACCGTCATTCCGGTGGGGATCGCCTCCGGCTCGTTGATCGGCGGCCTGCTGCCGTATTATCTAGGGCCCCAGGTGGACGAGGCCTTCGGCTTGGGCGTATACTCGATCAACCTGATGGTGATGCTCATCGCCGTCGCTGCGCAGGTGGTGCTCACTTCGATATTGGTACGGGAGGAAAGACCGGCGGAAAGAGGCGATGCCTGGTCAGGCGCCAAAAGGTTACCTCAGGTACTGTCCACCTCCGTGCAATATGGGTTCAGGAACCGGACGATATTGCTATTGCTCATATCCGTCGCGGCCTTGGGGTTTTCCCTCATGTCGGTGGAGACGTACTGGCAGCCACGTCTCAAAGAGATACTGGGCAGCGAGTCGGAGGCATGGATCTTCGGGGTCATTGCGGCCGGGTACTTCTTGGCCAATTCCGTGGGGAACCTGGTGAGCATACCCTTGTGCTCCAGGTTCAAGGAGGGACGGTCCAAAGCGCTTGCGGCGATCAGACTGGCCATGGGTGGGGCCTTGATATTGTTGGCTCTCCAGGGGGGCGTCTGGGGGTTCGCTGCGATCTACCTGCTGTTCTTCCTGTTGGTGGGGGTGGAGGGGTCGCCCTTCGCTGCCCTGTTCAACTCGAACGTACCCAGTGAGAAGCGTTCCACCCTCCTCTCATTACAGTCCCTGGTCCTGCAGGTGGGCGGGCTGATCGGCACTCTCGTCATGGGGTATGTGGCCCAGGCCTTCTCGTTCGGGGCCGCCTGGTCCATAGCTGGTCTGGTCCTCATGCTATCTGCCCTGGCCTATTTCGTCATCCCCACGCCCCGAGGGAGCCTTGATAAGGATGGAATATGATTCGGTCCAGCATAGGTCTCGTTCTCATCTCTGCCAGTCCTACACGAGGCCGCCGGAATCCAACAACTTTTAAATAGAGCGAACCCTTTTGGCGCCCTTACCATCGGGTGTGTCCATGGGAAACATCAGACCTACTTACATCAAACGCGTCGCCATCGAACTGGTCGCCAAGTACCCCAGGGTCTTCAGCACCGACTTCGAGAACAACAAGGCGATGGTAGACAAACTATGCACTGTTGACTCGGTGAAGATGAGGAACCGCATCGCCGGGTACATAAGCCGCTATTGGCAGAACCAACAGAAGCTCTGAACACAATAATTCTTCATAGGCATCGACCATGTGGTGCAAGCCATGCGCTACGCCATAGAGGTCGACCACGTCACTCGTGTTTTCGGGGGCAAAGGGGATAAGGTCCACGCCAAGGCGCTGGACGACATCTCCTTGCAGGTCGGCGAGGGCGAGCTCTTCGGCCTCCTCGGGCCTAACGGCGCGGGCAAGACCACCCTCATCAAGATCTTGGCCACGTTACTGCTTCCCAGCGAGGGTTCGGTCAGGGTCCTCGGCCATGATGTGGTCAAGGACTACAACAAGATCCGCGCCCGCATCAACATGGTGTCCGGCGGGGAGATATCCGGTTATGGCCTCTTGACCGTCCGGGAGAACCTCTGGATGTTCTCCCAGTTCTACGGCATCCCGCCCAAGGTGGCGAGAGCAGCGCATGGACGACCTGCTGGAACGGTTCGGTCTGCTGGACAAGGCCGATGCGAAGGTGCGCACCATCTCCACCGGGCAGAAGCAGAAGATGAACGTCATCCGGGGCTTCGTGACCGACCCGGACCTGATCTACCTGGACGAGCCCACCCTGGGGCTCGATGTCAACGCCAGCCTGATCATACGGGACTTCCTGCGCAAGTGGGTGAAGGAGACGCCGGGCAAGACCATGCTGCTGACCACTCACTACATGGTGGAGGCGGACGAGCTGTGCGACCGGGTGGCGATAATCGACCAGGGAAAGATCCTGGCTTGCGATTCCCCATCCAACCTGAAACGCATGCTCAAACGGGCCACCACCTTCGACATCGAGACCACCGCCTTCCCCGGCATGGACTCCATCCCACCAATGGTCGGGCTGGAAGGTTACAACTCCAAGTCAGTGGGGGATCGGGCCCTGACCCGTTTCGTGGTGAACGATGAGGCGGTCATCTCCGAGATAATCTCCCATATCAATTCCAAGGGGGGCCGGATCATCGCCCTGGGGAAGAGCGAGGCCACCTTGGAGGACGTGTTCATCCACCTGGTGGGCCGGGGGCTGGAGTGATGGACTGGTTGCTCAACCTCCGCGCCGTCAAGGGCCGGGCCTATCCGAGGGCCGTGGGCGGCCTTCGGGAGCCTTCTTGGATGTTCTTCGATACGTTGTTGCCACTGCTGGGCATCGCCGCCTTCGTCTTCTACTACCAGGCGCTGGGGGCTCCGGAGGTGTACACCGGTTATGTCATCATCGGTGGGGCCATGACGGCCTACTGGCTGAACGTGCTCTGGTCCATGGCCACCCAGTTCTACTGGGAGAAGGAGACGGGGAACCTGGAGCTTTACATGATGGCGCCCATGTCCAAGATGTCGGTCCTGGCCGGCATGGCCCTGGGCGGCATGATCCTGACCTCGGTGCGGGCGGTCTCGACCATCGTCCTGGGGGTGATCATCTTCCAGGTGGAGATGGACATATCCTCGCCAGGTCTTCTGGCGGCGGTCTTCGTGACCACCCTCATCGCGCTCTATGGGCTCGGCATGCTCTTCTCCTCCCTCTACATGCTGTGGGGGAGAGGCGCCTGGCACATGTCGAACCTGATGCAGGAGCCCATCTATCTGGTCTCCGGGTTCTATTTCCCGGTGCGGGAGATCGGATTCTACTTCGCCCTGGGAGCGGCGATCATCCCGATCACGCTGGGGCTGGACGCCATGCGTCAGTTGCTGTTCGGCGACCAGACCCAGGGTTTGTTGCCAGTGACCACTGAGCTGGCATTGTTGCTGGTGTCGGCGTTGGCGTTCATCGTGGCCGCGCACTTCGCCCTAAAAAAGATGGAGTACCTGGGACGGAAGGAAGGGAGGCTGACGATGCGATGGCAATGAAGGACGCGTTGCGAAGGGACCTCCGCACCGTCCGCTGGTCCGCCTGGCTGGGTTGGCAGATGGAGTCTAATTGGACCAATCCCTTGCTGTTCCTGGTATATTCCATCGTCAAGCCGGTCTTCGGGACGTTCATCCTGGTCTTCATGTACTGTCATAATACTGGGGGACGTCGCCACCGACCCGGTGCTTTTCTCGTACATGTACGTGGGGAACGCCTTCTACATGTTCGTGGCCCAGGTGATGTTCGGCGTGGCCTACGTGGTGCAGGAGGACCGGGAGCGGTTCAAGACGCTGAAGCAGGTCTACATCGCCCCCATCAGCTTCTTCCTTTATGTGATCGGTCGGGCCTTGAGCAAGATGGCCGTGACCGCCTTGGCAGTGGTGATCACGCTCGTGTTCGGAGTGGCGGTGTTGGACGTGGCCGTGGACCTGGCCCAGACCGCCTGGCTCATGTTCGCCATCGGGTTGTTGATCGGCCTGGCCTGCATATGCACCATCGGGGTGGCGCTGGCCGGAGTGACGTTCCTCACCGCTAGGCACAGTTCGGGCATCAACGAAGGCATCGCAGGCCTGTTCTACCTCTTCTGCGGGGTGGTGTATCCCATCACCGTGCTGCCTCAATGGGCCCAGAACATTGGATTGGCCATACCTATCACTTACTGGCTTGAGCTGATGCGGCGCACCCTAGTGCCATCCATGGACTTCTCGGAGATGAGCGGGCTGGGGGAGTACTCCGACCTGTCCATACTGCTCCTACTGACGGTCACCTCGATGGCATTTCTCCTGGTGTCCATCGGCATATTCAAGTATGCGGACCATCTTGCGAGGAAAAAGGGCAAGCTCGACATGAACAGCACTTATTAATGTCGAATGCCTTGCGCCTGCCGCACAACACACGCCCGAGTGGGGTAGCTTGGATATCCTAAGAGGCTGCGAACCTCTAGACCCGGATTCAAATTCCGGCTCGGGCGCCTCTCACATCTCTAATCCCATTTTCTCGACCACGGTCACGTTGCCTGGGGGCAGTATGCGGGAGATCTCCTCCTCCGGCACCTCGAAAAGCTTGGCCAACTGGGCGGACAGTTTCCCTCGCGCCATCTCCCCTGGGACGATCACCACATAACGCTGCGAACGGGCCTGGATCGCCTCCACCGGACCGCCCATGACCTTCCTGGCCCCCTCATGCTGGACCTCGCCCACCGCCAATCTCAAGGGCAGGTGGTGATGGTAGTTGCGTTTGCCTCGGATGATGAAACCGCCCCGGGGCACGAACTCCCCAGCCTCCGGCGTCTTGGAAACCTGGTCTGGAACTACCCAGTAGGCGCTGCCCTCGCTCACCCCCGCCCCCCAGGCCTTGGAGCTGGCCAGGGCGAACGTGCACACTTGGAGCATCTCAGCCTCTGTAGCCTCCGCCCCGTTCTTGATGATGACGCTGGCCGCCCCATGCAGGTCCGCGTGCGCGTAGCGGTCCGCCGCGGCCAGATGCTTCTTGACCAATTGCTCGTTCGATCGGGCGTCCCGACCGCCTAGCACCAGTCGCCCTTCGGAGCTGATGAACCAGCGGTAGGCCTCGAACCAGAACTGCTTCGTGGGCTTGACCTTGGCCTTCACGGCCTTGGCCTCCTCCTGTCCTTGACGCCGACGCTCCTCCACCTTCTTCTCCGTCTCCATCAGCGCCTGTTCCGCCCCCCGCATCTTGTCCTTCGCCTCCTTGGAGTGGGAGAACAACAGGTTGGCGTTCTCGTCGATGGACATGCGGTAGTTGAGCGGGACCTCCTTGTCGTCGATGCGGACCACGATCAGGTCCTTGTCCGGCTCGACCTTGACGCAGAACGGAAGCCCCTGGGCGAAATCGCGCATCTGCTCCCAGTTAAGCTCTTCCGCCTTGGTCTTCAGAACGGCGAGCAGCTTGACCACCTCGGCATAGCGGACGTATATCAGATTGGCCCTTTCGCCCATCTCCAAGCTCTCGGCTCGGAGCCGGTCCACGCTCTCTGATTGCTGGTCCCGCTGCCTGATCAACCTCTCGAGCTCCTCGTCCCGCAGATCCTCCGCGTCCGGGGCCTTGGCGAAGAGATACTCGTCCAAGGCGTCAGAGAAGCTGGGGAACTCCTCCGCCTCCAGGGCCGCGTCCTGCAACAACGGGATGGGGGCCACGTCCTCGGCGTGCTCCTTACCGTAGTAGACCGTCGGTCTCGCCGAGTCCAACCTCAAGAAAAGCTGACCTATCCCATCGACCAGCTTGGAGATCTCCTCCTCGCTCAAGGACTTGGCCTTCTTGCCCTTGTCGACCTTGGCGATGAGGCAGGCCTCCTCGGCGTACTGCCCACCAAGGTTCCCGGCGGTGGCCAGGGTGCGGATGGCGTCGGCCGTCGAGGCTGCCAACGCCTCCTTCCAAGCCTCTTGGTCCAACAGTTGCGGGTGCGGCCTCGAGGGGGGGAACTGATATTCCAGGCCGATGCGGATGTTGCGATGCCTCCAGGTCTTCTGCTCCAGACAGTTGGCGATCTTGCCGTCCTGCAGCACCAGCAGGTTGCCCTCACCGAACAGCTCGAAGATGACCTGGAAGCCCCCCTCCTTGGTGGTGAGGTCCATGACCACGATGCGGTCGAACTCCCTTTGCGCCACGCTCAATGACCCGGGCGTTGGTGAGCATCTTGCGCAGGTGGACGGCGAAGTTGGTCGGGAGTGTCCGGCGTCTCGGGCCGGTCCTTCGGCAGGTACAGCCATTTCCCGTCACGGAGCAGAAGTTCCCTTCTCCCTGCGGGGGCGTTGATGCGGAACAGCACATTCCTTCCGTCCCAATGGAACACCTTGTCCATATGCCCCCCGACGAGGTCCTGCATCTCCTTGGTCATGGCCAGGACATCGACCGCGTTCATCTCTTTCTTCATGACTCACCGAAAGCTCGGGTTGACAAAAAAGTTTGCATCGCAACGGTCTGGACTCAGATGGAACGACACCCAGATCAGAAAGGTTTATGAATCATTATCCAATTGGGGGGGCTCACTGCCACTGTGGCTTAGAGGCATAGCGACGCCTTGGTAAGGCGTAGGTCGAGGGTTCAAATCCCTCCAGTGGCTCTTTCATTTTCCTTCATAGCATTGAAATATCCCACCAATGATAATTGGTTTGGACCTGGGCGTATTATGAGAAGGGCGCTACTGTTCTCCCTGACACTGATATTCATCGTCGTCATATTCGGGACCATAGGTTTTTTTCTGACCGAACCGACCGTGCACCACGACCTTGGTCTCTCCCTGTGGTTGACCATGGTCACCATGACCACGGTAGGTTATGGTGATTATTACCCCACCGTCCCAATCTCCAGATTCGTCGGTGTGGTGGTGATGGTGGCAGGCGTCGGGGCGGTCATCTATACCTTCACCACGTTGTTCCAGCTGGTGGTGACGAGCGAAGCCTCCGATCAGAGCTGGGTCTACCAGTGAGGAGGACCAGAATGAAGGACCATTACATCGTTTGCGGATATGGCAATGTGGGGAGGGAGGTTATGTCCCATCTTCAAGTGCCGAGGGGAAAACGTGGTAGTCAAAGGGACCGCTTGAAGGTGGAATCGCTGGTGGAGAAGGGGGACCCGGTCATCCAAGGGGACGCCGAGGACGAGGACACCTTGAAAAGGGCCAATGTCCTGGAGGCCAAGGGACTGATCACCGTCCTACGTGATAGCCAGAACCTCG